>NZ_CM178970.1:62500-917500 GCF_058725515.1 Nitratireductor sp. WH36-1 | reverse complement strand
TACAGGCGTGACCTCTACCGTTCTGATGGGTGTTGCGCTTTCGGCCGCCCTCGACGGCCGCCAGCAGCTGGCCACTCCGCCGGAAATCGCCCTTCTGGGAGAAATCGCAGACCCGGTTGGCGAAGCCGCGAAGACCGGCCGTCTTGTCACCCCCCATACGATCAGCCGCGGCGAGGATCGCCGCATGATGGAAGTCTCCACCGTCATGCGCAGCGGCGACACGGATCTGATCCGCACGCTGCCCTTTGTTCATGCGAAAATGGCGCTGACCGCCAGCCATACGACAGACAAGGATTATCCGCCCTTCGACCCGCTCGCGGTCTTTGCAGAAGACGGCGCGACCAGCACCGCCCGCACGGGCCTTATATATGGTGCGAAGGTGGAGAGCGAAGTGAGCCTCAAGAGCGGCGACTTTCCGCTCTGGTCTTCCGACTTCTCCTCGGCCCGCAGCCTGAGCACGGAAGAAGTTGAAGTGGCCGTGCGCAACACGGGCGCGATCCTGACCGATGGCGACGTTCAGGTGGCCTCTCTTCATTATGTGGATCCGCAGCGCTTCGGCGACACGCTTTCCACCCAGGCGCTGGCCGCCTTCAGCGCGCGCATCATCCCCGAGAATGTCTCGGTCGCTGCGCGCAGCGGTCGCGAAACGACACCCGAATTTGCCGAAGACCTCATTCCCTTCCGCACAGAGCGGGCCGTGGCCGAGGTCTTCACCCAGTCCGGCTACAAGGGTGAAGATGTCGACGGCATGGTCGAGGCGATCACCAAGCTGCTCAATGCGACGGAACTGAAGGCCGGCACATTGCTGCGCGTGGGCATTGAAACGCACGGCGTGAAAAGCCGCGTGGTTCGCACCAGCATCTATGAAGGCAAGAAGCACATCGTGACGATCGCGCTCGATGACCGCGACCAATATGTGCCAGCGCAGGAACCGGAGATGAATCCGGTCCTTCTGGCGGCGTTCGATCATCCGACCGCGCCGCGCCGCATGCCACGCTCCGATCTGCCGCGGGTTTATGACGGCATCTACCGTGCCTCCTATGCCTACGGCCTGACCCCGGACATGACAAAGCGGCTGGTGAAGCTGCTTTCGGCCGATGTCGATTTCCAGTCGCGGCTTTCGCCGGCCGACCAGCTTGAAGTCTTCTTCTCCGCACCCGATGCGGACAAGAATGCGACGGACCAGTCGGAGCTTCTTTATGTAAAGGCGAGTTTCGGCGGCGCGACCCGCACTTTCTACCGGTTCCAGTTCGATGACGGCACGGTCGACTATTTCGACGAGGAAGGCCGCAGCTCGAAACGCTTCATGATCCGCAATCCGGTGCCCAACGGGCGGTTCACCTCGGGCTTCGGCATGCGCCGTCACCCGGTTCTCGGCTACAGCAAGATGCACACCGGCGTCGACTGGGCCGCCCCGCGCGGCACACCGATCATCGCGGCCGGCGACGGCGTGGTCGAAAAGGCCGGCTGGGCCGGCGGTTACGGCCGCCAGACGATCATCCGCCACAACAATGGCTTCAAAACCTCCTACAATCACCAGAGCGGCATCGCGAAAGGTGTGACGACGGGCGCGCGTATTCGTCAGGGTCAAGTGATCGGCTATGTCGGCGCGACCGGTCTCGTAACCGGCAACCATCTGCACTACGAAATGATCGTCAATGGCACGAAAGTGGATCCGATGCGCGTCCGCCTGCCCGACAACCGGGCGCTGAAGGGCAAGGATCTGCTGGCATTCGAGCGCGAGCGCAGCCGCATTGACGAACTGCTTCAGGAAAACGACGAGACACCGCTTTCCGTTGCTGCATCGGGCAGCTGAGTCATTTGCTGTCAGGCAGGATTGCCTGACAGCAAGCTTCACAGGAAACAAAAAGTTGCGAGCGGTCTGCCATTTCCCTGAAACGGCAGACCGGTAATATCCATCGGGCAGTGCCGGATGGCTGCGGAAAGCTTAATCCACGAACTCCACCGAAACGCCGCGCTTCACGCGCTTGGCCAGTTCCTCTGCATCCCAGTTGGTCAACCGGATGCAGCCATGGGAGGCCGTCTTGCCAATCTTCGAGGGATTGGGCGTTCCATGAATGCCGTAGGTCGGCTTTGACAGCGCGATCCAGACCGTTCCGACGGGGCCATTGGGGCCAGGCGGGATGGTCAGAACCTTGTCATTGTTGCCCTGTTTGAAATTGACCTTCGGATTGTAGGTGTATTCGGGGTTGAGCGCGATGCGCGTGACCGTGTGCGTGCCGCTCGGCGACGGCGTGCTCGCCGAACCGATGGTGGCCGGATAGGCGGCGACCAGCTTTCCGTCGGCGCTGTAACCGCGCACCTGGCGCGCGCCCTTGTCGGCAACGATCCGCACGACTTCGGTTTTCTTCGGCTTGCCGGTGTTGATCACCTTGATAACCGTACCGGGCCGGTTGAAATTCGCATCCGGATTGAGCGCAACGAGATATTTCTCGTCCATATGGAAGCGCTCGGCCAGCGCCTCGACAACCGAGGTGTAGGACAGTGCGCCGAGCGCAGCCTTCTGGCTGTAATCGGCCGGAACCGACGCGATATAGGGACCGGCCACATCCTTGGCGGTGATGGTGTATTCCTTGAAAGCCGGACCACCGGTGCGCTCCAGCTCCGCCTTCACCCATTCATTGTCATAGGTTCTGAGCGTCTGGCCGGTGATATCGCGATAGGCGCGGATCGCCTTGTTCACATTGTCGCCGGTCCGGCCATCGATGACGCCCGGAGACGCGCCCGCGCGGTCGAGCAGAACCTGAAAGCGCGTGACATCCTCGCTCACGCCGCGCGGCAGAACGACAGCCGCATCTCCCGGCAGGGTCGGCGTGCCGGACGCGTTGCCCGTTCCCGGTTCAAAGCGCGGCTCTTCGCCGGGGATGCCGGCCATGCTGTCACGTGAATTCGGGGGCTGCAGAGGTGCGCGGTCGATGGAACCGCGCCCGTAATTCGGCGCTTCCGGATAGATGTTGCGGTCGTTGTAGCGCGGCGCTTCACCATAGGAGCGGTCGTAATAGGGATCGGGCTGGCGTTCGACGGGAGCACGGTTCGCCCTGCCCCGGTCGCGACGGTAACGGTCGACATCGCGCGGGTCGGAGAAGTCATAAACATCCCCGTCGAACTCGCGCGGCCGCGCCGGACGGCGCGCAGGGCGCTGGTTTCCGCGCGCGGCAGGCCTGATCTCCACCACCTCGCCGGTATAGGCGTCGACGATGATCTCGCGGCCATATTGATCGATATAGACGTCAAAGTCGTAATTCTGGGCGAGTTGTACCGGCGCCTGGGTCGATGTCTCGGCCGTCATGCCCCGGCCAGCAGTCTGATCATTGCCCCGCTGCAACACGAAACCGTTTCGCCGGTCTTCGCTCTCCGGCATGGCGGCCATGGCTGCCGTCGGCCCCATTGCCAGACATAATGCGGTCAGCAATTGCAGTTTCACGTCTTTAGCCCCTCGTCTGGTCCCACACGGATAGGCTGATCACCCGCCAGCGATTCGCCCATTTGACGAACTATTTACCATAGGAGATGAACCGGACGTGAAAATGGCCAGTCTTTGAACTTTTCGCGTCGCTAATCAGGTGGCGGAGAGGCCCAGTTCGCGCTGCAGCCTGCGTGTCAGACCCGATGCGACGATCCGGTGGCTTTCGGCCAGATAGTCCTGAAGGGCGGCGTCATCCATGCTTTCCGCGTTCTGGCGCTGGATCCACTTCATGCCGCGCGAAGCGAGATAGGGGGCGGGCCGCAGGCCCGGCTGCTCCTTCAATATGTCGAAGGCCATCTCGGAGCATTTGAAGGAGACGGCAACATCTCCGCCGTCAGCCGCGCTGCCGATGGCGAAAACCTTGCCGCCCACCTTCCAGACATGCGCACCACCCCATTGAACAACGTGGGTGGCGTGTGGAAGGGCGGAACAAACTGCGTTGTAGTGATCGAGCTGCATCCGCCCTCCCCTCGTGTTTTGGAATCAGGCCGCTTTTTCGGCCTGATCTGCATTCGTTGCCCGGCTCGGCCGGAAGTTCAGCCTGTCAGAGCCGGCCGTGATCTTGACCGTGGAGTTGTCAAAGATCTCACCCTGGAGGATCTTCTCCGCCAGCGGGTCCTGCAACTCCTTCTGCATCACCCGTTTCAGCGGGCGCGCGCCATAGGCCGGGTCGTAACCCTTCTCGGCCAGCCACTCGACCGCATCCTTATCGAGGTCGAGCGTGATCTTGCGATCGGCAAGCAGACGCTCAAGCCGCTGAAGCTGGATTTCGACGATCTTGCCCATATCCTGCCGGCGCAGCCGGTGGAACAGGATAACCTCGTCGATCCGGTTCAGGAACTCGGGCCGGAACGATGCCTTCACGACATCCATCACCTCGGTGCGAACCTTGTCGACATCCTCGTTCTCGCCAAGGTTGACGAGATACTCGGCGCCCAGGTTCGACGTCATGATGATCAGCGTGTTGCGGAAGTCGACCGTGCGGCCCTGACCGTCCGTCAGGCGTCCGTCATCGAGAACCTGAAGGAGCACGTTGAACACGTCCGGATGCGCCTTCTCGACCTCGTCGAACAGGATCACCTGATAGGGCCGGCGGCGAACCGCCTCGGTCAGAACACCACCTTCCTCATAGCCGACATAGCCGGGAGGCGCGCCGATGAGCCGGGCCACGGAGTGCTTCTCCATGAATTCCGACATGTCAATGCGCACCATCGCCTGCTCGTCATCGAACAGGAAGCTGGCGAGCGCCTTGGTCAGCTCCGTCTTGCCGACGCCTGTCGGGCCGAGGAACATGAAGGAGCCGATTGGCCGGTTGGGGTCCTGAAGACCGGCGCGCGCACGGCGCACGGCCTTGGAGACGGACTGAACCGCCTCGCCCTGGCCGACGACCCGTTTGGCGATCTCGTCTTCCATGCGCAGCAGCTTCTCACGCTCGCCTTCCAGCATCTTGTCGACCGGAATACCGGTCCAGCGCGAGACGATATGGGCCACGTGATCCGGTTTGACGGTCTCTTCGACCATGCCGGAAGCGCTTTCCTCTTCGCTCTGGGCCTCTGCTTCGGCCAGCTTTTTCTCAAGCTCGGGGATCTGGCCATAGGCCAGTTCGCCGGCGCGCTGGAACTCACCCTTGCGCTGGGCAATGGCCAGTTCGTTGCGGGCTTCATCAAGCTGCTTCTTCAGGTCGGCGGCCAGACCGAGCTTGTCCTTCTCGGCAGCCCAACGGCTGGTGAGGCGCGCCGATTCTTCCTCGAGATCGGTCAGCTCCTTCTCGAGCTTGACCAGACGGTCTCTGGAAGCCTCGTCCTTCTCGGCCTTCAGCGCTTCGCGCTCGATCTTGAGCTGCATGACGCGGCGGTCGATCTCGTCCAGCTCCTCGGGCTTTGAGTCCACCTGCATGCGCAGGCGCGAGGATGCCTCGTCCACCAGATCGATGGCCTTGTCGGGCAGGAAGCGGTCGGTGATGTACCGGTTGGAGAGCGTCGCAGCGGCCACCAGCGCCGAGTCGGAGACCCGCACCTTGTGATGCTGCTCATACTTCTCCTTCAGACCGCGCAGGATCGAAACCGTGTCCTCGACGGTCGGCTCGCTGACGAAAACCGGCTGGAAACGACGCGCCAGAGCGGCGTCCTTCTCCACATGCTTGCGGTATTCATCAAGCGTCGTCGCGCCAACGCAGTGCAGTTCGCCACGGGCCAGAGCCGGCTTCAGAAGGTTGGACGCGTCCATCGCGCCGTCCGCCTTGCCCGCGCCCACCAGCGTGTGCATCTCATCGATGAACAGGATGATGTTGCCGTCGGCAGCCGTCACTTCGGAAAGCACCGCCTTCAGACGCTCCTCGAACTCGCCGCGATATTTCGCGCCGGCAATCAGGGAGCCCATGTCGAGCGCCATGAGCTGCTTGTCTTTAAGCGATTCAGGCACGTCGCCATTGACGATGCGCAGGGCAAGGCCCTCGGCGATGGCCGTCTTGCCAACGCCGGGCTCGCCGATCAGAACCGGGTTGTTCTTGGTGCGGCGCGACAGGACCTGGATCGTGCGGCGGATCTCGTCGTCACGACCGATCACGGGGTCGAGCTTGCCGGCGCGCGCATCGGCCGTCAGGTCACGCGCATATTTCTTGAGCGCATCGTAACCCTGCTCGGCGCTGGCCGAGTCAGCCGTGCGGCCCTTGCGGATATCGTTGATGGCCTGATTGAGCGCGGTCGGTGTAACGCCGGCCTTGGACAGGATGTCGGCGGTCTTGGCCGACTTCTCGACCGCAAGCGCGGTGAGCAGTCGCTCCACGGTGACGAAGCTGTCGCCAGCCTTCTTGGCCAGCTCCTCGGCGGTCGAGAAAACCTTGGCCAGCGGCTGCGCCATGTAAAGCTGGCCATTGCCGCCTTCCACCTGCGGCATTGCCTTGAGCGCGGCCTCGACACCGAGGCGCACATCCTTGGCACGCCCGCCGGCGCGCTCGATCAGGGAAGCAGCCAGGCCTTCCTCATCGTCAACGAGCACCTTGAGCAGGTGCTCGGGCGTGAACTGCTGATGATTGCTGCTGAGCGCCTGGGTCTGGGCGGACTGAATGAAACCGCGGACGCGCTCGGAATATTTGTCAAAGTTCATAAGTGTCTCCATTTCCCTGCCAGCCTGCTTTGCAGCGCTGACAACGACCAATGCGACGGGCTCCCATAAACCGTGATGACATCAGATTATCACGGTCTCGTGTGGCAAGCCCAACTGTTTGGGATATGGGAACATATCCCTATAGGAACAAGATGGGGACATACGAAAAACGGCGGGGAAACCCCGCCGTTCAAAATGCTCTGGAATGTCAGGCCGTTCAGCCCTGCGCGGCAACCTCTTCGGCCGCTGCAACGGGGGCTGCGGCTTCATTGCCTTCGCCACCCTCGGCGTCATCGGTCTTGCGGGCGCGCGTCCGGCGCGGACGCTTGACCGGCTTTTCGCCTTCCTCACCCTCGGGTGCCGCTGCCTCGTCCTGCGTCTTTGCTGCGGCAGGCTTGCGGGTGCGGCGGACAGGCTTCGGCTTTTCTTCCTCTGCGCCCGGCTCGGCAGCTTCGGCCGCATGGCCGTTTGCACCTTCGCCGCCGTTCAGCGCGAGTTCTGCGGGAACACCCTTGATTTCCGGCTGCGGGCCGGAACCATCGTCCACGCGCTTCTGGCGCTGCGGCTTCTGGTTGCCATTGCTCGCCTCGGCAACATCCTGCTCGTCATCACCATCAGCATCGTCGCGGTTGTCACGCGCCTGCTGCTGTTGCTGCTGCGCCTGCGCGGCAGCGATGATGCGGTTGTAATGCTCGGCATGCTGCAGATAGTTTTCGGCCATCACACGATCACCGGAGCTCTGCGCGTCGCGCGCCAGCGTGGTGTATTTGTCCGCCACCTGTTGCGCGGTTCCGCGGATCTTCACGTCCGGACCGTTGCTCTCATAGCTGCGCGCCAGCGGATTGGGACCCTTGCGGTTGTTGTTTCCGCGGCCGCGCATGCGCCTGTTCTGCTGTTGTGGCCTCATTCGACTCTCTTGGTTTTCGAGACTGCTTGTTCGAGACAGGTTGTGTGAAACAATACTCTTTTCAGATCGCGGACGATGGCGGGAAGCCAGCAGTCTCACATCTCCCCTTGGCCTATGTCACACCGCTTGTCGCGGGCGCCAATGCCATACTGTTCCGCTTCTTGTCAGTTGCCGGACAAACCCCATAATGAAGCAGAGGCGCTAAAACGCCCTTAATGACAGCGGTCCTGGGAACCGAATCGATAACGGTGCTGTCTGCTTCGTCCTATCCGGTGTCCGGAACCTAGCGGCATTCTTTTGCGATGCCAAGTTTTTTTTCAAGTTTGTTCACGTGCTGTTTCGGCGACAAAAACAAGCACCCGGTCATGCCCGGCAAGATCGCGGCCCGCCTTGTGAAGGCGGAATCCCTGATCGACGAACAGCCCGGTAACGCTTTCCTTCTGGTCATATCCGATCTCGACGGCGACCATGCCGCCTGTCGCCAGATGGGCGCCGCTTTGCGCCGCCAGCAAACGATAGGCATCAAGACCATCGTCCCCGGCAACCAGCGCCCTGCGCGGATCGTGATCACGAACCTCGACTGCAAGCGCACGCCAGATCTCTTCTCGAATATAGGGCGGGTTGGAGACAATGAAATCGAACCGTCCGTCGATTTCCTCAAACCAGTCAGACTGACAGGTCTCAAACCGGCCGCCGTAACCATTCATATCGGCATTGATGCGCGCCGTTGCAAGCGCATCGGCCGAAATATCGACACCGACCGCATGGGCCGCAGGCAAAACGCTCAACAGCGCAATCGCTATTGCCCCGGTGCCGGTTCCAAGATCGATGATCCGCCACGGGCGATCTTCACCGCCAAGTCGACGCGCTTCCGCCACGACCATGTCGACCAGCGTTTCGGTGTCCGGCCGTGGCTCCAGCGTTTCCGGTGAAAGCCTGAGGTCCAGCCCGTAAAACTCACGATGGCCGATAATGCGGTGTACGGGCCGGCCTGCAATGCGCTGCGCGATGGCCTCTTCCACGGCCATGCCTTCCGCATCGGAAACAGGCCGTTCAGGTCTCGACATGGCGTCGAGCCGCGTCGTCTGCGTGACATGTTCAACGAGAAGCCGGGCGTCGAGCGCCCCTTCTGCAATGCCCGCCTGTTTCAGCCGGTCCTGCGCCCGGGAAAGCAGGGCGCCGAGGGTCTTCGCCTCAGCCATCCGCCCCGGTTTCCGCAAGCAGTTTTGCCTGATGATCGGAGATCAGCGCGTCGATAATCTCGTCCAGATCGCCTTCGATCACGCGGTCCAGCTTGTAGAGCGTGAGGTTGATCCGGTGATCGGTGACACGCCCCTGCGGGAAATTATAGGTGCGGATGCGTTCCGAACGGTCGCCGGAACCGACCTGCAGACGACGCGCCTCGGAGCGTTCGTCCGCGGCCTTCATGCGCTGCATGTCGAACAGGCGCGCCCGCAGGATCTGCATGGCGCGCGCACGGTTCTGGTGCTGGGACTTTTCGGCCTGCAAGACCACGATGCCCGTTGGAATATGCGTGATTCGCACCGCGGAATCGGTGGTGTTGACGTGCTGGCCGCCCGCACCCGAAGCACGCATCGTGTCGATGCGTATGTCTTCATTGCGAATTTCGACGTCGACGTCCTCGGCCTCGGGCAGAACGGCAACCGTGGCGGCGGAAGTATGAATGCGCCCCTGCGCCTCCGTAGCCGGCACACGTTGAACGCGATGCACGCCCGATTCAAATTTCAGGCGCGAGAACACGCCGCGCCCGGAAACGGTGGCGATGATTTCCTTGTAGCCGCCAGCCTCGCCCTCGCTTGTCGACGCGACCTCGACACGCCAGCCCCGTTCGGATGCATAGCGCTCATACATGCGAAACAGGTCGCCGGCGAACAGGGCCGCCTCGTCGCCGCCGGTGCCGGCGCGAATTTCGAGGATCGCATTCTTCTCGTCCGCTTCGTCCTTGGGCAGAAGCAGGATCTGCATTTCCTCGCCCAGCGTCTCGATGCGGCCCTCCACCTCTTCGAGGTCGGCCTCCGCCAGCTCGCGCATTTCCGTGTCGGTCGCCGGGTCGTCCAGCATGGACTTCAGGTCTTCCAGCTCACCTTCGACCTGACGCAGCTCGCGGATCTTGGCAGCCACTTCCTGCAATTCGGAGTATTCGGAAGCAAGCTTCACATAGACGTCCGGCTCCGGGCCAGCCGCCATCTGCGCTTCGATAAGCTCGAAACGTTTGAGAACCTGATCCATACGGTCGCGCGGCAAGTCGGTCATCGACGGGAAAGCCTGTCAGTTCTAGAGGGCAATATTGTGCTTCTGGGCGAAGTCGCGAAGCAGCGCGCGAATATCGGTGGATGCGCTATGGTTGGCAAGTGCCTCATCCATAACAACCGAAAGATCCGACAGCGGAAGCTCGCAGAGCATGGCCTTGACCGGGCCGATGGCCGCCGGCGCCATGGAAATGGAGCGGAAGCCGATGCCGAGCAGCGCCATGGCGGAAATCGGCCGCCCCGCCAGCTCTCCGCACAGCGTGACCGGCGTTCCATACTGATCGCCGGCGCGCACGATCTGGCGCAGAATGCGCAGGAACGGCACGCTCAGCGGATCGAAACGGTCGGCAATGCGGGTGTTGCCCCGGTCTGTCGCGGTGACGAACTGGAACAGATCGTTTGATCCGACGGAGACGAAATCCACGGCCTGCATCAGCTCTTCAAGCTGCCAGAGCAGTGCGGGCACTTCGATCATCGCGCCAAGCTTCAGGCGCGTGGGCAGGAGATAGCCGAAGCGCGACAGATGCCGCACCTCGCGGTCGATGATCTCGCGCGCCTGCCGCACCTCGCTCACCTCGGTGACCATCGGGAGCATCATGCGCAGTTCGCGACCGCCGGCGGCCTTCAAAAGCGCGCGGATCTGCGTGCGCAGCAGGCCCGGGCGGTCGAGCGTCAGGCGAATCGCCCGCCAGCCAAGCGCCGGGTTTTCCTCGTGCTGCGCGCCCTTGAAATAGGGCAGCACCTTGTCGCCGCCGATATCGATGGTGCGGAACGTGACCGGCTTGCCATCGGCGGCGTCGAGCACTTCGCTGTAAAGCCGCTCCTGCGCCTCGACGCGCGGGAAGGCGGCTGCAACCATGAACTGAAGCTCGGTGCGGAACAGGCCGATGCCCGCCGCACCCGACTGCGCCAGCTGCGGCAGATCAACGGCCAGACCTGCATTCATCATGAGATCGACGGGAACACCGTCCCTGGTCTCGGTCGGGCGGTCGCGCAGTTCCTGATAGAGTTTCTGCCGGCGGGCGCGGAAGCGCACCTTCTCGGCATAGGCTTCCTCGACATCGGCCTGCGGGCGCAGATGGACCTGGCCGTCCTCGCCATCGACGATGATTGCGTCGCCATTCTCCGACATGGAGACGGCGCCCTTCACCTGCCCCACCGTCGGCAGGCCGATGGCCCGCGCCACGATGACGATATGGCTTGTCGGCGCTCCCTCTTCCAGAACCAGACCGCGCAGTTTCTGGCGCGGATAGTCCAGAAGCTCGGCAGCGCCCATGGAACGGGCGACGATGATCGCATCCTTGGGCAGAATTTCCGCCAGCGCATCCGGCCCGCGGCCCATCAGCTGGCGCAGAAGCCGGTTGGCGAGATCGTCGAAATCGCTCATCCGCTCGCGCAGATAGGGGTCCGTCATGTGCATCATGCGCGCGCGCATGTCGCTCTGCACCTTCTCGACCGCCGCTTCGGCCGTCAGGCCGTTGTTGATCGCCTCCTGCAGGCGGCGCACCCAACCCCGGTCATTGGCGAACATGCGATAGGCTTCCAGCACCGCGCGATGTTCACCCTCAAACGCCACATCGCGGCGCGAGAGCATGTCGTCGATGGAAAGGCGCAGCGAATCGAGCGCCGTTTCAAGACGCACCAACTCCTCGTCGCTATCCTCGTTGAACAGCGCCGTCACCACGATGCGCGGCTCATGAAGGATCACATGGCCAAGCCCGACGCCCTCGTTGAAGGGCAGGCCCGTCATGCTGACGGGGCGGCTCAGATCAAGCTCGATGCCCGGACGGGTCAGCCGCGCCAGATCGCCGGTGGCGATCATCTCGGCGATGACCATGGCCACCGTTTCCAGCGCCTCGACCTCATCCTCGCGGTAATGACGCATGGTGCGGTTCTGAACGACCAGAACGCCGAGCGTGCGACCGGCCCGCAGCACCGGCACGCCGAGGAAGGAATGATAAATCTCTTCGCCCGTCTCCGGCAGATAGGCAAAAGCGGGGTGTTTTTGGGCGTCGGAGAGATTGAGCGGGCGGGCGCTGGCGGCAATCGTGCCGACGAGGCCCTGCCCCAGACGAAGCTGCGCCAGATGCACCGCATCCGGGTTCAGACCTTCGGTGGCGTAAAGCTCCAGCATGGAATCGGCGCGCAGCACATAGAGCGAGCAAACCTCGGCCACCATGTTCTGGGCGATTTCACGAACGATCTTGTCGAGACGCTTCTGCGGGTCAAGCGCATCGGCCATCAGCTCGCGCAAACGCCTTAACAGCACTCTTGGACCGCCGGCAGTATCTCGCATCGAACCCCTCTCCATTGGCCTATGCTAGCCGCATGAGAGAGCAGAGCAAAAGCCAGATTTCGGGTTATTGTTTGTCTACTGCTTATCGAGACCGTAGACAGAATGCAAAGTGCGAACCGCCAATTCGGCATAGGGGCCGTCGATCAGGATCGAAATCTTGATCTCTGAAGTGGTGATCGCGCGGATGTTGATCCCCTTCTCGGCCAGGGCCTTGAAGGCGATTGCGGCAACGCCGGCATGGCTTCGCATGCCAATGCCGATGACCGAAACCTTGACCAGTCCGGCTTCAGACTGGATGGCGTCGAAGCCGATCGTGTCACGCACATTCTCCAGCACCGTGACGGCCTTTTGCAGGTCGCCGGACGGCACGGTGAAGGTCATGTCCGTGCGCGAACCATCTTCGGAGATGTTCTGCACGATCATGTCGACATTGATGTTGGCCTCGGCCAGCGGACCGAAAATGCCTGCGGACACGCCCGGACGGTCGGAGACGCGACGAAGCGATATCTGCGCCTCGTCCTTGGCGTAGGCGATGCCGGTGACGACTTGCTGTTCCACGATTTCATCCTCATCGCAAATGAGCGTACCGGGCGGGTTTTCGAAATTCCCCATGCCCGGCGCATCCGGATCTTCGAAAGACGATCTTACGAAGGTTCTGACCTTGTGCACCATCGCCAGTTCAACGGAGCGCACCTGCAGCACCTTGGCGCCAAGCGACGCCATTTCGAGCATTTCCTCGAACGAGATCTTCGGCAGGCGGCGCGCCTTGGGCTCAATGCGCGGGTCGGTCGTGTAGACGCCGTCGACATCGGTGTAGATGTCGCAACGGTCGGCCTTCACCGCAGCGGCCACGGCGACCGCGCTGGTGTCAGAACCGCCGCGCCCCAGCGTGGCAATGCGATTGTCAGGGCCGATGCCCTGGAAGCCTGCGACAACGGCAACCTGGCCCATGCCCATGCGGCGCACCATCTCGCTGCCGTCGATATCGACGATGCGGGCGGCGGCGTGAGCGTTGTCGGTGCGGATCGGGATCTGCCAGCCCTGCCAGGAGCGCGCATCGACGCCCATGGACTGCAGCGCGATGGCCAGAAGCCCGCTGGTGATCTGCTCACCGGAGGCGACGATGGCGTCGTATTCGCGCGCGTCATAGAAGGGCGATTCAGCACCCGTGGCCTTCGGCATGGACTGCGCCCAGCCGACCAGTTCATTGGTCTTGCCGGCCATGGCCGAAACCACGACGGCGACCTCATGCCCCGCATCGGCCTCACGTTTGACGTGACGCGCCACATTATGGATGCGTTCGATATCGGCGACGGAGGTTCCGCCGAACTTCATCACGATGCGCGCCATGGGAACGGAGTGCCTTTGCTCGGAAATTCCTGCTGCCCGGACGGGCAGCGCCAACATTACGCAGCAACGGCAACCCGCCCTGCGCCGCGGTCTCCATACCCAAAAGATCGCTTATCTGCAAGCAATGTGACGGTGAATGGAACCCGGTCGTTGCGCCGGGCAGGTTTTGCCCCTGAGACAATTCCCGCCTTGACAATCAGGCCCGTCAGCCCGACTTCATGGGCCAAGGTTCCAAGCAACACCCAGTGAGGGGTTTTCCATGTCCGAAGCGCGGCAAACGACCATCGACACGCGTGAAATCGAGCATTTTTCCGCACTGGCGGCGGAATGGTGGAATCCCGCCGGAAAAATGGGCGTTCTGCACAAGTTCAACCCGGTGCGCCTTGCCTATATCCGCGACCATGTGGCCGCGCATTTCGGCCGCGAGCCCCATGAAGCCAAACCTTTTGCCGGCCTGCGCATGCTCGACATCGGCTGCGGCGGCGGCCTTCTGTGCGAACCCATGTCGCGGCTTGGCGCGCAGGTGGTTGGCGCGGACGCTTCGGAAACCAACATCGAAGTGGCCAAGATCCACGCGGCGCAGGGCAAGCTCGACATCGACTATCGCGCCACCACGGCAGAGGCGCTTGCCGACGCCGGCGAGACATTCGACATCATCCTCAACATGGAAGTGATCGAGCATGTCGCCGATGTGGACCTGTTCCTTTCCAAATGCGGCGCAATGCTGAAACCCGGCGGCCTGATGTTCGTGGCAACGATCAACCGCACGCTCAAGGCGTGGGGCCTGGCGATCATCGGCGCGGAATATGTGCTTGGATGGCTGCCGCGCGGCACGCACCAGTATGAAAAGCTCGTGCGCCCGAGCGAACTGGAAGAGGGCCTCGCCTCGGCGGGCATCCGGATCATCGATCGCAGCGGCGTCGTCTACAATCCGCTCGGCGACCGCTGGCAGCGCTCACGCGACATGGATGTCAACTACATGGTGGCGGCCACGAAGCCGGCTGCCTGAGCCTTCAGGGAAAACGCCGGCGCGCGCCCGGCTCTTGCGAGCAGAATGCAGTCAGGCGCTCGCGCCTGACCGCCCGATTTTCTGGCCGATCTCAGTTCTGGCCGGTCTCAGTTCTGCTCCTCGGGAAACACCGGCAGGGGCAGAAACTCGACGCCTTCATCGACCAGCGCCTTGGCCTCGTCGGTCGTCGCCTCGCCATAGATGCCGCGCGCTTCGGTCTCGCCGAAATGGATTTTTCGCGCTTCCTCGGCGAATTTGTCGCCGACATAGTCCGCATTCTCGCGCACCTTTTTGGAAAGCTCCTTGAGCTGCGCCAGCGCCTGTTTCTGCTTCTCCCCCATGGCCAGCGCGATCTGGTCGCGCTTCTTGCCGGTCGAGACCGCCGGCGCCATCAGGGCCTTTTCAACCTTGGTCGAGCCGCATTGCGGGCAGGAAACGAGATCGCGCTTCTTCTGCCCGTCAAAGTCCGCATTGTTGCGGAACCACGCCTCGAAAGCGTGATCGTGCTCGCAGATCAGGTTGAAACTGATCATGAAGCTTTCCTCTCCGCCGCCCCGCCGCCGGAAACGCGTGCAACAGAGAAATCGCGCGCGTTCTTGAGGTTCGGAATCTTGCCGCGAGCGGCAGCGACCGCATCAAGGTCGAGTTCGGCCATGGCGATGCCCGGCTCGTTTCCATCGACCTCGGCCAGCACACGGCCCCACGGATCGACGATCAGCGAATGACCATAGGTCTCACGCCCGTCCTCGTGCAGGCCGCCCTGACCGGCGGCGATCATGAATGCGCCATTCTCGATGGCGCGGGCGCGCAGAAGAACATGCCAGTGCGCTTCGCCCGTCTGCCGGGTGAAGGCGGCCGGTGCTGTCAGCACCTGTGCCTCGGCAAGCGCCTGCGCACGGAAAAGCTGCGGGAAGCGCATGTCGTAGCAGATGGCGAAACCGAGACGGCCAAACGGCAGATCGGCAACGACGGCCCGCTCGCCGGCGGCATAGGTGGCCGATTCGCGCCAGCTTTCGCCATTGTCGAGATCGACGTCGAACATGTGCAACTTGTCATAGGTGGTCACAAGCGCGCCACCGGGCGCGAACAGAAAGGCGCGGTTCGCCACCCGTCCGTCATCGAGCGCAACGGCCGTGGAGCCCAGATGAACGAAGATCGAAAGCTCATCGGCCAGCGCACGGGCGCGGTCGATGACCAGCGCGCCGCGCTCTCCGGTGATGCGCTCGAGCAGGTCTTCGCGGCTGCGCACCATCACGCCGGTCATTTCCGGGCTCTGAACATACTGCGCGCCCTTGCCCGCAGCCTCACGCACCAGCGCTTCAAAAGCGTCGGCATTGGCTTCCGGCTCGGTGCCGGAACGCATCTGCAGGGCAGCGGCGATCAGTTTGCTCATGCCGGGATCTCCTTCAACATCGCATCCAGTTTGCCTTCGCGCTCGAGAGCGTGAAGCTCATCGCAACCGCCCACATGGACGTCGCCAATGAAAATCTGCGGAAAGGTCGAGCGGCCATTGGCCCGCTGGATCATCTCCTGGCGCAGCTCGTTGGAAAAGCTTGCATCGTGTTCCGTGTAGGAAACGCCCTTGCCGTCGAGCAGGCGCTTGGCGGCGCTGCAGAAGCCGCACATCATCCGTGTGTAGATCGTTACGTCAGACATTTTCGGTCCCATGCTTTGTCGGGGTTTATATAGGCTCTTGGAGGTCTGCCCGAAAGTCCCCCGGCAAAACGCGCGCAAATGTCAGAACATCCACCTCGCGCGCGCCGGCACGCTTGAGAACCCGTGAGGCGGCGGCAACCGTCGCGCCCGTGGTGTAGACATCGTCCACCAGAACGACGCGCCGCGCCCTGATCGCCGGGCGGTGGGCGTCCGGCACGACAAATGCGCCGCGCACATTGGCCTCGCGCTCGCTCGCCCGCAGCCCCACCTGCTGGCGCGTGCGCCGTGCCCGCACCAGAGCCTCCGGCATGTAATCGATGCAAGCCAGACGCGCCACAGCCCGCGCAAGCTCCGCCGATTGATTGAAGCGCCTTGAAAAGAAACGGCTGCGATGCAGCGGAACCGGCACCACCAGATCCGCCTCGGGCAGGATTTCTCCGCCGGCCCGAAGCATCCAGCGCGCCATCCACGGCGCGAGATCGGTGCGGTCGCGGAATTTCAGCCCCTGAACCAGCCGCCGGGCGACGCCGCCATAGGCGACCGCCGAGCGCGCCCGCGCAAAGGGCGGCGGCGATGCAATCGCCTCGGCAGAGAGCATGCTATCGCCAAGGTCCAGAGAGAAAGGCGTGCCCATGACCGGACACCATGGCCGCTCCAGAAAGCGCAGCCGCCCCCAGCAGGAAGCGCAGAGCGTTCCGGGCTCCGTGACAAGGCTGGAACAGCCGAGACACACCGGCGGGAAGAGGATGCGCTGCATCCACCCGCTCATCACCCCGGTCAATCGCGATACGCCCTCCACGAAACGCCCCTCCCCCAAAAGGCATTGCCTCTTTGCCAGCATAGCCTTTTTGTGCGATGGCGCATCCAGAAACAAAGGATGACGCATGGAACAGCTCTTCGACGCCGACCTGGCCCTTCTGCACAAGAAGCGCGCCCTGAAGCAGGGCGATCCGGGAGCCCGCTTCCTGATGCAGCGGGCCGCTGCCGATCTGGAAGAGCGGCTGGCCACCGTCGAGCGGCGCTTTGAAAACGCCGCAGCGCTCTTCTGCCTCACCTCCGACGCGGCCATGGCCATGCGCGAAAGCGGCAAGGTCGACCAGGTGACCCGCATAGAGGCCGACGCCGCCCTTCTTGGCGATGACGGCATCGTCGCGGCAACGGAAACCCTGCCTTCCGAACCCGGCAGCCACGATCTCATCGTTTCGCTTCTCAGCCTGCATGAGGCAAATGACGTTCCGGGCATGCTCGCCCAGATCCGCCGCGCGCTGAAGCCCGACGGCCTGTTTCTCGGCGCGATGGCCGGTGCCGGCACGCTTCAGGAACTCAGGGAATCCCTGCTTGCCGCAGAGACCGAGCTTTCAGAGGGCGCGGCTCCGCGCGTGAGCCCCTTTGCCGATGTGCGCGATGTGGGCGGACTGCTCCAGCGTGCGGGCTTTGCGCTGCCGGTCACCGATCTCGAGAACCTGACCGTGCGTTACGACACCATGTTCGACCTGATGCGGGATCTGCGCTTCATGGGCGCGACCAGCGCGCTTGTCGCGCGCTCGCGCAAACCGGCCACACGCGCGCTCTTCATGCGCGCAGCACAGATCTATGCCGAGCGCTTCTCCGATCCGGACGGGCGTATCAGGGCAAGTTTCAACATTATCTGGATGTCTGGCTGGGCCCCGCACGAATCCCAGCAAAAGCCGCTCGCACCGGGCAGCGCGAAGATGTCACTGAAAGAGGCTTTGGAGAAAAACAGGGGCGAATAGGCCCCTTAAGGCAATGGCTATGGCAATGACTGCGGCTGCCCTACTGGTTGGCCGTGGTCACTTTGCTCGCGACGTTCCCATAACTGGCTTTGAGCTGCTGTCCCGTCTGCGCCGCACCGACCACGATCGCCAGCGCGATCAGGCCTGCAATTAACGCATATTCGATTGCGGTCGCGCCGCACCGATCCTTGAGAAAATGCCTGCCCATTTGCCCGGCTCCCCCTGTCTGGAAGGCAATTCTGGGCGAAAAGCCTTAAGAAAAGCTGAGAGCCGATTAACGAGATCAGCAGTCGCCGCTGCGTCGTCCATCCTGATGGATGATGCATGTGGCGTTGCGCGAGGGCTGCAAAACACTGCGCCGGATCGTGTAACTGCGGTCCTGCCGCTTCGTGGAAGACGTGGTGATGGGGTCGATCCCGAACGGCGCGCCAACCTGCGCGATCTTCGAGCGGGTGCTTTTTTCAACAACCGGCGTCAGGAACAGCGCGAGCGCGACGGCTGCGGTTCCAAAAAGCAGGGCGATCCTGAGCGCCCCGATGCCCACATTGCCGGCCCGCGTGGACCAGCCCGCGCGTTCCGTATCCCCAAATTCGCCAGAAACCATGCCAACCTCTCGCCAGATGGTTAAACCCTGCCGCGAAAACGGCCCGTCCCCGCAATCAACTTGTCACTGTTGCGTAAACGAAGGATTAACTCTGTTCGAGCGGCCCGGCTTTGTGCCGACAGGCGCTTTACAGCAGGTCGATGAGGTGCGGGATAAGCGGCGCATCGGCCGGCGGCATGGGGTAATCGCGCATGTCGCGCGGGCGCACCCATTTGAGTTCCTGGCCTTCCTGCGGGCGCGGCGTGCCCCAGAAGCGACGGCAGACATAGAGCGGCATCAGCAGGTGAAAATCATCATAGGTGTGGCTGGCGAAAGTGAGCGGCGCAAGGCACGCCGTCTTCGTCTCGACGGCGATTTCCTCGACAAGCTCGCGCACAATGGTGTTTTCCGGCGTCTCGCCGTTCTCCACCTTGCCCCCGGGAAACTCCCAGAGCCCCGCCAGCGCCTTGCCTTCGGGGCGTTTGGCGAGCAGCACCCGCCCATCCGCATCAACCAGCGCACAGGCTGCGACCAGCAGGATCGGCTTGGCCGGCTGGGAAAGATCGTTCATTCGGCGTGCTCCGTGCCGACCGCTTCCTGCGGCTGGCGATAATGATAGGAATAGATTTCGCGGAAGCCCATCGCCTTGTAGAGGCCTACGGCGACCTCGTTGTCGGCCTCCACCTGCAGCCAGGCCCGCTCCGCCCCGTGTGACTGGGCCCATTTGAGCGCAGACAGGAGAACACGGCGGCCATAGCCCTTGCCGCGCCATGAAGGGCGCGTCGCGATTTCAAAGAGCCCCGCCAGATCGCTGTCATGCACGCAGATGGCGGTCGCCACCGGCTCTTCGCCCTCTTCGAGGACGAACAGGCCGGTTTCCGGGCGAATCGCGCCAATGACACGCGAAAGACCCGCACGGTGCAGTTCCTCATAGCCATGCACCTTGAGCGTGGCATTGACGAAGCGTCGCCGGTCCTTGAGCGGTATCTGGTCCATCGCCTCGGTCAGATCCGCCTCGCGCAAATCGAGCGCCATGACAAGCGAACGGCCAAGCGTCGACCAGCCCTGCTCGTCGAGATAGGTGGAGATTTCAGGCGCGGCGAGCGGCGACAGCCGGAAGGTGAGCGGCCGCCCATAGGCCTTGAACTGCTCGGCAGCGCGCGCGATGCGCTCTTCAAGGTTTCGATGATCGCCCGGATCGAGCGGATTGATGGAATTCAGGCGCTTTGCAGGGTGACCGGCGGTCAACCGCAGCACCCAGGTGCCGTCATAGGCCACCGTTTCGGCAGGCCAAGCGCGCAACCCCGCCGCCTCAAAGCGGCGGATGATGGCGAAATCCTGTTTTACGTCCTGCCTCACTTGGCCTGGCACACCCTAGCTCCGGTAGTCGCCATTGATGGCGACATATTCCTTGGTCAGGTCGCAGGTCCAAACCGTGGCCTTGCCGCGCCCGAGTCCGAGATCCACGCGCAGCGTGATCTCATCCTTCTTCATATAGGCGGAGGTTTCTTCTTCGGAATAGGCCGGGTCGCGTTCCCCCTCATGGGCAACGCGAATATCGCCAAACCAGATCGACAGAAGATCGCGCTCGGCCGGCTCCCCCGCCTTGCCGACAGCCATGACGACGCGGCCCCAATTGGCGTCTTCGCCGGCAACCGCCGTCTTCACCAGCGGCGAATTGGCGATGGACATCGCAATCTTTTTTGCCGAACGGGAAGACTTTGCGCCCGTCACCGTGATTTCGAGCTGTTTGCGCGCGCCTTCGCCATCGCGGACGATCTGCAGCGCGAGGTTCTTGAGGATGCGGTTGAGCGCCCGGCGGAAGCCTGCAAGCCGGGGATCCTTCAGATCGTTGATCGGCGTGACACCGCGCTTTGCGGCAGCGCCCGTTGCAAACATCATCAGCGTGTCGCTGGTGGAGGTGTCGCTGTCGACCGTCACCGCGTTGAAGGTCTTGCCGGTTCCGCGCGACAGAAGATCCTGCAGAACGGGCGCGGCAATCGGCGCATCCGTCGCCACGAAGGAAAGCATGGTGGCCATGTCGGGCGCGATCATGCCTGCGCCCTTGGCAATGCCGTTGATGACCACATCATGTTCGCCAAGGCGCACGGTCGCCGTCGCCACCTTGGGATAGGTGTCGGTGGTCATGATGGCCCTGGCGGCCTCAAGCCAGCCGCCCAGCGCTGCCGTTGCGGCCATGCCCTTCAGAAAACCGGTAATGCGTTCCGCCGGAAGCGGCTCACCGATCACACCGGTGGACGCCATGAAAACCGTGCTCTTGTCCGCCTTGACCGCAGCCGCAGCAGCTTCGCCCACGGCAGAAGTGGTCGCGCGTCCCTTCTTGCCGGTGAACGCGTTGGCGTTTCCGGAATTCACCACAAGAATGCGCGCCTCACCGCCGGCCAGATTTTCGCGGCAGAGTTCCACCGGAGCCGATGGGCACTTGGATTGCGTGAAAACGCCGGCAGCCGTGGTCCCCTCATCGAACACCATGGTCAGGAGATCGGTTCGCCCCTTGTATTTCACACCGGCTTCAGCGGTTGCGATGCGCACACCGTCAATGGCGGGCATATCGGGATAGGTCTTGGGAGCAAGAGGAGAGACTGCAACAGACATGGGGCAAACTTACTCGGGTTGGAAGCTTTGGATTCCTGCCGGTCTGCCCGAGTTTTTTTTCCGACGCAAGCTGAAACAGCTCGGATACCCGGCGGCGCGTCAGCCGACCGGCAGTGCACACAGCACCGTCTGACAAAACAAAAACGGCGGACGCCAGGCGCCCGCCGTTTCCATTTGAACCTGCGCTTCAGCGCTATTCGCTTTTGGTCTCTTCGCCTTCACCGGCTGCTTCAGCCCCGGAAGCGGCTTCTTCCTGCTGCTTCTCGGCTGCGTCGATGAATTCCTTGAGAGCCGGGTCCTTGACGTCGACTTCAGCGGTGTCACGCAGCGCCGAAACCTGTTCGACATAGCGCTCACGCACCAGAAGGGAGCGTACGCGATCCTTCACGGCGTCGAATGCCGGGGGCTGCTTGGCGCGCTTGTCTTCAACCTTGATCACATGGAAACCGAACTGGGTTTCGACGGGCTCCTTGGAGAATTCGCCCGGATTGATCGCAAATGCAGCCTTTTCGAATTCGGGCACCATCTGGCCGGAAGCGAAATAGCCGAGGTCGCCGCCATTGGCTGCCGCACCGTCAGTGGATTTCTCCTTGGCGATCTCTTCAAAATTGCCGCCCTCTTCGAGCTGCTTGATGATCGCTTCGGCTTCTTCCTTGGTCTTCACCAGAATGTGACGGGCGCGCACCTCGTTGACGGCAGGCGCATCAGCGATCTGCTTGTCGTAGCTGGCGCGGACATCTTCCTCGGTCACGGCGTCGTTGACGATCTTCTCGATGAAGGCCGCATGAAGCGCCTGATTGCGCAGGAATGCCAGGCGCTTTTCAAAGGCTTCACCCTCGGCGAGGCCCTTTTCTTCGGCCTCGGAGGCCAGCAGGCGGATCTCGATCAGCGCCGAAAGAAGCGCTGCGCGGCGCTGCGGATCGGGCAGATTACCGAACTGCGCGCCATACTCCGCGCTGGCGATAGCCAAATCGCCCTCCGTGATCTCCATGCCATTCACAGTGGCGACGACATCGGCATCGGCAGCATGAGCAGGCATGAAGCCTACAGCGGCCAGCGTCAGACCGGCCCCAACCTGAATGGCCAGGAAACGGCGAAACGATTTCAGCATGAAACTCTCCGTTGGTGATTCCGTTTTAGCCCAAACCGCTTATCAATATGGCGGAATTTTGCGCAAGAGCGCATGTTTAACGCGGCGTTGACATCACTCTTGGCCCCTCTTATCTGTCCTGATGTCCTGCGTCCAGAACGCATTTCAGGACACGAATTGTTATATAATTGCTCTCGCTCGGCGCGAGCAGGGTGTTTACCCCGCTCTTGAATGCCGTCTGTCAGAAAGTGAAAGGACCACTGGATGGTCAGTCTCGGCGGTCTCGCCCGCAAAGTTTTCGGCTCCTCGAACGATCGTCGCGTGAAGGGTTTCCGCCCGCGCGTCGCCGCGATCAACGCGCTTGAAGACGAAATGAAGGCGCTGTCCGACGAGGCATTGCGCGGAAAAACAGAAGAGTTCCGCAAGGAGCTCGCGAACGGAAAGTCGCTCGACGACATTCTCGTTCCCGCCTTCGCCGTGGCGCGCGAGGCATCCCGCCGCGCGCTGGGCATGCGCCCCTTTGACGTGCAGCTGATCGGCGGCATGGTTCTTCACGAAGGCTCCATCGCCGAGATGAAGACGGGTGAAGGCAAGACGCTGGTTGCGACGCTTCCCGTTTACCTCAACGCCTTGTCCGGCAAGGGCGTGCACGTGGTCACGGTCAATGACTACCTGGCCAAGCGCGACTCCGAGTGGATGGCCCACCTCTACGGCTTCCTCGGTCTTTCGACCGGCGTCATCGTGCATGGCATGTCGGATGACGAGCGCCGCGCGGCCTATGCCTGCGACGTGACCTACGCCACCAACAACGAGCTCGGCTTCGACTATCTGCGCGACAACATGAAGTATGAGCGCGACCAGATGGTCCAGCGCGGACACTTCTACGCCATCGTCGATGAGGTGGACTCCATCCTGATCGATGAGGCGCGCACGCCGCTCATCATTTCCGGCCCGCTGGACGACCGCTCCGAGCTTTACAACAAGATCGACACCTTCATTCCGCATCTCGTGGAAGACGATTACGAAATCGACGAGAAGCAGCGCACCGCGACCTTCACGGAAGAAGGCACGGAGAAGATGGAGAACATGCTCCGCGAAGCGGATCTGTTCAAAGGCGATTCGCTTTACGACATCGAGAATGTCGCCATCGTGCACCACCTGAACAATGCGCTGAAGGCGCACAAACTGTTCCAGCGCGACAAGGATTATATCGTCCGCAATGGCGAAATCGTCATCATTGACGAGTTCACCGGCCGCATGATGCCGGGCCGCCGCTTCTCGGAAGGCCTGCACCAGTCGCTTGAGGCCAAGGAGCACGTGGCGATCCAGCCGGAGAACCAGACGCTCGCCTCGATCACCTTCCAGAATTACTTCCGCATGTACGACAAGCTGGGCGGCATGACCGGTACGGCTTCGACGGAAGCGGAAGAATTCGGCAACATTTACGGGCTCGAAGTCATCGAGATCCCGACCAACCTGCCGATCCAGCGCCTGGATGAGGACGACGAGGTCTACCGGACCGTCGAAGAGAAGTTCAAGGCGATTGTCCGCGAGATCAAGGAAGCCGCCGCCAAGGGGCAGCCGATCCTTGTCGGCACGACGTCCATCGAGAAATCGGAATTCCTGGCCGAGCGTCTTCGTCAGGAAGGCTTGCAGGGCTTTGAGGTCCTGAACGCGCGCCATCACGAGCGCGAGGCCTTCATCGTGGCGCAGGCCGGCAAGCCGGGCGCTGTCACCATCGCCACCAACATGGCCGGCCGCGGCACCGACATTCAGCTCGGCGGCAACCCGGAAATGCGGATTGCCGAAGAGCTTGGCGACATGGAAGCCGGCCCCGAGCGCGATGCGAAGGAACAGGCCATCCGCGAGGACGTGAAGCGCCTCAAGGAGCAGGCGCTGGCCGCCGGCGGCCTTTTCGTTCTGGCCACCGAGCGCCATGAAAGCCGCCGCATCGACAACCAGCTCCGTGGCCGTTCCGGCCGTCAGGGAGATCCGGGCCGCTCCAAGTTCTATCTGTCGCTCCAGGACGACCTGATGCGCATCTTCGGTTCCGACCGAATGGACAGCATGCTGCAAAAGCTCGGCCTCAAGGAAGACGAGGCCATCGTCCATCCCTGGATCAACAAGGCGCTTGAAAAGGCGCAGAAGAAGGTCGAGGCGCGCAACTTCGACATCCGCAAGAACCTGCTCAAGTTCGACGACGTGATGAACGACCAGCGCAAGGTGGTCTTCGAGCAGCGCATCGAGCTGATGGACGGTGAGAACCTCTCCGAGACCGTCGCCGAGATGCGTCAGGACACGGTCGACGATCTGGTCGCACGCCACATCCCCGAAAAGGCCTATGCCGAGCAGTGGCAGACCAAGGAACTGCGCGAAGCGGTGCAGAATTCGCTGAACCTGGACCTTCCCATCGAGGAATGGGCGCAGGAAGAAGGCATCGCCGAAGACGATATCCGCGAGCGCATCAGCGAGGCCGCCGAGGCTGCCGCCAAGGACCGCGCCGAGCGTTTCGGCCCCGACATCATGAACTATGTCGAGAAGTCGATCCTGCTGCAGACGCTCGATCATCTGTGGCGCGAGCATCTGGTCAATCTCGACCATCTGCGCTCCGTCGTCGGCTTCCGCGGCTACGCCCAGCGCGATCCGCTGAACGAGTACAAGACCGAGGCATTCGAGCTCTTCCAGTCGATGCTCAGCAATCTGCGCCAGGTGGTGACGTCGCAGCTCATGCGCGTCGAGCTTGTGCGCGAGGCCGCCGACGCACCGCCGCCGGAAGCACCGGAAATGCAGGCGCATCATATCGACGGTTCGACGGGCGAAGACGAGTTCGCGGACGGCGAGACGATGACGCTCGCCCGCGCCGAAGGCGGCGTGGTCGCCGCAGAGGACCGCGACCCGAACGACCCCGCAACCTGGGGCAAGGTCGGGCGCAACGAAGCCTGCCCCTGCGGCTCGGGCAAGAAATACAAGCACTGCCACGGCGCTTTCGCCTAAGCGGTCCGGCGCGCGCGCGTCTCTCAACAGATAACGAAAAGGCCGGGTTTTCATCCGGCCTTTTTCTTTGCCGGAACAAAGAAGCGACCGCCCGGCCCGCCCTTTCTTTTTCTTAAGCAGTTTGCGCTAAACCGCAGGTCGAGTGACTTGAGAGGAGTGGGGCGGGTGCGCTTTTCAGCGACGGGGACCGGTGAACGCTTGCTGCCGGAGCAGCTGGCCGCGCGCGCGCGTCCCTGGCTTGCGAAGCTCGACACCCTCATTTCTGCACGCGATGCGCGCGGCGAGGCCGGTCGCAACGCACTGCTTGCCTTCGCGATCCGCATCGTCAACGCGGTCATCGCGTTTTTCAGCCAGGTCTTTCTGGCCCGCTGGATGGGCAGTTTCGAATACGGCATCTATGTGCTGGTCTGGGTGACGATGATCATCCTCGGCAACATTTCGTGCCTCGGCTTTCACACGGCGATCATCCGTTTCATTCCCGAATACCGCACCAAGGGCGCTTTTGCGGAGCTGCGTGGCGTCAACATTGCCGGCCGGTTCTTCGTGCTGGGCACCTCGACACTGTTCATGCTCGCGGGCCTTGCGGGCCTGCGGTTTCTGGAACCCTATATCGAATCCTATTACGTGGTTCCGTTCTATCTGGGGCTCATCTGCCTGCCCATGCTGGCGCTGAGCGACCTTCTGCAGGGCGTCTCGCGGGCAAATGCATGGATGGTCTGGGCCCTGCTTCCCGCCTATTTCATCCGCCCCATACTGATCCTGCTCTTCATGGCGGGGGCGGTTCTTTCCGGCTATGCGCCCGACGCAAAGACGGCCATCATCACGGCCATTCTGGCCACCTATGCCACCACGCTCCTGCAATTCGTCAGCATCACGACGCGGGTGAAGCGCAGCACGCCGCCCGGCAAACCCCGCTTCCTGATGAAGCACTGGGTCGGCATTTCGCTGCCGATCTTTCTGGTCGAGAGCTTCTATTTCCTGCTCACCAATGCCGATGTGCTGATGGTCGGTCGCTACATGACGCCCACGGATGTGGCCATCTACTTCGCCACCGTGAAAACGCTGGCGCTGGTGCATTTCGTCTATTTCGCGGTGAAGGCCAGCGTTGCGCAGCGCTATTCGGCCTACATGCATGGCGGCGACAGGGAAGGCCTTGCAGCCTTTGCGGCGGAGACGGTCACCTGGACCTTCTGGCCGTCGCTCGCCATGGGCGTTGTCGTGCTCATCATCGGCAGGCCCATGCTCATGCTGTTCGGCAGCGGCTTCACGGCCGGCTATCCGCTTCTCTTCCTTCTGGTTTCCTGCGTGGTTGCCCGCGCGGCCGTGGGGCCTGCGGAGAGCCTTCTCACCATGAGCGGCTACCAGAAAGTGTGCGCCGGCATCTACGCCATCACGCTCGGCATCAATATCGGGCTCAACATGGTTCTGATCCCGATCTACGGCCTGTGGGGCGCAGCCATCGCCACCGGGCTCGCCATTCTGTTCGAAGCAGCATCCCTCTCATTCACCGCCTGGCGGAAGCTTGGAATCCGCATGCTGGTGTTCCTCCCGCGCGCCAGAAAGGAGGCTTCCTCTTGAGCATCCCCCCTCTCCTCGAAGAATCGAGCAGCGGCGCATCGGGCGCGGCAAGCGATCACCTGACCGATATCGCGCAGAAAACCGACACCAGACATCTGGCGCTGCTTGCAGCCGAGCAGAGCGAACGCAAGCTCGCCATCTATCCGGCGTCCGCCGGCTTCGAGCTGGTGGACGAGCTCGACTATCTGGCCGCGCGTTCCATCGAGACCAACATCTTCTTCAATCCGCGTTTTCTGGCGCCGGCCATGCCGCGCCTTGAAGACCGCGAAGTGCGGCTTGCGGTCATCCGCGACGGTACGGAGGAGCGGAGCCGCCTGCGGCTTCTCGTTCCCTTCACCATCGAGCGCCCGCTTTTGCCGTTCAGCGTACCGGTTCTGCGCACCTGGTCGAACCCGTTTGGCCCTCTGGGCACGCCACTGGTCGACTATGACGATCCGGCCGGCGTGATCGAGGATTTCTTCGCCATGCTGGCGCGGCCCCATCTCGACCACCCGAAAGTGTTCGTTCTGCCGGATGTGGGACTGGACGGCGCATTTGCGGCGATCCTGCGCACGGTGGTGGATGCCCGGAACCTGCCCTTCCAGATCACCAACCGCATCGAGCGCCCGATGCTCGAAAGCGCGCTTGATGGCGACACCTATCTGCGCGATTCGCTGCGCGCCCATCACTATCGCGAGTTCCGCCGCCTCAAGCGCCGGCTGGGCGAAATGGGCAAGCTGGACTACAGGATCGCCCGCCACCCCGACGAAGTGCGCCACGGCATCGAAGCGTTTCTGACGCTCGAGGCTTCGGGCTGGAAGGGTCGCGAACGCTCGGCCATGGCCATCGACCGCTACCGCGCCGCCTTCGCCCGCGAAGCCGTGCACCGGCTGTGCGAGCGCGACATGTGCCGCATTCACATGTTGACGCTCGATGATGCGGTGATCGCGTGCCTCATCGTGTTCATCGAAAACGGCACCGCCTATACGTGGAAGACGGCCTATGACGAGGGCTTCGCCGCCTATTCGCCCGGCACGCTTCTCATGATCGAGGTCACCAAGACGCATCTGGACGATCCCAACATCATCATGACGGATTCCTGCGCGGTGCCGGATCATCCCGTGATGAGCCGCCTGTGGAGCGAGCGGAGGCCGCTCGGCACCATGGTTGTGGGGCTCACGCCCGATTCGGACCGGCATGTCCGCAAGGCGGCGGCGCAGCTCAGCCTGACGCGGCGTGTGCGAAACCGGCTCCGGATTGCCCGAAACCGCCTGCGCAGCGCACTCGGGTAAAGCTTCCACGTTCGGGAACAAACCCGGGCCGTCCGTCGTTCGCCTATAACGTGCAAGCCTGATATATTGGCGCAACATCGGAGGCTGGCCATGCGTTTGAAGACTTTCCGCCGCGACCATGTTTCGAAGCCCATCTTCAACTGGGCGCGAAAGATCATGCCGCCGATTTCGGAAACGGAACGCGAGGCGATCGACGCAGGCACGGTCTGGTGGGATGGCGAGCTGTTCACAGGCGATCCCGATTGGGAGCAGCTTGTGGCAATGCCGCCGGCGCGCCTTTCGGACGAGGAACAGGCCTTCATGGACGGGCCGGTGCGCGAACTCTGCGCCATGGTCGACGACTGGACGCTGAACTGGCGTGACCGCGACCTGTCGCCCGCCGTCTGGGACTTCATGCGCAGGAACAAGTTCTTCGGCATGATCATCCCGAAGGAATTCGGCGGGCTCGGCTTTTCCAACACCGCGCATTCGGAAGTGGTGCGCACGCTCTCTTCCGCCAGCATCGTGGCGGGCGTCACGGTGATGGTGCCCAATTCGCTCGGCCCCGGCGAACTGCTCATGCATTTCGGCACAGAGGCGCAGCGCAAATACTGGCTGCCGCGGCTGGCCGACGGGCGCGAAGTGCCCTGTTTCGGCCTCACCTCGCCCCATGCGGGCTCCGACGCCGCCGCCATGACCGACACGGGCGTGGTGGAATACGGCACGTGGAAGGGCAAGAAGGTGCTCGGCCTGCGTCTCAACTTCCACAAGCGCTACATCACGCTTGGCCCCATCGCCACGGTGATGGGCCTCGCCTTCAAGATGCACGACCCGGAAAACCATCTTGGCCGGGGCGAGGATCTGGGCATCACCGTCGCGCTTTTGCCCACCGACACGAAGGGCGTGCGCCACGGCGACCAGCACATTCCGCAATACACTTTCTTCCAGAACGGACCGCTCTACGGCGAGGACGTGTTTGTGCCGCTTGATCACATTCTCGGCGGCGAGGAACAGATCGGCCAGGGCTGGACCATGCTGATGACGGCGCTCGCCGCCGGTCGCAGCATTTCGCTTCCCTCTCAGTCGGCCGCATCCGCCGCCATGTGTGCGCGCGCCACCGGGGCCTATGCGCGGGTGCGCACGCAGTTCAACGTGCCCATCGGCATGTTCGAGGGCATTCAGGAGCCGCTCGCCGAACTGTGCGGCAACGCCTATCTGATCGATGCCGCGCGGCGCGTCACGCTGGCGGCGCTGGATGAAGGGCACAAGCCCTCGGTTGTCTCGGCAATCATGAAATACCACGCCACCGAGCGCATGCGCCGCTCCGTGGAGCACGCCATGGACATTCATGGCGGCAAGGCCGTCATCGACGGGCCGAACAACTATATGGGCGCGATGTATCGCGCCGTTCCCGTCGGCATCACGGTCGAAGGCGCGAACATCCTCACCCGCAATCTGATGATCTACGGACAGGGTGCAATCCGCTCCCACCCTTATATGCTGGAAGAGCTTCTGGCGCTTTCGAGCGACAACAGGGAAGAAGGGCTCGATCATTTCGACGACACGTTCTGGAAGCATGTCGGCCACGCCCTCAAGACTGCGGGACGCGCATTCGTTCGCGGCTGGAGCGGCGGCTTCCTCGGGCCCGCGCCCGAAAGTGCGGCGATGCCGCATCACTGGAAGAAGCTGTCGCGCTATTCGGCGGCCTTCGCCCTGCTCTCGGATTTCGCCCTGCTGACGCTTGGCGGCTCCCTCAAGCGCAGGGAGATGATCTCCGCGCGGCTGGGCGACATTCTGGCCGAACTCTACCTCCTCGGTGCAGTGCTCAAACGCTATGAGAGCGAGGGGCGGTTTGCCGAAGACAAGCCCGTCGTCGACTATCTGATGCTTGAGGGCGAAGCACGCCTCGGCGTTGCCTTCCGTGGCGTTCTGGACAATCTGCCGGCACGGCCCGCCGCCTGGCTGGTGCGCCTGATCGCCTTCCCCCTTGGCGTGCCCAAACCGGCGCCGTCCGACAGGCTTTCCTCGCAGCTTGCCGAAATCCTCATGAAACCGTCAGAGCAGCGGGACCGGCTGACGCCGGATCTCTATCTGGGTCAGGGGCATGACCACCATCCGCTGAAGGATCTGGAACGCGCCTTCCGGCTCGTTATCGATGCAGCGCCCATCGAGAAGAAGATGCGCGCCAGCAAGGTCAGCGACCCGCAGGAAGCACACGACATGGACCTCATCACCGATGGCGAGTTCACGCAGCTTCGCGAAGCGCAGGAGGCGGTCGCGCGGGTGATCGCGGTGGATGCCTTTCCGATGGAGGACATCTCGGCGACCGCCGGCCAGCACAAAAAGAAGAAGCCTGCCGCGCGGCGAAAGACACCGCGACGACAGGCTGCCGAATAGCGCCGGTCGGGACCGGCAAAAGCAGTCAGGTTCATACACCTGACCGCGATTATTCTAGCGCGTCGGCACCGGCGTTTCGCCGCGATAATCGTAGAAGCCGCGACCGGTCTTGCGGCCAAGCCAGCCTGCCTCGACATATTTCACGAGAAGCGGACATGGGCGGTACTTGGAGTCTGCTAAGCCCTCATAGAGCACCTGCATGATCGACAGGCAGGTGTCGAGGCCGATGAAGTCGGCAAGCTGCAGCGGGCCCATCGGATGGTTCGCGCCAAGCTTCATGGCGGTGTCGATGGCCTCGACCGTGCCGACGCCCTCATAAAGCGTGTAGATCGCCTCGTTGATCATCGGCAGCAGGATGCGGTTGACGATGAAGGCCGGGAAGTCTTCGGCAACCGTGATGGTCTTATCAAGGCTGTCGACGAAACCGCGCGCCTTCTCGAACGTGTCGTCTTCCGTGGCGATGCCGCGCACCAGCTCGACCAGCTTCATCACCGGAACCGGGTTCATGAAGTGAATGCCGATGAAGCGCTCGGGGCGATCCGTCTGTGCGGCAAGGCGCGTGATCGAGATGGACGAGGTGTTGGTGGCGACGATGGCCTCGGGGTTCAGGACCGGGCAGAGCTGGGCGAAGATCTTGCGCTTGACCGTCTCATCCTCGGTGGCCGCCTCGATGACCAGGTCCATGTCGGCCAGCGCTTCCATGGTGGTCGCGGGCGCGATGCGGGCCAGCGCATCCTGGCGCACCTTGTCTTCCAGCTTGCCCGAAGAGACCTGGCGCGCCATGTTGCCGGAGATGGTTGCGATGCCGGCCTCGATCCGCTCCGAGGAAAGGTCGTAGAGTTTCACGTCGAAACCTGCCAGTGCAGCCACATGGGCGATGCCGCTGCCCATCTGACCCGCACCGATCACACCCACTTTTTCAATCTTTCCAGTCATGTCGAAAACCCCGTGAAGTGCGGTCCGCACCCTTCGTCGCTGTTGTTGCAGTGCAAACTAGATGGGCCGCGCAATGGCGTCTACCCCCGCTTACAAAATCCTTGGCCAGCTCTGCCGCGAACGGTGGCGCTGGCGGAGCCGTGAACGCCGCATAAAAAAAGCCCCGCTCGAAAGCGGGGCTGTTGCCTGAGATTCCGGTGTTCTGATTATTGGCTTAAAGCGCCTTTTCGAGCTCCGGCAGCACGTCGAAAAGGTCTGCAACCAGGCCGTAATCGGCGACCTGGAAGATCGGGGCTTCCTCGTCTTTGTTGATCGCGACGATCACCTTGGAATCCTTCATGCCCGCCAGGTGCTGAATCGCGCCGGAAATGCCGCAGGCAATGTAGAGTTCGGGTGCAACGACCTTGCCGGTCTGACCCACCTGCCAGTCGTTCGGGGCATAACCCGCATCAACGGCAGCGCGCGAAGCGCCAACGGCAGCGCCCAGCTTGTCGGCCACCGGCAGGATGACCTCGTTGAACTTCTCTTCCGAACCGAGCGCGCGGCCACCGGAGATGATGACCCGTGCCGACGTCAGTTCGGGACGGTCGCTCTCGGCGATGCGGTTCTCAACGAAGCTCGACAGATCGGAAGCGGCAGGCGCGTCAATGGTCTCGACAGTGGCCGAACCACCCTCGGCGGCAGCCTGGAAAGTGGCCGTGCGAACGGTGATGACACGCTTGTCGTCGGTCGATTCGACCGTCTGGATCGCGTTGCCGGCGTAGATCGGGCGCTTGAAGGTCTTGGCGTCGACCACTTCGACGATGTCGGACACCTGCATCACGTCGAGCAGCGCTGCAACGCGCGGCATGACGTTCTTGCCGGTGGTGGTGGCGGGCGCGACGAAGGTGTCGTAATCGCCAGCCAGCGAGACGACCAGATCGGCCAGCGGCTCGGCGAGACGCTCGGCAAGCGCGTCGCTCTCGGCGAGCAGAACCTTGCGCACGCCGGCAAGCTTCGCTGCGGCATCGGCGGCAGCCTTTGCGCCCTTGCCGGCAACCAGCACATCAACGTCGGAGCCGATCTGGCTCGCGGCGGACAGCGCCTTGGCCGTCTGGTCGGAAAGGGTTTCGTTGTCGTGTTCGGCAACCAGAAGAATAGCCATCTTTTTTCCCTTCCCCTTAAAGCACGCCGGCTTCGTTCTTGAGCTTGTCGACCAGTTCGGCGACGGAGCCCACCTTGATGCCTGCCTTGCGGCCAGCCGGTTCCTCGGTCTTCAGCACGTTGAGACGCGCCTTGACCTCGACCCCGTAATCGCCCGGCGTCTTGGCGTCGAGCGGCTTCTTCTTGGCCTTCATGATGTTGGGCAGAGACGCGTAGCGCGGCTCGTTCAGGCGCAGATCCGTGGTCACGATGGCCGGCAGCTTGAGCTCGACCACCTGCAGACCACCATCCACCTCACGGGTGACCTTGGCCTTGCCGTCGGCAAGCTCCACATCCGATGCGAACGTGCCCTGGCTCCAGCCGAGCAGCGCTGCAAGCATCTGGCCGGTCTGGTTGGAATCATCGTCGATGGCCTGCTTGCCGAGGATCACGATCTCCGGCTTCTCTTCATCGGCCACGCCCTTGAGGATCTTGGCGACGTCGAGCGGCTCGACCGCATCGTCGGTCTTCACCAGGATTGCGCGGTCAGCGCCCATGGCGAGCGCGGTGCGCAGCGTTTCCTGGGCCTTGTCCGGGCCAATCGAAACGGCGACGATTTCTTCGACCTTGCCGGCTTCCTTCATGCGGATCGCTTCTTCGACCGCGATTTCACAGAACGGGTTCATCGCCATCTTGACGTTCGTCAGCTCGACACCCGAGCCATCCGCCTTCACGCGGGGCTTCACATTGGCGTCGATGACCCGCTTTACCGGAACAAGGACTTTCATGCGCATTCACCTTCCATGGTGGACTTCGGTTCTGATGCTGAATAACAGCAGGGTTCTGATGCTGAATAACAGCAGACGGATTAGCCGGTTAGCCGAATGCCGACATGTGCGGGGAAATTCAGAACACGCCTCCTCCCCCCTTCATGCGGCTCGCCGCCGGAGTTGGCGGGACCGTAGAGAGGCCTAACGTTCACGTCAATATGTCGAAACGCCCTATTGTCGTCCCCAGCGGGGCTGGCTGCTTTCGAGCGGCCGCGCCATGTCGGGTTTCTCCAGCTCCACCGCCCGCGGTTTTTCGATGCTGCGGTCGAACAGCGGCACATCCCGGCGCTTGAGGATAAACACCAGCACGGCGCCAGCCAGAATGCCGCCGGCATGGGCCGCCCAGGAGATCTGGTTTTCCGTGTCGATCACCAGCATCAGGAACTGAAAGCCGATCCACAGCGCCAGAAGAACGAAGGCCGGAATGCGAAGCGGAATGCGGGCAAAGGCCAGCACCCACACTTTCACCCGGGGATGCAGGATCAGATAGGCGGCGACAATGCCGGCAATAGAGCCAGAAGCGCCGATCAGCGGCGCATTGGAAGCCGGCGCAATGAAGCCATGCATATAGGCGCCGGCCACGCCGCAGAGCAGATAGAAGACCAGAAAGCGGAAATGGCCGAGCGCATCTTCCACATTGTCGCCGAACACCCACAAAAACAGCATGTTGCCGCCCAGATGCATCAGGTCGCCATGCAGGAAAGTGTAAGTGATGTAGGTCAGCGGTTCCGGCACGAGATCAAGCTCGGGCGGAAGCACGGCGAGATCGTAGGAGACGGAGGGAATGTAACCCAGGCCAATCGCGGCGGCGAAAGCGAAATCAGTGCCGCCGACCGTCGTTATCAGATAGGCGATCACGTTGACCGCAATGATGGTCAGCGTGACATATTGGCGATTGATATGCCGCAGGCTGTTTGCGTCGTGCAGCGGTATGAACATCGGAGCCCTCTTCGCGGGCCCCGATCCCGGCCCGACTTTCGTCAGCGATTTTGCCCAGGCACCCATAGCACGTCGAGCGCGCCATTGTCATTGACGGCCCGGGAGGCGACGAAGAGGAAATCCGACACGCGGTTGATGTAGCGCATGGCCTCGTCACTGACGATTTCGCCCTCAATGGTTCTGAGTTCCACCATGAGGCGCTCGGCCCGGCGCGAGACCGTGCGGGCAAGGTGCAGCGCCGCCGCCGCCGGTTTGCCACCGGGCAGAACGAAGGAGCGCAGCGGCGCAAGCTCGGCGTTCAGCGCATCTATATCCGCCTCCAGCCGGTCCACCTGGCTCTGGACGATGCGCAGGGGCTCATATTCCAGCACCTCGCCCGTGTCTGGCGTGGCAAGATCTGCCCCCAGGTCGAAAAGATCGTTCTGGATGCGCATGAGCATCGCGTCGATAGCCGGCGCGGTCTCGGCCAGATGAATGCGGGCCATGCCGATGCAGGCATTGGCCTCGTCCACCGTGCCGTAGGAGGCGACCCGCAAATCGCTCTTCAGGCGGCGCTCGCGCGAGCCGAGCCCCGTCGTCCCGTCATCGCCCGTGCGGGTGTAGATCTTGTTCAGCTTGACCATGAAGCGCCTCAGCCGCCCTTCGAGCGCGCGTAATAGAGCGCGAGAACGACGAAGACGATGGCGATTGCCTGAAGGATGACGCGCGCCTGCATCAGTTTGTTGGACGTGTTGGCGGACCCGCCGCGCATCATGTTCATGAGGCCGCGAATGAGGACGATCACGACCGCCATCATCACGAGGATGGAGAGGATATTGAAGAGTGTTTCCATGGCGGTTTTCTTCTCGGATTCAACCCTGATTCGACAGGAAGCTGTAGAGCATGCGCGCAGGCAGGAGACGTTTCAATGCGACACCGATGCGCGCCGGTGTGGTTACCACATAGTGCGGCTTCGGGCGTGGGGAAAGAAGCGCGTGGGCGAGCTGAACATAGACGGCATCCGGCTCAAGCTTGAAGCGTGATTTCACGCCGCCCTGCCGCAACCGCGCCAGCTGCGCCTCATAGGCCTCGCGGTGAACGGAGTTTTCATGGTCGATGAAACGCTCGAACCAGGGCAGGCCATTGCTGGCCATCTTCGAGGCAATCGGCCCCGGCTCGATCAGCGAAACATGAATGCCCGATCCTTCCAGTTCCGCCCGCTGGCAGAGCATCAGCCCTTCCAGCGCATGTTTGGACGCGGCGTAGGCCCCGCGAAACCTGATCGGCACGAGACCGAGGATCGACGAGCAGTGCACGATGCGGCCATGCCCCTGCCGGCGCATGACGGGCACGATGCGCCGGGTGAGATCGTGCCAGCCGAAGACATTCACCTCGAACTGATGACGCAGCGCCTCCACCGGCAGGTCCTCGACCGCGCCGGCCTGCGCATAAGCGCCATTGTTGAAAAGCGCATCGAGCGTGCCGCCGGTGCGTTGCAGCACCTCTTCCACAAGGGCGGCAATTGATTCGGGCTCGGCGTAATCCAGATAAAGCGGCTCGATCCCCTGCGCTTCCAGCGACGCGCGATCCTCCGGGCGGCGCACCGTTGCGAAGACCCGCCAGCCATCTTTTTGCAGGGCACTGGCGCACCAGGCCCCGATGCCCGATGATGCTCCGGTGATCAGAATTGTCCGGCCCTGGCCCATGAAATTCCCGTCTGCACTTGTTTATAAGTGCCTCGGTTTCACATATTGACCGGTGCGAAACAATAAAAAGCAGTCTTGGAATCGAACTGAAAGGAACAGCCGTGCGCGGACTGAACGCCACAAGACGCATCCTCGGCGATGCGCTCGGCCACTTCAACACCGATGACGGCTGGGCAATGGCCAGTCACGTGGCGATCTCTGCGCTGATGGCGCTGTTTCCGTTCCTGATCTTCGCAACGGCTCTCGCCAGCTTTCTGGGAGCCGACGCCTTTTCGCAGCAGGCGGTGGACCTTATCTTCGACACATGGCCCAAAGAGGTTGCAGAGCCGATCGCGCAGGAAGTGCACAATGTGCTTGGCGTGCGCCGCAGCGACGTCCTGACCTTCGGTGTCGTGCTTGCGGGCGTTTTCGCGTCCAATGGCGTGGAGGCGCTGCGCCTCTCGCTCAACCGCGCCTACCGGGTCAGCGAACAGCGTTCGATCTTTCGGCTGCGCGCGCAGAGCCTGATCTTCGTGCTGGTGGCGACCATCGGCTTTCTGGCGATCAGCCTGCTTCTCGTCATCGCGCCCGTGGCGCTGAACATCGCCGAAAGCAATTTCGAGTGGATCGCGCCTTATGTGGGCACCATCACATTCTGGCGCTACGTCATCGCGCTGACGGTTCTCATCCTGGCGCTGATCACCGTGCATCTGTGGCTGCCGGCGGGGCGTCGCAGCCTTCTGGATGTGTTGCCGGGCATTGCCTTCACCCTGCTCGGCTCCTTCGTCGGCTCGAGCGTCTTCGCGGCCTATCTCGGGCGTTTCAGCAGCTATGCCAGCACCTATGCCGGCCTCGCCTCGATCATGATCGCGGTGGTGTTTCTCTACATCATCTCGGCGATGTTCATTCTCGGCGGTGAGCTGAACGCCTCGATCAAGCGTTATCGCGAGGCGCGCATCGTGGCCGGAGCCGACTGACGCGGGCCGCGCCGCGTCGCCAGCGCCACCCCGAATGTGGTGATGGCCATGCCGACAAGCTGGATCGGGCTCAGCGTTTCGTCAAACAGCACCCACGCCATCAGGGCGGTCACGCCCGGCACGAGATAGAAGAGCGAAGCCACGCGGGCCACCTCCCCTTCGCGGATGAGGATCATCAGAAGGAAGATCGCGCCCAGCGACAGGACGAAGACCAGCCAGACCATGGCGAACACCAGTTCGCCGTTCAGCACGAAATCCCCGGTCTCGAGCAGCGTGGCGATCAGGAAGGCCACCGCCCAGCCGCCGACATATTGCCAAAGCGTCACCGTGACCAGATCGGCCGTCGCCACGAAACGCTTCTGCCACACCGTGCCAACGCTCATGGCGATCACCGCGACGATGGCCGCGCCAAGCGTTGCAACCGTGACGCCATCCGTGGCCGAGCCGAATTTCGGCGACAGCACGGTGGCGACGCCGACAAGCCCGACCACAAGGCCGAGCCAGTGCTTGCGCGTAACCGTCTCGCCCAGGAAAAGCCCGGCAATCACGGCGGTCAGCATGGGCTGGAGCCCGACGATCAGGCCGGCAAAGCCCGCCGGAAGCCCCTGACGGACAGCCCAGAACACGCCTCCCAGATAAACACCATGCATCAGCACGCCGGCGATTGCCGCGTGCATGGCGTTCAACGGGCCAATCGCCTTCGCTTTCACCAGAGGGATGATCAGAAGCAGGACGCCGAAGGTGATGGCAAAACGCACCCACAGAAAGGTGAAGGGCTCGGCCCAGGGCATGGCGTAACGCGCGCCGATGAAGCCCGTCGCCCAGAGGAGGACGAAGAGGGCCGGGATGGCCCGCGTAAGGTCTTGCATCGGTCTCTTGTCCCTGCGTCTGGAGCATCGGAAGGCCGGATTGCCCTTTGTTCGTCCCCATGGACGCACGGCAATCCATTGGCTGGCGGTCTGAGCGCGGCTTTATCAGCGACGCACCCCGCAAGGAAAGCGAAACATTTCCATCATACGATCAAGAAAGATGATCTGTTGCGCCACCGGGGGGATGCGCGAATGCTGATGAAACTGGACACGAGCTGGCTGTTGTTCGCGCTCGTTGCCGTGACAATGATCTCCTATATCCTCTCGCTCGGCCTCAGCGCCGCGCTGGGCGATGATGGATTCGGCACACTCGGCAACGCCACGATCATCACGCTCGCCTTTTTCGGCACCATTTATGTTTTCAACGAACGTGGCACGCGCTTTGGGAGCCTGCTCGACGCGGCGTTGGCGGGCCTCGGCGGCGCGTTTGGCGCGCTGCTCCTCCTCGTCATCATCAAGGCCATCATCAAAAGGATCGGCTAGAACCTCGGCCCGAAAAATGGAATCCGGTTTTCGGGTTGTTCCGATGCTCCAGGAATAGCTTGGAGCACCCTTTGTGCGTCGGTGCAGACCCATGGCGATCCAGGGTCAGGATACCGGAAAGCCGATCATGCGCCTGATGTCCTCCGGCGTTGCGCCGCTTGCCCTGAGGGCGTCGAGGCTGGTGTCACCCCGGCTCTTGGAAAGCTTGCGACCATCATCATCGAGGATCAGATCGTGATGGTGGTACTGCGGGACCGGCAGGCCCAGAAGCTCCTGAAGCAGGCGATGAACTGCCGTCGCGTAAAACAGGTCACGCCCACGCACCACATGGCTGACGCCCTGAAGCGCATCATCGACGACGACTGACAGGTGATAGCTTGCGGGGATTTCCTTGCGCGCAATCACCACGTCACCCCAGGCTTCTGGATCGGCGGCAACGCTTCCCGTCTCGCCCTTCGGTCCCTGCCCTGTCTCGTCCCAGAAAGGCGGTTTGCCCACATGCGCTATCGCCGCTCGCATGTCGAGACGCCACGCAAAGGCCGCCCCCTCGGCAATGCGCGCTTCGCGCTCTTCCGGCGTGAGGTACCTGTCGTCGCCCGGATAAACCGGCGCACCATCCGGATCACGCGGCCATGACGCGCCATCAGCCTCGTAACAGGCAATGCTCGCCCGCACCTCGCCCCGGCTCATGAAGGCGGGATAGACAAGCTCCGCCTCGACAAGCTGTTCCAGAGCCGCACGATAATCGTCGAAATGCTCCGACTGACGGCGCACCGGCTGCTCCCAGTTAAGCCCCAGCCAGGCCAGATCATGCAGCACGCCACGCTCCAGCTCGGGCGTGCAGCGCGTCACGTCGATGTCTTCCATCCGCAGGAGAAACCGGCCATCGGCCTCGCGCGCCATCTGATGGTTCAAAAGCGCGGAATAGGCGTGGCCAAGATGAAGCTGGCCGTTCGGGCTCGGCGCGAACCGGAAAACCGGGCGTGTCATGGGTAAATCGTGAATCGGGTTGCGGTCGGCATTCGTCGATTGCTACGGCTTTCTTTCGTGCTCGGCAAGAAGAGGACACAGCGCCGCCATGCACCGCATAGACACGGATGCGCACATTCTGGAGGCGCTGGACGCGCTTGTCGGGATCGATCCCCGCCTTGAAGCCGTGCGCGCGCGGGCGGGCGAGGTTCCGCTCCGGCGCACCGCACCCGGATTTGCGAGCCTCGTTTCCATCATCGTATCCCAGCAGGTTTCCCGCGCCAGCGCCGACGCCATTGAAGGGCGGCTTGTCAGGTTGGTGAATCCGCTGACACCGGACGCAGTGCTTTCGGGCGGCGAAGAACCGCTGATCGCTGCCGGCCTCTCACGCGCCAAGCAGCGCACCGTTCTGGCGCTCTCCTGCGCGATCCGGGATGACGGGCTCGACCTTGAGGCGCTGTGTGCGCTTGACGCCGATCAGGCCATCGCCCGGCTCACCGCGCTGCCCGGCATCGGCCCATGGACCGCGCAGGTCTATCTGCTTGTCGCCGCCGGACACCCGGATGTTTTTCCGGCCGGCGATGTCGCGCTTCAGGCTGCCGTTGCCGATGCCCTGGCCCTGTCCGAGCGCCCCAATCCCCGCGATCTGGCCTTGCTGGCCGAATCATGGACGCCGCTTCGCGCCGTCGCCGCACGCCTGTTCTGGGCCTATTATCGGGAGAGAAAAGGGCACGAAGCCGCTCCTTTGCCCTGATCGACGCAAAAAACAGCGAAAAACCAGCTGTTTGAAATGTCATAAAGCAAAATATGCGCTTCACAATCCTGTCACGGCGGGCTTACAGTATTTGCATCGATCGACTTGGTCAGTTGAAGGAGCTTCAAAGACGTGACGATCGCGGCCTCGCCAGACAGCATGCCTGCTCTGGTGCTGAATGCGGACTACAGACCGCTCAGTTATTATCCTTTGTCACTGTGGTCGTGGCAGGATGCCATCAAGGCAGTCTTCCTCGACCGGGTGAACATCGTTGCCGAGTACGACCAGCAGGTTTCCTCGCCATCCTTCGCGATGAAGCTGCCGAGCGTGATCTGCCTCAAAACCTACGTAAAGCCGTCGCGCTATCCAGCCTTCACACGTTTCAACGTGTTCCTGCGCGACCGCTTCCGGTGCCAGTATTGCGGCACCCATGAAGACCTCACCTTCGATCATGTCGTTCCCCGCCGCCTTGGCGGTGTCACATCCTGGGAAAACGTGGTCGCGGCCTGTTCGCCCTGCAATCTGAAGAAGGGCGGCGTCATGCCTTCACGGGCAAAGATGTGGCCGCAGCAAAAACCCTACCGCCCCACCGTGCAGGATCTGCACAACAACGGGCGGCTCTTCCCACCCAACTATCTGCACGAAAGCTGGATGGATTACCTTTACTGGGATGTTGAACTGCAGCCCTAGCCTGTTCGCTAGCGGCTTTCCTACCGCTTGAAGGCGGCGCGAAGGGCGATGACCGCCCAGAGCGCGCTTGCCAGAACGTTCCAGCCAGCAAATGACAGGCCGAGGAAACGACCGGCCGCCTCGCTACAAGACGGCGGGATCACGGCATTCAGCTGATCGAGCAGATTGCCGCCGAAATCCTGGTTTGCGGCACCGGCTCCGCAATCGGCAGGGCCTTCCCACCAGCCCCATTCCACGCCCGAATGATACGCACCGAGCCCCATGCCGTAGAGCATGAGCGCGCCACCGGCCAGAAGCAGGCCGCGCGTGACAATGGCGGGCGCTTTCAACCATGACGCCAGCAGCGCCAGAAGCATCAACGGCGCGCCGATGTAATAGGGCGTGCGCTGTTCGAGGCACAGCATGCAGGGAATGTAGCCGCCAATATGCTCGAAGCCGAGGGCAATGCCGACGGTCGCCGCCATGCCGACGGCCAGCAACGCAGCGCTCAATTTCTGGGTAGCGCCGGTGGGAGCGGTAAGGGACATGGAAGGCCTCTAGAAAACGTAGCGGATGGCGACAAAACCACCGACCAGCAAAACCATGAAAAGGGTGAAAAGAAGGCCAAGGTTCTTTTCGATGAAGACGCGGATCGGCGGGCCGAACTTGTAGAGCAGCCACGACACCAGAAAGAAGCGCAGGCCGCGGCCGATGATCGACACCACCACGAAGGTGACGAGGTTGAGCCCCGTCGCGCCCGAAAAGATGGTGAGCACCTTGTAGGGGAACGGCGTTACCGCCGCGAACAGCACGCCCCAGCCGCCCCAGGTGTTGTACCAGCCGGCGACCTGATCGAAGGCGTCTTCCTTGCCATAGAAGGCGAGAATCGGCTGCCCGACCGCTTCGTAGAGAAACGCGCCGATGAAATAGCCCAGAAGCGCGCCGAGAACGGAGCTGACGGTGCAGATGAGCGCGTAGCGCAGCCATTTGGCGCGCTCCGATAACACCATCGGAATCAGCAGCACATCCGGCGGGATGGGAAACACGGAGCTTTCGATGAAAGACACGGAGGCCAGCGCTTTTTCGGCATGCCGTGTGGCTGCCAGCGACATGGTCCAGTCGTAGAGTTTGCGAAGCATGGATGGCCCTCGATGAGGCGCTTTGTCTAGCCGCTGCGGCGGCCATGTGCAACGCTGGCGACAAAAGACGCGAAACGCGGGGCGTTTTGTCTCGCAAAGTGTTGACGGAGCCCCGCTTCCCCGTATAGTCCGCTGCCTGTCCGGCCGTTCGCGGCGGGCCCCTGTGGCGGAATTGGTAGACGCGCTCGACTCAAAATCGAGTTCCGCAAGGAGTGCTGGTTCGAGTCCGGCCAGGGGCACCAACAACCTTTTACCCCCTGTAACTCCCCGTAACAAAATCCTTGAAATATAAGGTTTTTTCGCTCTGGCCTGTATCTCCCTGTAACAGCCCGCAACCCCACATAACAGAGCAAACCACGGTAACAACCACGGTAACGGTTTCTTGGAATGATGGCGGCTATGCCTCCCGTTACCGTGGTTTGGATCGCGGGTCGGAGAGAGCGAATGTTGACCGCAGTAAGAATCAAAAACGCCAAGCCAAAAGACCGTCAGTACAAGTTGACCGACGCTCACGGCCTCTACCTTCTCGTCCGCCCGAACGGCTCGAAACTCTGGCAATCACAGCTCTGGAGGCTTTCTCAGTCTGCATGCGGACTGGTGTCAGCTAGGCTGGCTAGTACGTCTCGCATCTGGGAGCCAACGAGTGCACGGAAGCTGCCCGGACAAAAATTGCCAGCTCCCGAGACGCCGCCGGGCCGAGGCAGAACAGAATTACCGCTCCCCTTCCTCCTCGGCCTTACCGAACTTGGGAACAATGGTGAAGTTGAGTGCGCCAAGAAGCTTCATAATCGTCGCGAACTCGGGCTCGGCCTTTCCGCTGAGCACCCGGCTGAGTGCCGCAGACGGCATTCCGCATCGCTCTGCCAATTCGCTGATGCTTCGGAGACGAGCAATATCTCCCAAGCTCGCTACGATTAACTCGGGATCACCCGTCTCAAACGCGGCAATAAGGTACTCCTCAACCGCTTCAGGCGTGTCCAGATACTTAGAACCATCCCATGGAGCCGTCTCAATCTTAGGCATCTTTCATTCCTTCAATATATGATCAAGTACGGCAGTGATCCCGCCACGCACCCACTGCTCGCCGCCGCACAATTGAATGAGAATATAGAATTCACCTTGTAATTCTAATATTAATTAGAAATTAATTAAATATAAATCCACAATACCACCACAATCAAAAAAAATATAATTGATAAAATCATTTTTTTATCTGTAAAACCTCAATAAAAAGCCTTGCAGGAATCTTAGATTCAAAAGACCTAGAAGATCCTACAAGCTTAAATTCAAAACCTTTCTTTGAGAATCTATAAAAATCTCTTTCTTGGATTTTAATATACCCGTCTTCCTGAATCATACATCCACCAACATCACAACCTATAACGTTGGCCCTTACCCGTTTATAATCGTATTTTTTACCAAATGACCAAGCCTCTCGAAAATGCGCCCAGGCGGGCGCCATATAAGAAACAGCCACGACATATCCATCTTGATCTAGGTACGCCGCCTCCCCGAATGCGGTTACAAGCAAGCTCGAATCAAGCATTTTAGATGATGATTTTATAATTTTTCTACCCGTATGTTTATCACTATAAACACCGGGACCTGTCTGGCATGCTGATAGAAAAATCAAAGCAATAACAACAAACACGCTCTTCAACACAAACTCCTTGAATTTCAAATTCTCAAAAATTAATCTTTAACACACCAATTAAAGAGATCGATTTATAATATCAACCAATACGAATAACGCTATAAAAAGAAAATGATGTGACAGCTTACGTAAAGAAGATCCGCGCTCCCGAGTTCGCCAAGCGATTGAAACAGGCTTGTGATGATAGCCCGATGGTTCCGGCACCAAACCACGGTCGCCTGGGTTGGATCGTCGAGCGCCTTGGACGAAATTACGGTGCGAAGGTCAGCCATGAGAGCGTTCGGAGATGGATGACCGGTGAGACCAAGCCTCGCCCCGACACGCTGACGAACCTCGCGGCGATCCTGTCGGTCAGCGTCGAATGGCTCTCCCTCGGCATCAATCCTGAGATCTCGGAGAGCGAGCGCCGCAGGAGGAGCATCAATGCGAACGGGGCTGCAAACATCGTCGCCGGCTTTATTGCACTGTCTGGCGGCAATGTGGCTCTCCCGGATGAGGATCAGACCGATGTTGACCTCATTGCAATCCTTGGCGGCAGGCAGATCAAGCTCGAAGCCCCCTTCATCAACATTGTGTCTGGCAAGGGAAAACTTCTGGTTTCCAAATCCCATGCGAAGCATACCGTCGTCGCAGTGGCTAAGGTTTCCCCCTGTAGAAGTCCTTATGTTCTCCATTCCGTCGGATGCCGTCGAGAGCGTCGGCGAAGCAAAATCCACGGCAATCGAAGTCGAATGTTCGGTTCATCAAGGAAAGCTTCACGTCGGAGATTCAGTTATCCATGCTATCAAGGCTATGGATGAAATTTCCAAACCACGGTAACGGAGACACAGCGCATTGAGATTTCCTTCGTGATTTCAATGCGCTATGGAAACATTGCGAGTCCGGCCAAGGGCACCATTTCCCCAAGGGACGCTGGCTCCCGAGAGCATCAAGGCGACGGACAGGGGAGGACATGTCACGACGATGCTTGAACGGCGCGAAAGCTACGAAGAGCTTTATGACGGGTTCCGCTGGAACATCCCGCAGACGTTCAATATCGGTACAGCCATCTCCAATGACTGGGCGAAACGCGCGCCCGAACGCATCGCCCTTTTCGAATACAGGCCCGGAGAGACACCGGCCACGCTGACCTACGGCATGTTTGCCGCGCACTCCGATGCGCTGGCCGCAGGCCTTGCCCGAGCCGGCATCAGGCGGGGCGACCGGGTTGCGCTGCTCCTGCCGCAATCCTTCGAGACCGCGATTGCGCATGCTGCAATCTACAAGCTCGGCGCAATCGCAGTGCCGCTCGCCCTCCTCTTCGGGGCCGAAGCGCTCGAATACCGGCTGTTCACGTCGGGCGCTGCAGCGGTGATCACCAATGATACCGGGCTCTCCAAGATTGCGCGCATCCGGGACAGGCTCCCCGCACTGAGGCTTTCGGTCTGTGTGGACGGGGCAAGCGGCGACACGCAGGATTTTCACCGCATCATCGCCGAGAATGCCGGCCCCTTCGAAGCAGCCGCCACGGGGCCGGACGATCCGGCCATGATGATTTTCACATCCGGCACCACCGGACCGCCCAAGGGCGCGCTGCACGGGCACCGGGTCTTGCTGGGCCATCTGCCGGGCGTTCAATTCCACCATGAATTCCTGCCGCAGGACGGCGATCTCCTGTGGACCCCGGCCGACTGGGCGTGGGCGGGCGGACTGCTCAACGTGCTCCTGCCCGGCCTTTATCTCGGCACACCCGTCGTCGCGGGCCGGTTTGAGAAATTCGACCCCGAAACGGCGCTTGGCCTGATGGAGAAGATGAAGGTGCGCAACGCCTTCATCCCGCCCACGGCGCTGCGCATGCTGAAAGCCGTTCCCGATATCCGGAAGCGTTTCGACCTTTCCCTGCGCACCATCGGCTCCGGCGGCGAAGCGCTCGGGCGCGAAACATTCGAGTGGGCGCGCAATGCGCTTGGTCTGGAGATCAACGAGTTCTACGGACAGACCGAATGCAACCTCGTCCTTTCATCCTGCCATGCGCTCAATGTGGGGCGGCCCGGCGCGATCGGCCTGCCGGTTCCCGGACACCGGGTTGCCGTCATCGACAGGGAGGGTCGCCGCCTGCCCGCCCATGAGGCTGGCGACATCGCCATTCTGAGGCCCGACCCGGTGATGTTTCTGGGTTACTGGGAGAACGAAGCCGCGACCGCCGAAAAATTCGTCGGCGACTGGATGACGACCGGCGATCAGGGCGTTTGCGATGAAGACGGGTACATCCATTTCGTCGGACGCGACGATGACGTCATCACCTCGGCCGGCTATCGCATCGGGCCAACGGAGATCGAGGATTGCCTGACGGGCCATCCCGACGTGGCGCTCGCCGCCGCCGTGGGCAAGCCCGATCCCGTGCGCACCGAAATCGTGAAGGCCTATATCGTCCTGCGCGAGGGAGCCGACCCCAGCGATGCGCTTGCCGAGGACATTCGATTATGGGTGCGTGAACGCCTTTCAGCCCACGAATATCCGCGCGAAATCGCTTTCGTGGAATCCATGCCCCTCACGACGACCGGCAAGGTCATACGGCGCATTTTCCGCGAGCGCGCGCGAAACGAACGTGCAGAAGATTAAAGGCTTTCGGGATCAGGCCGCATAGCGGCGAAGCTTGTGCGCAGCCAGGAAGTCGGGAATGTCGGAGGCAGGGATCGGCTTGCTGAACAGATTGCCCTGCGCTTCATCGCAACCCATGGCGCGAATGATGCGCAACTGCTCTTCCATCTCGACACCTTCCACCACCGTGGTCATGCCCAGCGTGAAGGCCAGGTTCACGATGGTCTGAACAATCGCCGCCTGATCCGCGCTCTTGGTGATTTCCTTGATGAAAAGGCGATCGATCTTCACCTTGTCGAAGGCGAATTTCTGCAGATAGCTGAGCGATGAATAGCCGGTGCCGAAATCGTCGAGCGAGATGCGGGTGCCCAGCTTGCGCAGGCGACGCAGATCCGTGTGCAGCTTGCGGCTGTCTTCCAGAAGCAGCGTTTCGGTGATCTCGAGTTCGAGGCGGTTTGCTGGCGTGTCGGTCTCGGAGAGAACACGCGCGACCGTCTCCACGATGTCATCCCGCTTGAACTGCATCGGCGAGAGGTTCGCTGCGATGCTGATATTGTCCGGCAACGACTTCATCTCAAGGCAGACACGGCGCAGCACCCATTCGCCGATGGGCACGATCGCGCCCGTTTCCTCGGCAATGCGGATAAACTCGTCCGGCGAGATCGGTCCGTGCACCGGGTGCGTCCAGCGCAGCAGCGCCTCGAAAGTGGTGACCCGGTTGGTTCCAAGCCCGATGATCGGCTGGAAGACGAGATGGAACTGCTCGTCCAGATTGGCCGCGCGCAACTCCGCCTCCAGTGAGCGACGGCGCTGCAGGCGCTTGTTCATGCCTGCCTCATAGAAGCGGAACACACCGCGTCCATCGCCCTTGGCCTGATAGAGCGCTACGTCCGCCTGCATGAGAAGGTCGCCGCCCTGTTCGTCGGCTTCGGCAATGGCGATGCCGACGCTTGCGCCGGTCAGCACCTGATGCCCCTCGATGATATAGGGTTCGTCCAGCGCCTCGATCAGCCGCTTGGCCAGGCTGCTCGCCTGCTCCGGCTTTTCGACATTGCCCTGAACAACCACAAATTCGTCGCCGCCAAGACGCGCCACCGCATCCGTCTCGCGCACCGTGTTGCGAATGCGCCCGGCAACAGCGCGCAGAAGGGCGTCGCCAACCGGGTGGCCGAGCGTGTCGTTGATGCTTTTGAAATTGTCGAGGTCGACGCACATCACCGCCGTGGCGAGGCCCTGGTCGCTGCTGGAGGCAAGAATGTCCTCCAGCTGCTCACGCATCAAAATGCGATTGGGAAGATCGGTCAGCGTGTCATGGCGGGCCATATAGGCAACCTGCGCCTGCGCCTTGTGCCGCTCGGTTATGTCTTCATAAGTCGCAACCCAGCCGCCGCCGCGCATCGGCTGGTGGGAAATCAGAATGGTGCGCCCATCGCGCAGTTCCTGTATCAGCGTATCGGACCGATCCTCTTCGATCAGCTTGCATTGCATCTGAGAGAGCTGTTCGGCCTCATACTCCGCGCAGGCGCCGGTCTCGACCATGTGCTGGATCAGCATGTCGAGCGACGTGCCCAGCCGGAGCTGCTCCTGGCTCAGACCGTAGATGTTCTCCATCTTCTGATTGCTGACGATGAGCTTGCCCTCTGCATCGAACATGCAAAGGCCGTGGGACATGTTGTTCAGCGCCGTGTTGAAGAGCAGGTTCTGGGTAATCAGCTCTTCATTGGCGCGACGTGCGGCGGCAGCGCTTTCGCTGAGCTCCGCGCTCGTTCGCAACAGATCCTCATTGGTCGCTTTCAGCCGCTGCTGCACACTGATCTGCAGCCGGTGCTGCCATCGCAGCATGGCGATGAAGATGAAGCCCGACACGACGAGCGAAAGCGCAAGGGATGAGAATATCCAGTGCAGCGTGAGAAGCTGCCTCTGATCCTCCGCCTGCGCCGTCGCTCCATATTCATTCGCCTTGGAAGCGAGCGCGACCATCTTGCGTTCAAGCGGCGCTGTCAGGTCGAGCGCCTGCTGGGCCACTTCCGGATCGTCGATTTCGCCGATAAATCCGCCGATTTCGTCCAGCGCGCTTGCCAGTTCGTCGACCGTTTCCCGGTTTTCCGGCAATGCAGTGACGAAGTTCATGAATTCGCCCTGCTCGAACAGGCTCAGCCTGCTGAGCAGGATCTGGTAGCGCAGCTCCACATCCTGCTTGGTAACCTGCGGCGGATCGATGAGAGCCGCCGTCAGGGTCCGCCTGAAGCGCAGGAGCTCGTTCATGCCCTGGCTGGCGCTATAGGCGATGTTGTAGCGGAAGATCTGCGTCAGTGCTTCCTGACGCTGGAACACCAGAACAGAAATATAAAGCGCCGCAACGGCCAATGCGATCATGCCGATGGAAAGAACCACCTGCACTACACGAGAGGCCGTGCGACGCTTCATATGTATTGTTTCCGGTTCCGCCATGAACAGAGCTTGTCAGACGCCTAGCGAACGGTAAAGCGTCGAATCTGCCAAACAGAACGAGAGTAGTATTTCTGCGTGTTCAGTTCAGGTGAGGAATCGTAAGGATAGACGATGAAAAGCGGCCCCTTGTCGCTGACCGGCATGTACTCTCCGTCGCGCTTGTAGGCGAGGATCGTGCCATGTTCGGCAAAATCGGCAATCGGCACCGGCGCCTGATAGTCGTTCAGCGCCGTGACAACCACTTCCTTGCCATCTGCCTGAACGAGCTTCATCAGCTCGGTCATCAGCGCCCCTTCGAACTCGACCTCATTGTCGAACCAGGGTGTGCTCGTCTTGATCTTTGCGGATTTCAGCTTCTCGAGCATGGCGATATCGAAATCGGCGACGCCTTCCCCATTGGTCGCACCGATATTGCCGTCAATCGTCAGGATGACATTGCCCTCGGGCTTTGGCAGTTCGGCATTCTGCGCAGCGGCCGGAGCCACAAACGAGAAAAGCAGCACCGCCAGTGCCGCAAACCAGCCTCCGCGGTTATTTTTATTGGTCATTCTTGAGCCTCTTTGCTGGCGTAAATTAAAACGCAGCCAAGGATAATGCCGGCTAACCAAACAACAGGTTAACGGCAGGCCTCTTTTGGCACACTCGTCCCGGTAGATTGACAGGCATCAAAGCGGGTGCCAAACCTTTAAGCTAAAAGGATTATACAACAGATCGTCCGATCGACCTACGGCAGGCGTCGCTCAGCCTTGAGGAAAGGTAAAGCTTCCTCCGGAAGAAACGATCGCGAGTCCGAAAATCCATTTAAAGTCAGGGGATTAGGAAGTGGAAACGTACAAGGAATTTACATTCGAGGCCGCGCACAAGCTGGAGCCTTATTCCGGTCTGCACGGGCATTCCTTCAAGGTCTCCGTCCATCTCGTCGGCGAACCTGACCCGGTTTATGGCTGGGCGGCTAATCTCTATGAAGTCGAACAACAGATAGCCGTCGTCCACAAGACCCTCGACCACACCTATCTGAACGAGATCGACGGCCTGTCGGTCCCTTCGCTCGAAAATCTTGCCAAATGGATTTTCGACAAGCTTTCGGAGACAACGCTCACGGTTGATCGTGTTGAGGTCAAGCGCGGCCCTGACGGGCAGGCCGAAGGCTGCGTCTACAGCCCGCGCGCGGCTGCCTGAAAAGGCTTTCCGCTGCCGGAGCGATTTCGGGGAGCATGAAGCTCCCCGACAGGATCATTTCTGGTTCGCAACCACCGCGTCGATCAGACGCCCGGCATCCGGGCTCGCCCATTCGGCGGGTCCGTTCATATGCGCCATGAGGCAGCCTTCCCCATCGAGAAGCAGCGTCACCGGCAGGCCAAGCGCCAGCCCCTGACTTTTCAGATCGTTGAAAATCTTCATCGAACTGTCGCGGTAATAGCCCAGGGCCTCAATGCCCGTTTCTTCCAGGAACGCGGTCGGCTTTTCATCGTCGCCGCGATCCACATTGACCGCAACAACCTCGAAATCGTCGCCGCCTTTGGCAGATTGCAGCGCATCAAGCGCCGGCATTTCCTCACGGCAGGGAGTGCACCAGGTGGCCCAGAGATTGATCAGGATCGCACGGCCCGAAAAATCTCCGACCGACATCGCCTCGCCGTCGGGACCGGCAAAGGCCAGTGTTTTCAGTGAGCGCGGCGGATCGGCAGCCAGCATGGCCGCCACGTGACCGGTTGCCGCAGCGCCAATGGCGCGCGCCTGCTCCTGCTTCGCCTCACAGACCGCATTGTCTGCATCGACGGCAATCTGGGTCGCCGGCTTGTTGCCATCCAGCCCACCCTTCACGTATACCGCAATCGCACCCGCTATAGCGCCCGCGGCAACAGCCAGGACGACCAAGCGAAGTGCCGGGAATTTTTGTTTCTGCTTCGACATTCTTCTTTCCACACTAGCGCCCGGTTATCATGATGAGCGAAGACCAAGCCAGCAACCGCATGTGGGGCGGACGTTTTGCCTCAGGACCCGATGCCGTCATGGAAGCGATCAACGCATCCATCGGTTTCGACAAGAAGCTTTACGCCCAGGACATTCGCGGCAGCCTGGCCCACGCCGCCATGCTGGCAAAGACTGGCATAATTTCGGCTGACGACGAGAAAAAAATCGTTGAGGGCCTGAACACGATCCTGTCAGAGATCGAGGCTGGCTCCTTCACCTTTTCCACCAGGCTCGAAGACATTCACATGAATGTCGAGGCGCGTCTGGCCGAGCTGATCGGACCGGCCGCAGGACGCCTGCACACGGCGCGTTCGCGCAATGATCAGGTGGCGCTCGATTTCCGCCTCTGGGTCAAGGAAGAGCTGCAGCGCGTCGATGCCGCGCTTGGCGGCCTCATCGAAGCCTTTCTCACCCGCGCCGAGGAACACGCTGCGAGCGTCATGCCGGGCTTCACGCATCTGCAGTCGGCGCAGCCGGTCACGTTCGGCCACCATCTGATGGCCTATGTCGAAATGTTCGGCCGCGACCGTTCGCGCGTCCGCGACGCCATCGAGCGGCTGGACGAAAGCCCGATCGGCGTGGCCGCCCTTGCCGGCACGGGTTTCCCCGTCGACCGTCACATGACGGCAGAGGCGCTCGGTTTCCGTGAGCCCACCCGCAACTCCATCGACACCGTGTCGGACCGCGATTTCGCGCTGGAGTTCCTGTCGCTTTCGGCCATCTGCGCCATTCACCTTTCGCGTCTGGCCGAGGAAATCGTCATCTGGTCGACGCCGCAGTTCGGCTTTGTGCGCCTGTCCGATTCCTTCTCCACCGGCTCCTCGATCATGCCGCAGAAGAAGAACCCGGACGCCGCTGAACTGATCCGCGCCAAGACCGGCCGCATCAATGGCGACCTGATCGCGCTGCTGACGGTGATGAAAGGCCTGCCGCTCGCCTATTCAAAGGACATGCAGGAAGACAAGGAAGCCGTCTTCGACGCTGCCGAGACGCTCGACCTGATGCTTGCCGCGATGACCGGCATGGTCGGCGACATGGAGGTCAACACGACCGCCATGAAGGAGGCCGCCGGAGCCGGTTTCTCCACCGCAACCGACCTGGCCGACTGGCTGGTGCGTGAAGCGGGCCTGCCGTTCCGCGAGGCGCATCACGTGACGGGCCGCGCCGTGGCGCTTGCCGAGGAAAAGAAGTGCGGGCTTGAAAAGCTTGCGCTGGAAGACCTCCAGGCGATCAACCCGGCCATTCACGATGGCGTTTTCTCGGTGCTGTCGGTCAGCAATTCCGTGAAAAGCCGCACCTCCTATGGCGGCACCGCGCCCTCCGAAGTGACCCGCCAGATCAGCGCATGGAAGAAACGCCTGAAACGGGATGCAACGCCCGCCAAAAAGCGCTAAAACGCAGCCCACGCACTTTCGAGGAATGGAACGCTCATGACGGCCCGCCGCACGCTCACCCTTGTCATGCTCGGCCTCGCGCTCGGCCTTGCCGCCTGCGGGCGCAAGGCGCCACTTGATTCGCCCTATGAGGCGGCAGTGGATGCGCGCAAGGAAGCTGAACGCAACGACCAGCCCGTCCCGCCGGCGCCGGAAAAACCGGTCGAAGATCGTCCGTTCATCCTCGACGGTCTGCTCTAGAGCATCGGACCGAAAAGGCTTGCGCCGCATGACGGCGCGAGCCAGACAACCAAACGCTCAGCCGAAAGCCTGCTGCCGTGAATCATTTCGAATATCGTGACGGCGTGCTGCACGCCGAAGACGTGCCGGTGCCCGCCATTGCGGAAGCCGTCGGCACCCCGTTCTACTGCTATTCCACGGCAACGCTGACGCGCCATTACCGTGTCTTCTCGGAAGCTTTCGAGGGGCTGGACGCGCTCGTCTGCTACGCCATGAAGGCAAACTCCAACCAGGCCGTTCTGACCACGCTTGCCCGCCTCGGCGCCGGCATGGATGTGGTCTCGGAAGGCGAGCTGCGCCGTGCGCTGGCCGCCGGCGTGCCTGCGAACAAGATCCTGTTTTCCGGTGTCGGCAAGACCGCACGCGAAATGGACTTCGCGCTCCAGGCCGGCATTCTCTGCTTCAACGTCGAATCGATGCCCGAGCTTGAACAGCTCTCCGCCCGCGCCACCGCGCTGGGGCTGACGGCCAATGTGTCGCTGCGCATCAATCCCGATGTCGACGCGAAAACGCACAAGAAAATCTCCACCGGCAAGGCGGAGAACAAGTTCGGCATCAGCTGGAAGGACGCCCGCGCCGCCTATGCGCGCGCCGCCGGGCTTCCGGGCCTGAAAGTGTCCGGCATCGACATGCATATCGGCAGCCAGATCACCGAACTGCAGCCCTTTGACGATGCTTTCGCATTGCTGACGGAGCTGACCGAAACCCTGCGCGCCGACGGCCACGCCATCGAGCATGTGGATCTCGGCGGCGGGCTTGGCGTTCCCTACGCGGAGGATGGCGATCAGCCGCCCCTGCCCGACGCCTATGCCGAAGTCGTGCGCAAGCACATGAAGAAGCTCGGTCTGAAGGTCATGCTCGAACCCGGTCGCCTGATCGCCGCCAATGCCGGCATCCTCGTGTCGGAAGTGGTTTATGTGAAGGAAGGCGAAGCGAAGAACTTCGTCATCGTGGACGCAGCGATGAACGACCTCATCCGCCCCACGCTTTACGAGGCGTTCCACGCCATTCGCCCGGTCGCCGAACCGGACGAGAATGCCGGCACGCTCGTCGCCGATGTTGTCGGTCCGGTCTGCGAGACGGGCGACTATCTGGCGCTCGACCGCGAGCTGCCTGCGCTCAAGGCCGGTGACCTGATCGCCGTCGGCTCTGCCGGCGCCTATGGCGCGGTGCAGGCCTGCACCTACAATTCGCGCCCGCTTGTACCGGAAGTTCTGGTGAATGGCGACCGTTTCCACGTGATTCGGCCCCGGCTGAGCCTTGAAGAGCTGATCGCGCTCGATTCGATGCCGGACTGGCTCGCCGAGTAAAACCACCTGCAGCGCGCGGATCACAATTTCGCGCGCCGCCTCGCCTTCGCCGCGTTTACTGCTATCCTTCATGATGACAGGGCGTGCGATTCACGCGCGCTGCGGCAATGTGCAGAGAGCGCCTATGGCTGAAACACCGACAGGGCAAACGCACAGGAGCCGGTTCGCGCGCCTCGCGCGCACCCGGTTTGCCATCCGTTCCGTCATGGTGGTGGAACGTCTCTGGCCGCTTGTCCTGCCGCTCATTGTCCTTGTCAGCCTTTTCCTGAGCATTTCCTGGCTTGGCCTCTTCAGGCTCATGCCCGACATGGTGCGGACCGCCGTTCTCGGCCTGCTCGGCCTCGCAAGCCTCGCCGCACTCTGGCGTCTGCGCGGCTTCCGCCGCCCGCAACCGGCTGAAATCGACCGGCGCATCGAGCGGGTCAATCAGCTTGAGCATGAGCCCGTCGCAACGCAATCGGACCGGCTCGCCGGTAGCCAGAACGAATTTGCCGACGCCTTATGGCGCGAACACCAGAAGCGCATGGCCGGAAGGCTGAACAATCTGCGCGGCGACCTGCCGGAAACCGGCGTGCCGGAAAAAGATCCCTGGGGCCTGCGCGCAGCCGCTGCATTGCTTCTGGTCATTGCGGCAGCCTTCTCCACCGGCCCCTATGGCGGCAGCATTCTGGACGGTTTTCGGGCCAATGGCGGGGCGGAAGTGGTTCCCCCGCGCATCGACGCCTGGGTGACGCCGCCCAACTACACCCGCCGCGCACCGCTCTATCTGACTGCAGAGGCCAATCGCGAAACCGACCACTTCACCGTGCCGCAGGGCAGCATGCTCGCGCTGCGGGTCACTGGCGGATCGGGCACGGAGACGCTTTCCTTCCTTGGCGTCGATGACGCGGAAACCCTGATCGAGCCGGAAGGCGCGTCGCAGAGCGAAACGCTCTCCTCTGCCGCCACCGCCCGCCGTTTCGCCAGCACGCTTGCCGGCGATGGCAAGCTCATCCTGAAGCGCGACGGTCAGGAGATCGAAAGCTGGCTCTTTTCGGTGACGCCGGACAATCCCCCGGCAATCCGCTTTGCCGAAGACCCCAGACGCGCCGTCAATGGCGCGCTGGAACTCGTCTACGAAATCGAGGATGATTACGGGGCTGCCGAAGCCCAGGCGCTGTTCAGGCAGGCCTGGCAGGCGATCGATGCACGGCCACTCTATGAAGCGCCCGACCTGGCGCTCACCCTGCCGCGCCGCGATGGCAAGAGCATCGCCGCGAAGACCTCACGCGACCTCACCGAGCACCCGTGGGCCGGCAGTTCGGTGGTGATTACGCTGCGCGCGGTCGACGATGCAGGGCAGGAAGCGCTGAGCGAAGCGAAAGTCGTTACCCTGCCGGAGCGCATCTTCACCAATCCGCTGGCCAAGGCGCTGGTGGAGCAGCGACGCATTCTGGCGCTGGACGCCAATGGCAAGCAGCGCGTTCTCGACCTGATGGACGCGGTCATGACATGGCCGGAAAGAACGCTGAGCGATCTCGCCCATTTCCTCGGTGTTTCGGCGGCCCGCTCGCGGCTTGCAACGGCGCAGTCGGACGACCAGTTGCGCAGCGTGGTCGATTATCTCTGGGAGATCGCACTCATCATCGAGGATGGCGACCTCACCGCTGCCGAGAAGCGTCTGCGGCAGGCCCAGGAAGCCCTGAGGCAGGCGCTTGAAGACGGCGCGAGCGACGAGGAAATCGCCCAGCTGATGGACGAATTGCGCAGCGCCATGCAGGAGTTCATGCGCGAACTCGCCGAGCGCGCGCAGCAGAACCCCGATCTGGCCCAGCAGATGCCGGAGAACAGCCAGATGCTGAACCAGAGCGATCTGGAGCGCATGCTCGACCAGATCGAGGAACTGGCCAAATCCGGCGCGCGCGATCAGGCGCAGGAACTGCTCTCCCAGCTTGAGAACATGATGAACAATCTGCAGGCCGGCCGCTCCCAGCAGGGGCAGCAGGGTGGCCAGCAATCAGAAATGCGCCAGCAGATGGACGAGCTCGGCAATCTGATGCGCAAGCAGCAGGAGCTGATGAACGAGACCTTCCGCATGGACCAGATGGAACGCGGGCAGCGCGGGCAGCCCGGTCAGGAAGGCCAGCAGGGCGAGCGCGGTCAACAGGGGCATGAAGGGCAGAACCAGCCCGGTCAGGGCCAGCAGCCCGGACAGGGTCAGGGCATGACGCCTGAAGAATTCGCCGACGCCATGCGCGGCCTGCAACAGGGTCAGGGCATGCTGCGGCAGGATCTGGAAAGCCTGATGGAGGGCCTTGAGGGGCTGGGCATCAAGCCCGGCGAAGGTTTCGGCGAAGCCGGCGAGGCCATGGGCGAAGCCGAAGGCGCGCTTGGCGAGGGCGAAGGCGAGCAGGCCGTTGGCGAACAGGGCCGTGCGCTCGAAGCGCTGCGGCGCGGCGCGCAGGACATGATGAACCAGATGCAGCAGGCCATGCAGGGTGAGCAGGGCGGCGGCGAACAGGGCTATCGGCAGGGCAATAATGGCCGCGATCCGCTTGGGCGTCCGCAGGCGACCACGGGGCCGGATTTCGGCGATTCGGTCGACGTTCCCGACGAGATCGACACTCAGCGCGCACGCCGCATTCTGGACGCCATCCGCAAGCGCCTCGGCGATGCGCTGAGCCCTGCCCTCGAAAAGGAATATCTCGAACGGCTACTCAACATGCAGTAACCGACTGCCGGGGCCTTCGCCCACAGAACAACCCGGCCCCGTCACGTTTCGGCATTTTGCGTATTTTCATTTCATGAAGCGGAGGGGTGCGATGAGTGATGCGATAAATCTGGCGGAAAAACTGTCTGCCTTTGACGAGAAATGGTCACCGCGAACCGTGGCCACCTTCAACGGCCATGACGTGATGGTCGTAAAGGTCGAGGGCGAATTCAAATGGCATTCTCACCCCGACACCGACGACTTCTTTCTCGTGCTAAAGGGCGAAATCGACATTCAACTGCGCGACCGCACCGTCACGCTGAAACCGGGTGAAATGTTCGTCGTGCCGAAAGATGTCGAGCATTGCCCGGTGGCCCACAAGGAAGCGCATCTCCTCTTGATCGAGCCAACGGGCACACCGAACACCGGCGACGCAGCCACGGCTGCGAAACGCACGGTCATCTGATCGCCCGCCCCCGCCCCATCCGGAGGCATGGCGGGCAATCTGAACCATTGCAGAAGCGCCGGTCAGGCGGCGAGAACCTCGCCAACCCGCTGGCGCAGTTCGCTCAGCGTGAAGGGCTTGTTCACGACGCCCTTGACGGTGCCTTCAAGCTCCACGGCACGTTCGCGCTGATCCGCATAGCCGGTCATCAGGAGAAGACGCAGGCCCGGAAAGGCGTTTGCCACGGCCCGCGCCATCTCGATGCCGTCCATGGCCGGCATACGAATGTCCGACAGGACCAGATCGTAATCGCCGGCCGTTTCATTGATTCGCTCAAGCCCTTCCAGCCCGTCACCCGCGGTTTCCACGGTGTGACCGGCAGCGCTCAGCGCGCGGGCGGTAAAATTACGTACGGAGTCGTCGTCTTCGACAATAAGAAGCTTAGCCATGACCTGTTTTCACCCGATCCGATTACCCTTCGGTAAATACGCCAGCCCCCACTTTTCTAAAAATCACTCCGTTCAGGCATCGCCCTTGACGATGCCGACGAAAGGCAGCTCGCGAAACGCGTGCGCCACGTCCATTCCATAGCCCACGACAAAATAGTCGGGGCATTCAAAACCGACAAAATCGGCGTTGATTTCCGTCTGCCGCCGCGAATGCTTGTCGAGCAGCACCGCAACGGACACCGATTTTGCGCCGCGCGACATCATCAGTTCGCTCGTGTGCTTCAGTGTCTTGCCGGATTCCAGAATGTCATCGACCAGAAGGATGTCGCGCCCTTTCACATCGTTGTCGATGTCGCGCAACACCTTGATCTTGCCGCTTTCCGTGCCCGCCCCGTAGCTGGAGATCATGATGAACTCCACTTCCGGCGAGATGCCCACATCGTGCATCGCGCGGATCAGATCGGCTGCGAAAATAAACGATCCCTTGAGAACGGAAATCACCAGAAGGTCGTCATACTCGCGCGAAGCGATGTCCTTGGCGAGTTCCAGATTGCGCCTTGCGATGGTCGAGGCCGAGAACAAAACCTCGATTTCCTTGCCGCGTACAACAGGCATGGGGCGGCGAACTCCTGTAAGGGCGGTCCCGAAACGATCTGGTCCGGAACCGGGTATTCAGCAGATGATCTACGACGAACGAAACGTCACAGAAACGGACTTTACACCTTCACTAGGCGCGACCAGCCGACTGGAGAAGGGAAAGCGCGCGCCCGGTCCGAGGTGTTGTTCGTTTGTCCCCAAAAAATAACGCGTTGTCGAGCCGTTTTCGGAGGTAACGTTGATGGAGATTGATGGAATGGCGACAATCTTGCTGCCGCCGTTAAAGGCTGCGCCATCAACGATGAGAAGCGCCTGCGATCCCTGCCGCTCGACGCGGGATGTCACCTCCACCAGACGCAGGGCCTGCGACGGCGTCTCCCGCTGACCGAAATCCATCGCCTGCACCAGGCTGTGCCCGCCCGACACCCAGAACGCGCCGGCGATGAGCAGCGCGCCCACCGCCCAGAACAGCGGGCCTGCCGGCCCGCGCTTCACGCGCCGGTGTGCTGCACCCGGTTTCAGCATATCGAGGCCGGAGACGGTTTCACCCGACGGCAGCGCCGCGCGCGGCTTGCGCGCTTCGGTGTTCTCGCCGGGCGCAAGCGTTTCGAAGCCCACATCGACCACATCGCGCCCGGCATCGCGCCCGGCAACGCTTTGACGCTGCGATCCGCGCGCCCGGTCGGGCATCATGATTTCGCCCGAAAGAGGGCGTGCGCTGTCGGAGTGCCTCATAGCCGGCAGACTATCCTTTCGTGATCCGCCTTTCCGGGCTAAATGGAAATGGTTAATGCTTCGACCTCCCGCATATCAAGCAGGAGTTAACTTGCTATTAACCATGCGCATTGATGGTCTGACAGAATGCGTCCCGGCAACACCCGCCACCCAACGAACGCAGGTTCCTCGTGATTCGATTTGAAAATGTCGGCCATAGATACGGGATGGGTCCGGAGATCCTCCGCGATGTCTCGTTTCATTTGCCGGAGCGATCCTTCCAGTTTCTGAGCGGCCCTTCCGGCGCCGGCAAGACAACGCTCCTGCGCCTGCTTTTCATGTCGCTGAAGCCGACGCGCGGCCTGATCACGATTTTCGGCAAGGACCGCTCCAAGATCACCCGCACGGAGCTGCCGCTCCTGCGCCGCAATATCGGCGTGGTCTTTCAGGATTTCCGTCTGCTGGATCATCTCACCACCTATGAGAATGTAGCATTGCCGCTGCGCGTTCGCGGGCGCGATGAATCCACCTATCGCAGCGACGTGATCGAACTCCTGAAATGGGTGGGTTTAGGTGAGCGCATGCATGTGCTGCCGCCCATCCTGTCCGGCGGTGAAAAGCAGCGCGCCGCCATCGCCCGCGCCCTCATCGAGCAGCCCCGCATCCTGCTCGCCGACGAACCGACCGGCAATGTGGACCCGCAGCTCGCCCGCCGCCTGCTGCGGCTTCTTTTGGAGCTCAACCGGCTCGGCACCGCCGTCGTCATCGCCACCCACGACCTCGGCCTGATGGATCAGGTGGATGCGCGCCGCATGGTGCTTTCGGGCGGAAGGCTGGAAATCTATGACTGAGACGACCCGCCTCCTGAAGAATGTCGGCGCACGCCTGAGTTCGGGCGCGCGCGGCGCGGTGTCGCGCAAGCAGACGCCCATCGTGCCGTCGGACAACATTGCCGGCCGCGCCATGGTGCTCGTGATCGCGATCATGACCTTTCTTTCGTGCCTCACCCTGGGCGCGGTGACGCTGGTGCGCGACACCGCCTCCACCTGGCAGACGCAGATATCCCGCGAAGCGACCATCCAGATCAAACCCGATGAGGGGCTGGACATGGACGCCGCCCTCGCCCAGGCCCGCGACATCGCCGCCGGTTACAATGGCGTTCTCAACGCAAACATCGTCGACGCCGAAGCCACCGCACGCCTGCTCGAACCGTGGCTCGGAACCGGTCTCGACATTGAGAGCCTGCCCGTCCCCCGGCTCGTGATCGTCACCATCGACCCGACAGCACGGCCCGATTTCGCGGCCATGCGCGCAGAACTGTCGCAAAACGTCGCCAATGCGACGCTGGACGATCACCGCACCTGGGTCGACCGGCTCGTCGCCATGGCGCGCACCACGGTCACCATCGGCATGTCCGCGCTGGCGCTGATGCTTTCGGCCACGGCGCTCACCGTCATCTTCGCCACGCGCGGCGCGATGGCCGGCAATGGACACATCATCGAGGTGCTGCATTTCGTGGGAGCGGAAGCACCCTTCATCGCCTCGCAGTTCCGCCGGCACTTCCTGTTCGCCGGCATGAAGGGGGCTGCCGCCGGCGGCCTTGCCGCCATCCTCGTTTTCATCGGCTTCTACTGGTGGTCATCGCGCAACATGGCCACGCCCGAGGCAGATCAGGCCACGGCCCTGTTCGGCAATTTCGCCATCGGCCCATCCGGCTATATCGGCGTCGGCGCAATCGTGATCGTCATTGCCGTCCTCACGGCGGCAACCACCCATGTGACGGTGCTCTCCTATCTGAAGAATGTCGACACCGCCCATCCCGACACGATGTAGCCGCGATGATGTCCCAATTGACCTGTTCACCGGATGCGTGTCGACTATCCATCGCCGCAATTTGCAGTTAACGATCACCGCATGACACAGGAGCCCCAGCATGGCCTGAAAGGCCAGGGTCACGCATCACGCCGCAGCCGGCGATCCGGCGCGCGTCGCGTGTTCAGGGTGCTTTTGCTGGTGTGCACCATCGGTGTGTTCATTTTCATCGCAGGCTTCGGTTTATTTGCCGACCACATCGGCCATCTCTCCGTCCCCCGCGACATTGACGATGCAGACGGCATCGTCGTCCTCACCGGCGGCCAGTCGCGCATCGACGCCGCTGTCGAACTCCTGAAAAACGGCAAGGGAAAACGCCTTCTCATCAGCGGCGTCAACCCGATCGCCCGGGCAGACGATCTGCGGATCGCCACCGGCAGCGAAACAGAACTCTTCGAATGCTGCGTCGACATCGACCATGCCGCGCTCGACACGATCGGCAATGCCGAGGAAAGCGCCAAATGGGTGCAGGCCAACGCCTATGACAGCATCATTCTGGTGACCAACAACTACCACATGCCGCGCAGCCTTCTGGAAATGCGCCGCCTGCTGCCCGATGCGCAGGTGCACCCCTATCCCGTGGTCAACACGCCGCTCGACAATGGCGCATGGCTGGCGAAACCCAACGCGCTGCGCGTGCTCGCCACGGAATACACGAAATATGTCGGCGCATTGGTGCGCGAGGTCGTCCCCCTTCCCCGCATGACATTCCTGAAAAAGACGGCAGAAACCACCCAGGCCGATCTGCAGGGGAACTGAAATCCAGCCGCACTCCCCGCACGACGCTCCGGCATGGGCGCTTTGCCTCGCTCCCCGGTTGCTGTAAGAGCCTCACAAGAACCTGGAGCGTTTCCGCTTTTCGCTGAATCGTGAAAACGCTCCAATTCAATGTTTTCGTGCAATTCCGGACGGAAAACCGGCTCCCGTTTTTCCTGGAATTGCTCTAACGGGCCCTATCATGCTCCTCATCCGATCAGCCACCTTCAATGCCGTCTTCTACCTGAACCTCATCGTGCAGATGCTGTTCTGGACGCCCATCTTCTTCCTGCTGCCACGCAAGAAGGCGTGGTTCGTGCCGAAGTTCTGGGCTTCCTCGAGCCTGTGGCTGCAACAGGCGATGACCGGCGGGCGCTCGGAGATTTCGGGGCTGGAGAACCTCCCGGACGGTCCCTGCATCATCGCGCCCAAGCATCAGTCTTTCTGGGACACGATTGCCTTTCTGCCGCACATTCCCGATGCGCTCTACATCCTGAAGCGCGAACTGATGTGGATCCCCTTCTTCGGCTGGTACGTGGCCAAGATGCGCATGATCCCGATCAATCGCGGCAGCCGCACCAAGGCGCTCAAGCAGGCGGTGAAGCAGGCCCATGAGCTGATGAAGGAAAATCGCCAGCTCATCATCTATCCCGAAGGCACGCGCCGTCCGCCGGGCGCGGAACCGGCCTATAAATACGGCATTGTCGAGCTCTACTCACAGCTTGGCGTCCCGGTGGTGCCGGTTGCCCATGCGGCCGGCCTGTTCTGGCCCCGGCGCAAGTTCCTGCGCCATCCGGGCGTCATTCGCGCGCGCTTCCTGCCGCCCATCGAGCCCGGCCTGTCGCGCGAGGAGTTTCAGAAGCGCCTTGTCGGCGAAACGGAAGCGGCCTGCGATGAAATGCTGGTTGAAGCAGCCACTTCGGCCAATCCGCCGCCGCTGCCGGAGACAGCCCGCAAACGCCTTCAGCAGCTGGGCGTCACCGCCGCCTCCTGAAGCCAGACCCGACCCCAGGGTCAGGACCCTAGATAACGCCCTTGCCCGCATTGCCGGTGCGGGCAGCCACCGCTTCAAGCCAGTGATCGCGAATGCCCAGCGCCTGCAAGTGCTCGACCGTGTTGCGCACATAATCGACATTGGGCCCGGATTGCCCGACGGATGCGCTCACCTGCTGCGCCGCGTGGTCGATGTCCATGCTGCCGGCATATTGCCCGTGGGCGCGGTCGACCACATAGGTCAAAGCCTCGACCGCCGAACCATCCTCAAGCCGAATGCCCACCCGGCGCTCCAGATAGACATTGGTGACCAGTTCGCGCTCGCGCAGATAGTCCACCACTTCGCGCTGCAATTCTCCCGGCACGCGAAAAGCGAGCCCAAGGCATGAACCGCCACGGTCCAGCCCGAGCACCAGCCCCGGCCGGTCCGGCGTGCCGCGATGCACATGCGAATGGATGCAGAGCGCCCGGCGATAGCCGTGCAGTCTGGCCTTGCGGGTCTCCGTGTGGGCGAAACCCGGCCGCCACATCAGCGATCCGTAGCCAAAGACCCAAAAATCGTCCATATCGCCTGCCCAATGCTTGAAAGGGTGTTGCTGTGTCGTCATCACTGGTGGCGAACGGGTTAACCGGAGGACTTCATGCCGTCAAGAAAACGCACCAAACGCAATACCAGCCGCCGCTTCCTGCTGTTCGCGCTGTTCATTGTGCTGGCCATTCTCGTTTACACCGGCGGCTGGTTCTATGCTGCCGACACGCTGGAGCGCCGCACCATCACGGCCATCGAGGACATCAATCTCGGCCAGCAGAACGTCAATTGCGAGGAACCGACGGCCCGGGGTTATCCCTTCCGCATCGGCCTGTTCTGCCGCAGCGTTTCCTTCGAAAACGCCGAGACCGGCGTCTCCGTGAATGCTGGCGCGTTCCGTTCCGCAGCGCAGGTCTATCAGCCGATGCGCACCGTGGGTGAACTGGATTCGCCCGCGAAAATTACCGCCCCCCATTTCCCGCCGGTTGAAGCGAATTGGGACAATATGCGCCTCAGCGCGCGTCTCACCACCCGCCTGCCGGAGCGCGTTTCGAGCGAGGCCACCAATGTGGTCCTGACGCTGGACGACGATACGCGTCAGCCCATCGCGCGCGCAGACAGCATTCAGACCCACACGCGCCAGAACGGCGCGAATGTGGATTTCGCCTTCATCGCGCAGAAGCTCTCGCTCGACCCGGCTCTCACCAGCGGCGCGACCATTCCGGCGCTTGATGGTGAAGTGCTTTTGTCGCTGGATGATGGCGTGGCGCTGTTGGCCAATGCACGAAACGGGCTGCGTGGACGCTCCGGCAATGTGCAGAACCTGCGCCTCAGCGTGGCCGGCACCGAGGCCGGGCTCAGCCTTCAGGGGCCGATACGTATTGCGGAGAACGGTCTGATTGACGCCGAGCTGCGCGTCACGGTCAACGAGCCGCAGACCATTGCGCGTCTTGCCGGCGATCTTTTCCCCGCACAGCGCGATCAGATCCAAAGCATCACATCGGGGCTTGCCAATCTCGGCAAGGCGCCGACCCTGCCGGTCAATATCCGCCAGGGCCGTGTCTTTGTCGGTTTCATTCCGCTCGGGCGCGTACCGCCCGTCAGATAAGCCTTACGGCTTTTCAGGATGGGCCAGCGCGTGACGTCCGAAGTCCGGAACGTCGATGTCCTGGCCCGCCTCGATGATGGAGCGACGGATGGCGCGGGTGCGCGTGAACATCTCGAACAGCTTGTCGCCATCGCCCCAGCGGATCGCGCGCTGAAGCGCGGAAAGGTCTTCTGAAAAACGCGCCAGCATCTCCAGAATGGCATCACTGTTGTGCAGGCACACATCACGCCACATGGTCGGGTCTGACGCTGCCAGACGCGTGAAATCGCGGAAACCTGAGGCCGAGTATTTGATGACCTCGGATTTGGTCACCGCTTCCAGATCGTCCGCCGTACCGACAATGTTGTAAGCGATGATGTGCGGCAGGTGCGAAACGATGGCCAGCACCATGTCGTGGTGCTCCGGGTCCATGCTGTCGACCATCGCGCCACAGCCTTCCCAGAAGGCTGACAGACGCGCAAGCGCATCCGCATCCGTGTCCGGCAGCGGCGTCAGAATGCACCAGCGCCCCTCGAACAGATCGGCAAAACCGGCGGCAGGTCCGGAATCCTCCGTACCGGCAATTGGGTGGCCGGGGATGAAATGCACAGTGTCCGGCAGATGCGGCTGCATCTGCGCGACAACAGATGCCTTGGTGGAGCCAACGTCGGTCACGATCGCGCCCGGCTTCAGCGCCGGCGCAATCGCCTGCGCCACCGCACCCGAAGCGCCAACGGGCACCGAAATGATCACCAGATCGGCATCGCGCACCGCCGCAGCCGCGTCCTGCTCGTAGACATCGCCCAGTTCCAGCTCGCGGGCCTTTTCCAGCGTCTGTTCACTGCGCGTCGAGATGGCGACGGTCGACGCCAGACCGGCATGCCTGATGGCGCGTGCAAGCGACGAGCCAATCAGGCCGATGCCGATCAGCGCGACCTTGTTAAAAAGAGGGTCAGGCACGATTCAGCCTTCCATGAATTCCTTGAGAGCGGCGACGACGCCGCGGTTGGCCTCTTCCGGGCCGACGGTCAGGCGCAGGGCGTTGGGGAAACCATAAGGCACCACACGCCGCAGCACATAACCGCGCGAACCAAGGAAGGCATCGGCCTCCGCAGCCGTCTTGCCGCCATTCTCCGGGAAGTGGATCAGCAGGAAGTTGCAGACACTGGGCGTCACACGCAGACCAAGCTTGCCAAGCTCTTCAACCAGCCAGGCGCTCCAGGTCTCATTGTGCTCAAGCGCGCGCTGCAGATGCGCCTTGTCGCGGATCGCCGCAGCACCGGCCTCAATGGCCAGCGCATTGACGTTGAAGGGGCCGCGCACGCGGTTCACCGCGTCCACCACGTGAGCCGGCGCATACATCCAGCCGATGCGCAGCGCCGCCATGCCGTGGATCTTCGAGAAGGTGCGCGTCATGACGACATTCTCGCTCGACGACACCAGCTCGATGCCGGCTTCATAGTCGTTGCGGCGCACATATTCCGCATAGGCGGCGTCCAGCACCAGAAGCACATCCTTCGGCAGGCCGGCCTGCAGGCGGCGCACCTCTTCAACCGGAATATAGGTGCCGGTCGGATTGTTCGGGTTGGCCAGGAAAACGATGCGCGTCTTCGGCGTCACCGCCGCAAGGATCGCATCCACGTCGGTGCGCTCATTGTCTTCCTTCACCACCACCGGCTTGCCGCCGGCGGCCAGGATCTGGATGCGGTAAACGAGGAAGCCATGCTCGGTGAAGATGCCTTCATCACCGGGCTTGATGTAGGTCTGGGCCAGCAGGCCGAGCAATTCGTCAGAACCATTGGAGCAGAGAATGTTGGCCGGGTTCAGGCCATAGGTCTCGGCAATCGCCTCGCGCAACGCCGTCGCCGAACCGTCCGGATAGAGCTCCAGATGTCCCATGGTTTTGGAAATCGCCTCAACGGCCGCTGGCGAAGGGCCAAGCGGGGACTCGTTGGAGGAGAGCTTCCACACCTTCATGGCGCCGGGCGCGCTTTCGCGACCGGGTACATAAGCGGCGATATCCATGACACCGGGCTTCGGTTCGGGACGGTCGGACGTGCTCATTGAATGGTCCTGCTCTAGGGAAACGGTTGATGGGAACGCCTGTCTCAGGCGAAAATCCGTCAGATGCTTTAGACCATGACGGCGATTGACGCAAAGAAAACGCCACCTTAAATAATGATCTCCATTCGTGGTGATTTGGCCGGTCGGCTTGCAGCCACGTAAAACAACTCGCTAAAAGGCCGTGCGATGCAAGAATATTGCTGAGACCGGCCGCGATTTCGCTGCCGGTCTTTTTGTTTGGAGCCCGGTCCTTTTTGTTTGGAGCAAAACAATGCCGATCAAGATCCCCGACCAGCTTCCCGCCCGCGACGTGCTCGTGCGTGAAGGTGTGTCCGTGATGGACGAGGAAACAGCGCTGCGGCAGGACGTCCGCCCGCTGCAGATCGGACTGCTCAACCTCATGCCGAACAAGATCCGCACCGAAACGCAGTTCGCCCGCCTCATCGGCGCTTCGCCGCTTCAGGTGGAGCTGACGCTTGTGCGCATCGGCAACCACCGCGCCAAGAACACGTCGGAAGACCACCTCATCTCCTTCTACCAGACCTGGGAAGAAGTGCGTGACCGCAAGTTCGACGGCTTCATCATCACGGGTGCGCCCATCGAGCTTCTGTCGTTCGAAGACGTCACCTACTGGAAGGAACTGGAGAAGATTTTCGACTGGACGCTGACCAACGTCCACTCCTCCTTCTTCATCTGCTGGGGCGCAATGGCCGCCGCATGGCACTTTCACCGCGTTCCCAAATACACGCTGGAGAAGAAGGCGTTCGGCGTCTTCCGCCATCGCAACAACGCACCCGCCTCACCCTTCCTCGCCGGTTTCTCCGACGATTTCGCCATTCCGGTGTCGCGCTGGACCGAAGTGCGTTCCGCCGACATTAAGCCGGAAACGGGCCTGCAGGTGCTGATGGAATCGGATGTCACGGGGCCGTGCCTGCTGACGGAGGAGACGGGCAACCGGCTCTACATGTTCAACCACATCGAATATGATTCCACCTCGCTGAAGGAGGAATATGATCGCGATGTGGCTTCGGGAACCGAGGTCGCCGTGCCGCACGGCTATTACCCCGATGATGATCCGAGCCGCCCGCCCTTAAACCGCTGGCGCTCGCACGCGCATCTTCTGTTCGGCAACTGGATCAACCAGGTCTACCAGTCGACGCCCTACGATCTGGCGGAGATCGGCGCAGGGCATCAGGCTACGAAATGAAATTGCTAGCCGCGTAGAAGCGCGGCAGCGTCGCGGGCGAGCTTCACCGTGCGTTCGCCCGCCGGCATGGGCGCGGCCAAAGCCGCCGCCTGCCCTGCCCATAAGGGCGAAAAATCGCTCACCCCGGCCTTTTCCGCCGCAGCGCGCAGCGGGCCAATGGCAGCCGTCGCCAGCGGAAACTCCGGCGCATCATCGCTCATCGGTCCCACTTCGCTGACGAAGCGGTTCAAAAGCCCGCGGGCTGGCCTGCCGGTGAACACATTGGTCAGAACCGTGCGGTCGTCCCGCGCCAGCGCCAGCGCATCGCGATGGCCCGCGCCGGTCAGCGCCTCGGGCGATTGCAGATAGGCCGTCCCCACCTGAACGGCGGAAGCGCCAAGCATGAAACAGGCCGCCACGGCGCGCCCGTCGCAGATGCCACCGGCTGCAATGACCGGAACGGAAACCGCGTCCACCACCTGCGGCACCAGCGCCAGCGTGCCGGGCTGCGTCGCAATCTCCGGCTCCAGAAAGACGCCGCGATGTCCGCCGGCTTCCGCGCCCTGCGCGATGATGGCGTCGCAGCCGTTTTCTTCCAGATAGCGCGCCTCGGCCACGGTGGTCGCCGAAGCGATGATCTTCGCCCCCGCTTCGCGCACGCGCGCCATCAGCGCCTCATCCGGCAGGCCGAAGTGAAAGCTCACCACTTCCGGGCGCGTCTCCTCGACGATGACGCAGCTTTCCTCGTTGAAAGGATTGCGCCCGCCACCGGGCGGGGCCGCATCGGGATCGATGCCGAATTCGGAATAAAAAGGCCGCAGACGCTCGCGCCATGCCGCCTCGCGCGCGGGATCGGGTTCAGGCGGCACATGGCAGAAGAAGTTCAGATTGACCGGTCCGTCCGTCCCTTTTCGGATCGCCTCCATCTCGGCGCGTATCTTCTCCGGCGTCAGCATGGCGCAGGGCAGCGAGCCGAGACCGCCGGCGCTGCTCACGGCAATCGCAAGCGCCGATCCGGCAGATCCCGCCATGGGCGCCAGAAGGATCGGCAGTTCGATGCCGAAGAGTTCCGTAACGGATGTGCTCATTGCCATGATGGTTATCCCTTTCCCCCGTTTCGGCTCCCATTGCGCCCCCCAGCGCGACGAAGGCCGCCAACCCGTGTTGCGCCCTGCGGCGAAAGCACCGGCACGAAAACGCGCCGCGAGGCCCGCGCCGCCACCGGCAACCCCTGATAAAGGCGCTTCTCCGCCTCGACCACCAGAACGCCCGAGAAAATCGGCCAGAAACGCCGCCCGGCCTGCTCCAGAAGCTGATGCAGCCGCAGCACGAAGCGCCGCTCCGATGGCGGGAAGTGCAGCGCGTCCCCCCAGGCCGTGGCGGTGAAATTCGCCTCGCGCAGCGCCTCGGCAAGCTGGGCGCGCGAATAGGGCCGCCCGGTGCCAAACGGCGTGTGCTCGAAACGCGCCCACATGCCACGCCGATTCGGCACGGCAATGATCAGCCGCCCGCCCGGGGCCAGCACACGCCAGATTTCCAGAAGCGCCTGCTGCGGGTTCTCCACATGCTCCAGCGCATGCACCATCAGCACACGGTCGACGGAGGCGTCGGGCAGCGGCAGTTCCTCCTCGAACACCAGAGCGGTGGCCGAGGGTTTGCCCGAGGGCCACGGCACCGCGCCCTGCATGGCCGGCATGAAGGCGAAGGTGCGCTCCGCATCCGCGCCGAAACGGTCGAGCCAGGGCAGCGTGTAGCCAAGCCCGACAAACCGCTCGCTGGTGCTTTTCGACCAGATGGCGGAAAGCGCCATGGCGATGGAGCGCTCGGCCAGATGACCGAGCAGGGAGGAATAGAAGGCGCGAAGCGCGACAATGTCCGAAATCATGGCAGGGACGGTACCCCCCTTCCACGACACCGGCAAGAATTGTCGCACCCGGCGTGACAAGCCGCCGCCCCCGCCCTATCGTCCAGCCGACAACGGAGAGATTCATGGCCCTGGAAATCGAACAATTCATCTGTCGCAGCGACAATTTCGGCATTCTGGCCCATGACAGCGAAACCGGCGAAACGGCGCTGATCGACGCGCCGGAAGAGCGCGCCATCCTGTCAGCCGTGGAACGCACCGGCTGGCGTCCGACGATGATCCTGACAACCCACCATCACCCCGACCATGTGGAAGCCAATCTCGCGCTCAAGGAGCGTTTCGGCCTGACCATCATCGGCCCGGCGGCAGAAGCCGGGCGCATTCCCGGCATCGACAGCACGGTGAAGGAAGGCGACACGGTACGCGTCGGCAAGCAGGCGGTTCGGGTGATCGAAACGCCTGGGCACACGGCGGGGCACGTAAGCTATTACTTCGCCGATTCCGGCGTCGTGTTCACCGCCGACACGCTGTTTGCGCTTGGCTGCGGGCGGCTGTTCGAGTGCAAGCCGCCGGTGATGCTCGCCTCGCTCCAGAAGCTCGCCGCCCTGCCGCTTGAGACAATCGTTTATTGCGGCCACGAATACACGGAAACCAATGCGCGCTTCGCCCTGACGGTGGACCCCACCAACCCGGTGCTCAAGGAGCGTGCAAAAGAGATTGCGCGTCTGCGCAGCGAGGGCAGGCCTACCCTGCCAACCACCATCGGCGCAGAGATGGCCACCAATCCGTTCCTGCGCGCGCATGATCCGGTGATCCGCCGCAATCTCGGCATGGAAGGCGCGAGCGAAGAGGAAGTCTTCGCCGAAATCAGGAAGCGCAAGGACATTTCCTGACCTAACATCATTGGTCATGACCTCACGCCGCTGGCCCTGACCTCACGTCACGGGATCAGGCCGGCTCACCGGCCTTCTTCCGCGACGGTTTCAGGATCATGTTCTTTGCCGCGAGCACCGCGCCGAAGGTGATCAGCAAACAGGCGGCGATGATGCTGGTGGAGGGTTCCGCCGCGCCGGCTCCAATCAGGATCAGCGTCGAAAGAAGCGGCGCGGCATAGCTCGCCGCGCCCAGAACCTGAATGTTGCCGCGCTTGACCCCGTAATCCCAGGCGTAGAACGCAGCGCCCACCGGCATCAGCCCGAGACCGAGCACGTTCAGCCACTCGCTCGTGGAGACCGGCCAGACGGTTTCTTCAAGCAACACATGGCAGAGTGCGGAAAGGATCGCCGTCGCCGCACAGAACCAGGTCACGACGCTCGTCGGCACGGCCTGAAAACGGCGCGACAGGAGCGAATAACCGGACCAGAAAAACGCGCAGGCCCCCGCCGCCGCATAGCCCAGCGCATAGCGGCTCTCGAAGGTGAAGCCGCCGCCCTTGGTGATGATGAGCGCGGTGCCCACAAGCCCCAGAAGCGCGCCGGCAATGTGATGCCAGCCGAGCCGCTCGCCCGGCATGAGCGCGGAGCCGAGCACGATGAGCAACGGCCAGAGATAGGCGATCAGGCTCGCCTCCACCGCCGGCGCATTGCGCAGGGCAGTGAAATAGAAAAAGTGGTAGCCGAACAGGCCGGCAATGCCGATCAGCCAGACCACGGGCGGAATGGGCGCGGCAGGCGCAGAGGACGGCGCGGCCACCCGCATGACGAGACCGATCAGCGCGGCCACCGAAAAGGCCAGCGCCGACAGAAGAAATGGCGGGACAGCGCCCGACCCGGCTGTGAAAAGCGCCAGAAGCGCCCACATGGCAACAGCGGTAAATCCGATCAGCGTGGCGCGCGCCAAAATCCCCTCCCGGCGCAGATGCGCCCCTCAATCAACCGGACGGCCGCGAATGTGCACCGTGCCGACCTTGGTTCCAATCCGCGCTTCGACAGGCGTGTGATGGCCACGCGCCCCAAGCGGTCTGAAAGCTACCAATAGACGAGCCTTGTCGCGCAGGAAAGCGATGGTCGAGCGTCCCTTGCGATAACCCGAGACCGGGATGAACTTCGCCCTGCAGGTGATCAGGTCCGTGCCGATCCACTCTCCTCTGGCTGCCGGCGAGAAAACGATGTCTGCGCGCATTTCGCCATCGAACACCTTGAAGCGGCGGTTGCAGACGTCGGCTGCACTTGCCGCCGGCGACAGCAGGGCCGACAGCGGATCAAGCGCCCCGGCGAGATCCTTCTTCGACACGGCCACCCAGTCCTTGCCCCGTTTCTTGGGCTTCGGCGTTATCACCGTCTCCGTGATCTGCCCCTTGGAAAAACGGATCGTGGTCGTCTCACGCTTTTTGCCGCTCAGATAGGCAAGCTCATAGGAAGATGGCGTCACGGCATCGCCGGAGAGCCGGCCTTTCGAAATCACCGTGCCATCCGTCTTGTCGAACAGGCGCGCAATGCCGGCGCTGGCGAACCGCCCCGAAACCTCGAAGCGGCTTTCGTCCAGACGGCTCGTGAAATCGGCCTTTCCAATGGGGATGCCATAGAGAAACGCATCATAGCGAAGGCGGTGCGTCTCGGTCTCCGCCAGAGCGGTTCCTGAAGCGGCGCAAAAGCCAATCGCAACAACAAGACAATATCCAGCAGGCCGCATCACGAGCGGTCTCCTCCAGCCAGGCCGGCGAACCGGCAGCGTCCCTTCCCCTTGCGTGAAGAGGAATATTAAGGCATTTCTTTGGAAAAGGGCCATGGAGATTGTCCGAACAGGGGCGCTGGGTGCTTGACCCGCTCGCCAAATATCTCTATGGAACGGCAACTTTTTCCATAAGGCCGCCAATGATCAACCGCGCGCCGCCAATTTAAGGTGCGGCAGTGGGGTATGGACGGGCCAAGACGATGAAGGTTTGAAAAATGTCCCGCGCCTGCGAACTGACCGGCAAAGCCGTAATGACCGGCAACAATGTTAGCCACGCGAACAACAGGACGCGTCGTCGCTTTCTGCCCAACCTGTGCCACGTGACCCTGCAGTCCGAGGCTCTTGGCCAGAACGTGCGTCTGCGCGTTTCCGCCAGCGCCCTGCGCACGGTGGAGCACCGTGGTGGCCTCGACGCGTTCCTCGTGAAGGCGAAAGCGAATGAGCTTTCCCAGCGTGCACGTCTGCTGAAGAAGCAGGTCGAGAAGAAGATGTCCGAACAGGTTGCAGCTGCCTGAGGCTTCTGCGCCCCGGCAAAGCCGGGGCACTGTTTGACAGGATGATCGGCTCGCCATGGGGCGTGCATTTCCGGGTTGAGGCTTCAAGCCTTTTCAGGATTTGTACCGCTGGCGAGCTTTCTGGTTCCATCACCCAGGATAAAAAAATGAATCGGCTTTATGCGATCTGGCCTTTCATGGCCTCCATGGCGATCATCGTGACCGCCTCGAACTTTCTCGTTCAGTTTCCGTTTCGCCATTTTGGCCTGGGTGAGCTTCTCACCTGGGGCGCTTTCACCTATCCGGTGGCGTTTCTCATCAACGATCTGACGAATCGCCGCTTCGGCCCCGGCGCCGCCCGGCGGGTGGTGCTTTCAGGTTTCGTGCTGGCAGTGATTCTCTCGATCTGGCTCGCCAGCCCGCGCATCGCGATTGCCTCGGGCGCAGCGTTCCTCTTTGCACAGCTTCTCGACGTCGCCGTTTTCGACCGGCTTCGCGGCAGCGCATGGTGGCGCGCGCCGCTCATCTCGACGCTGATCGGCTCCATGCTCGACACGGTGCTCTTCTTCTCGCTGGCCTTTGCCGCGCGGTTTGCCTTTCTCGACACGGCATTCGGCCTGGAAGACGCTTCTCTGGCCTTCCCGGTCTCGCTGTTCGGCACAGGCATTGAAGCGCCCCTGTGGCTTTCGCTGGCGCTTGGCGATTTCGCGGTAAAACTGCTGATCGGCTTCGCCATGCTCGCGCCTTATGGCGCACTGCTCACATTCCTGCGCGCAAAACCCGCCTATAACCGGGGTTAGCCTCAGCCTTCGGCGAGCTTTGCCAGAAGGCGCAGAAAAGTGGCCGTCTCGCGCTGGGTGAGTGGAGCCAGCGTCTCCTCGCTCACCTCCAGCGCATCCGGCAGGAGCGCCTCGATCGTCTCCCTGCCCTTGTCGCTCAGGCTGACGACCAGACGGCGCCTGTCGCTGCCATGCGGCTCAAGCGCAACGAGATCGCGCGCCTTCAACCGGTCGATAACGCCCTTGATGGTCGCGGCGTCCATCGCCACCAGCTGGCCAAGCTGATTCTGGGAGGTTGCACCAACCTCGTGAAGCTTTGCCAGCGCAGCAAACTGCGGCGGCGTCAGATCGCTGATGCGCGCCGCAAAAATCGCCAGATGGCGCTGGTTGGCCTTGCGCAGGATGAAGCCAACCTGCTCGCCGAGCTCATAGACATCGGCCGTGTTGTTTTCGGCCTGCATCCCGAGCCCGTCGCGCTCCACTGTCATCTGAGACCGTCCTCGCCTTTCACTTCGTCGACCGTCAGGCCGCCCATGCGCGCATGGATACGCGGTCCACAGGCCATGGCAAGCACAAACAGGATTTCGTCGGGGCGCGGACCATCCGGCATCCCCACTTCCATCGCGTCGAAATGGCTGCGCACATAGGCCGCGTTGATGTGGCCGAGCGGAATATCGATGCGCGCGCCAAACCCGCCCACCTTCTTGGACGAGGGGACGATGGCCTTCGAATCGCCCAGCCGCTCACGCATGGCGTAGCCGCCCGGCACATGCCACAGCGCTCCGTGTTCCAGCTCACCGGCCGTACCGACAATGGCACCCTTGCCGAAACCATCGATCACCGCAATGTCGCCGCCAAGCGCAGCGATGAGGCGGTCGGACATCTCCAGCCCGAGCGGCTTCAAATCCTCCATCGCGCTCTCGACCTCTTCCACATAGCCCCCGGCGAAGGGGTTCTTCACCAGTGCCAGAGCGGCGGCGCGGCGACGCGGCTTCATCGGGGCCGGGCCGCCCTCATGGAGAATTTCTTCGGTCACGAGCGCGATCTTGCGCAGGGCGAATTCAGGCATGATGGGCAATCCTGTTGCTGGAAATGTTTCTGGGTCCGGTTGCGCCTTTGGCGGCGCGATCACGCATGCTGACAAGCGGGGCAGCGCCGCATTCGCGCACCGCACCGCACAGGAAAAGGGCCGCACTCTCGATGAGACCACGGTCGCGCATCGCCTCGGCCACCGCAAGACCGCGCCCAAGCGCCTGCGCAACCCCGGACCGCGAAAGCGCGCCAACAGCCTGCGTCACCAGACGGTCGCGCAGATCACTGTCGGGATCGATTTCACAGGCCGGAACGCGGGATATTGCCGGGTGCCCCGGCAGATCAACCGCATTGGCGATCAGCGTCGCTGCCACATCGGCAGAAGCAGCGGAACGCGCCAGCACCGTCACCGCATCGGCGATGCCGAGCGAATGACTGCGCCCGCGCCACCCGCTCGTCGCCATGCCCCGCACGGGATCGTCTGAGCGGATTGTCACCCGGTCGGCGAAGCCGTTTCCAGTTCCGGCAATGGCCGCTTCGAGGCTTTCGCCTTCCCTGAGATAAAACGCGCTGTCGCCGCCATTGTTCACATAGGCGCGCGCCAGCGTCCGCCCCTCAACGAGAGCAGCAAGAACCTCATCGGCAACGCTCCCGGCCACCGCCGCCATGGGCGTGACAAAGGCAGGCGCATGGCGCTCTGCCGCCGCCTCCATGCGGCGCGCGGTGGTGGATGCAAAACTGCGCGGCTCTTCACCGACAGGGCTGCGCAGAGCCGGCAGTTCCGCCACCAGTTCTTCAAGGATCGTATCGAACCGCGCAACGGCCTGCCGACAGGCCGCACGGCATTCATCTTCCGCGCCGAACGCCTCGACAATCAGATCAATCGGGCCGTGGTTCAGATGCAGACGACGCCCATCGGCCAACCAGTTGGCGGTCGGGCCGCTCATCGCTTCGGCTCCCGGCGCAACTGGTGTAGCGGCGGCCAGGGGTTCGATGCAGCAGCGCCCCGCGCCTCACGTTGATTGAAGTACTCGCCGCCCTTTTCCAGCACGTCTTCCACGCTGCGGATCTCATCCGCATAGCCGCCGAGGCGAATGTAATCCTCCCGCCGGAGCGTGAACTCGATGGGTGCGACCAGCGCCGGGGTCGGCACATAGCCAAAAGCATTTTCGGGCGTGCGCATCACATCCACCATGATGGTGATGCCACCGCCCGGCCACACATAGACCGGCGCGCCGCCAACCGTGACATAGGTTCTGAGCCCCTGAACCGAGCGCGTGAGATTGACCGGATTCTCCGTCACACCAGCGCGAAGACTGCCTCCCGCACCGCCCATGAACAGAACGGTGCAAAGCGCCGGCTCGCAATTCTCCTCGATCAGTTCCACGGATTTGCGCAGGCGTTCGGGGAATGGTTTCTTGACGGGCTTCAGCGCCTCATCGAGCTCGTAATAGGAAAACTGCTCGCCCGTGGTGGACACCATGAGCAGCGAAAGTCCGGGCCGTGCGCCCTTCTTCTCATTGAAGGGGCCAAGAATTTCCAGCGGATCGTCAATGGTCGTGCCGCCCCAGCCAAGCCCCGGCTCGGACACCTTGAAATAGCGCCCCGGTGTGGAGCGTCGGCCGATGATCTTGATGCCGGTGTCTTCCCAGCCGATCACCTTGCCCGCCTGATGCTCGGACACGACGCCGGTGATGTGGTCATCGACGACAACCACCTCGTCCACCAGCCCCTTCCATTGCGAGGCGAACATGCCAATGGTCGCCGACCCGCAGCCGACCCGCATGCGCTCCTCGCGCGTGCCGTCGATGACCGGCGGCTTTCCCGCCTGCACGACAATGCCTGCACCGCCGTCGATGGTCAGCTCCACCGGCTTCTTGTTGCACAGGTCCATCAGCGCCTGGCAGGTGACACGGCCTTCCGCCTTGGAGCCGCCCGTCAGGTGCTGCACCCCGCCGAGCGAGAGCATCTGGCTGCCATATTCAGCCGTGGTCACATGGCCAACCGCCTCGCCATCCGCGCGCACCGTCGCGGCTTCAGGGCCGAGATGCCGGTCGGTGTCGATCTTCACCTTCACGCCGCAATAGGAGAAAATCCCCTCCGTCACGACCGTCACGAGATCGACGCCTTCCACCTCCTGCGACACAATGAAGGGGGCGGGCTTGTAGTCGGGATAGGTGGTGCCCGCGCCCACCGCGCTCACGAAGCGGCGCTTGGTGTTGACCAGTTCGCCATCCCACGGCGCTTCCCCCTCGAAGGGTACCACCGGGTCGCCTTCCTCGGCCGCGTGTTCGAGAATGGTCACCGGGTCGCAGCGCGTGATGCGACCGTCGAAATTGCCATAGCGATCACAGGCGCCCGTGCGCCCCTCGGCGATGTAGCACATGACGGGACATGCATCGCAGCGCAGCTTGTCGCCTGCCGGTTTTTTGGGCGGCGTCGCCTCGAAACGTTCGGTCAGCTCGTTCATTGTCCTGCCTCCCGCGCCCGGATGGCCGCCAGAATGCGGCTTGGCGTGGCCGGCACTTTCGTCACCTCCACACCCACCGCATGACGGATCGCATTGAGGATCGCCGGCGCGGTGGGGATCAGCACATGCTCGCCCAGCCCCTTCGCCCCGAACGGCCCTTCCGGGTCCGGCACCTCCACGAGAATGGTTTCGATGGGCGGCACGTCGCCAATGGTGGGGATCAGATAATCGTGCAGGTTTTCCGTGCGGCCCGGAACATATTCCTCCATCAGCGCCAGGCCGATGCCCTGCGCAATGCCGCCCTCGATCTGGCCTTCCACCAGAAGCGGATTGATGGCGCGGCCCACATCGTGAGCGGCGACGATCCGCAGAAGCCGCACCGTACCAAGCGTGGTGTCGACCTCCAGCTCCACAAGCTGCGCGCCATAGCCGTAAACGGCGTAGGGAACACCCTGCCCCTTCTCGTCCAGCGCGGTTGTGGGCGGATCGTAGGTTTCCTCCGCGCAGAACACATAGCCATCCGAACCGGCTTCAATCTCAGCGAGCTCAACACGCCGCCGCACCGCCCCCTCGCAAATGACAAGCGCCCCGTCTTCAAGGCCGATCACCGCCGCATCCGACACATTTGCGAAGCGCAAAATTTTCTCCCGCAGGGCGCGGCCCGCCTTCTCCGCAGCCTTGCCCGTCACATAGGTCTGGCGCGAAGCAGACGTCTTGCCCGCATCCGGCGTGACGCCCGTATCCCCGCCCACGAGTTGGAACGCCGAAAGCGGCAAACCGCTGGCGTCCGCGCAGATCTGCGTCACCACCGTGTTGGAGCCCTGCCCGATATCCACCGCGCCCTGATGCAGCATCACCGCACCGGACGCCGTGACCCCTACGCGGATCGTCGAGGGGTTCGGCAGCGCCGTGTTCCCGCAGCCATACCAGCAGGACGCAACGCCAATGCCGCGCCGCAGCCTCCCGTCGCCCGCATTCGCGCTATCGGCTTCCGCCTGGGCGCGCGCCCAGTGCGGTTTCAGCGCCTCAAGACAGTCGCGAATGCCAACGCCTGAAAGCGCCTGACCGCAGGTGGTGCGATCACCATCGACAAGCGCGTTGTCGATGCGGAACGCTAGCCGGTCGCGGCCAAGCTTCTCCGCCAGCCGGTCATAAAGCGTTTCCTGCATAATGGTCGCCTGCGGCACGCCAAAGCCGCGAAACGCGCCCGACACCGGACCATTGGTGTGGATCGCCCGGCCCGTGGCGCGATAATTCGGCGTGCGATAGGGGCCGGAGGCGTGAACCGGCACACGGTTCGCCACGGTCGGCCCCCAGCTTGCATAGGCACCGGTGTTGAAATCCCCCTCGAACACCATGCCGGTAATCCGCCCCGCCGCATCCGTACCGATTGAGGCGCGCATGGCCGCCGGGTGCCGCTTGGTGGTGGAGCGCATGGAATCGCCCCGCGTGTAGACCATCGCCGCCGACCGTCCCGTTTTGAGCGTCACCAGCCCCACCAGCGGCTGTAGCGAGATGTCGAGCTTGGAGCCAAAACCGCCCCCCGCCGCCAGCGGCACGATGCGCACCTTTTCAGGCGGCAGCCCCAGAACCCTGGCGGTGTCGTCGCGGTCCATGTAAGGCGCCTGCGTGCAGGCCTTGATGACCAGCGTGTCGCCCTCCATCGCCGCAAACCCCGCCTCGGGCTCGATATAGGCATGCTCCACATAAGACGTCTCGATTTCCCCGGAGACAGAAACGAAAGCATCGGCCAGAGCAACCTCGGGATCGCCACTCTCCACAAAGCCCTGTGTAAGCTGATTGCCCGTGCGCCCCTCATGCAGATCGGGAAAGTCCGGCCGCCGCGCCTCATCCGGCGTAAGCGCATGGGGCAGCGCCTTCCAGCTAACCGGAAACGCATCCATGTCGAGCGCCTCGATGGCCGCGCGTTCGCCGGCAATCAGCGCCACCGCCTCACCGCGAAACCGCGCCCGCCCCTCGGCCAGCGCCGGCTGGTCGGCGAAAGGCGGAATGACGCCAAACCGGTTATCGCCCGGAATGTCGGCTGCCGTAAAGACCGCGACAATGCCGGGATGCGCCGCGATGAACGCATCCATGTCGCCGATCTCGAAATCCGCATGCCAGTGCGGCGAGCGCACCACCGCCACCGAAAGCGCATCGGCCGGACGTTCATCCGCGCCGAACACCTCAGCCCCACTTACCTTGCGTTCGCCATCAAGCCTGATGGGCGACGCCCCGACGGCGCGGCCCTGCTCCACCATGGCCGCATCCGAAGCAACCGAACGGTTGGCGTTCATCACCGCATCGATGATCTTGCGATAGCCGGTGCAGCGGCACAAAACCCCGCCAAGCGCATCCTGAACCTCGGCTTCAGAAGGCGCAGGGTTCTTTTCCAGAAGTGCTGCCGCGCTCACGAGAACGCCCGGCGTGCAGATGCCGCACTGGGCCGCACCATGGCGCAGGAAGGATTCCTGAAGCGCCGACAGGCTGCCATTGGAAAGCCCCTCCACCGTGCGCACGCGGCTGCCCGACAGCCCCGCCGCCGGCACGAGGCAGGCGCAGACCACCGCGCCATCCAACTCAACCGAACAGGCCCCGCAATCGCCCGCATCGCAGCCAACCTTGGTGCCGGTCAGCCCCAGCCCGTCACGCAGCACGGAAGAAAGCCGCTGGAGTGGAGAAACCTTTGTCACCACGGGCTTGCCATTCACCTCGAACGAAACGGAAAGTCGCTCTGCGCTCATGCCATGGCCCCTCTTTCCGGTGCAACGCCAAGCGCCCGCTCAAGTGCCTGCTCCAGCGCCCGCGCCGTGATTTCGCGCGCCGCTTCCAGCCGATAGGCGGCCGTGCCGCGCACATCGTCGATTGGCGACAGTTCGGACAGGTCGCACGACGCAACCGCAGAGCGGATATCCGCAACCCGCGCGCCTTTCAGCTGCGCCTCCAGGCCTGAGATCCGCTGCGCCACCGCCGAGCAGGAACCGACACTGACCGCCGCTTCCGCGATCCGCCCGCCATCAATCACCACCCGCGCAGCGGCCATGGCGATGGAAATCACCAGATAGCGCCGCGCGCCCAGTTTCACGAAGCCCGAGTTCCCGCGCGCCGAGGCCCTTGGCACACGGATCGCCGTAAGCAGTTCATTGGGCGCACGCGCCGTCTTGCGATTGCCAAGGATGAAGGCTGCAAGCGGCAGATACCGAACACCCTCCGCAGACCGCAGCTCCACGTCGGCATCAAGCGCCAGAAGCGGCGGCACACCATCGGCCGCCGGCGATGCGTTGCACAGATTGCCGGCCACCGTGCCGGCATTCTGGATCTGCACCGAGCCGACTTCACGGGCGGCAAGCTTGAGCATGTCGAAGGCGGGCGGCAGCGGCGCATCGATCACCGCGCTCCAGCTCGTGCGCGCGCCGATGACGATATGCGTCGCGGTTTCGTGAATGCCATCAAGGGCCGACAACCCGTTGATGTCGAGCACACCGCTCTTCAGCGGGCCTGCGCCGAGGGCGGGATAGAAATCCGTGCCGCCGGCAAGAATCGTCCAGCGCCTTGAGCATAAAAGCCCCAGCGCTTCCTCCAGTTCGGTCGGTCTGGCATAGTCCATGCTGCGCCTGCCTGCCAATCGCGATGTCGTTCCCAAGCCCTTTTTGCTGCTCTGACGGCGGGGCTTAAATTCATTTGTACACGAATGATACGCTCCTCTGCACGCTTGTCAAAGGGGAACATTCGGTCCACCTTGCCGGCGATTTCATGCGAGAAGGAGACAGGGCATGGCCGACGAGGCGCTGATCGTGATCGATGTGCAGAACGATTTCTGCCCCGGCGGAGCACTCGCCGTGGCCGGGGGCGACGAGGTTGTACCGGTCATAAACGGACTGATCGAGCGCTTCGACCACGTGGTTCTGACGCAGGACTGGCACCCGGCGGGCCATTCCAGCTTCGCCTCCTCGCATCCGGGCAAAGCCCCGTTTGAGACAATCGAAATGCCCTATGGCACCCAGACGCTGTGGCCCGACCACTGCGTTCAGGGCACGAAGGGCGCAGCCTTCCATGACGGGCTTTCATGGGACAGGGCCGAACTTGTCATTCGCAAGGGCTTCCGCAAGTCGATCGACAGCTATTCGGCCTTTTTCGAGAATGATCACGAAACGCCGACGGGCCTGTCGGGCTATCTGCGCGAACGCGGCATCACCCGGGTAACGCTCGCCGGTCTGGCGACGGATTTCTGCGTCGCCTATTCAGCCATCGACGCCCGCCGTCAGGGTTTTGATGCCACCGTCATCCTCGAAGGCTGCCGCGCCATCGACCTTGGTGGTTCATTGGCGGCGATGACCGAGAAGATGAAAGAGGCCGGCGTTACGCTGGTGTGAGACTGGGGGGCGGGTTAGGAGCCAAGTCAGGATGCCAAGCGCCCTCGCCCTTCGACAGGCTCAGGATGAGGGCTGTTGGAGCGCTGCGCCTGTCATCCACCCACATTGCGACAGCGCTAAAGTAACCCTCATCCTGAGCCTGTCGAAGGGCGAGGGTGCCAGGCACCATGACCGAAGCCAGGTCACCTTCTCTCGACGCTCCTCATTCTCGACCACCCGCGCTTTTCGAGCGATGATCGCCAAGGCACCCGGCACCACCCCCCTGCCCGTTCCGCGACAAATCCGGCAGCGCTTCATAGTCGAGTGCCATCAGCGCTTCCTTCTTGGCGCGCGACCAGCCCTTTATTTGCCGTTCCCGGGCAATGGCGTCGAGAATGCGATCATAAGTTTCGGTAAACACCAGCTCCACCGGGCGGCGAGGCTTGGTGTAACACTCAAGAATGCCCGCATTGTGCTCCCACACACGCGCTTCAACCGGCTGCTTGGTCAATCCGGTGTAATAGGAGCCATCCGCGCATCGCAGGCTATAGACCGTGGCTTCCATCGCGCTTCCCGCCAGAATAAATGCATCCTCTGATTGCATTTCATGCGGGCCACGGAGTCAAGCGCCCTCGCCCTTCGACAGGCTCAGGATGAGGGCTGTTGAAGCGCTGCGCCTGTCATCCACCCACATTGCGACAGCGCTAAAGTAGCCCTCATCCTGAGCTTGTCGAAGGGCGAGGGCGCCCGGGACCAACGTCCCGCGTCACCCCACTCCTACATAACGGTGCACCATGTCCGGGTCTTCCCGCAGGCGCTCCACATCCACCGTCTCGCGGTTGCGGCCGTTCTCGATGAAGGCGACGCGATCCGCCACGGGCAGAACGGCATCAACCCGCTGCTCGACAAGGATGGTGGAAACGCCGCGCTCGCGCAGCCCCGCCACTGTCTCGCGAATACGCGCGATCATCGAGGGCATGAGCCCCTCCGTCGGCTCATCCAGAAGCAGCACCTGCGGCTCAAGGCAGAGTGCGCGCGCCATGGCCAGCATTTGCTGCTCGCCGCCCGAAAGCGTGCCGGAGCGCTGCTTCAGCCGCTCGCGCAAAACCGGGAAGAGCTCGAGCACGCTGTCACGCGTGGCAGCGCCCTTGCCGCGTGTCATCAGCCCGATCTCGATGTTCTCGCCCACGGTCAGTTCCGAAAACAGCCGACGCCCCTGCGGCACATAGGCGACGCCGGCTTTCGGAACCTCGTGCGGCGCGAGGCTGTTCAACTCCACATCGCCAAGCAGAATGCGGCCCGCCGTTGCCGGCACCAGACCCATGATCGTCTTCAGCGCCGTGGTCTTGCCTGCGCCATTGCGGCCAAGCAGGCAAAGCACCTCGCCGGAGCGTAACTCCAGATCGAAACCGCGCAGCACCTGCACATGGCCATAGGCGCTGTCGACATTTTCCATTTTCAGGGCAGCCGTCATCTCAACCTCCGAGATAGGCTTGCTGGACGGCCTGGTTGGCGCGGATCTCGGCAGGCGCGCCCTGCGCAAGAATGCGCCCCTGCTCCATCACCGTGATGCGCTCGGCAAGCGCCATGACCACATCCATGTTGTGTTCAATCAGAAGCACCGTCGCCTCCTCGCCGATCTGGCGCACCAGCGCGATGAAATTCTCGATCTCGCTGTCGGAGAGACCCTGCGTGGGTTCATCGAGGATCAGGAGACGCGGCCGCAGCGCCAGCCCCATCGCCACTTCAAGCAGCCGCTGATGCCCGTAAGACAGATTGCCGGCCACCTTTTGCGCGTGCTCCGCAAGGCCCACCTTCTCCAGCGCGTCCATGCCGTGTTCGGTGAGCGCGCGCGCTGAAAGCCCCCGCGCGTGGTCATCGATCAACTGCCGCTGAACCGCCAGCGCCACATTGTCGAAGGCCGTCAGATTGGCGAACACGCTGGTGATCTGGAACGTGTAGGCGATGCCGGCGCGCACCCGCTTGTGGGCCGGCATCTGCGAAATGTCCTGCCCGTCGAAAACCACGCGTCCTTCCGTCGGCGCGACACGCCCGCAGATCAGGCTCACAAAGGTCGTCTTGCCGGCCCCGTTCGGGCCGATGATGGCATGGGTCTCTCCCTCGGGCAGCGCGAAGTCGACACCATCGACCGCGCGCAGCCCCCCGAAGGCGCGCGCAAGGCCCATGGTTTCAAGAAGCGGGCTCACGGCAGCCATGGCAACCACCTTTCACGCACCGTACCGGTGATGCCATTGGGGAAGAACAGAATGACGCCGATCAGCACCAGACCGACCACCAGCAGATGCGCAGTGGTGTAGCTCGACGCGGTGTCGATGACATAGAACATGAACAGCGTTCCGATGAGCGGGCCGAGTGTCGTCGCGGCACCGCCGACCAGCACCCAGAGCAGCGGCAGAATGGAATACTGGATCGCCGCAAAACCAGACCCGACATAGCCGAACAGCACCGCATAGGCAGCGCCCGAGGCGGCGCAGAAAATGCCCGAAAGCACCATCGACATGAGCTTGTTGGCGAACACGTCATAACCCAGCATGCGCATGCGCTCCTCGTTCTCGCGAATGGCGATCAGCGAGCGGCCATAGGGCGCGCGCACCAGAAACAGGATCGCTCCCAGAACCAGCGTGAAAAGCGAAAGCGCCACGAGATAGCGGGTGGAGGGATCGGAGAGATCGAGCGCCCCGCCGGGAAATTCCAGAACGCGCGAGGCCTGCGGCAGAACGAGCCCTTCCTCGCCGCGCGTATAGGTCGTGAAGTAAAGGGTCATCAGATAGAAGACCTGCGCGAACATCAGCGTTACGATCATGAACGCGACGCCGGTTGTGCGCAGCGCCAAAAAGCCGACGACCAGCGCCAGCGTCGCACCCGCGGCAAGCCCCGTCCCGAAGGCCGGCCAGACGCTCCATTCCAGATGGTAGATCGTCAGCCCCGCCCCGTAGAGCCCGGCGGCGAAGAACATGGCGTGGCCGAGGCTGAGCAGCCCCGTGTAGCCAAAGGCCAGATTGTAGCCCATGGCGAAAACGGCCAGCACCAGAACGCGCGCAAACACGCCGCGATGATATTCCGGCAGCAGAAAGTTGAGCGCCAGAAGCAGGAGGACCACGCCGACATGAAGGGTAATGGTCTTTGCAGAAGGGGTCAGTCTGGTCATCGCGCGGCCTCTCCGAAAAGGCCCTGCGGGCGAAACACCAGGATCATCGCGACCGCCAGCGTCGCCAGCATCTTGGCGAGCGTCGGCGAGAAGAACATCGAGATGATGCCATCCGACAGGCCGATCAGCACCGCCGCCAGAACCGTGCCGCGCAACGAGCCCAGACCGCCGATGATCACAACGATGAACGACAGAAGCAGCGGATCGTGACCCATCAGGTAATGCGCCTGCTGGATCGGCACGATCAGCACGGCCGCCACAGCGGCAAGCCCCGCCCCCAGCGCAAACACGCCGGCATAGACGCGCCCGACCGGAATGCCGAAGGCCTGCGCCGTCTCACGGTCGAACTGGGTGGCGCGCATGACGAGGCCGATCTTCGTGCGCGTCAGCACGAACCATGTGGCCAGCATCATCAGGATGGAGAAGCCGATCACCGCGAGTTTGTAGGCAGAATAGCCAAACCAGGGCAGCTGCATGCGGTAATTGAACGGCGCTTCGACCGGCCGCGCCTCCGGCCCGTAAAAAGTCAGGGCAAGCTGCTGGATGATGTACATCAGGCCGATCGTGGCGACGATGGTCGCCTCCGGCTCATATTTGAGACGGCTCAAGACCAGCCGCTCGGCAACAAAGGCGATGGCGGCCACCACAAGCGGGCTCAGCACCAGCGCCACGAGAAAACCGATCGCCGGATGACCGCCGAACAGCGACGCGAACCACCAGGCGAGCACCGCGCCCAGCATGTAGAACTCGCCATGGGCGACGTTCACCACCCGCATGACGCCGAAGACCAGTGACAGGCCAAGCGCCATCAGCGCCAGCACAGCCGCCGTCACCAGCCCTTCAAGCGTGGCGAGAAGAAAATACGGACCGAAGGCCATTCACAAACGCACTTTCATGAAAGGAGCCGAAGACACGCCGCCGAACCGTCCCATGGGAAAAGCCGCAACGCTGACATCCCCTCTCCCCGCATGCGGGGAGAGGGTAAGGGTGAGGGGCAAACACCGCCCGCCTTGATGTCTTAGAACGACATCTCCGTGTAGTCGGCCTCGGGCTCGTAAGCGCCGTCCTCAATGGAGGTGCGGTGCACCACTTCGAGCTTGCCGTCCTTGACCTGGCTGATGCTCTGCTCGCCGAAGACCTGGTGGATCTTGCCGTTGAACAGCTTCTTGCCCTGCGGATGGTCCGGGCCGGCTTCCATCCCGGTCATCGCCTCGGTGGCCTCGATCATGGCGGCGCGGTCATCCGGCCCCTTGTAGTCGCAGGCTTCCATCGCGGCCTTGATGACGTTGAGCGTCTCCCAGCAGCCGAACATGTGAGCGGCGGTGGAGATGTCCTTGCCGTCATTCACGCTCGCGCCATTGTCGTCGATGCCCACCGTCTCGCGATAGGCGGTGACATAGTCCGGCTGATCCGGCTGCGCGTAGCGCGGCATGCCTTCCCAGAAATGGCTTCCTTCAAGGAATTCCAGACCCGGGCTTGCGATATCCACGGCCTCGAGCGAGTCGATGAAGCCGAAGAGCTGCGGCCCGCCGGAGCCAAAGAACTCGCCCATTTCCTTCACGAAGGTGAGCACGGCCGGGCCGACCATGACGTGATAGATCACGTCCGTGTCGCGCGGGATCTGCGGGAAATAGCGCGTGAACGAGGTCTCCGTCGGCGGGATCGGCACCTTGGCCACCACCTGCCCGCCCTGCGCCTCGATGGCCGGGGTGAAGAAGTCGCGGTGGTCATGTCCGAACGCATAGTCCGGATAGACCAGCGTGACCTTCTTGCCGAGATTGTCGGCAATCCACGGCGCCATGGAGCGGGCCTGCGACTTCACATCGGTGATGCCCGGCTGCACGCAGTAGCGGTTCAGCTTGCCGGATGCGACGTGATAGCCCTCGCTGACCACGTAATAGGGGATTTTCAGCTCGCCCGCCGCCGGAGCCGAACCGACGACCACGTGGCTGAACAGCGTTCCGTAAACCAGGTCGACCTTGTGCTGGTTGGCGAATTTCTCGACCACCTCGGCACCGCGCTTCGGGTCCGTGCCGTCATCCTCGATCACGATTTCGAGCGGCCGCCCGTTGATGCCGCCGGCATCGTTGATGCGCTTGGCCGCCGCCGCCGTGACGCGATCGTACCAACGGCCATAGGCCGCGCCGATGCCCGTGCGGTGGCACTGGAAACCGATCTTGATGGGCTCGGAAGACTGCGCCTGCCCGTAACGCACGAAGCCGGGCGCGGCGATGAGACCGGCCGCAGCGCCGAGGCCCTTGAGCGCCGACCTGCGGCTGAGACCGCTGTTTAAATTAACCAGAGACTTGCGATTTTCACTCATGCCGGTTCCCCATTGTTGTGATCGTTTGACCGAGCATTTCCAACGGTTGGAAGCATTTTCCAGCGTTGGAAAAATCACTTGTGTACAAACTAAATCACCAATCCAATCCCTTGGCAACAGGACATGCCCCAAGGGAAACGCGCCTGTCTTTTAAAACATTTTAAGACGCAGCGGAATTGCAGACGGGGGACAAAGTGACGAAGAAACAAAGAGTTACCAAGAAGACCTGCCCGGCAGAAACAGCCGTAACGCAAATGCCGGGATCAAGAAATTTTAATCCGCCTTCTCAGCCCACGGTGGGCGCGGAGAGCAGCCAGAGGCCAAAAACGGTGTAACCGACCATCAGCGCGGCAAGCGGAATCTGGCTGATGGTCGCCACCCGCGCAGAGCCGAAATGCCGATAGGCGATCAGATGCGACAGGACAACGGCCAGCACATGCCCGCCGATAATCGCCACCGCCTGCGCGTTCCAGATCAGCCACGCAGACCGCGCGCCGAGCGTCGCGCCGGCCTGCACATGCATCCCCGCCGTGCCGAACAGGTTCCAGCCCTGCATCAACGGGTCGGAGAGCGCGGCAAGCGCATACTGGCTGTTGATGGTAAACCCCACCAGATAATGCGAGAAATGATAGGCGAGCGCGATGGGAATGATCGACCAGGCCAGAAGACCGCCCGTCTTCACGACATCCGCCTCCCCCACAAACCGGCAACCCAGCCAGACCGCGCCCATGAAGGCGGAAAACAGAAGCACGAACATCAGGGCGAGCCCCAGCGAGTTCGCCCCGACAACCGCCGAACGGCCGGGGAATTCCAGCGGGTTGATGCCGATGAGATCGAGCCAGAAGAATGTGTGCGTGAGCCCGTCGAAGGACACCGAGCTTAAGGCCAGAAGCAGAAAGGCGATGCCGGAAAGCGGCAGCGCCGCGGCCTCTCCAAGCTTGTAGCCCGGCAGGCCGATCACCAGCCGCCGCCCCCTGTCGCCAGCCTCCAGCGCAAAGAAGGAAAGGCGCGAGAGCATGGTGAAAAACAGCGACAGAAACTCCACCCGGCCGCTCCAGCGCTCATGCCCGAACAGGACCATGCCCGCAAAGGTGAAGCCCCAGTAGAGCGAGACGGCAATCGCAAGCCTTTCAGGGTCGGAAGGCGCAAGATAGACAAGCTCGAACCAGGCAAAGCCGAACAGCGTCACAAAGGCCGGCCACATCCCCAGCCAGGCGGGCAGACGCCAGAACCCGTCTTTCGGAACACCCACACGCAACAGCATGCGCCACGGCCCATACCAGGGGTTGATCCAGTCCCAGACATTGCCAAGAACGCCCTGCACAATGGTCACGCCGACCCACAGAAGCGTCCAGATCATCAGCGGCAGCGGATTGGAAAGCGGGTCGCGGCTGCCGTGAAACCCGGCAAACACAAGACCTGCAAGCGCCAGAAATGAGAGCGTGCTGACTAGCGCACGCCCGTCCAGCGGCATCGGAAACAGCGCAACCCTTCTTGCCGAAAGCCGCTCGAAACCATGCACCGGCAGAAAGACCAGAACCAGAAAGCTCAGCGCAACGGAGAGCATGCCGCCGAACAGGTAATAATCGGTCGGCAGAAGCAGAACATGGCCGCGCTCGGAGGCATGCGCCAGCGCTTCACCGGCGGCGGCGCATAAGGCGACCCCGGTCAGAAACGCACGCGATACAGGCGTTTTCATGCCTGTTTTCCGTGGTCTCCAGCCGTTGCTCCATCAAGATCGGCAAGTGTGAACACGTCGACGGTCAGCCCCACATGCTCTTTCATCAGCGCCAGCACCCCCTCCAGATTTCTGTCCAGGGCAAGCTCCATGAGTTGCGTGTGCTGGTCAAGGGACATGGCCGCATCGAGCGCGGCAATGGCCGCCTCATGGCCATCCTCCGCACCCGCCGCCGCGCGCAGCGTCGGCGTGACCGTCAGAAAGATGTGATGCCGGCAGAGCTGCCCCCAGATCTGGGTGTAGAAGTGCTTTAGCCAGGTGGCGTCCGCCGCAGAAAGCAGCGCCTCGTGAAAGGCCTGATGCCGCTCCACCCATTCATGCAAGGCGTCGTCGGAAAGCCCCTCGGCCGGTATCTGGCAGCGAGAAAGACGATAATGCGCCGTGACGACGGCAGCCTCCCAGTCGGCGTCGCCCTTGCGAATGGATTCCTCCAAAAGCGTGGTTTCCACCGCAAGCCGCGCCTTGGAGAGGTCTTCAAGCTCCGCGCGCGAAACGGGCGCAACGGCAAATCCGCGATTGCTCTCCGCCGTGACGAGACGCTCGGCCTCCAGCCGTGAAAGCGCCTCGCGCAGCGGCGTCCAGCCAAAGCCATAGGCATCGCGCAGCGCCGCAATCCGCAGCGGCTGCCCCGGCATCAGGCGCGTCGCGAGAATGTCGCGGCGCAGATGGTGATAGGCTGCCTCCGTCTTCGTCAAAGGCGCGTCATCGTCCACGACCGTATGATGCAAAATGGCTCCTCCTCAGAACAAAAGTATATATAATTCAAGAGGTGTTCAACGATTATATATAGCGTTTGACAGGCATAGCGCCCGCGATATGATGCCTTACGCATTCGGATGGGGAGGAGACGCATCCAGCATGCAAAGCCCATCCGACAGAGGTTGATGCGGGCAAACCGGCGACCTCTGATTTGATGTTTGACATGAGATATGGCGTGGAGGCCATCCTCATGTTTCAGGCCCCTCGGGCCGCCACGGGAGGAATGACATGACTGTAAAATCACGCTTATGGCTGCGCGGCGTCGTTGCCGCCGGCGCTATGGCTCTGGGTCTTGGCGCGGCAAGCGCCGAGCCGATCCGCATCGGCATCGCCAATTTCGGCGAGCATCCGCAGCTCAACACCGCGATCCAGGGTTTTAAAGACGCCATGGCCGCCGGCGGCTACGAGGAAGGCAAGGACGTTGTCTACTCCGAGAGCCACACCAATTTCGATGCTTCGCTCGTGCCGCAGATGATCGCCAAGCTGCAGGCCGAAGGTCCGGTGCTCATGTACACGGTGACGACGCCGGTCTCGCAGATCGCCAAGAAGGCGCTTGCCGGTTCCGGCATTCCGATCGTCTTTTCCGCCGTCACCGATCCGGTGGCCGCCAAGCTCGTCCCCTCCTGGGAAGCCGGCGATGAAGGCATGACCGGCGCGACCGACCTGCAGGATGTCGCCGCCGTCATGGAGTTTGCCAAGAAGCTCGTTCCGGACGCAAAGCGCATCGGCCAGCCCTACAATCCGGGCGAGGCCAACGACGTGGCGCTGCTTGAAAAGGTTCAGGAAGCCGCTCCCGCCGCCGGCTTCGAGGTCGTGGCCGTGGGCGTCGACAATGTGAACGACATTCAGCAGCGCGTCGCGTCGCTGGCCGGCAAGGCCGACGTGATCTACACGCCCGCCTCCAACCTGTTGCAGCCGGCCATCGCCGCCGTTTCGGCTGCCGCCCGACAGGCCGGCATCCCGATCATCAATTCCGATGATGGCGCCGTTTCCGATGGCGTGGTTCCGGCAAGCTTTGCCGTGAACTACCAGCAGGTCGGCCTCAACGCCGGCAAGATCGCGCTGCAGATCCTCGACGGCACGGACCCCAAGTCGATCCCGCCGATGAACCCGGCCTATGAAGATCACTCGCCGCGCATCTCGAAAAAGGCCATGGCGGCCTTCGGCCTCGAGATCCCCGAAGAGCTCGCCGACTGCAACTGCATCGTCGACTGATACGGCAAGAGACCAGACGCGGCGTCTCCCCCCTTTTTCGGGACGCCGCGTCAGCTTTAAGGGAGGTGCCGGTGCTTGAAGTTCGTGCCGCACGCAAAGTGTTCTACCGGGGACAACCCGACGAAAAGATCGCCCTCAACGGGCTCGACCTCACCCTGAAAACTGGCGAATTCGGCGTCGTGATCGGCTCCAACGGAGCGGGCAAGAGCAGCATGCTCAATGCCATTTCCGGGTCGCTCTCGCTTGATTCAGGCCAGATCCTCATCAATGGCGACGACATCACGGCCCTGCCCGTGCACAAGCGCGCAACCCGCATTGCCCGCGTGTTTCAGGACCCCATGCTCGGCACCGCCGCAAGCATGACGGTGGCGGAAAACATGCTGCTTGCAGAGCTGCGCAGCAAGAAGCGCACGCTGCGCCACGGGCTCAACGCCAAGCGCCTTGCCGATTACCGCGACAGGCTCGCCATTCTGGGCCTCGGCCTTGAAGAGCGCCTCGAAACACGCGTCGATCTTCTGTCCGGCGGCCAGCGCCAGTCGCTGTCGCTCATCATGGCGGTGGGCGGCTCGCCCGACCTCCTGCTGCTCGACGAGCACACAGCCGCTCTCGACCCGCGCACCGCTGACATCGTGATGGAAGCGACCGTGCGCGCGGTGGACGCGCTGAAGCTCACCACGCTTATGGTGACGCACAACATGCAGCACGCCGTCGATTACGGCCATCGCGTCATCATGCTCAATGCCGGGCGCGTGCATCTGGAAATCGGCGGAGAAGAAAAGGCCAATGTGACCGTGGCCGACCTGGTCGGCCATTTCGCCATCAAGACCGACAGCATGTTGCTCGCGAGCTGACCCCGATGATCGATTTTCTGCAAACCACTCTGACGAGCTTCGTCGCACTCATCCCCGTAACGCTCGCGCAAAGCCTGATCCTCGGCTTCGTCGTCGCCGGCATCATGATCCCCTTCCGCATGCTGAGCTTTCCGGATCTCACCAGCGAGGGCGCATTTCCGCTGGGCGGCTGCGTCTGCGGCCTGGCGCTTGCGTCCGGCCTCGGCCCGCTCACGGCCATCGGACTGGCTCTGCTCACCGGCTTCATCGCCGGCTGCTGCACCGCCTTCATCCATCTGCGCTTCCGCATCCACACGCTACTGGCCGGCATCCTGGTGATGACCATGCTCTACAGCGTGAACCTGCGCATCATGGGGCGCTCGAACCTCTCGGTGTTCGGCACGGAAACCATCTTCGACTGGGTGCCGTTCGTACAGCCGGGCTTCCCGCTCGCCAAGATCATCGCCGTCGGCCTCATCACGCTGGTGATCTTCCTGGCGCTCAACTTCTTCTTCACGACGGAGAAGGGCACGGCAGTGCGCGCCGTGGGCGCAAACCCGGTGATGGCGGAAGCACAGGGCATCAATGTCTGGGCGGCAACCATTGGCGGCATCGGCCTCGCCGGCGCGTTCTCGGCCTTCAGCGGCGCGCTGATGGTTCAGTCGCAGGGCTTCGCCGATGTGAATATGGGCCTCGGCATCCTCATCAACGGCCTTGCGGCGCTGATGATCGGTGAGGCAATCGTCGGCAAGGCGACCGTGTGGCGGCAGCTCCTCGCACCCTTCGCGGGCGCGATGGTCTACTACCAGCTGGTCTCGCTGTGTCTGGCGGCAGGCATGCCCCCACCCGACCTGAAGCTTGCAACCGGCGCATTCGTGCTGCTGATGCTGGCCCTGCCCACGCTGCGCGCCGCGCGCAGCCGGCAGGCGGCGACACCGCGCGAAAGCTTCCGCGAGTAGAAGACTCCGGGCGCGGCCTCAGAGCATTTTACCGCTCTAATACGGTGGATGTTCTAATCGAGGGGCCGCGCCTCGGAAGGCAGCATGATCGGAATACCGTCACGCACGGGATAGGCGAGCTTGGCGCTCTTCGAGACCAGTTCGCCAGTCTCCCGGTCCCAGCGCAGCGGGCCCTTGGTCAGCGGACAGACCAGAAGCTCAAGCAGCTTGCCATCCATCGGTGCGACCGCAGAGACCGCCTGACCGTCCCGTTTCTCATCATTCATCGTCTTTTCCCTCGAGATCCCGTCACTGAAGCCGGTGCGTGGCGTCGCCCTCACCCTGCGCCAGAACAATCTCCGTAATGGCGATCAGCGTGTCGGCCCGCGTCTTCAGATCAGGCGCTTCCAGAAGCGCCTGCTTTTCCGCCGGACCATAAGGCACCATCATCGACAGGGCGTTGACGAGGCTCGCATCCTCGGCCTGATGGACACTGTCCCAGTCGGCCTCGAGATCATTGGCCTCCAGATAGGCGCGAAACGCCCGCAACAGCGCCGCACGGTCCACCTCCGGCTCTTCCGGATCGTCATGCAGGTCGCTTTCGAAGGGCAGGATGCGGCACTGGCGGAACGGTGTCTTGACGCTCAGTTCCTCAAGCAGCCGGAACCGGCAAATGCCGATCAGGGTGATCAGATAGCGCCCGTCTCCCGTCTCGGAAACGGAACCCAGCCGCCCGACACACCCCACATCGCAGAGCGCCGGTTCGCCATCGGGCCGCGTCGCGCCATCAAGGCGCGGCTGCACCATGCCGATGAGCCGCCCACCGGACAGCGCATGGTCCGTCATGGCCAGGTAGCGCGGCTCGAAAATGTTGAGCGGTAATCGTCCACCCGGCAGAAGCAGGGCCGCCGACAATGGAAACACGGGGATCACACTGTCGATATCGCGGCCGCTGCGATACGAAAAATTACCTGCCTTCACACGACGTCTCCCGATGTTTACCCGATATCTGGAGCAGCCTCGCCAATAGGCAAATAATCGGGCAGCTTATGAGAACAGAAGCGACGACAGCTTGCGCCGCGCCGAAAGCGTTGCCGGATCGGTTGCGCCCCAGGCCTCGAAGAATTTGAGAAGCTGGGCGCGCGCGCCGTCTTCCTGCCACTCGCGGTCCGCCCGAACGATGGCCAGCAGGCTTTCCGCCGCCGCCGCCCGGTCGTCCTTCGCATTCTGCAGAAGCGCCAGGTCGAAGCGGGCCTGATGGTCGTTCGGGTCGGCGGCAAGCCGCTGCTCCAGAGCGGCTGCGTCGCCCAGATCGGCCACCTGCTCGGCAAGCGCCATCTTGGCCTGCACGGCGGCGATGGGCGCTGCATCTTTCTGCTTTTCAGGAACCTGCGCAAGCACCTGTGCCGCCTGCTCAGTCTGACCCGCTTCGAAAAGCAGATCGGCAAGACCGCCAATGGCGTCCACATTCTCCGGCTCACGCTGAAGGATCGCGGAATAGATCTGTGCCGCCATCTGCTGGTCGCCATTGGCGACAGCCTCTTTGGCGGCCTCAAGCGCGCCGGCGATCTCGTCATTGCCCGCGCCGGCGGTGAGCTTGTCGATGAACGCTTTCACCTGGCTTTCAGGCAATGCGCCCATGAACCCGTCAACCGGCTGCCCATCCTTGAAGGCAAAGACGGCGGGGATGGACTGCACGCCGAGCTGGCCGGCAACCGCCGGGTGCTCGTCGATGTTCATCTTCACCAGCTTGACCTTGCCGCCCGCCGCGCGCACCGCATTTTCAATGATCGGGGTGAGCTGCTTGCAGGGGCCGCACCAGGGCGCCCAGAAATCCACCAGAACCGGCTGATTGCGCGATTCCTGGATCACGTCAGCCGTGAAAGCGGCCGTCGTCGTGTCCTTGATAAGATCGACCGCTGCGAGCTGGGGCTCATCCGACAGCGTGAAGGTCTGCGAAGCCGGCTCGGGAGCGGATGCGGGCGCTGCGCCGCCGCCGAAATCCACATTGGTGGTGTAGTCCCCACCGGCTGCGCCATAACCGCCGGACTTCCCGTAAGGATTGTCACCGTTGTTCATAAAAGCCTCTTCCTGCTTGCGGTCCGGCTCGCTGTTCGTGCAGCGCCCGGCCGGCCGATAGAAATCGTTTCGTCGCTCCAAATGTGGCGATCACTCGGTCACTTTCAAGACGAGCGGCTCATGCGCGACCGCTTCCAGAAAGCGCATCAGGTCGTCACGCCGGATGGATGTGGTCGCCTCATTGGTGAGCGGGTGCGCGTTGATGAGATCATTTTCCATCAAATCCGCGTCGAGCACCACCTTTACGCTGTGCTCTTCATCATTGATCACGCCAAAAACCGTCACCGAGCCCGGCTCCACGCCGAGAAATTCCATCAGCCTGTCAGGCTTGCCGAAGGAAACGCGGCTGGCAGCGCCGATCTTGTGATGAATCGTCTTCAGATCGACCTGCGCATCCTCGTCGACGGTCACAAGAAAGAAATTATCCTTCTTGTCTTTCAGAAAGAGGTTCTTCGTGTGCCCGCCCTCAATCTCCCCGCGCAGCGACTGGGAATCTGCAACGGTGAAAAGCGGCGGGTGCCGATGGGTTTTCGCGTCGATTCCCAGCGTTTCGAGATATTCGAGCAGGTTTTCGGGAGTTTTCGGCACGGTTTCACCCCTTTTCAACAACGGCGTCTTCAGAGCGAACTAGCCGCTGAAAGCCAGCAAATGCAAGCCCTTGAGCGACATTGAAGGTTCCTCCACCGCCGACTTTTTTGCGCCTGCGAAGGCGTTTTTAAAAAAACGCAACATCACTGTCGATTTCCTGTTGCATCTGCGAGCGGGATCAGACTATAAGCCCATCGTCGGAAGCGACGAAGCGAGCGGGCGTAGCTCAGGGGTAGAGCACAACCTTGCCAAGGTTGGGGTCGTGAGTTCGAATCTCATCGCCCGCTCCAGTTTCCGAAACTCAAAAAGCCGCGGTCATCCGCGGCTTTTGTGTTTTCCGGATCAGGAAAAGCGCGCTCCCGAAAATTCCCCTGTGAAACCGGCACTGGCCAAGCGCCCGCACGGCAGACGGCCAGACGCCTTGCAGCCAGCGCGAATTCATGCAACCCGACGCTTGTCCGGCAGCCGGCTTATGCCATGCTGACCGTGATTTAGCTGAAGGTTTCGAGAATGCTGGCTGTCCTTGTCCATATCACCATCGTCACCACTGCGACGCTCCACATCCTGCTGCGCCGCAACAGACAGCCGGAATCGCGCATGGCGTGGCTCGTCGTGGTCATGACGCTCCCGTATCTCGGAGCCCTCGCCTATCTGCTGCTCGGCCAGACCAGCGTTGGCCGCAAGCGCATCAAGAGGCTGACCAGCGCCTTCAACGACCTGCCGCGCCCCCAGACGCAGAACGCAGAAGCCCGGACACCGCTTTCAGCATGGGACGAGGCCCTGTTCCGGGTCGGGCGCTCCATCTCCGGCTATGAGCCGGTCAGCGGCAACCATGCAAAGCTGATGAAGGATTCGGATGCTGCGATTGATTCGATGGTGGCCGATATCGACGCGGCCCGCGATCACGTGCACCTCGTCTTCTACATCTGGCTGGATGACGGCAATGGCAACAAGATCGCCGATGCGCTGATGCGCGCCGCCGCGCGTGGCGTCACCTGCCGCGCCATGGTCGACGACATCGGCTCACGCGCCCTGGTGAAGGCGCCGCTCTGGCGCAAGCTCTCGGAGGCCGGCGTGCACACGCGCACCGCCCTGCCCGTGGGCAATCCCTTCCTGCGCATTCTCGATGGCCGCATCGATCTGCGCAATCACCGCAAAGTGCTCGTGATCGACAACGCCATCACCTATTGCGGCAGCCAGAACTGCGCCGATCCCGCATTTCTGCCCAAGGCGAAATTCGCGCCATGGTTCGATGCCGTCATGCGCTTCACCGGGCCAGTGGTGCGCCAGAACCAGCACCTCTTCGCCAGCGACTGGATGGGCAATGGCGGCGACGACATCACCGAGATTCTGACAGAGCCCGTGGAAGCGCCGAAAGGCGGCTTCTTCGCGCAGGTGGTGGCGACCGGCCCGACCTTCCGCGCCTCCGCCATGCCCGAAATGTTCGAGAGCCTGATTTATTCGGCGAGGCGCAGCGTGTTCATCACCACCCCCTATTATGTGCCGACACAGGCGCTTCAGGCTGCGATCTGCGCCGCCGGCAATCGCGGCGTCGATGTCACCATCATCTTCCCCGCCCGCAACGACGATTTCGCCGTCGGCGCGACCTGCCGCAGCCATTATGAAAGCCTGCTGGAAGCGGGCGTCAAAGTGCATGAGTTCCAGCCCGGCCTTCTGCACACGAAGTCGCTGACCGTGGATGGAGACGTGACGCTGATCGGCTCGGCCAATATGGACCGGCGCAGCTTCGACCTGAATTACGAAAACAACATCCTGCTGCACGACCCGCAGACCACCGCCGCAATGCGCGCGCGGCAGGAGGAGTATCTCGCCCAGAGCCGGCCAATCACGCTTGAGGAGGTGCGCGGCTGGAGCATGCTCCAGCGGCTCAAGCAGAACGCACTCGCGATTGTGGGGCCGATACTCTAGAGCAATTCCAGGAAAAGTGGGGACCGGTTTTCCGTCCGGAATTGCGTAAAAACAATACTCTAGACCCGCCTGCATGCGGACTGGAGGTACGGCCCCGGCGCGGCGCGTCAGTCCCCGTTGTCCGGATCGATCTGCAGATGCTCGGCGACAATCGCCGCAGCCTGCGTGAACGGCAGCACGCCGGCGCTTCCCTGCCATGGCCTCGCATCGCCGGCGAGAAGCAGCGGAACCCGCTCGCGCGTGTGGTCCGTGCCTGTCCAGGTCGGGTCGTTGCCGTGATCGGCGGTCAGCATGAGCAGGTCGCCGGGGCGCAGTTTCGGCAGAAGCCCGGCGAGACGGCGATCAAACCACTCCAGCGCCCGCGCATATCCCGCCACATCGCGGCGATGGCCGTAATGACTGTCGAACTCGACGAAATTGGCGAAGACAAGATCGCCATCGGCGGCACTTTCGACCGTCTCCAGAAGCCGGTCGAACAGCGCGTCGTCGTTCGGCCCCTTCAGCACGCGGGAAATGCCCTTGCCAGCGAAGATATCACCGATCTTGCCCACGGCATGCACGGTGCGGCCAGCAGCCACCACGCGGTCGCAGATCGTGTCGCCGGGAGGCGGAATCGCGAAATCGCGCCGGTTGGCGGTGCGGGTGAAGCCGTTCTCCGCGTCCCCGACGAAAGGCCGCGCGATGATGCGGCCCACATTCATCGGATGGAAAATCCCGGCTGCCGCCTCACACAGACGTAACAGCCGTTCGAGGCCGAATGTCTCCTCATGCGCGGCGATCTGCACCACGCTGTCAGCCGAGGTGTAGACGATCGGCGCGCCGGTCTCCATGTGCTCCGCGCCAAACCGCTCCAGCACATCCGAGCCCGAACCATGCGCATTGAAAAGCGTGCGTTCCAGCCCGCCCGCGCGCCGCAGCCGCGCCATCGCCTCTTCCGGAAAGGCCGGAACTTCATGCGGGAAATAGTGCCAGTCCCTGGTGAGCGGCAGGCCTGCCAGCTCCCAGTGTCCGGTCTGGGTGTCCTTGCCGGCACTTTCTTCCTGAAGGGCCGCCCAGGAAGCATGGGCCTCGGGTGCGGAAAGCCCCGGCGCGGACTGGCCACAGGCCAGTTCGAGCGCGGCGCCAAGGCCAAGCGCGGAAAGATTGGGCAAATGAAGCGCGCCGGAGCGCCCCTCTTCCGCCCGGCCTGCGGCGCAGGCTTCGGCGATGTGCAGAACCGTGTTGGAACCGGCATCGCCGAACCGCTCGGCATCCGGTGCGCCGCCTATGCCCACCGAATCCAGAACGCACAGGAAGACACGACCGTTCACAGACATTCGTCACCCTTCCGCGAAGCGCGCCTCCATGCGACGCCGCAACGCTTCGAATATTTCATAAAAGCTCCAGCCCATGAGGGAGAGGAGCAGCACCATGCCGATCACTGTGGCCGTGTCGGCGTTCTCCTGTCCAGAAGAAAGGAGATAGCCCACGCCCTCATTGGCGCCCATCAGCTCGCCGATCACGGCAGCCGTCATGGCAAGCGTGGTCGCCACTGTCGCGCCGGCAAAGAGCGTCGGCAGCGCCGAAGGCAGTTCGATATGCAGGAAGCGCTGCAGGGGCGAGAGCTTCAGCACGCGCGCCAGATCCAGATAGGATTTGTTGACGAAGCGCAGGCCTGAAAGCATGCCCGTCATCACCGGGAAGAAGGTGACGATGGCGATCAGCACCACTTTGGGAGCCGGCCCAAGACCGAGCCAGAGCAGAAGCAATGGCGCAATGGCGATCTTGGGCGCGGTCTGCAGAAGCAGGATGAGCGGCGTGGACATCCGCTCGGCAACGGGAAAGCGGGCAAACAGCAATGCGGCCGCGACACCGGCCAGAGCGCCGAGCAGGAAGCCCCAGAAGATCTCGATCAATGTCACATAGACATGCCCCAGAAGATTGGCGTTCTTGTAGAGAAACACCATCCGCTCCATGACGGCTGCCGGGCTTGGCAACAGATAATCGGGCACATTGAAGAGGAACACACCGCCGCCCCAGAGGGCGACGATGAGAACCAGGCCCGCGATCCCGCGCTTCAGCATGGCTTATTCGCCGATCGAGGAAGGATCGACCACGAAGTCGGCAGCCTTCGGCGCTTCGTCGACGACTTCATACTTCGCCAGAATGTCGGCATTGGCCTGCCAGGCGTCGAGATCGGCAGCGCCGAGGCCCTTTTCCCTGGTCAGGTCGCTCTGCCAGACGGAGGCGACGAAGCTGTTCTTGAATGCCGTGGAGAGAAGCTCCTTCTGGTCGGCCCAGGTCGGCGTGTACTTCTCGAAGGAGATTTCGAGAGCATCGTCCACGTGACCGTCGATCACCCACTCATAGGATGCGGTGACGGCATTGGTGAAGCGCTTCACGAGATCCGGATTTTCCTCGAGCAGGCGGCTGGAGGTGACAACGACATTGCCGAAGGACGGCAGGAAATCGTTGGACAGGATCATCGTGACATCGACGCCGGCGCCTTCCAGATTGTACTTGCGCAGCTCGGAGAACACGATGGCGTCGACCTGGTCGCTCTGCAGCGCCTGAACGATTGCACCCGTGGAAACGACTTCAAGCTTGATGTCGTCGAGCGAGAGGCCCGCATCCTGGAGGCCGACCTGAAGCTGCAGGTAGTTGGGCGAGCCGAGCGAAGTGACGGCGACCGTCTTGCCCTTCAGGTCCGCATAGGTTTCGATGCCGGTTTCAGCCTTTGCCAGCAATGCGCCAATGCCGCGCTGGTAGGTGGTGTGAACCACTTTCACCGGCAGGCCGTTGGCCGCAGCCGCCACAACGGCGTCGCCGTTCGGGAAGCCGAAATCCACATTGCCGGCGGCAATGTTGGTCAGGATGTCGGACGCGCCAGCATAGATGAATTCAACCTCGATGTCCTGATCGGCGAAGAAGCCGTTTTCAACACCGGCATAAAGCGGCGAATAGAAAGGCACTGCAGCGCCGTCGATCTGCATGACCACCCTGTCGGCAGCAAGTGCAGCAACACCCGAAGCAATAAGGGCAAGCGTGGCTACGCCGGTTTTCAGCATCACATTCATTGTTCTCTCCTATTGGGACGCATCATGCGCGAGAGCCCGGCCCGCAATGCGGAGCAGGTTTCGCTGCGTGTTTTCATAATCGACAAGCCAATTGTCGGTGGCGCGATTGCCGTGCACACCCAAGAGGCAGGCCGCCCTGAGGCCAAGAGCCCGGCCAACGGCCAGGATCACCTGCGATTCCATTTCCACTCCGATGGCCCCCTCGGCAAGGAAACGGTCCAGATATCCAGCGTCCGGGCTGTCGACCGCATCAAGCCTGAGCGGCCGGTCCTGCCCGAGGTAATAACTGTCGGTCGAGGCGATCATGCCCCGGTGCGCGCCAAGCCCCAGCGCCGCAGCACTTTCTTCCAGCGCAGACGCGAGTGCGGGATCGGCCTCCGGCGTGTAACCGTGTTCGGCATAGAGCGCTGCAACGCCGGTCAGGCCGGTCGCCGTGTGCGGCACGATGTAATCACCCGTGGGAATTTCCGGCACCAGCGCGGAGCACCCGCCGATGCGGATGAGACGCTTTGCGCCCAGCATGGCGAGCTCAACCATGGCGATCTCGGTCGACGGACCGCCAATGCCGCTGGAACAGATGGTCAGACGCCGGCCTTCAAACGTTCCCGTTACAAGCGCAAACTCGCGCTTGCGGCCGAAATCCTGCACATCGGTGAGCATGTCGCGCAGCAGCGCAACACGGTCGGGATCACCCGGCACCAGAACATCTTCGGCCACATCGCCCGGCCCACAGGGAAGATGCGGCGGACGACCGCCGGAAAATGGCAGGCGTGCGGTGGGTTTTGAACTATCGGCCATCCTGCACCTTCCATGACAAGAGACGCCCCTCGATCACACCGAGAAGCCCGTGAAGGGCGATGCCCAGAAGCGAAGTCAGAAGCACCGCGCCAAACAGCAGCGGCGTCTTGTAGGTGGCGGAGGCGAAGGTCATCAGATAGCCGAGGCCGTCGCTGCCGGAGATCCACTCGGCAAGGATCGCGCCGACGAGCGCCTGCACCGCGCCGATCTTGAGACCGACGAAAATGCCCGGAAGCGCCGCCATCAGATCGATGCGCCAGAACAGCGAGAACGGGTTCAGCTTCAGAAGCTTCGCAAGGTCGTGCATGCGGCTGTCGATGCTGCGGAAGCCGGCAAGCGCGCCCATCAGAACCGGGAAGAAAACCAGCGAGACGATGAGCACGATCTTGGCCGTGAGGCCAAGGCCGAACCAGACGACGAACAGCGGCGCAAGCGCAATCTTCGGCGCGGTCTGGAAGACGACCAGAGGGCCATCCAGAAAGGTCGAAAGCCGGGGCATCTTGTAGAGCAGGTAGGCGACGGCGATGCCCGCCACGCTGCCAATGCCGAGCCCCAGAAGGATGTTGCGCACGGTGAACCAGAGATGCGGCCACAGTTCGCCGCTCACAAGCGAATCCCAGAGCGTCGAAACCGTGCTTTGCGGCGACGGCAGGAGATATTTGGGAATGCCCATCGGCCCGCTGGCGTACCACCAGGCCACGGTCAGCAGCGCCAGCGCCACACCATATTCGAAAACGGGACGAAAGCGGCTCATCATTCCGTTTCCCGCATGTCCTGGCGCAGCTCCGCGACCAGCTGATGATAAGCGGGATCAAGCTTGGTGGCTTCGCCGCGCGGATGCGGCAGGTCCACCGTGTAGGTCTTCTTCAGTCGACCAGGACGCGGCGACATGACCATGACCTCGCTGCCGAGATAAGCCGCCTCTTCAACGCTGTGCGTGACCAGAAGAATGGTCTTGCCCGTGCGCTGCCAGATGCGCAGCAATTCGTCGTTCAGCGTTTCGCGGGTCAGAAGGTCCACGGCGGAGAACGGCTCGTCCATCAGAAGGATCGGCGGATCGTCGGACAGCGCCCGGGCAATGGCCGCACGCTGGCGCATGCCGCCGGAAAGCTGTTTGGGCAGCGCGTCCTCAAAGCCGGAGAGCCCCACCAGTTCGATCAGTTCACTGACGATCCGGTTGCCCTCGTCGCGGCGCACACCGGCGGTGTCGAGCGGAAAGCGGATGTTGTCGCGAACGGTCTTCCACGGCAGCAGAACGGCATCCTGAAACACGAAACCGACCGGGCGTTTGGCCGAACCCGTATCGAGTTCGATCGTGCCGCCGGAAGCGTCTTCCAGCCCCGCGATCAGACGAAGGAAAGTGGACTTGCCACAGCCGGACGGCCCGACGATGGAGACAAATGCACCCTTTTCAATCCGGTGATCGAGAGGCGCCAGGGCGAGGATGCTTCCACCATCAAGATCGAAGCTCTTCGTCAGACCAGAGGTTGTTATCAATCTGAGACCTTTCAGAGGTAACTGAACCGATTAGACGCATAAAAATGCGACGTTTCAACGCATATTCTCAAAATTTAGACACCTTGTCCAGCGACGCCGGGAAGGCAGCGCCTGTCGTGAATGCGACGCGGATCATCACAGGATTTTCCAAAGCGTTTTGGGAAGTCATGACAAGCGAGAAAAATTCTCAAAAGAATTCAGCACATTAAAAGTAGACCGCCACAACAGAAACAGACACACCAGAATATTCATCGAGCATTACATGACGCCGACTAATTTCTGCAACACGCATAGAAGAGCGACGCGCACCAGAGACTGGAGGGGAAATTCTAATTATTGATACAAGTCGTTTTCTGCTCCGTCTCCCGACGCCCCAATCCGGCCATCGAGAAAATTTCAGCCCACGTCACAACAAGCCCGGGGAAGCGCGCAAACGCGCGACCCGGCTAACAGCTCGACGGGTGATTAGCGGATAATTGCGCGGCCCGTCAGACGCTGCTGCGGCAATCAACAATCAATTTTGCTGGGAAACGATTCTTTCGACCGCTCAGCCTAGCCGGCGCGCCGCCCCAGGGCCGTCTCGATGTTGCGGGCCGACTGGCGCACGGCGTCGGACAGGCGCTGCGTTTCGGCGCGCGCCTTGGTCTCCGGCAGCACGATGGAGATCGTCGCCACACAGGCCCCCGTCTCATCACAGATCGGCGCGGCAATGCAGGCGACGGCATATTCCGATGCGCTCATCTGGACTGCGAGCCGCTCGCTGAATTCGCGCCCGGCCTGTTCGGCAAGCAGAACCGCATCGGTCTCGGCGCGCCCGGTGGTCGAGGGCCGCGCGATTTCACTGAAGATGCGCACGCGCTCGGCCTCGTCGAGATGGCCCAGCAGCAAACGGCCCGACGCCGTCCAGTTAAGCGGCACACGCGTGCCCACATCGGACGCGACATTGAAGTGATCCTCACCGCGCGACATGCCGATCACCGTCATCATGTCATCGTCGCGCGCGCAGATCTGAATGGTTTCGCCCAGCTCTTCCGCCAAAGCTTCCATCTCGCGCTTGGCTTCCTTGAACACATCCATGCGTGAACGATAGGTGAGGCCGTAGCGCATCAGCCGCGGGCCGAGCCAGACGGAATTCTCACCGCTGCGCGACAGCATGGAGCGCTCCAGAAGCTCATCGACAATTTTGTAGATGGTCGAGGCCGGCGCACCGGTGGAGCGCGCCAGATCATAGGTGCTCATCGGCTGCTGGCGTTCGGTCAGAATGTCCAGAATCTGAAGCGTCCGGTCGATGGCTCCAACCCGCTTTCTCGCTTCACCGCTCATCTGACGCTCCCGCTGCCGTTTCCATTCAGCCGCCTTAGCACGCACCCGCACCCAACGGGCAGAGGGCGCACGCAGACTTGACGGATGTTTAGCACGCATATACCGTTATTGTAAAATATAATACATAATAATGGAGGAGAGAATGGCATTGAAGATCATTGGGAAGTTCACCGGAAAATCATCCCTTCTGAGCGCCCCTCTGGCCGCCCTTCTGGCCGGAAGCGCGCTCTCGCTTGCAGCAGGCCCGGCATTTGCCGAGGGCAAGACGCTGGACGTCGCGATCATCGGTGAGGCCGACACGTTCGACCCGATGATGTCGACCAAGGACGTGGTCTCCATCGTCACCCAGCATTTCGTCGAGACGCTCTATACGTTCGATGGCGGCTGGAACATTGCGCCGCTTCTGGCGACCGGGCTGCCGGAAATCAGCGATGACGGCCTCACCTACAAGATCGGCATCCGCGAAGGCGTCACCTTCCATGACGGCTCCAGCATGGATGCAAAGGACGTCGTGGCGTCCCTCGACCGCTGGCTGAAAGTGGCCACACGCGGCAAGGGCGTGGCCGACAAGGTGGCGTCCGTCGAAGCGACCGGCGATTACGAAGTCACCATCACGATGAAGGAGCCCTATTCGCCGCTCCTGTCGCTGCTGGCCTTCTCCAATTCCGCCGCGGCGGTCTATCCGGAAGAGATCATCGCCGACACGATTGAAACCGTGGTTGGCACCGGCCCCTACAAGATCGCCGAGCACATGCCGGACCAGCATCTCCAGCTCGTGCGCTTTGAAGATTACGCCTCGCGCGACGAAGCGCCGGACGGCGCTGCCGGCAAACGCGCACAGCTGGCCGATGAAATCCGCTTCATTCCGGTTCCCGATCCGAACACCCGCGTCGAAGGGCTTCTGTCCGGCCAGTTCGACTTCGCCGACGGCCTGCCGGCTGAAAGCTACAAGCGCCTTGAAGAGAACGAAACGGCCGACCCGCTGCTTCTCAAGCCGTTCGGCTGGCCGATCTTCGCCGTCAACCACAAGGATGGCCTCCTGACGGACAAGAACATCCGTCTGGCTGTTCAGGCGGCGCTGCCCATCGATGACATGCTGTTTGCCGCCTTTGGCGACGACAATTTCTTCATCACCGACGGGCCGCTCTACCCGGAAGGCTGGGCATGGCGCACCGAAGCAGGCGCCGAACTGTTCAACCAGAACGACCAGACCAGGGCCGGTGAGCTGCTCAAGGAAGCCGGCTATGACGGCACCCCGCTGCGCATCCTCACCTCGCGCCAGTATGAGTTCCACTTCAAGATGGCCGAAGTGGCCAAGATGGCGTTGGAATCGGCAGGCTTCAAAGTTCAGATGGACGTGGTCGACTGGGCAACGCTCGGCCAGCGCCGCGACGATCCGGCCGTATGGGACATCTACATCACCCATTCGCCCTTCCTGCCCGAGCCGGCGCTCACCTCGCTCTATGACAAGTCGTCCCGCCTTGGCTGGTCGAACCCGGAGAAGGACAAGATCCTCGACGCGTTCACCAGCGAGACCGACATTGCAAAGCGCAAGGAGCTCTTCGCCGAACTGCAGAAGCAGGTCTTCGAGGATGTCGGCTTCATCAAGATCGGCGCATTCAACGCGCTTCAGGGCACCCGCAAGGGTCTTGAAGGTGTGCCGGCTTCTCCGTGGCCCTTCTTCTGGAACGCACAGGTCCAGTAACGGCCACTCTTCAGGGGCCGCTTCGCTCCCGGCGGCCCCTTTCTTGGATATGAGTTCGGAGAACGCGTATGGCGCGCTATATCCTCAAGCGCATCCTGGGAATGTTCATCGTCATCTTTCTCGTACTGACGATTGCCTTCCTGATCGTTCGTCTTGCGCCGGGTGATCCCGCCGCCCTGATGCTGGGGCCGGAGGCAACGCCTGAAGAAACAGCCGCGCTGCGCACCGAACTCGGCCTCGACCGCCCGATCGTGGTGCAATATTTCACCTTCGTCGTGAACGCGGCCCAGGGCGACCTCGGCACCTCGCTGTTCTTCCGCCAGCCGGTCACGCAGGTGCTGGCGGCGCGGGCAGAGCCCACCATCTTCCTCGCGCTTTTCTCTCTCGTATTCGCGCTGGTCATCGCAACACCCATCGGCATCTACGCGGCCTATCGGCGGGGCTCGTTTCTCGACCAGAGCGCCATCAGCACGGCCATGCTCGCCGCCTCCATTCCCAGCTTCTGGACCGGCCTCATGTTCCAGCGCTATCTGGCCACCGATCTCGGTCTCTTTCCCGCATCGGGCTATGGCGGGCCGGACGCCAGCTTCATCGAGCGGATGGGCTATCTGATCCTGCCCTCCATCGTGCTCGGCATCGTCAATTCCGCGCTCATCCTGCGCTTCACCCGCGCGTCCATGCTCGACATTCTGGGCGAGGACTATATCCGCACCGCCCGCTCCAAGGGCATGGGCGAACCGCGCGTCGTGCTGCGCCACGCGCTGAAGAATGCGGCCATTCCCATCATCACGGTCATCGGCCTCACCTTCGCGCTTCTGGTTTCCGGCGCGGTGGTCACCGAGCGCGTGTTCAACATTCCCGGCATGGGAAACCTGGTGGTCAGCGCGGTCCTGCGCCGCGACTACCCCGTCATTCAGGGCGCGCTCATCGTCGTCGCGTCGCTCTATGTGCTCATCAACCTTGTCACGGACCTGCTCTATCTGACCGTCGACAAGCGTGTTCGGTACTAGCGCATCGGCCCGGAAATCGGAATCGATTTCCGGAAAGCGCAATGCGTAGATTCAATAGGTTAGAGCGTCCTTTGTGCGTCCGAATGGACGCACAGCGCTCTAGGGAGAAGGCATCATGGCCGCTGCATCCGCTGTCGCAGATCAACCAAAATTCTTCACCGCCCTCTTCTCAAGGCGCGCCGTTCTCATCGCACTCGTCATCTTCGTCGTGCTGGTCCTTCTGTGCGTCTTCGCCCCGCTCATCGCGCCCGCAGATCCGGCGAAAATGTCGGTGCGCGCACGCCTCACCGCGCCCGGCGCGGATTATCTTCTGGGCGCCGACGCATTCGGCCGCGATGTGTTCTCACGTCTTCTCTATGCGGGCCGCGTGTCGCTCTCCATCGGGCTTGGCGTTGCCGCTGTTTCTTCGGCCATCGGCATCGTGATCGGCCTTATGGCCGGCTTCTTCCGCCGGCTGGACGCTCCAATGTCGCGCCTTGTCGATGCGATGATGGCCTTCCCGGACATTCTTCTGGCCATCGCGCTGGTCTCGATCCTCGGCGGTTCCATCGTCAATGTGGTGATCGCCCTCTCCATCGTCTACGCGCCGCGCATTGCGCGCATCGTGCGCGCCTCAACGCTGGTGATCCGCGAACTGCCCTATGTGGAAGCGGCGGTTTCGCTCGGCTCCTCCACCTTCTTCATCATGACCACCCATGTGCTGCGCAACATCCTGTCGCCCATCATCGTGCAGGCAACCTTCATCTTCGCCTACGCCATGCTGGCGGAGGCCGGGCTCTCCTTCCTCGGCGTCGGCATCGATCCGTCAACGCCGAGCTGGGGCACGATGATCAATGAGGGCCGGCAATATATCGATCAGGCGGCATTCCTGATCTTCTTCCCCGGCATCGCGATCTCCATCGCAGTGCTCTCCCTGCAATTGATCGGCGATGGACTGCGCGACGCGCTCGACCCCCGTTTGAGCAAGGATCTTTGAGACATGGCGCTCAGGCTTACCAATTTCCGTCCTGTCGGTCTCGACAACGCACCGGCTGAAATCTTCGTCGGCGATGACGGGCTCGTGGCCGGCACGCCGATCACCGGCGCGGAAACCATCGACTGCAAAGGCGCATATCTTTCGCCCGGCTGGTGCGATCTGCATGTGCATGTCTGGCACGGCGGCACGGATATTTCCGTGCGCGCTTCCGAGGCCGGCCGCAAGACCGGCGTTACCGCCATGGCGGATGCGGGCTCATCCGGCGAAGCCGCATTTCATGGCCTGCGCGAATATGTGATCGAGCAGCAGCAGGAGACGGTTCGCGCCTTTCTCAACATCGGCTCCATCGGGCTTGTCGCCTGCAACCGCGTGCCGGAGCTGATCGACCTGCGCTCCATCGATGTGGACCGCACGCTGGCCGTCGCCGAAGCGAACCGCGATGTCATCTGCGGCATCAAGGTGCGGGCAAGCGGCGTCATTTCCGGCGCATGGGGCATCACACCGGCAAAGATCGCCAAGCGGGTCGCGGAAATTCTCGATCTGCCGCTCATGGTTCATATCGGCGAACCGCCACCGCTGATCGACGAAGTGTTCGACATTCTCACCCCCGGCGACATCGTCACCCACTGCTTCAACGGCAAGAAGGCCGGCTCGATCCGCGACACGAAGGCGCTGTTCGCGCAGGCGCAGCAACTGGCGGGGAGCGGCGTGCGCATGGATATCGGCCATGGCGTCGCCTCGTTCAGCTTCGACACCGCGCGCGAGGCCATCGCCAACGGGCTGAAACCCTGGTCGATCTCCACCGATCTGCATCTGCGGAATGTGAACGGGCCGGTCTATGACCTCGCCACCACCATGTCGAAACTGCTGGCCGTCGGCCTTTCCTTCGACGAGGTCATCGCCGGCGTGACCGAACGCCCCCGCTCCGTTCTGGGCCTTGGCGCATCGGGCGGCGCGACACCGGGTCAGAAAGCCGATTTCACGGTCTTCGATGTGGATGCCGCAAACATCGACGCCGTCGACAGTCTCGGCGGGCATCTGACACTCGAAAAGCGGTTCGAGCCGCGCCTCACGGTCATCGGCGCATCGGCCATGCCGGCTGCAAGGAGGAGCGCATGAACGAACCCGTTCTCGACGTCCGCAATCTGCGGGTCGCCTTCCGCGCCCGCCGCTCTTCGGTGACGGCGCTGCGCGATGTCAGCTTCACGCTGCACCCGGGCCGCACGCTGGCGCTGGTGGGCGAAAGCGGCTCGGGCAAATCCGTCTCCTCGCTCGCCATTATGGGGCTTCTGCCGCCCAATGGCGCGGTGACGGGTGGCGCGATCCACTATCGTGCGGTGGACGGCAGCGTCTCGGACCTCACGAAAGCATCGAAAAGCGAGATGCGCGCACGACGCGGCGCGGAGATCGCCATGATCTTTCAGGAGCCCATGTCCTCGCTCAATCCGCTGTTCACCATCGGCGACCAGATCGGCGAGATGCTGCTCCTGCACACGGATCTCGACGCCAGGCAGCGCCGCCAGCGGGTTCTGGAAATGCTGGAGCTGGTGGAAATTCCCGCCGCCGCATCCCGCATCGACAATTATCCGCACGAGCTTTCCGGCGGCATGCGCCAGCGCGTGATGATCGCGCTGGCCATGGTCTGCAACCCCGCCCTGCTGATCGCCGACGAGCCGACCACGGCGCTCGACGTGACCATTCAGGCGCAGATCCTCGATCTGATGCGCCGCCTGCAAAAAGAACTCGGCATGTCGATCCTGTTCATCACCCACGACATGGGCGTGGTGGCGGAAATGGCCGACGATGTGGCGGTCATGTATGCCGGCGCCATCGTCGAGCAGGCGGGCGCTTCGGAACTGTTCGCCCGGCCAAGCCACCCTTACACGCGCGGTCTGCTGCACTCGATCCCGATGCCCGGCAGGCCGGAGGGCGAGCGTCTCGTGCCCATTCCCGGAACGGTTCCGCCGCTGCACGCCATGCCGGAAGGCTGCGCCTTCGCGCCGCGCTGCGGACTGGCGGATGAAGCCTGTCGCAAGCCGGTTTCGCTCAGCGATTTTGCGCCCAACCACCGTGTTGCCTGTTTCCACGCCGGACGGGAGGTGACCCATGTCTGAACCGCTTCTGCAGATCCGCAATCTGTCCAAGCGTTTCGTCACACCGCGCGGCACCATCCATGCCGTGAGCGACGCGAGCTTTGACATACCGCGCGGTTCCATCACGGGTCTGGTGGGCGAAAGCGGCTCTGGCAAGACCACGCTTGGCCGCACGCTGCTTCGCCTTGTCGAACCGACCGAAGGCCAAACCATCTTCGACGGGCAGGATCTCAACACGCTCAGCGCCTCTGAGCTGCGCGATGCGCGCCGGCGCATGCAGATCATCTATCAGGACCCGGTTTCCTCGCTCAATCCACGCCTGCGCGTCGCCGACATCATCACCGAGGGCCTGCGCGCCCATGGCATCGGCAACCGCGCCTCACGGCGCGACAAGGCTGCCGCACTTCTGGAAGAGGTCGGCCTTCAGGCCGATCACATGAGCAAGTTTCCGCACGAGTTTTCCGGTGGCCAGCGCCAGCGCATCGGCATTGCCCGCGCCCTTGCGCTGGAGCCGGAATTCATCGTCGCGGATGAAAGCGTTTCGGCGCTCGACGTCTCCATTCAGGCGCAGGTGCTGAACCTGCTGCTCGACCTGCGCGAGCGCCGCAACCTCACCATGCTCTTCATCGCGCACGATCTTTCGGTGGTGGAATATCTCTGCGACCAGATCATCGTCATGTATCTCGGGCGGCTGGTGGAGAAAGGCCCCTCGCGGCCGCTCTACAGCGATCCCCGCCACCCCTACACACGCGCGCTTCTTTCGGCGATCCCCGTGCCCGACCCGGCGCGCGATCACAGCCGCACCATTCTTCGCGGCGACATTCCAAGCCCGCTCGATCCGCCATCGGGCTGCGTCTTCCGCACACGGTGTCCGCATGCAGCCGACATCTGTGCCGAAGGCGTTCCCGCACCCGTCGAAACCGGCCCCGGCCACCACTCCTTTTGCAAGCGAACAGAAGAACTCTATGCCACAGCCTGATCTCAAAGAACCCGCTTCCGCACGGCTTGCGGCACTCGGCATCGAGCTGCCGCCCGCCGCTCCCTCGCCCATCGGCGCATTCTGCAACGTGCGCCAGACAGGCCGCCTCGCCTATGTTTCCGGCCAGGGCCCCGTTCTGCCGGACGGCACATTGCTGCGCGGCAAGGTGGGTGCAGACGTGGACGCAGACACCGCCCGCGAACACGCGCAGCTCGTGGCGCTCAACATTCTCGCCACGCTGCGCGATCATCTGGGCGGGCTTGAGCGCATCAGCGGCGTCGTCAAGCTTCTGGGGCTCGTCAACGCGACGCCGGATTTCGAGCGGCACCCGCATGTCATCGATGGCGCTTCCACCCTGTTCGCCGACATTTTTGGAGAAAACGGCATTCACGCCCGCTCCGCATTCGGCGTAGGCTCGCTGCCAAACAACATCACCGTGGAAATCGAAGCGGTCTTCGAGCTGTACGAGTAAGGGACTTTTGAAAATGGCAGGCGAGACAGACGGCATGTGGTCCTGGCACGACACCCACAATTGCTCCCGGCTGATCAATGTATCGGGAACCATGACGAGCCTGGGCGGCTCGATCACGAGCCCCGCCGTGCAGGACGAGACGGCGGCCATCATGGGCGAATTCGTCAACATGCATGAGTTGCAGGCGCATGCCAGCCGCGCCATCTGCGACCTGACGGGCGCGGAAGCCGGCTGCGTTACGGCATCGGCAAGTGCGGGCATCTCGCTTGCAATTGCCGCCAGCATGACCGGCCTGAACCCGGGCCGCGTGGAGGCTCTGCCAAAAGATCCCGGCGAGAAGAACGAAGTGGTCGTTCAGCTTGGTCATCTGTGCGGCTATGGCGCACCCGTCTCGCAGGCCGTGGACCTGACCGGCGCAACCGTGCGGCCCGTCGGCCAGTCGACCCATGTGATGGACTACCAGCTTGAAAGCGCGCTTAATGAAAAGACGGCGGCAGCCCTCTATGTGGTGTCGCACCATGTGGTCCATTACGGGCAGATCCCGTTCGCCCGCTTTGCGGAAATCTGCCACCGCGCCAATGTTCCCGTCATCGTAGACGCCGCTTCGGAATACGACCTCACCGGGTTCATCGATCAGGGTGCGGACATCGTGATCTATTCCGGCCACAAATTCCTCGGCGGCCCCACATCCGGCCTCATTGCGGGCCGGCGCGATCTGGTGCGCGCCGCCTATCTTCAGAACATGGGCATCGGGCGTGGCATGAAGGTCGGCAAGGAAAGCATCGCCGGCGCCATTGCCGCTCTGAGACAATGGCAGAAGCGCGATCATGAGGGCATCCGCAGGCAGGAGCGCGCCGCGCTGGAGCTCTGGCAGAAAACGCTCTCCGCCTTCCCCGGCATCGACCCGGTGATCGTGCCGGACCCCACGGGGAACCCGCTGGAGCGCCTTCAGGTCAATGTCGATGCGCGAAAGCTTGGCGCGAGCGCAGCGACAGTCGCCCGCGCGCTGGGCGAGCAGGAACCGCGTCTCATCGTGCGCAATCACGAGGTGGAGCTTGGTTATTTCCAGCTCGATCCGTGCAATCTGAAGCCGGGACAGGCCGAACTGGCTGCCGAAATTCTGGGAAAGGTCTGCGCGGAGGCCGGAAAGCTGGAAGAACGGGCGGACGATTATCACGCGGCCCGCAATGGCGGCGTCGATCCCTATCTCAACTGGCTCTCCTGAGCCGGTCTTTCAGGTTGCCCGGCGCGTCGGCCCCACATGAGGGGGTGGGGCCGACGCATTGGTCCGGCGATCAGTTGGACAGACGGTAATCCAGCGGCGGCTCGCGGTCGCCGATCAGGGCCGAATAGCTGAATTCTTCGCCACGCGCGTTTTCGAACTCGACCTTCGCAGCCTCGATCACGTCGGGCGACTGGAACAGTTCAGCCGCCGCCGTCGCCAGCGTTTCGGCGGCAAGGCGCGTGCCCTTGTGGCCGATGGACATGCCACCCGCCGCAACGGCCTGCCAGCTATGCGTGGCCGTTCCCGGCACCCAGGTTGCCGTTCCAAGGCCTACGGTCGGCGAAACCCAGCTCACATCGCCCACATCGGTGGAATAATAGCCCTGACCGCCGAAGGAATAGTCCTGCACATCCGCCACCGAGCTCAGGGCCGGCTTCTTGCGCAGCGTGGTCTGGAGCTTCGTGGCGAAGTCGGTTTCCTCCGCGTCCCACGCGATCGGAGCGGCAGCGCGCAGATTGCGATCCATCAGCTTGCCGAGCACGTCATTGGGGAGAACCGAATAGACGCCGCCGACACGCTCGACGGAGAACTCCGTGCCCGTTCCAAGCGCTGCGCCTTCGGCAGCCTTCTGAATGCGCTCGAACACGTCGGCCACGACGGCCGGATCGGGATGGCGCACATAGAGATAGCTTTCCGCCGAATTCGGAACCACGTTCGGGGCCGGGCCGCCATTGGTGATCACATAGTGGATGCGGGTTTCCTGCGGCACGTGCTCGCGCATCATGTTGATCATGTGATGCATGGCCTCGACACCGTCGAGTGCGGAACGACCCCGCTCGGGATACATGGCCGCATGGGCGGACTCGCCCTCGAAACGGATCTTGGCGCTGACATTGGCGAGCGAACGGCCCTGCCCTGCGCGGTTGGTGCTGGAGGGATGCCAGTGCAGCGTCACGTCGACATCGTCAAACAGGCCGTCGCGCACCATGTAGACCTTGCCCGAACCGCCCTCCTCAGCCGGTGTACCGTAGAGCCGGACCTGGCCTTCGACACCGTTTTCCTTGAGCCATTTGGAAACGGCGATGGCGGCTGCAACCGAGCCCGCGCCGAACAGGTGATGGCCGCAGGCATGCCCGCTTTCAACGCCCTCGGCCGCTTCCTCGTGCGGCACCGCCGCCTGCGACATGCCCGGCAGTGCATCCATCTCCGCCAGAATGGCGATCACCGGACCGCTCTTCGACCCGCTGCGGGCAATGAAAGCCGTCGGAATGCCACCGACATTGCGCTCCACTTCGAAGCCGGCTTCTTCCAGCTCCGCGATCAGCAGACCGGAGGTCTCCTCCTCGAGATATCCCAGCTCGGGATTGGCCCACATCCGGGTCGCGATCTCGTTCATGCGCGGGCTGTAGTCCTGCACCAGCCCGGCCAGTTCCGCACGCTGTTCCTCCGTAAGCGGCGCAGCCAGAGCCTGCGGCGCACTCGCCATAGCCAAGGCCGCAGCCAACGCATACGTAACCGACAATCTCATTGCATCCTCGTAGTTTTATTAATTGGCAAAGCAAGCTAGCAGCGGATCGGAACCATGAGGAAGCACAATTTGTATTTTTCGACAGACGATCTTTAAAAACGGCGGCGTCTCTATTTTCAACAAGGGCCATAAACCGTGAAAATCCAGGTCTTCTTCAAATGTTTCCTATAAACGCGTAAACAGAAAGACAGATCAAAAAACCCCGGAAACCATGCGAAATCCGCGACCTTGACACCCGCCTCTCCTCCACCTTTCCTAGGGGAAACAAGGTAGTCGGCTTCAAGCAACACTACCGACAGGGGGAGCGCGCATGACAGGGGAGCAGGAAACCGGCGACCAACCACCCGGCAGCGCCTTTGCGAGCGTCTCCACCCTCGATCAGAGACCCGACCAGCGCTTCGAATTCTGGCGCAGCCTGTTTCCCCTTATCGAACTCGACATTTCGGACAAGAGCCGCATTCGCCAGTTCAAGGCCAGGCTGATGCGTTATCAGGCGCCGGACGGATGCGTTTTCGGCTTCGGCGCGAATGACAACACCCATGCCCGTTTCGCCAGGCCGGAAAGCGATTTCGTGCTGCTCAACCTCACGCTTTCGGGCCGCGCCGAGCTTGAACTCTCCGGCGACCGCCGACATGTGGTCGATGCCGCGTCGGGACTTCTCGCGCTGGACGGCACAAGACCCTTTCGGACGAAGAGCTACGGACACGCAACGCTCTGGATGACGCTGCCGCGCGACATGGTTGCCGCCATTGCCGGAGAGGAAACGGGCGTCCTGAAAGACGGCCTCGCTTTTCTTCCGCAAAACGGCCTGTCGCGCATTCTGGAAGCCCATTTGCAGATGATTGCCCGCGAGGGCGACGGGATGGACAGGCGCTCTGCCGAACTGGCGCTGAAAGTCGCCACCGATCTCGCGCTAGGCGCACTCTCCCGGACACGCGACGCGCTGGACGCGGAGCCGGACAGGCCCCATGACAGCGCGATCTTCACCGCTGCGCTGCGCCACATCCGCGCCAGAACCAGCCAGCTCGACCTCACCGCAGCCGCAATCGCCGACGCGATTGGCTGCTCACGGGCCCGCCTTTACCGCGTCTTCGCGGCCAATGGGCGGGCCGTTGGCGATGCCATCAGAAACGCCCGCATCGAGCTTGCATCGACACAGCTCGTCAATCGCCCCGACACGCCGGTAAAGCAGATCGCCCATGGCTGCGGCTATGCCGACGCCGCCGCCTTCGCCCGCGCGTTTCGCGCCGCCACTGGCCTCACCCCCTCGGATTTCCGGGAGCGCCATCAGGAAACCGACAGATAAGCCGGTTCATTTGTGCCGTTTGAGACCCTGCGCACAGCCGTGAGACACCCTGCATGGCCGTTTTTTGATAAGGCTCCGGAAAATGTTCAAGGGGGGTCCCGGGGGGTTACATGAAACGACTGACCATCGCGACCGCGCTTTTGCTCGCCGTCGGCGCAACCAGTGTCCACGCCGCCGACACCTTTCCCTCGGCGGGTGAAGCGCCAGCCGAGAAGTGGCAGGGTTTCTATGCCGGCGCATGGCTGGGCTATCACTGGGGCAATATCGAGAACACCTATTGCAACGGCATTTGCGGCGACGATCTGGACCTGAGCGGTGCGGTTGGCGGTGTGGAAGTCGGCTATAATTTTGCCGTCGACCAGAACTGGGTGCTCGGCGTCTTCGCCAATGTCCCGCTTCTCAAGCCTCAGGAAGACGCAGACGTGCCGATCTTCGGCACCTATGACGTCGATCCGCGCTGGGCCGCCTATACCGGCGTGAAGATCGGCCGCGCCTATGGCCAGTGGATGCCCTATGGCCTGGTCGGCCTCGGCGTCGCGCGGGTCAAGGTCACAGACCCCGTGGGCACGTCTTCCAGCGCAACGCATCTCAGCGGCGTTGTGGGCGCGGGCGTCGAATACATGTTTGCCGACAACTGGTCGCTCGACGGTCGTTTCGTCTACAGCTTCTCCAATGAGAAGGATTACGATTTCTGCACCGGCGGGTTTTCCTGCCCCTCGGGCTACAAAGAAAACGCGCCCAACGTCACGATTGGCCTGAACTATCAGTTCTGAACAGGCTTCGACGCGCGCAATGCACACACAGGAACCACACGCATACCCAAGCCGGCCCGCACCAGAATGAAGCCGGACAACAAGACGAGCTTCGCCGACCTCGACGGCAAATTTGCCGTCGTCACCGGCGGCACGCGCGGCATCGGAGCCATTGTGGTCGAACGCATGCTTGAGGCGGGGGCCAGCGTGCTGTTCACCGGCACCGATGCCGACCGCGGCCGGCAGGCGCAGGAGCGCATGGGCGGAACCTTTCTGCGCGCAGACGCCGCTTCCCCCGACCATGCCGACCACATCGCCAAAGCGGTGCGCGAGCGTTTCGAGAGGCTGGACATCCTCGTCAACAATGCGGGCAGCCTAGGCAGCCCGCAAGGCGTCGAAGACACCACGCCAGAGGCGCTGGATCAGACGCTTGCCGTCCATCTGCGCGCGCCATGGCTCACCATGTCCGCGCTTGCGTCGCTGATGCGCCCGGCCGGCGGCAGCATCGTCAACATGGCCTCCATCGCCGGGCACCGTGTCGGCGCATCATCCGTCGCCTATTCGGTCAGCAAGGCCGCGCTCCAGCATCTCACGCGCTGCGCAGCGGCGGAATTCGGCAAGGATGGCATCCGCGTGAACTCGATCTCGCCGGGCTTTGTGTCGACGGACATTCACGCCGCCGCCATTCCCGGAAGCGAGGCGCGCGGCGCGCGCTTCGTGCAGGGGCTGGGCAAGGTGTTCGTCTCCCGTCAGGCGCTGCCGCATCTCGGCCAGCCCGGCGACATCGCCGAGATCGTGCTTTTCTTGGCTTCCGATGCATCCGCCTTCGTCACCGGCTCCGACATTGTGGCCGATGGCGGCGTGATCTGGGGCAGAGACAGTCTTGGCTGAGACGACCCGCGAGGCACCATGAGCAAACCACCGCACACAGGCACCGCCATCAGGGCAGAACTGACACGGATCATCGCCCGCGAGGGCGAGATCGCGCCGGAGCGCCTCATTCCCGAAGCCACACTCGACACGATCGGCATCGCCTCGCACGATCTCGTTCTCGTGCTGATGAGCATCGAGGGAACTTTCGACCTCTATGTCGCCGTCGACAGCGATTTCGCCGATGTCGAAACGCTCGACCAGCTGCTTGGCCTCCTCACCAGCCGGATCATGGAGCATCAGGCGCTGGCGGAACCCGCCGCAAGCGAAGCCGGCTGACATGACAAGGCGGGTTGCCATCACCGGCATGGGCGCCGTCACGGCGGCGGGCATTGGTGCGGACACGCTGTGGAACGCGGCAGCGGCCGGGCGCTCCGCCGTTCGCACCGTCGATCTGCCGGGGCGGGAAAAGGCGCGCGTCAACATCGCTGCGGCGCTGGATGAGGCGACGGACGCGCGCATCGCGGAACACACCAACACGACCACGGACCGCTTTGCAGCCATGGCGCTTCTGGCGGCACGGGAAGCGTTCGGTCAGGCGAACCTGCCGGGCGAAGCCTTCGGCCAGCGCTGCGGCATTGTGCTGGGCACTGGTGCGGGCGGCGCTGTCAGCACGGATCGCAACGCCCGCGCATTCTATGTGAAGGATGTGGACGCCGAGCCGATGAGCGTGCCCAAGGTCATGCCCAATGCCGCCGCCTCGCTTCTTTCGATGAAATACGGCATGACCGGCCCCGCACTGACCATCTCCACCGCCTGCGCTTCATCGGCCCAGGCCATCGGCCTCGGCTTCGAGCTAGTCCGTTCCGGTGCGCTGGACCGGGTCATCGTCGGTGGATCGGAGGCCATGCTCACGCCCGCCGTTTTCCGCGCATGGGAAATGCTGCACGTTCTCACACCCGTCGCTTCACGCCCCTTTTCCCGTCGCCGCGACGGCATGGTGCTGGGCGAAGGCGCAGCCATTCTCGTGCTTGAGGCTGAAGAAAGCGCGCGGGCGCGCGGCGCTGAAACGCTCTCCCTGCTCGCCGGATATGGAACCACCAGCGATGCGCGCGACATGCTGCGCCCCGATGCCGATGGCGCGGCCCGCGCCATGCAGCTGGCGCTGCAATCGGCCAACCTTGCGCCCGACGCCATCGGTTATGTGAACGCCCATGGAACGGGCACGGTCTACAATGATCTTGCGGAAGCCAAGGCGCTGCGCACCGTGTTCGGCGCACGCCTTCAAGACCTGCCTGTCTCATCCACCAAACCCGTTCACGGGCACTGCATCGGCGCGGCTGGCGCAATCGAACTGATCGTCACCGTCGCCGCCCTGCGCGATCAGATCGCGCCCCCCACGATCAACTGGCTCGGGGCCGATCCGAAAATTCCGCTCGACCCCGTGCCCAATGAACGCCGTCCGGCGGCGATGGGAGCTGCGCTCTGCAACTCCTTCGCCTTCGGTGGCATCAATGCAAGCCTCGTCGTGCGACGGGCCTGAAACGTTCCATTTCCCTGATCTCGAGAAACTCCGGACGCAAAACCGGTTGCCGGTTCTGCCGGAATTTCTCTGGCAGTTAATGGAAGCGGCCGTGCTTCTGCAGCACTTCGATCTTGTAGCCGTCCGGGTCCTGCACAAAGAAGAAGCGCGCCAGAAGCGTGCCCTCGCGCTCGAAAGCGACAATGTCGCGCGGCGCAAGACCGGCCGCCCTGAAACGGGCGTGCTCGGCATCGATATCATCGACGACAACCGCCAGATGCCCATAACCATTGCCCAGATCATAGGGCTCGGTCTGGTCCTTGTTGATGGTGAGCTCGACCTCGAAGCCGGTCTCCGCATTGCTCAGATAGACCAGCGTGAAGCTGTCGAAATCGAGACGGTCCGCAATCTTAAGGCCGAACGCTTCCTTGTAGAAAGCGACCGACTTTGCCTCGTCCAGAACGCGGATCATGGTGTGAATGCACTTGGCCAAGATGCCTCCAATAGCGTTTCAAGCGGCGCTGGCTAATCTGCCGGGCGCCCGTTTTTCCGTTGTCGAGGCACCCGAATAACAGAGTTGAGGCATAAATGTGATGGTATCTTGCCACCATCTCACTTGAAAGATTGATGCTGACCGGCAGGAATGCTAGCTCACGTTACGTTACTTGTTTTTATCTCTTGGGAGGTTTCCGTGAACAGACGGCGTTTTGCGATTATTGGAGCAGTCTTGTGCGGCATCGCCGCGAGCGGTGTGGCGCTTGCCCAGCAGCCGCAGTTTTTCCGCATCGGCACCGGCGGCACGGCCGGCACCTACTATCCGATCGGCGGCCTCATCGCCAACGCCATCTCCAATCCGCCCGGCTCGCGCCCCTGTGAGGAAGGCGGCTCCTGCGGTGTTCCCGGCCTGATCGCCACCGCCCTTTCGGCCAATGGTTCGGTTGCCAATGTGAACGCCATTGCCGGCGGTTCGCTGGAATCCGGTTTCTCGCAGTCGGATGTCGCCACCTGGGCGCACAGCGGCACGGGCATCTGGGAAGAGCGTGATCCGGTCGAAAAACTGCGCGCCATCGCCAATCTTTATCCCGAGACGATCCACCTGGTCGCCAGCGCGTCCAGCGGCATCGACAGCGTCGATGACCTGGCAGGCAAGCGCGTCTCCCTCGACGAGCCAGGCTCCGGCACGCTGGTTGACGCCCGCATCATTCTCGATGCCTACGGCCTTACCGAGAAGGACGTGGAAGCGCATTACCTGAAGCCCGACCAGGCTGCCGAGCGCATGCGCGACGGCGCAATGGACGCCTTCTTCTTCGTTGGCGGTTTCCCGGCCGGCGCCATTGCCGAGCTCGCCAGCCAGCACGACATCACGCTCGTCTCCATCTCCGGCGACGAAGCAGCCAAGGTGACGGGCGAGCATGGCTTCTTTGCCGCCAACACGGTTCCCGCCGGCACCTATGAGGGCGTGGGTGAAGACGTCACCACGCTTTCCGTCGGCGCACAGTGGATCACCAGCGCAGACCAGCCCGAAGAGATGGTCTACGAGATCACCAAGGCGCTGTGGAATGACAACAGCCGCAAGCTTCTGGACGCCGGCCACCTGAAGGGCCGCCAGATCACGCTCGACACCGCGCTTGACGGCGTCGGCATCCCGCTGCATCCGGGCGCCGAGAAGTTCTACCGCGAAGCGGGTGTGCTGGGCGACTAAGCCCTGCCGGCAAGCATCGCCAACGCAAACGGACTCGGCCTGTCACCACGGGCCGGGTCCGTCTTTTCAGGCGTCGACGCGCGCACCAAACGTGATTTCCAGAGAGGCTTTGCAGGATGGCCCATCCATCTGAATCCGAACGCGCGGAAGCGCTGACCGAAGAGCAGATGAAGGCGCTCGAAGAGCGCTATGATCCGGAAGTCCGTTTCAGACCCCTGCCCGAACTGCTCGGCTGGATCGCCGGCGGCGCGCTGTTCGTCCTCTCCTGCTATCACTATTACACGGCCGGTTTCGGCATTCCGCAGGCGACCACGCATCGCGGCGTGCATCTGGCCTTCACGCTGGCGCTGATCTTCGTTTTCTTCGCCGCCTGGAACCAGCCGCGCGAGCCGCGTAAGGGCCTGCTCTACCCGCTCGGCATGCCGGTCATCGACTGGGTTCTCGCCATTGCGGGCGCGGTGGCGGCGCTCTATGTGCCTTGGATCTTCAACGATCTCGCCTTCCGTGTCGGCGATCCTCTGCCCATCGACGTGTTCATGGGCACGGTGCTTATCGTCGTGCTGCTTGAGGCCACGCGCCGCGCCATGGGCTGGCCCCTGCCGGTCATCGCCCTGCTCTTCATCGCCTATGCCTATTTCGGCCAGTCCATGCCCGGCATTCTGGCGCATCCGGGCGCGAGCTGGAGCAACATCGTCAACCATCTCTACCTGACGAGCCAGGGCATTTACGGAACCGCGCTGGGCGTCATCTCCACCTATGTGTTCCACTTCGTGCTGTTTGGCGTTCTTGCGACGCGCATCGGCCTCGGCCAGCTCTTCATCGACCTCGCCTCGGCCCTTGCCGGACGCTATTCCGGTGGCCCGGCCAAGGTGTCTGTGCTTTCTTCCGCCATGCTCGGCTCGATCTCCGGCTCGTCCATCGCCAACACGGTGACCACCGGCTCGCTGACGATCCCGGCGATGATCCGCATCGGCTATCCGCGCCATTTCGCAGCCGCCGTGGAAGCGGCAAGCTCCACCGGCGGTCAGATCACCCCGCCGGTCATGGGCGCCGTCGCCTTCCTGATGATCGAATATCTGGGCGTGCCGCTCACCACCATTCTGACCGCTGCCCTCGTGCCCGCCTTCATGCACTTCTTCGGCGTTCTGGTGCAGGTGCATCTGGAAGCCCGCCGTCGCGGCCTGCGCGGCCTCACCAGGGATGAGCTGCCCGTCGCCTGGACCGTCTTCAAGGCTGGCTGGCTCACCACGCTGCCGCTCTTCGTGCTGGTGGCCATTCTCCTGTCGGGCAAAACGCCCTATCTCGCCGCCTTCTGGGGCATCTCCGCCTGTCTTCTGGTGCTCGTCATCCAGAATTTCATCCGCCACGACATCAAGACCGCGATCCGCGAAAGCGTGCGCGAAACGTGGGACGGGTTCGTTGTCGGTGCGAAATACTCGCTCTCCGTCACGGCGGCCGCGGCCCTTGTCGGCGTCATCATCGGCGTGGTCACGCTCACCGGCGTCGGCTTCAAGATCGCCTATATGGTCACATCCGTTGCCGCCGGCTGGGCGCAGAGCGTGGCCGACAGTCTCGCCTTCCTGCCGTTCGAGCTCTTCAGCGTGAGCACGCTCACCCTGCTCTTCACCCTGATCATGACCGCAATTGTCTGCGTTCTGATGGGCTGCGGCATCCCCACCACGGCGAACTATCTGATCATGATCGCCGTCGCGGCCCCCATTCTGAGCCTGCTCGGCGTCGAGCCCATCGTGGCGCATTTCTTCGTGTTCTATTTCGGCGTTCTGGCAGACATCACCCCGCCGGTGGCGCTGGCGGCCTATGCGGCAGCCGGCATTGCCGGGGCCAACGCCTTCAAGGCCGGCAACACCGCCTTCCGGCTCGGCATGGGCAAGGCGCTGGTGCCGTTCGTCTTCGTCTTCTCGCCCTCCATGCTGCTCGTCACCGACAGCTTCACCTGGAACGAGTTCTTCCTGGCGACCATCGGCGCGATGCTCGGCATCTGGATGCTGTCGGCGGCGTTCTCAAGCTGGTTGTTTGCACCGCTGCGCGTCTATGAGCGGCTGCTGCTCGCGCTCTCCGCCATCCTGTTCGTGGCACCCGATCTCTACGCCACGCTGGCCGGCGCCATCATCGCCGCGCCGGTTTTCGTCCGCCAGTTCTCGGCGCGCAAGGCAGACGCCGTCACGGCGGAAAACTGAGGACGGCAGGGGCGGTGCAGACCCCACCTTGCCGAGCCGCTGAAAGCTGACTACGCTTCTCCCGCCGCTTCCTGCCCGCAATGCGATGGCAGGCAACGGCGGGAGGAGAAACATGCCGTCTGACGAGACGAACAGCCTGGCGCCGCTGGACGCCTTCCAGGCTGGCGTACGCAATGTTTGCGGGCAGTTCCTGGTTTCGCCGCCGGACGGCGCACGGGACATGCGCGGCATCATCACACTGAAACAGCGTCAGGCGCTGGCGGTTGCCGTGGTGCGCAACAGTGCTGCCCGGATCAACCGCGACTGGCGCTGCATCAGGCAGGATTCCGCCGAGCACCTGTTTCTGGTTCTGCAGAAGGCGGGCCATTCGGTGATGCGTCAGGGCGATGCCGATGTACGGCTTGCGCCCGGCGACTTCATCATGATCGATTCCGCCTATCCCTCCCGCTTCCTCTATGGCGACAGCGGCAGCCTGCAATATTCCGTGCACCTCAACCGCGCCGAATTCGCCCATCGCTTCGGCACCTGCGCGCTGGGTGGCTGTCCGATCCCCGGCTCCACCGATATCGGCATGGCGCTGCGCGCCACCATCGACCGCATCGTCGATGGCGAGGGAGCTGCCGCGCAGCAGCATTTCATCGGCGAGGCCTTCTTCAACCTTATGGGGGCCTATCTCTGCGGCATGGAGGCAGGCGACCTGCCATCCCCGGAAACCAGCAACGAGTTGCTCATGGCCAAGGCGCGGGCTTATATCCGGCAGCGTTTCCGCGATCCCGAATGCACGCCGGCAGACGTCGCAGCCGCCATGGGCGTCAGCCTGCGCGCCCTGCAGCGCCGGTTTCAGGCCGCCGGCTCCTCCCTGTCGGAATGTCTCATCGGCGCGCGGCTCGACTATGTGTGCCAGCGGCTGATGGCGCAGGAGACGGCGGGAACCTCGGACCGCATCTCGACGATCGCTTTCGACGCGGGCTTCAACGACCTGTCCTATTTCAACCGCCAGTTCCGCGCCCGCTACCGGGTGCCGCCCGGCGAATACCGCCTTCATGCGGCGACGCCATCGGCCAAAAGCGTGACGCAATAGTCCAAGACCGGTGGCCAGCCCGCTTCCACTATGCCCGATTGATGCCGCCTGAAAGGCGGCGCTATCGGAGGAGGAAGACGATGGCAGACACCGCGACAGCCACAGGCGCAGATGCGTTCCAGAACATCATCGATGGCCGCCCCGCGCCAACCGCGGGAAGCCAGCCCGTGCTTGATCCGGCAACCGGAACACCGGTCGGCCAGATGCCGCTTGGCACGGTTGAGGATCTCGAAGCGGCGGTGGACGCCGCCCGCGCAGCCTTTCCCGCATGGGCGGCTGCCAGCGATGCGGACCGTCAGGCAGCCTGCCTGAAGATCGCAGACCGGCTCGAACAGGCGATCCCGGAGCTTGCGCCCCTTCTGACGGCTGAGCAGGGCAAGCCCATTGGCGGTTTCGGCTCGCAATGGGAAATCGGGGCTGCCGCCGCATGGACCCGGCACACGGCAGGCCTCGAACTGCCGGTCTCCGTCCTGCAGGACAACAATGAGGGCCGCGTGGAGGTGCACCGCAAGCCCATCGGCGTGGTTGGCTCCATCACACCGTGGAACTTCCCCGTGCTGATCGCCGCCTGGCACATCATTCCCGCCGTGCGCGCCGGCAATTGCGTGGTCATCAAGCCCTCGCCCAACACACCGCTCGCCACGATCCGCTTCGTCGAGATCATCAATCAGGTGCTGCCGGCCGGCGTGGTCAACATCGTGTGTGGCGCAGATGAAATCGGCGCGGCCATGTCCGCCCATCCCGGCATCGACAAGATGGTGTTCACTGGCTCCACCGGCACCGGCCGCAAGATCATGGCCTCGGCTGCCGAAACGGTAAAACGCCTGACGCTGGAACTCGGCGGCAATGATGCAGCCATCGTGCTGCCCGATGTCGATCCGCAGGCCGTCGCCGAAGGGCTTTTCTGGGGCGCGTTCCTCAACAACGGCCAGACCTGCGCCTGCATCAAGCGGCTCTATGTGCATGACAGCATCTATGACGCCGTCTGCGATGCGCTCTCGGCGCTGGCCGCCGCCATTCCCATGGGCGACGGACGGCAGGATGGCGTCGCGCTCGGCCCGGTGCAGAACGTCATGCAGTTCGAGCGCGTGAAAGAGCTGGTCGAGGAGGCAAGGGCTTCCGGCGCGCGCATTCTCACTGGCGGCGCGCCCTCCGGCGGGCCGGGCTATTTCTATCCCGCCACCATCGTCGCCGATGCCGAACACGGCATGCGCCTTGTCGATGAAGAGCAGTTCGGCCCGGTCCTGCCGGTCATCCGCTACACGGATGTGGAGGCCGTGATTGCGCGGGCCAACGACAATCCGAACGGGCTTGGCGGCTCCGTCTGGTCGCAGGACACCGAACGCGCCAAGGCGCTGGCGCTGCAACTCGAATGCGGCATCGCGTGGATCAACAAGCACGGCATGATCCAGCCCAACGCCCCCTTTGGCGGCATCAAGCAATCCGGCGTCGGCGTGCAGTTCGCCGAGGCAGGGCTGATGGAGAACACCGTCGGCCAGACCCTGATCATGTAACGGCACGGTTCAAGAGGAGGAGACACGATGAAGAGACACTTATCCGCCACCTGCGCGGCCATGGCGCTCACCGTCTTATGCGGCGGCGCTCTGGCTCACCCACTGGACGGCCTGTCGAAAGAGGAGATCGCCGAGGTCGTCACCATCATGAAATCCGATGACCGGATTTCCGACGAGGCCCGCTTTCCGCTGATCGAGCTGAAAGAACCGGAAAAGGCCGAAGTGCTTGCCTGGAAAGAAGGCGATGAAGGCCCACGCGCCGCCACCGTCCATGTCATCTCGGGCGACGAGACCTACAAGGCCGAGGTCAATCTCGTTTCCGGAGAAATCAGTGATTTCGGCGCCATTGGCGGCCAGCACATGGTGCTTCTGGAAGAATTCATCGGGGCCATGGATCTGGCCCTTTCCGACGAAAACTTCGTCGCCGCCCTCGCAAAGCGCGATCTGGAGCCCGGCGACGTGTTCTGCCTGCCGCTCACGGCCGGCTCGTTCGACAGGGAGGCGGAAGCCGGTCAACGCCTGATGAAGGTGCCCTGCTACGTCAATCCGACCGGCTCCAACTTCTATGCCAAGCCCATCGAAGGGCTCTATGCCGTGGTCGATCTCGCCGGCAAATCCGTGGTCGAGGTGATCGACAATGGCGTCGTGCCGGTGCCGCAGGATGCCTGGGGTTACATGGAAGATGAGGTCGAGGCGCGCACGGGCGCGCTGCGGCCCGAAAGCAATCCCGCCACGCTTCGCCAGGAAGGCGATCCCAATTTCACCATCGACGGCAGCATGGTGAACTGGGACATCTGGCGCTTCCGCTGGCGCGTCGACAAGCGCCCCGGCGTGGTTCTGTCCAACATCGAGGTCAATGACCGCGACGACTGGCGCTCTGTGCTCTATCAGGCCCATCTGTCGGAAGTCTTCGTGCCTTATATGGACCCGGACGAAGGCTGGTACTGGCGCACCTATATGGACAGCGGCGAATATGGTTTCGGCATCTTCCTGAGCCCGCTGCGCGCGGGCGTGGACTGCCCCGCCTATGCGCGCTTCCTGCCCGCCACCGTGCATGACGATCTGGGCAACCCGATCGAAATTCCGGATGCGTTATGCATCTTCGAACGCAATATCGGCGACCCCGCCTGGCGGCATTACGAGATCTTCGCCCAGAGCGAGGAACAGTCCGTGCCGGCGGAAGGCCGCCCGGCAAGCGAGCTGGTGGTGCGTTCCGCCTCACAGGTGGGCAATTACGACTACCTCATCGACTATGTGTTCGAGCAGAACGGGCGCATCCGCGTGATGGTCGGCGCAACCGGCCTCGATGCGGTGAAGGGCGTTGCCTCCACCTCCATGGAGGACGCAACCGCCGAACAGGAAACCCGCTACGGCACGCTGATCGTGCCCAATCTGGTCGCGCCCAATCACGACCACTTCTTCAACTTCCGGCTCGATTTCGATATTGACGGTCAGGACAATGTCTTCATGCGCACCGGCCTCGTGAAGGGCGACATGCCCGATGGCGTGCCGCGCCGCTCCATGTGGGTGACCGAGGCGACAATGCCGAAGACCGAAATGGAAGCGCGCTATCGCGTGAACCCGGCAACGCCGGCCATGTATCACATCATGAACATGGGCCGGAAAATCGGCGTCGGCCATGCGCCGGGCTACATGATCCTGCCGCAGAACAGCGTCGCCTACAGCCCGCTGGACACGGAGAACGATCCGCCCGCAAAGCGCAACGCCTATATCGACTACACGTTCTGGAACACGCCCTATGCGGCAAACGAACGCTATGCCGGCGGCGAATACGCTTTCCAGAGCGACGGGTCGGACACGCTCGCCGAGTGGGTGAAGCAGGACCGCAGCATCGACAACACCGACATCGTGACCTGGTACACGATGGGGTTCCATCATGTGCCGCAGATGGAGGACTGGCCGGTCATGTCGACCATGTGGAAGGGCATCACGCTGAAGCCCTACAACTTCTTCCCGCACAATCCGGCGCTCACCGTGCGACTGCCCGAATAGGCCAGAGCATCGGACCGAAAAATGGAGTCCGGTTTTCGGATCATTCCGATGCTCCATCAATAAACCAGATGGCAGAAACGAAGAGAGGCGCGACCGAAAGGCCGCGCCTCTTCTGTTCAACCCGTAGGGGTGATTATTCGGCGCCGATTGCGTCGAGACCGGCGCGGGCGCAGGTGGCGTCAATGTCGCCCGAAGGCGCGCCGCCGACACCGATGCCCGCCACCAGAGCGCCACCGATGCGCACCGGCAGACCACCGGCCTGGATCACCAGACGGGAATCCATGTCGCGCAGGCCGTCATTCTGCGGGTTCTCACCGATGAAGTTGGCCAGACCAGCCGTGTCGCGGCCAAGGCTTGCGGAGGTGAAGGCCTTGCCGACGCTGCTGCCGGTCGTGTGCGGGCCGGAATTGTCGGCTTTCACGAGAACCTTGGTTGCGCCGCTGCGCTCCACCACGGCAACGCTCACCGCGTAACCTTCAGCCGCACAGGCGTCGAGTGCAGCCTGAGCAGCCTTCTGCGCCATGTCGAGCGGCAGGTAGGGAGCGGTGGGCAGGTCCTGAGCCGAAACGGCGGTCGCGGCCAGAAGCGAGGCGGAAAGAACAATCGAACGGATCATCGGGAACTCCTTGGGTTTGGATGATCCGTTTCTAGCAAGCTGCCCCGCTCCACCGCATCGGTAGCGCTGGCGGGGGGCTCCGTAGTTCTACGGATGCCTGTTCGCCTGCAGCCAGAGCCGCGTCATTTCCGCCGCCGATGTCGTGCCGAGCTTTGCGCCGATGGAAGCGCGATGGCTTTCCACCGTGCGTGGCGAAACGGCCATGGAAGCGGCAATCTCCTTGGTGGTGAAGCCGCCGGCAATGCGCTCCAGAACCTCGCTTTCACGGCCCGTCAGGCTCGCCAGAAGATCCGCCGTTTCGGCGTGTTCGGCCGCTTCCCGCTCAGAGCGGTCCAGCATGTCCTGCGCCTTCTGGATGGCGTCGATCAGATCCTGCTCATCGACGGGCTTGCTCAGAAAATCCACCGCGCCATTGCGGAAAGCCCGGCGGCAGGCCTCGATATCACCATGGCCGCTGATCACCACGGTCGGCCAGTCTATGCCCTGCGCGATCAGGCGCTCCTGAAGCTTCAGGCCCGAGATCACGGGCATGCGAATGTCGAAGATCAGACAGCCGGGCGGCAGCTTGCCGAGCGCGGCCAGAAAACTTTCGGGGTCGGGAAACGATTTCACGTCGACGTCGACCGTGCTCAAAAGCAGCACCAGAGCGCGGCGCACGGCTTCGTCGTCATCCACCAGATAGACCGGCCTGCCACTCATGCCGAAACCCTCCCGTCATCGTGCTTGATCTCGTGCCGTTGGCTCGCCAGAGGGAGGCGCACCTGAAAGCGGGCGCCTCCTTGCGAGGGCAATAGCTCGATCTCGCCATTCATGCGCTCGACGATGCGTTGCGAGAGCGAGAGGCCAAGCCCGGTGCCCTGCTCCTTGCCGGTCACGAAAGGCTCGAACACCTGCCCCGCCAGCGCTTCATCCACGCCCGGCCCATTGTCATACACGTCCAGAATGGCGAGCCCCGCCTCGCGGCGGCTTGTGACGCTCACCTGCCCGTCCCGCGTTTCTTCCAGCGCCTCAAAGGCGTTGCGCACGAGATTGAAAATCACCTGTTCGAGCTCCGTCCGGTCGGCGCGCACGGCCAGCGCCTCATCGGCAAGGTCCAGCTTCAGCTTCACCGAACGCTTGCGCGCCTCGGGCGCAAGGAGCGCCTCAACGCCGCCGATGGCCGCGTTCAGGTCGGTCATGCCGGTCTCACCGCGCGGCGGACGGATCCACTGGCGCAGATGCGAGAGAATGTCCGCGCCGCGCCGTGCCTGCGCGACAAGTTCGTCCAGCACGGACGCCACGGCCTGCGTATCGCCCTTGGCAAGCAGGCGGCGGCCCGCCTGCGCCTGTGTCAGAATGGCGGTGAGCGGCTGGGTCAGCTCATGGGCGATGCCGCTTGCCATCTCGCCCAGCGAATTGACCCGCGACGCATGGGCCAGCCGCGTCTCGCGCGCGCTGAGCTTCGCTGCACGTTCCGCCTGCATGCGCCCGGCCCATTGCTGCCACAGCGCCAGACCGGCCAGGAACAGCACCGACATCACGATCAGCGCCGGAACGATCTTCGACATGGGGAACAGCGCCGCCATGTGCTGGGTGACTGCCGTGCGCAGCACAAGCGGCTGCGAGGCGCTGCCCAGCGTTCTCTCGAAAGCGGGTGGCCCGACGATTTCATCGCCAATCAGAAGCCCCCCATCGGGAAAGACGAGCGACTGGCTTGCCGAAGCGGTCTGCCAAAAGTCGCGATCACTCTCCAGAAGTCCCTGCGCGTCGATCTCAAGACCCAGACCATAGATCGCCGCATCGTTGTTCGGGCTGCGCTTGACCAGAAGATAGTGCCCCGGCACACCGCCGGGCATTGGTCCCAGAACCAGCGATCCATCGGTTGCCTGAACCGCTGCGCGGATCGCCGCATCGACCGCCGCATCGGCTGAGCCGCGTGTCGTCACGCCTTTGCCGTCCTCATCCACGGGCACGAGATCGACAGCCTCAATGCGTGGATAGAACCGGCGGAGCGCATTGGCCACATCGAGAAAGAGATCGAACCCGCTTTCACCGCCGGCAAGCGCCACCGCCGAGAGCGCCGTCATGTGCGCGTCGTGCTGACCGGCCCGCTGCGAAGCAAGGCGATGCAGCGCCGCACTCTCATCATCGAGTTCCGAGAGCAGCCGCCAGCGCTCATTGGCGGCAATCGCGGCAATGGTTGCGAGCGCCAGCACGAACCACGCGGCAACGAACCAGACCGGTCGGCCGAAGCCCCGAAAGCCCCCAGGGCCCCCAGGGCCCATGCGATTGTCGGAAGAATTCTGTTTCATGCGCGCGATCTTGAGGAAGGGCGGGGCTTTTGCAAGCTCATTGTGCCGGAAACATCTCGGCCACGATGTCCGCCAGATGCTGCAGCGCCGCGCCGGTCCCGGCCTCACGCCACGCAAAACCGATCTCGATTTCCGGCTGCACGCCGGCAAGCCGGAAATAGGCAACACCCGGTCGCACCATTCGCCGCATCGTGCTCGGCACGAAGGCGACGCCAAGCCCGCCGGAGACCAGATTGATGATGGTCTGCATCTGCATGGCCTGCTGCCCCGGAAGCGGCGCAGCGCCCCGCTCCGCATAATAGCGGGTCACGAGATCGTGCAGCACCGGCGCGCCATGCCGGGGAAAGAGAATGACCGGAAGGTCGCGCAGGGCTGCAAAGTCAAGCTTGCCGCCACGGGGCCGCACGCGACCGGAGATCACCCATTCCTCCGGCACGGCGACCACCAGCCTGTCCTTCTCAACCGGGCGGTAGCGCAGGGGCGAATGCAGCGCACCGCGCGGCGGGGTGATGACGATGCCGGCATCCAGCATGCCGTCGAGCAGTTCGGCGATCTGCACATCGCTCGTGGCCTCGCTCAGAACCAGCTCCACCTCGGGAAACCGCGCCTTGAAGCGGCTGACCAGCTCCGGCAGGAAACTGTAGCTGACGAAACTGATGAAGGAGAGCCGCACCGTGCCGATTTCGCCGCGCGACAGACGCTGCGCCACCTGCGGCAAATCGCCGGCCTCCTCCAGCACACGCCGCGCATGCGGCAGCCACTCGCGCGCCACGGGCGTCAGCGCCACGCTGCGCCTCGTGCGCTCGAACAGCGGCAGGCCGAGCTCCGCCTCCAGCGCCTGAATGCTCTGGCTGAGAGGTGGCTGGGTCATGCCGAGACGTTCTGCGGCACGACCGAAATGCAGTTCCTCGGCAACGCTGACAAAGTGCCGTATCTGGCGGATGTCCATGCGCTTCTCATCTGCAAAGCAACTTAATTCAATACGATATATATATTTCTCATATCACACAAACACCCATAGCCTCTGCCCGGATGGTGGCGCATCGCCTGAAACGGCGCTTGAGGACGGGTCCCGGAACAGCGCCGCCGGCGCTCGGTTCGGCGATGCAGCGGCGCGGATAATCGCAAGGGGGACATGGCCATTTCCGCAAATCCCGCCGCCCCGGCGAACAGTGTCAGATTGAATAATTGGGGACCGAATGGGTTTGACACGCCCGATCCTTTGGGCGAATGGGAGAAAACAATCGCAATGAAATTCCATAAAGGGAGAGAGTGATGAAACTTTTCGCAAGAAATCTTGCGTCTGCGGCAGCGTTCGCTGCGGCACTGGGCATTTTGGCTGGTGCGCAGTCCGCGCAGGCTCAGCAGGAAATCAAGCTCGGTTACGCGCTTGCGCCGAACTCGCATTACGGCGTCGCCGCCGACAAATGGCAGGAAGAAGTCGAAGCCAAGACCGATGGCCGCTATTCCTTCCGTCACTTCCCCTCCTCCGGCCTCGGCGGTGAGCGCGAAGTGATCGAAGGCCTGCAGATCGGCACGATCGAAGCCACCATCGTCTCCTCCGGCACGCTCAGCAACTTCGTGCCTGAGACCGGCGTGTTTGACATCCCCTTCCTGTTCCGTGATCTCAACCACGCACGCGACGTGCTCGATGGCGAGATCGGCCAGAACATCCTGGCCAAGTTCGATGATGTCGGCCTGGTTGCGCTTGCATGGGGCGAGCAGGGCTTCCGCCACATCACCAACAACCGCAACACGATCGGCAAGCCCGAAGACGTCGCCGGCCTGAAGCTGCGCACGATGGAAAACCCGATCCACATCACCGCCTTCGAGACGCTCGGCGCAGCGCCGACCCCAATGGCATGGCCGGAAGTCATCAGCTCCCTCCAGCAGGGCACGATCGACGGCCAGGAGAACCCGCTCTCCGTCATCACGTCGACCAACCTCTCCGAGGTCCAGAAGTATCTGACGCTCTCCGGCCACGTTTATTCGCCGGCCATGCTGCTCGTCTCCAAGCAGCTCTGGGAAGGCATGTCTGACGAAGACAAGCAGGCGTTCCAGACGGGTGCGACCGAAGCCGCAAAGGCGATGCGCGCCTTTGTCGACAATGTCGAGACCTCCGGCGTCGCACAGCTCAAGGAAGAAGGCATGGATGTCGGCGAACTCACCGCCGAGCAGAAGGCCGCCTTCCAGCAGGCCGTCCAGCCTGCCTATGAGCAGTACTACGAACAGTATGACAAGGCGCTGATCGACCAGATCATCGCGACGAAATAAGCGCTTCGCGCCATCACGTCCGGACGGCGGCCCCGTGGTCGCCGTCCGAATTCTGTTTCAGAATGTAATTTTTCGGGCCAGACGGTTCCCACCGCTCGTGGGGATGGGCTAAACAAAGCCCGTTCAACGGGCTGCGGCGCAACCGGCCGCCAGGCGGGGAAGATCGGTGAAAACGTTCGAGCGATATTTTGTTGCCCTCAACAAGTGGGCGCTGGTGCTGCTTCTCGGCGCCATGGCGGTCATCGTCTTCGCCAATGTTTCGCTGCGCTACCTGACGAATTTCTCGATCACATGGTCCGAGGAAGTCGCCCGCTACCTGATGATCTGGATGACCTTCATCGGCGCCGGCCTTGCCCTGCGCACCGGTGGCCATGTGGCGATCAGCAATTTTCAGGAAATGCTCGGCAAGTATGGCCAGCGCGCGCTGCGCATCCTCATCCTGCTTCTGCTTCTGGCCTTCTTCTCGCTCATGATCTGGATGGGCCTGAACTACATGGAGCGCGCCCGTTTTCAGCTCACGCCGGCAACCCGCGTTTCCTTCCGTTACATCTACGCCGCGATGCCGATCGGCTTCAGCCTGCTCATCGTGCATCTGCTTCTGGTCGCGCGCTCCTTCGTGATGGAAAACCGGTTTGTCGACATCGAGACCGACACCCCATCCGCCGCGCTCGCCGAGAGCGGTGACACCCATATCGCAGCCAACCGGGACTAGACGGCCGTGGCGCTGATCCTCTTTGCATCCTTCTTCCTCCTTCTCATCATCGGCATGCCGGTGGCCTTCGCGCTGGCGCTTGCCGTCTGGGCCGCGATCAGCCTCGGCAGCACCTATCCGCAGATCGTCATCGTCAAGGAGATGTTCTCGGGGCTGGACAGTTTCCCGCTCATGGCGGTGCCGTTCTTCATTCTGGCGGCCGAGCTGATGTCGAGCGGCGCGATGACGCAGATCCTGCTGCGCTTCGCCTCGCAGTTTGTCGGCCATCTGCGTGGCGGGCTGGGCTACGCCAATGTGGTGTCGTCCACCATGTTCGCCGGCATCTCCGGCTCCGCGCTCGCCGATGCCGCCGGCCCCGGCGCAATGATGATCCGCATGATGGAGAAGGACGGGTACGACAAGTCCTATGCCAGCGCCCTCACGGCGTCGGCCTCGGTGGTCGGCCCCATCATCCCGCCATCGATCATCATGATCCTCTACGCCATGCAGGACGAGCGGGTTTCCGTGATCGCCCTGTTCATGGCGGGCCTCATTCCCGGCGTCGTGATCTCGCTCGCGATGGCCGCGACCAACTGGTATGTCTGCCGCAAGCGTGGCTTCAAGAGCAGCGCCCCGCGCCCCTCCGCGCGCGAGATGCTGCGCACCAGCTTTCAGGCACTGCCCGCAATCTTCCTGATCGTGCTGATCATCGGCGGCATTCGCAGCGGCATGTTCACGCCCACCGAAGCCTCGGTTGTGGCCGTGTTCTACGCCCTTCTGTGCGGCATGTTCGTCTACCGCTCGCTGCGGATTCGAGACCTGCCGGACATCATCTATCGCTCCGCGCTCGTCACCGTCGCCATTCTGCTCATCCTGGCAGCGGCCCGCGCTTTCGCCTGGATCATCATCATCGAGGGCATCCCGCAGAGCATCGCGGCCACCATCGTGGCATGGGACCTCAGCCCCATCGTGTTCCTGCTGGCGGTCAACGTGCTGCTCCTGGCTTTCGGCCTGTTCATGGACCCGCTTCCGGGCGTCATGATCCTCGTGCCGATCCTCAGCCCCATCGCCTATTCGCTGGGCATCGACCCCATCCACTTCGCCATCGTGGTGATCGTCAACCTGACGCTGGGGCTTTTGACGCCCCCGGTCGGGGCGTTGCTGTTCGTCGTGTCGTCAGCGGTGAAGATCCGGGTCAGCGACATGATCCGCGAGATGCCGCCCTTCCTGATCGTGCATCTGATCGTGTTGCTATCGCTGACCTTCATCCCGGCGCTGTCGACCTGGCTGCCAAGCCTCAGCGGCTACTAAAGCAATCCCAGGAAAAGCGGGAATGCTCTGACATTAGCCCCCGCTGGCGTCAGCCGGTCAGACCAGCGTCAGCCGATCAGAACGTCGGGTTCAAACTTGCCCGTCGGCATACCCAGATCGACAAGAAACACGCCCCCGGCCGCATCCGCGCCGGGGCTTTCAGGGTCGATGTTCACCGAGGCCGATGTCACGAGAAGGCGCTCCGCCTCAGGCCCGACAAAGGCCGGGCAGGTGGTCAGTGCGGCCGGCAGCGCGATCTTGCGAAGAAATGCGCCATCTGGCGCGTAGACCTGCACCCCGTGCCCTCCCCAGCACGCCACCAAGAGATTGCCCTGCGCATCCACCACCGCGCCATCGGGCATGCCGTCCTCGAAAGGTGCGCCGAATGGCGTTGGCGCGCCAATGGGCAGACCGGTCCCGGCGTCGAGCACGACCTGCATGATCTGCCGGGTCGGCGTGTCCGTGAAATAACCCAGGCGGCCATCCGGCGAAAAGCAGATCGCGTTGCTGACCGTGATGCCTGAAAAGAGGCGGCGCAGCGCGCCCTTGCGATACCAGTAGATCGAGCCTGCGCCTTCCTTCTCGTCCTTGCCCATCGTGCCGATCCAGAAGGCGCCTGACGGATGCACGCGGGCATCGTTCGAGCGGGTCTGCGGCTGATCTGCCTCCAGCGGCATGTGCAGGCTGAGACTGCCATCGGCGATGCTGCGCAGGTAAAGACCGCTCTCCGTCACCAGCAATTGCCGCTCGCTGTCTATCCGCGCGAGCGCGCTGGAGAGTTCGGGCAAGCCATGCCGGCGCGTTACGCCGCCTGTAAAGCAATGCTCAAACAACACCCTGCCGGGTATGTCGAACCACCAGACCGTATCCGTGTGCCGGTCATAAGTCGGCCCCTCGCCCAGCGTGCAGCGGAAACCTTCAAGCCGCTCCCAAACCGTTCCGGTCAAATGCCCCTCCTTTGCCCATATGCCCCTCAGCGCAGACATAGCGCTGCCACCGGATCGCCTTCAAGCGGAATGCACCGGAAGGAGTCCTGACCCAGCCTTGATCACATTTTGGAGAGAATGCCGCCTGGCACACCGTCAGAAGCCCTCAACATATTGATATACCGGCGATCTTTCGCATAAAAAGGCGTGGGGGCCCTACATCAAGGCGAAGCATACGGTGAAAGCACGGATAGAAGACGGGAATAGCAGCACAGTCGCATTGCAGAACGGTCTGGAATTGGTTCGTCGTCTCTCCGACGAAGGCCCGATGACCAGTGAGGAATTGGCACAGAGCCTTTCCCTGAGAAGCGACACGACCGCCAAACTTCTGAAAACGCTGGAAATGCACGGTTTTGTCGAACCCGCGCGGTTCGCCAAACGCTTCCAGCCAGGCAGAATGGCTGGAACCCTTTCAGAGAAATTTCTTGGCGATACGCCCGTCACCGACATCGCCCGCCCCGTTCTTCAGGCGCTTGCCGACCAGCATGACGGAATCGGAACGCTCGTGGTGGCGGACCGTGACGAAGCCCTTCTTCTGGTCACCTGCAGCGGCCCGACCCGCCAGAATGCCCATGAATGCCATGTGGGCTCGACATACCCCCTGCCATTCACGGCGGGCGGACACGCCCTGCTCTTCACCATGCACAATGCAGCAGACGAACCGATTGCAGAGCGCGGCTACAACGAGGTCGAAACCAGGGCGCTCGAAGAGAGCTTTGCGTTCTTCTGTGCATCAGGGTGCTTCCGGACGCCGCTTCCCGAATGCGATCTGCTTTTGCTCGGCGCGCCGCTTCATCTCAGCAATGCCGTTCTGGCGCTGGAACTTGCCATTCCCACCGGATCGAGCGCCAGCCAGGACACGACAGCGGCGGTCAAGGATCTTCTGGCGGCCGTCGAGCTGATCCAGCGCAAATGCTCGACACTCGGTGTGCGCTATCTGGAAGATTCCTGAAACGGCATCCGTGTCTGCGTCAGGCGGACACGCCTGACGTCGGCAGGGCCTCGCCTCAGACGGCGTGCTGGTGAAACTGGGTGTTCTGGGCGCGGGTCGATAAGGCAGCAGACAGATGCAGGAGTTCCTGCCCCAGCTCCCTGAGACGCGATGGTGGCGTATGGGCGCGGGGCGCACCGCAGGCGATAGACATGGCGTTCAGCTGGCCCGAAGGTCGCAGTGGCACCGCCACGCCATGCACATCTTCATGCCAGTTGCCCAGCGACAGCGCAAAGCCCTGCTCCTCTATCTCCGAGAGCCCCTGCTCGACATGCTGCGCCAGGTGCGACCAGTCCCCACCGTGATGCCGCTCTAAAGCCGCCATCAGGTGTCCAAGCTGTGTTTCTTCAAGACAGGAAATCAGCGCGTGGCCGATGGGCGAGGCGGCAAGCGGAATGCGCGAGCCGGCCTCCAGGCGTAAGGTGACCAGCGTGGCGCTGCTGTGGCACACTTCCAGATGCAGCGCGTCGGTGCCGTCGATTACGGCAAGAGCGGTGTGAACCCGAAAATTGTCCGCAATCTCCTGCAGATAGGGGCGCGTCAGCTCGACGATCTGCGCTTCGCTGCGCGCACCATATCCAAGCCGCACAACCCCAGGAGCCAAGCGAAAGCGACGACGGCTGGCGCTGTAATGCAAAAGCCCCATCAACGCGAGGGATTTGGTCAATCGTGCAACGGTAGCAGCCGGCAGATGCGTGCGCTCGACAATGTCGGAATTGCTCATCCAGACGGGCGCTTCGGCAAAAACGGAGAGAAGGCGCAGTCCCCGGGACAGCGCGGTTGAAACAGGCGGCGTCTTGCGCCCTTGCCGCTTGAGTATACCCGCGCCTGCCATTCTCCCCCCTTGGTGTGATGTTGAACCCTTCGGAAAAAGGGAACCAAAACTAGCAACACTGAGGCTCCACAGGCAACGATAAACATGCGTTTATCGCAAACATTCTATGGCAAACTGCAATTTCAAAACCGGGTTTAGTTCTGAAACACTGCGTCAACACGCTAGTTCACATGAAACCCTAAACTGGCTCACAACGCCGGCCTCTTCCGCCTCTATGTACTGACCGGACCTGAAGCACATCTTTTCGATCCGATGCTTCAGGACACCAAACTCAGGAGGCAACCACGTGCCCCACGCGACAAACACCCCACTGAAAGCCCTCCTGATCGGCGAAATCGCGCCGCTTGGAGAGAAGCAGGCGCCAAGCGGCATCGACAAGAAGCCCGTCGAAAGGGCTCTTTTCCTCAGCCACACCGGCTTCATCGGCGACAATCAGGCAGACACCAAACATCATGGCGGCCCCGATAAGGCCGTTCACCACTATCCCCGCGATCACTATGACGCCTGGCGGGAAGAGATCGGTGACAACACCCTTCTCGACAGCCCCGGCGCGTTTGGCGAAAATCTCTCAACCCTTGGCCTCAATGAAGAAACCGTGGCGCTGGGCGATGTGTTTCGCCTCGGCAACGCCATTCTTGAAGTATCCCAGGGACGGCAGCCATGCTGGAAGCTGAACAGCCGCTTCGGCGTCAGGGACATGGCGCTCAGGGTACAGAAAAGCGGCCGCACCGGCTGGTATTACCGGGTCTTGCAGGAAGGTCAGGTAGCGCCGGGCGACGCGCTTGAACGGATCGAACGCCCCCTGCCCGAATGGCCGCTGAAACGGCTCTGGCAGACGCTCTACGTCAAGACGCTCGACCGCAGCGAGCTGGAAGAGATGGCGGCGCTGGAGAAGCTGCCCGATGGCTGGCGGCGCTATGCGCAGCGACGCCTTGAATCCGGCAAGGTCGAGAGCTGGAACCGCCGCCTGCAGGGCGACAAAGTCGACTGAGGAACACGAACACGCACGCTCCGACAGCACGCGGGGCGCGCACTCAAGCCCGGGTGGTCATCTTCCAGAGTGGAGAGAGAGAGAGAGAGTGGTGCCGCTTGTCAGACTCGAACTGACGACCTCCGCATTACGAATGCGATGCTCTACCAACTGAGCTAAAGCGGCCCTTTCGCCATGGTCGGAACCCCGCCATGACCAGCTTGCTTCGCCATCCGCTCTGGACAATTGCGGCGCGAAGCACTTTCCCAGTGCACATACCCGCCTCTGCGAGCTTTCGCAACCCAATTGTCGAGCTAGAACGCCGTTTGGAGAGGGACATTTTCGGTCCGCAATCACCAAGGCAGCAAGCGGCGTCCTGATAGCGGCAATCTCCCAGGAGATCAAGCGGAAATGGCACAATCAGAGCAACCTAAAACAAGCCATGTAGATTCGATAATTAGAAAACAATAATTCAGTAAATCATTTTAAATATAAATACAAATTACTTGATAAACAAATATATATGACTTTTAAGTTGCGCATTGGAGGAATATACTATGAAAAATTTTGCACCAATTGTAATTGCTGCAGCGGCGTTTCTGCCCGTGAATGCCGACGCAAATGCGTATCAGTGCAGGACCAACAGTTACCTCACGCATGTGAGAACCGACACACCATGGCGTGCCCATGTGGTGACCTACATCCACCTGACCGACAGGAAAAAGTTCCCGTCAGGCGGCGCAACCGTCAACAAGATCAGGTGTAGACTACACCCGAAGAGGACGCTGACCGAAAGCCGCAGACCTCCCGCGCAAATCCACGGAAACGGCGGGGAGCACAGCCAGTAGAAAGCACCCGTGGCAGCGGCGTCCGGCCCCTTCTTTCACACGGCAGGCATGGACACCGCTGCTGCATTCGCTAAGTTGGCGATCATCACAATAGCCACCGAAAATTCCAGTAGGCAGGTACCCATGACGAATGTGACAATGACGGTGAACGGACAGAAGGTCTCGGGCAGCGTCGAAGGTCGAACCCTGCTCGTTCAGTTCCTGCGCGATACGCTGGGGCTGACCGGCACCCATGTGGGCTGCGACACCTCGCAATGCGGCGCCTGCACGATCCATCTGGACGGAAAATCAGTCAAGGCATGCTCCCTTCTCGCCGTGCAGGCCGAAGGCGCGGAGATCACCACCATCGAAGGACTTGCCGAAGGCGATGTGCTGCATCCGGTGCAGGCCGCGTTCAAGGAGCATCACGGCCTTCAGTGCGGTTTCTGCACGCCCGGCATGATCATGGCCGCCACGGACATGATTCGCCGCCACCCGGAAGGGCTCGACGAGGGAACCGTGCGCGAAGAGCTTGAAGGCAATATCTGCCGCTGCACCGGCTACCACAACATCGTCAAGGCCATCATGGCCGCTTCCGAAGCGGTCAAGACCGGTTCCACGAAAGCCGCCTGAGCGAGGAGAGCGACCATGTATGACGTCAATTATCACCGCGCCGGCTCCCTCGAAGAAGCCCTCAAGCTGTTCAAGGCGGCGGAAGACGGCAAGTTCATCGCCGGCGGCCAGACCCTCATCCCGGCCATGAAGACGCGGCTCGCCGCTCCGTCCGACCTCGTGGACCTGCGCCATATCGCCGATCTGAAGGCGATTTCCGTTTCCGGCAAGACCGTCACCATCGGTGCGGGCGTCACCCATGCCGAGGTCGCCGCCAGCGCCGACATCGTAGCCGCCTGCCCGGCGCTCTGCCATCTGGCCGGTCTCATCGGCGATCCGCAGGTGCGCCATATGGGCACGATTGGCGGCTCGCTCGCCAACAATGATCCGGCGGCAGACTACCCCGCCGCCATGCTGGCGCTTGCCGCCACCATCGTCACCAGCACCCGCGAAATCGCCGCCGAAGACTTCTTCACCGGCCTGTTTGAGACGGCGCTGGAAGAAGACGAGATCATCACCGCCGTGCGCTTCGACGCGCTGGAAAAGGCCGGCTACGCCAAGTTCCCGAACCCCGCTTCGCGCTATGCGATGGCCGGTGTCTTCGTTGCCGTGGATGGCGGCGCGGTCCGTGTGGCCGTAACGGGGGCCGGCGATGACGGCGTTTTCCGCAGCGCCGAACTAGAAGCCGCACTCGCCGCCGAGTTCAGCGCATCGGCGCTCGAGGCCGTGGCCGTCCCTGCGGATGATCTGATGACAGACATCCACGCATCGGCCGAATACCGTGCCAGCCTGGTCGTTGCCATGGCCAAGCGCGCCGTTGTAATGGCCACGAGCTGATCCTCCAGCGCACGCGATAAAGCGCGGGCCTGTCCGCAGGCCCGCAGCTGGAGCGCTCCCGCTTTTCCTGGAAGTGCTCCAGGGCCTACTTCTTCAGCTTTTCCTTGAGACGCTCGATCTCCGCCGGCGACCAGCCTTCCGGCTGGGTCACGGCCACCCACGCATCGATATAATGCTGCGGAGCATAGAGATGCCCGTATCCGATGGGCGCCGTGGTCGCCATCGCCATGTCCAGCGCAAGTTGCAGGAAGGTGACGATCGGATACCAGCGCAGGTCCGGCGAAACGTCAGGCCCGCGCTCCCCCACCAGCCATGCCGGTCGCCGATACCAGGCGAGCGGATCGAAGAAGACGACCGGGTCGCTCGCATATTGCAGATAGACGATCCGCAGCGGACCCCACTTTGCGCCGGGAATGTCGAGCGAATTCTTCTGCGCCGTGAAGCGCACCACGGATCCATCCCCCAGACGCGGCAGCCAGGCCGGCGTGCCGGGGTTGCGGTCGCGGGTGAAATTGCTCCACAGGCGGCTGTTGAAGGGCGGCCCGGCCCAAAGCGCACCCTGGAAGGGATCCGCCAGAATGTTGTAGATCTCGGTCGACTGCTCCGAACTCAGTGCGCCAAGGCTCAGACCGTAGAGATAAAGCTCCGGCCGATCGTCTTTCGGCAGCGTGGTCCAGTGACCATAGACCTTGCGGAACAGCGCATGCGCAGCTTCCGCCCCGTAGCTCGGCTCGATCAGCAGCGAAAGCCAGCTCGTGAGGTAAGAATATTGCTGCGCGACCATCACCGTGTCGCCGCCATGCAGATATTCCAGTGTCACGCTCGCTTCCGGGTCGATCCAGCCGGTGCCGGTGGGCGCCACCACCGCCATGACCTTGCGCTCGAATGCGCCGATCCGCTTCAGCTCTTCCAGCGCCAGCTCGGCGCGCTCATCTGCAGTCTCCGCCGAACGCAGCCCCACGTAAACGCGCATCGGCTCCAGCGCCTCGCGACCGGTAAACGCAGCAATCGCTTCCCTGCTGTCACCGCCGACAACGAACTGACGTCCCGTACGCCCCAGCGTGTCCCATGGGATCAACGATCCCGGCCCGCCCGTGCGCAGCCCGCTTTCAGGCTGCTCGATACCGTCCTCAAACAGCGCATCGAGCTCCGCATAGGCGGAATCGGCAACCCGCAGCGCATAGCGCAGCAGCACGCGGTCGACCAGCGATGCCAGCACGAGACCGACAATGACAATGCCGATCACATTGGCCACGCGGCGCGGCACATAAGGCTTCAGCCGGCCTGAAATGAAGGTGAAAGCACGCCCGATGCCACGCCCCATCACGACAAATAGAAGGAACAGAACCAGCGCGATGCCGCCCACCTTGAAGGGATGCGCGGTATCAACCGGCTCAAGCTGCATCAGCGCACGAATGGAATTCTGCCATTCGGCCGCTTTCCAGAGGAAGAAGATGGCGACAGCCACGCACAGCGCGGCCATGGCGAATTTGCCATAAATGCGCGGACGGCGCGGCGGCTCCGGCAGTTCCAGATAACGCCACAGCCAGACGCAGAAAACGCCCAGCCCATAGCCAACCGCTGCCGAAACGCCAGACAGAACACCCTGCAGCAGAAAGTCCCGCGGCAGCAGGGTGGGCGTAAGCGATGCTGCGAAAAGCAGTGTTCCAAGGCAAAGCCCCAGAACGGAGAATGAATGCCAGACGCGCACGTCGCCCTGCTCCAAGGTATCGGTCATGTCTGCCCCACTGTCTCACCAATCCCGTGCATGGCATCGGGATGGCCACAGTGAAGCGTCATGGCAGGCAAGGCAACAGCCCTGTCTGCCACGTCGTTAAAGATCGGTCAGGATCAGTCCAGCGCGTCGACCAGACGGCCAGCACCCTGGCGGAACGGATCGATGGTCGGCAGCCCCATGCGGCTCTCGATTTCCTCGAGGCAGGCTTTCGCCTCCGCATCGTTGAGGGCAGCGGTGTTGACCGAGATGCCCACCACCTTGACGTCCGGATTGACCACGCGCGCGGTTTCCAGAGACAGGTCGCGCAGCGCCTCAAGCGTGGGCAGCTGATAGTGCGGCAGGCCGCGCATGTGGGTGCGGGTCGGCTCGTGGCACAGCACCAGCGCGTCCGGCTGACCGCCATGGATCAGCGCCATCGTCACGCCGGAGAAGGAGGGATGGAACAGGCTGCCCTGCCCTTCGATCAGATCCCAGTGATCGGCGTCATTGTCAGGCGTGATGTGCTCCACGGAACCGGCCATGAAATCGGCAACGACCGCGTCGAGCGGCACCCCGGAACCGGTGATCAGAATACCGGTCTGGCCGGTTGCGCGGAACGAGGCCTTCATCTCGCGCTTGTGCATCTCGCGCTCCATGGCGAGCGCGGTGTACATCTTGCCGACCGAGCAGTCGGTGCCCACGGCCAGGCAGCGCTTGCCCGCGCGCCTCTTGCCATCGGCAATCGGGTATTCTTCCTGCGGCACACGCACGTCATAAAGATGCGTGCCGGCCTTTTCGGCCGCCGCCACAAGGGCGGGCTGCGCCGTCAGGCGATTGTGCAGACCGGAGGCGATGTCCATGCCCGCTTCGGCAGCTTCCACCAGCGTCGCGACCCAGCTCTGCGAGATCACACCACCGCGGTTGGCAGCGCCCACAACCAGCGTCTGCGCACCGGCTTCCCGGGCTTCCGCAATGGTCATGTCCTTGAGACCCAGATCAGCCTTGCACCCCTCAAGGCGCAACTGCCCCACGCAAAACTCGGGTCGCCAGTCCTTGATGCCTTGCGCGACCTTTGCGGTCAGCGCGTCCGGCGCATCTCCAAGAAACAGCAGATAGGGCGTTTTCAGCATCGGTGGGTCGCTCCCTTATAATTGGTTTATCGGCTCATCAATGATGAAAGCCCCGCTTGTCAAGCTGTGGTTCGGCAACCAGAGCCCTCTGGATCAACCGCCGCCACAACGATTGAGCCAGAGCGCGCCGCACCTGAAAGCGCCTATGCCATCACTTCTTTCAGCAACTTCAACGCGTCTGCACAGCGCGTCGTCAGCGTGTCGAGTTCCTCATCCGTCAGTCCCGAATGAACCGATAATCGCACCAGGCAGTGGTTGCGCGGCGTCGCCGGCGGGCAGAAAACCGCGCCGAACACGCCCGATCCCTGCAGCGCATCGCGCATTTTCAGCGTGTCCGGCTCATTGCCGCTCTCAATCGCGATGATCTGCTCCGTGCCGCCGCCCACATCGAAGCCTAGCTCGTCCAGCCGCCAGCGCACGATGTCCGACACCTCGCGCAGGCGCTCGCGGCGATCATCAGCCCTGCGGATCAGCGCCAGCGCTTCCAGGAACCAGACATACTCATGCTCCAGCAGCCCGGAGCTGAAGATCGCGGGGTTGGACTCCATGCGAAAATACTCCTTGAAGCGGCGTGAGCAGACAATCAGTCCGGCGCGGCCGGCAAACGTCTTGGCCAGAGAGGCCGTGCGAAAGTCGATCCGGTCTGCCAGTCCCAGCGCCACGGCAAGCCCCGCACCACCAGGACCGTGCGTGCCAAGCGAATGGGATTCATCGACAACGAGAACACAGCCCGTGCGCGTTGCGACATCCACGATTGCGGCCAGCGGGCAGAGGCTTCCATCCGTGCTGTAAACCGTGTCGACCACCAGCACCCCAGGCCCATACCGCCGGATCAGGCGCTCGGCATGGTCCGGGTTGTTGTGGCGAAAGGGAATGCCCCGCGCGCCCGCTGCCTTCACCCCTTCCCAAAGGGACGCATGCGCATTCATGTCCAGATAGACTGGAACCGAAGGGCTCGCGATGGACTGAAGCAGCCCCACATTGGCGGTGAAGCCCGACTGGCAGATGATCGCCTCTTCGCCCTGCATGTAATCGGCGAATGCCGCCTCCAGCTGCTGCATCGGACTGCCCTTCATGGTGAAGATGCTCGACATCAGCAGATCGGTCTTGCTGTGCAGAAGGGCCTCGGCCTGCGCTTCTCTCAGCGCTGGCTCGTTCTGGATGCAAAGATAATCATTGCTCATGAGCTGGAGGTCGCCCCTGCCCGGCTCGCGCCCCCTCAGGAGATGGCCCCCGCTCCATAATCGCTCCACACGCTGGATATGGAACGCGTCTTCGCGTTCACGCAGCTGTTCTTTGGGACACGCAGCGAGCTCGGCCATAAGCAAATTCTCCAAAACAGTTTCGCGAGCCCCGGTCGCGCCATGAAATCGCAGCGCCGTGCAGCAGCGCCCCCCATTCTGAAAGGCTTATAAGCAACAATATTAGGGCTTCATCTACAAAAACAGTATCAGCATATGTATATGACGAAGGGATTTCAATTCTGAATAAAATAGAATTGTAACCGACGCTTTACATAAATTCTCTACTTATACGCGCAGCATTAATACAATCATTAAGATAAATAAAAGCAGATATTCGCGTCAGAATATCTGCGCCGGAAGCCATGTGGAAATCGACGGCAGAAGCCAGATAACGCCCATGCCCACGAGCTGCAGAATGATGAAGGGAATGACGCCGCGATAGATCTGTCCCGTCGTGATTTCCTTTGGCGCAGCCGCGCGCAGATAGAACAGCGAGAACCCGAAGGGCGGCGTCAGGAATGACGTCTGCAGGTTGATCGCGATCAGGATCGCGAGCCAGAGCGGGTCATGTCCCATCAGGATCAGAATGGGAGCGACCAGTGGCAGGACGATCACCGAGATTTCCACGAAATCGAGGAAAAAGCCGAGCACGAAGATCATCGCCATCACAAAGATGAGCGCCCCCTGCGGACCGCCGGGCATGGAGTGCAGGATGTCCTCGACCCGCGCATCACCACCCAGTCCACGGAACACGAGCGAGAACACGCTGGCCGTGAGAATGGTGGCGAAGATCATTGCCGTCACCGTCATCGTGTTGGTGACAATCGGCGTGAGAATGCCGCGCTGGCGCGCCTTGCCGATGGAAATGACGATGGCGAGGACGCCGAGCGCCAGAAGCCCGGTTGTCAGCCCCGCGATGAGCCATTCGAAGAGGCCCACATCGCTGCGCTGCAGGCGCACCGGAAAGATACCGGCCAGCACCGCGACCGCACCCAGCGCCGCCGCGCCCAGAACGATCAGACGGCCATTTCCTTCGCTGCGCACACCGGCGAGTAGCAATGCGCCAATGGCGCCCACGCTTGCCGCCTCGCTTGGCGTTGCAATGCCGCCGAGGATGGAGCCCAGAACGGCAACGATGAGCAGAACCGGCGGCAGAACGGCGCGCTGCACCTCCTGCCTGCTCGGCCGGTCGCCGGCCGCAACCAGCGCCGGAGCGCTGTCCGGCTTCAGGGCTGCCCGCGTCATCAGATAGGCGATGTAGACCGCCACAAGCGTCAGGCCTGGCAGAAGCGCTGCGGCGAAAACCTGACCGACGGAGATCGTCTCGATGGTGAATTTGCCCTGCTCATACTGCGCCTGCTGATAGGCGGTCGACATCACGTCGGAGAGGATGATGAGCAGCGTCGAGGGCGGAATGATCTGGCCCAGCGTACCGGAGGTGCAAACCACGCCGGAAGCAAGCTTCGGATCATAGCCATTGCGCACCATGGTCGGCAGCGCGATCAGGCCCATCGCCACCACGGTTGCGCCCACAATGCCGGTCGAGGCCGCCAGAAGCGCACCGACCAGCACGACGGAAACGCCGAGACCGCCGCGTATGCCGCCGAAGAGACGGCCCATCGTCTCCAGAAGCTCTTCCGCGATGCGGCTCTTTTCCAGCACCACGCCCATGAAAACGAACAGCGGAATGGCGATCAGAACCTCATTGGTGAGGGTTCCGAAAACCCGCTGCCCGAGCGCGCCCAGAAGCCCGACATCGAACTGGCCTGTCATCCATCCAAGAAAGGCGAACAGCGCCGCCGTGCCCGCCAGCATGAAGGAAACGGGATAGCCGATCAGAATGGCGACGATCAGCGCCGCAAACATGAGGATGTCGAGCGGTAAGGTCATGCGGCGGGGGCTTCTTCACGAAGACGCGCGAGATCGCGCAGGATGCAGGCAAGGCCCTGGATGATGAGCAGCGCACAGAAGGCGGGGATCAACGATTTGAGCAGGAAGGAGGCGGGAATGCCACCCACCGAGATGGCTCCTTCCATGATCGACCAGGAATTGCGCACGGAAGGCCAGGAGAACCAGGCGATCATGAACATGGACGGCATCAGGAAGCACAGCGCACCGAAAATATCGATACGCGCCCTGCCACGCGGGCCGAACAGCCCGTAGAAAATGTCCACGCGCACATGCCCGTCGACCAGAAGCGTGTAGCCTCCGGCCAGCATGAACAGTGCTGCGTGCAGGTAGAGAACGGTCTCGTTCATGAAGATGAAGCTGACGCCATAGACATAGCGCAGCACCACCGTGCCGAATTGCACCAGCACCATGGCCAGCGCCAGCCAGCGCACAACAGCGCCCACTGCCCGGTTGATCCGGTCAAGTTTGTCCGCAAGCTCAAGCATGCCGAGCGTTCCCCGAAAGAAACGGGCCGAGCGCGAGCCCGGCCCGGTCGTGTTGTCAGCCGCCGTATTTGTAGTCCATCGCACGGGCGTTCATCTGCCCGTTGTCTGCGTAGACCATGTATTCGGCGATGCCTTCGCGGTAACCGAGGAAGCTCTCGACGATGCGCTTGACCAGCTCGTCATCGTCTTCGCGCAGTTCCGCGATCACTTCGCCTGCGGCATTGCCCATGGCGACGATCACGTCATCCGGCAGCTTCTTCACCTGCACGTCCTGCTCTGCCACGAGCTGTTTCAGCGCTGCGGCATGCTTGGTCGTGTATTCGGTCCAGACCGGATTGTAGAGCGATTCACAGGCATAGGCGACGGCCTGCTGCAGATCTTCCGGCAGCGCGTCATAGGCCGCCTTGTTCACCGCACACTCCTCGGCCGAAGACGGCTCGCCGACACCCGGCCAATAGTAGTTCTTGGCTACCTGGTAGAAGCCCAGCGCCGAATCCGTCCACGGACCGATGAACTCACCGGCGTCGATCGTTCCGGACTGCAGGCCCTGGAACATGTCGCCGCCGCCCATGGCCTGAACGGCCATGCCCAGCTTGGCGCACATTTCAGACGCAAGACCCGTGGTGCGGAAGCGCAGGCCCTTCAGATCGTCGACCGAGTTGATCTCGTTGCGGAACCAACCCTGCCACTGCGGACCGGAATTGCCGCAAAGGAACGGCTTCAGCCCGAAACGGCCATACATTTCGTCGTAAAGCGCCTGTCCGCCGCCATGCACGAGCCAGCCCAGCTGCTCGTCAGCGCGCAGACCGAAAGGCTGCGAACCGAACAGCAGAATGCCGCGCGACTTGGAGCCCCAGTAGGAGGGAACCGCGTGGTAGAGTTCGGCCGTGCCTTCCGACACCGCGTCGAACACGCCATTGCCCGGCACAAGCTCGCCGGCAGCGTAAAGCTTCACTTCCAGCCGGCCGCCGGACAGAGCCGTGATTCGGTCGGCAAGCATCTGCGCCGCCACGCCCGGTCCGGGCAGGTTCTTCGGCCAGGCCGTGACCATTTTCCAGGTGATCTTGTCCTGTGCGATGGCCGGAGCCGCTAAGCCCGTCGCCACACCGGCAACACCTGCCGCTTTTAGAAATTGACGCCTTTTCATGGAAAACCCCTCTGAATTGTTCGGTTATTAATTTCCAAGAATCGCCGGCAGCCGCAAGCCCTTTTCCTGCGCCCAGTCGCGCGCAATGTCGTAGCCCGCATCGGCGTGACGCATCACGCCTGTCGCCGGATCGTTCCACAGCACCCGCTCAAGGCGGCGCGCCGCATCTTCCGTGCCATCGGCACAGATCACCATGCCCGAATGCTGCGAGAAGCCCATGCCCACGCCGCCGCCATGATGCAGCGAAACCCAGGTCGCGCCGGAGGCGCAGTTCAGGAGCGCGTTGAGCAGCGGCCAGTCGGAAACGGCATCGGAACCGTCCTTCATGGCCTCGGTTTCACGGTTGGGAGACGCCACCGAGCCCGAATCCAGATGATCGCGCCCGATCACCACCGGAGCCTTCAGCTCGCCCTTCGCAACCATTTCGTTGAAGGCGAGGCCAAGGCGGTGCCGGTCACCCAGACCGACCCAGCAAATGCGCGCCGGCAGGCCCTGGAACGCGATGCGGTCGCGCGCCATGTCGAGCCAGCGATGCAGATGCTCATTGTCGGGCAGAAGCTCCTTCACCTTCTCGTCGGTGCGGTAGATATCTTCCGGATCGCCGGAAAGTGCGGCCCAGCGGAACGGGCCGACGCCGCGGCAGAACAGCGGGCGGATATAGGCCGGCACGAAACCGGGGAAGGCGAAAGCGTTCTCAAAGCCCTCTTCGAGCGCCACCTGGCGAATGTTGTTGCCATAGTCGAGCGTGGGAATGCCCTGGTTCCAGAAGTCGACCATCGCCTCCACATGCTCGCGCATCGAAGCACGGGCCGCTTTCTCCACGGCCTTCGGATCGCTCTCGCGCTTCTCGCGCCACTCGGCCACGGTCCAGCCCTTGGGCAGGTAGCCGTTCACCGGATCATGCGCGGAGGTCTGATCCGTCACCATGTCCGGCTTCACGCCGCGCCGCACCAGCTCGGGCACAATCTCCGCCGCATTGCCCACAAGGCCGACGGACTTCGCCTCGCCCGCCTTCGTCCAGCGGTCGATCATCTCCAGCGCCTCGTCCAGGGTGGTCGCCTTCTCGTCCACGTAGCGGGTGCGCTGGCGGAAATCGATGCGCGTCTCATCGCACTCGATGGCGAGGCAGCAGGCACCGGCCATGACGGCCGCCAGCGGCTGCGCGCCGCCCATGCCGCCAAGCCCTGCGGTCAGGATCCACTTGCCCGTAAGGTCGCCGCCATAATGCTGCCGGCCTGCCTCCACAAAGGTTTCGTACGTGCCCTGCACGATGCCCTGCGAGCCGATATAGATCCACGAGCCGGCCGTCATCTGGCCGTACATCATCAGGCCCTTCTTATCGAGCTCGTTGAAGTGGTCCCAGTTGGCCCAGTGCGGCACCAGGTTGGAATTGGCGATCAGAACGCGCGGCGCATCCTTGTGGGTGCGGAACACGCCCACCGGCTTGCCCGACTGAACGAGCAGCGTCTCGTCTTCATCAAGCGTCTTCAGCGTCGCGGCAATGCGGTCGAAATCGTCCCAGGTGCGGGCCGCCCGGCCAATGCCGCCATAAACGACCAGCTCGTTCGGGTTTTCGGCAACATCGGGATCGAGATTGTTCATCAGCATCCTGAGCGGCGCTTCCGTCATCCAGCCCCTGGCGTTCAGCTCCGTCCCGCGCGGCGCCCTCACCTCGCGAATGTTGTGACGCGGATTGCTCATGGTTCAGTTCCCCTTCAAGGATGGCGCGATCTTTGAAAGACGCGTCAGAATGGCTTTGAGATGCGGTCGCAGGCGCGCCGCTTTTTCTTCGTCATAGTCAAACGGCACGGCCTCGCCCTGAAGATGCGTCGCCTGCGCCAGTTCCATCTGGATGCCATGCACGCCGGTCCCGGGCCGGCCGTAATGCCTGGTCGTCCATCCGCCGACAAAGCGGCCGTTGAGCACGCTGGAAAACCCGTCCGCACCGGCACAGACATCAACCGTCGCCTGCTCGATTTCCCGCGCACAGGTCTCGCCGTGATTGGTCCCGATATTGAAATCGGGAAGCTGCCCTTCGAACAGGAACGGGCAATGCGAGCGGATGGAATGGCAGTCATAGAGGATCGCCACGCCATGCAGCGCCTTCACCCGCGCGATCTCGGCCTCCAGCGCGGCATGATAGGGCGCGTGAAAGGCATCAAGCCGCTCGGCTACATCCTGAGCCGTCGGCTCCTCTCCCTCGCGCCAGATCGGGCGGTTGTCGAAATCCGTCAGCGGCACCAGACCGGTCGTGTTCTGCCCCGGATAAAGGCTCTCGCCGGAAGGGTCGCGATTGGCGTCGATCAGATAGCGGTGAAAGGTCGCCCGCACGGTGGTCACACCATCGAGCAGACCGTCATAGAGCCGATGCACGTGCCAGTCCGTATCGGTCAGAAGCCGGCCCTGTTCATTCAGCCGGGCCTTGACCGCCTCCGGCACAAAAGTGCCCGTGTGCGGCAGCCCCAGAATGACGGGCGAAGAGCCCTGATGCACTTCGACGGGGTTCATGCGCAAATCTCCAGTGTTGGCGTCCGCCCCTCACCCTTACCCTCTCCCCGCAGGCGGGGAGAGGGGGGCGTCAACGTTGCGGCCATCGTCCTTCTCCCCGCGAGCGGGGAGAAGGTGCCGGCAGGCGGATGAGGGGCAGTCGCCACATCCAAAAAAGACACGCTCCCGATCAAGGCTCACTCCTCAACTCAGGCAGAATGTTCTCGGGAATGCTGGCGTTCAGATCGCCGGAGCGCACGAGCGCGATGGCGTTTTCCAGATCGGGTGCCAGATAACGGTCTTCCTCCAGATCCGGCACCGCGTTGCGGATCGCCGCATGGGCCTGCGCAAGCTCCGCACTCGTTTTCAGCGGCGCGCGGAAATCGACGCCCTGCGCCGCCGTCACGGCTTCAATGCCGATAATGCCGAACAGGTTCTCCGTCATCGGAATGAGCCGCCGCGCGCCGTGACAGGCCATCGACACATGGTCTTCCTGATTGGCGGAAGTGGGCGTCGAATCCACGGAGGCCGGATGCGACATCTGCTTGTTTTCCGACATCAGCGCAGCCGAGGTCACTTCGGCAATCATCAGGCCGGAATTCAGGCCCGGCTTCTTCGCCAGAAACGCCGGCAGGCCAAACGACAGCGCCGGGTCGACCAGAAGCGCAATGCGCCGCTGCGCAATTGCGCCGATCTCACAGATGGCGAGCGCAATCTGGTCGGCGGCAAGCGCCACCGGTTCGGCGTGGAAATTGCCGCCCGAAACAACCGTCCCGTCGGAGAGAACCAGCGGATTGTCGGTCACCGCATTGGCTTCGATGGTCAGCGTGCGCGCCGCCTGGCGCAGAAGATCGAGACACGCGCCATCCACCTGCGGCTGGCAGCGGATGCAATAAGGGTCCTGCACCCGCTCATCGCCTTCCAGATGGCTTTCGCGGATCTGCGAGCCTTCAAGCAGCGCCCACAGTGCTGCCGCCGTGTCGATCTGGCCCTGATGGCCGCGAAGCGTGTGAATTTCGGGGTGGAATGGCGCGGAAGAACCCATTGCCGCATCGGTCGACAAGGCCCCGGTGATGAGCGCCGACCGCGCCGCGCGATGCGCCCGGAACAGCCCGGTCAGCGCCAGCGCGGTGGAAACCTGCGTGCCGTTGATCAGCGCCAGCCCTTCCTTGGCCTTCAGCACGACCGCCGTAAGCCCGGCCCTGCGCAGCGCCTCGCCGCCGGAAAGCCGCGCGCCGTCGAAGAAAGCCTCGCCCTCGCCCATCATGGCAGCCGCCATATGCGCGAGCGGCGCGAGGTCGCCGGATGCACCGACCGAGCCCTTTTCCGGGATCACCGGCACGACACCGCGCGCCAGCATCTCCTCGATCAGCTTGACCACCTCCATGCGCACGCCGGATGCGCCACGGCCCAGCGAGAGCAGTTTCAGCGACATGATCAGCCGCACAATGGCTTCGTCAAGCGGCGCGCCAACGCCGCAGCAATGCGAGAGAATGAGGTTGCGCTGCAACGTCTCCACATCCTGCGGCGGGATGCTCACACTGGCGAGCTTTCCAAAGCCGGTGTTGACGCCATAGATCGCTTCATTGCCGCGTGCGATCTGGTCGATGCGCGCAGCAGCCGCCTCAATGCCGGGATAGCAGGCCGGATCAACGCGCACGGCAACGCCATCACGCCAGATACGCTCCAGATCCTGGATCGTGACCGCACCGGGGGTCAGAACAAGCGTCATGCAAAATCTCCTGCAATGCGGCGATGGAGCGGGTTGAAGCCGATGCGATAGGCAAGCTCGGCCGGATGCTCCACATCCCAGATGGCGATCTCGGCGCGCTTGCCTGCCTCGATGGTGCCGATTTCCTCGGCCAGCCCGAGCGCCCGCGCGCCTTCGCGCGTGGCTCCCGCCAGCGCCTCTTCCGGCGTCATGCGGAACAGCGTGCAGGCCATGTTCACGGTCAGAAGGAGCGAGGCAAGCGGCGATGAACCCGGATTGCAGTCGGTCGCGACCGCAATCCGCACGCCATGTTTGCGCAGCGCCGCAAGCGGCGGATACTGCGTCTCGCGCAGCGTGTAAAATGCGCCCGGAAGGAGAACGGCCACCGTTCCGGAAGCGGCCATCGCCGCAACGCCTTCCTCGTCCAGATATTCGAGATGATCCGCCGAAAGCGCGCCATAGGAGGCCGCCATCTTCGCGCCACCCAGATTGGAAAGCTGCTCTGCATGCAGCTTCACCGGCAGGCCGAGTTCGCGCGCCCGGTCGAAGACGCGCGCCATCTGCGCCGGCGAGAAGGCAATGCCCTCGCAGAACCCGTCAACCGCATCGACCAGACCTTCGGCATGGGCAGCATCCATGCCGGGCAGCACCACCGCGTCGATATAGGCGTCTTCACGCCCGCGATATTCGGCAGGAACCGCATGGGCGGCGAGATAGCTCGTCTTGATCCGCACGGGCCGCAGCTCTGCCAGACGGCGCGCGGCGCGCAGCATCTTGAGCTCGTCCTCGACGGTCAGCCCATAGCCGGATTTGACCTCCACCGTCGCAACGCCTTCGGCAAGAAGCGCATCGAGCCGCTTCAGCGCGTCTTCGACCAGCGCATCTTCGTCCAGGCCACGCGTTGCAGAAACGGTCGAAACGATACCGCCGCCGGCCCGCGCCACTTCTTCGTAGCTCGCGCCTTCAAGCCGCATCTCGAATTCCCTGGCGCGATTGCCGCCAAACACCAGATGCGTGTGGCAGTCGATGAGCGCCGGCGTGGCGAGGCGACCGCCGAAATCGGTCCGCTCCCATCCGGAAAAACGCTCCGGCAGGTTGCTCATTGCACCTGCCCAGACAATCATATCACCCTCGATGGCGATGCCCGCATCCTCGACAAGCCCATAGGGCGCGCCGCCTTCGCACATGCTCGCCAAGCGGATACCGCTGATGACACTCTGCTTCATAACAGGAAGATTCCTCCCTACCCACTGCAGGCCTCCCCATACAGGGCATATTGCCTAAGACAGAATTTTTGTCTACGATTATTCTTATATGTATAGACATAATTAAGCCGGGAACAACGCCTCATGCAAGCGATTTTTGCTCAGAATGCACTCACGCCAGGCGGTTGGCAAAAGGACGTGCTTGTGGAGCTCACCAGTGCGGGGCGCATCAAAAGCGTGACGGCCGGGGCCGCGCCCACGGATGACAAGTCGGGGGATGCTAAGACAATACGCGTTCCCGTTCTCCTGCCCGCCATGTCCAACCTGCACAGCCACACGTTTCAGCGCGCCATGGCCGGGCTGGCCGAGCGGCGGGGTCCGGCCGGGCGCGACAGTTTCTGGACATGGCGCGAAATCATGTACCGCTTTCTCGACCTGCTTTCGCCGGAAGACATTGAGGCGGTCGCCGCCTTCGCCTTCATGGAAATGCAGGAGGCGGGCTTTGCCGCCGTCGCGGAGTTCCACTACGTCCACCATCAGCCCGGCGGCGTTGCCTATGACGATGTGGGCGAGCTTTCCGCGCGTATCGCAGGCGCTGCGGACCAGACGGGCATCGGCCTCACCCTCCTTCCCGTTCTTTACCGCCATGGCGGCGTGGACCAGCGACCGCTGCAGGGCGGCCAGCAGCGTTTCGGCAACGATCTGGACCGGTTCCAGAAGCTGCTTTCACGCGCTGAAGCATGCATTGGAAATCTCGCCACCGACGCCCGGCTTGGCGTCGCGCCGCACTCGCTGCGCGCGGTGGGGCTGGATGATCTGCGTGAAGCGCAGACCATGCGTCCCGATGCGCCGCTGCACATGCACATCGCCGAGCAATTGCCGGAGATCGACGAGGTTCTGGCGGCCTATGGCCAGCGTCCGGTTGAATGGCTGCTCGACAATTGCGATGTGGATGCGCGCTGGTGCCTGATCCACTGCACCCACATGACCGACGAGGAGACCGGCAATCTGGCCGACACCGGAGCGGTCGCCGGGCTTTGCCCCGTCACCGAGGCCAATCTGGGCGACGGCATCTTCAACGGGCTTCACTACCGTCAGGCAGGCGGTGCATTTGGCATCGGCTCCGATTCCAACATCCGCATCACCGTTGCCGAAGAGCTGCGCCAGTTCGAATACTCCCAGCGCCTGCGCGACACGGCCCGCGTGGTTCTGGCTGCGCACGGCCAGTCCTGCGGCCGCACGCTTTATGATGCAGCCCTTGCCGGCGGCGCTCAGGCCCTTGGCCGCGATTCCGGCGCGATCCAGCCGGGACACTGGGCCGATCTGGTGGCAATCGATCAGGACGATTTCGCAGGTGCAGCATTCGACGATGGTGTATTAGACGGCTGGCTTTTTACCGGCGACAATGGCGCCGTATCCGAAGTGTGGTCGGCAGGACGCCACTGTGTCCGTCAGGGCCGCCACATCGAACGTGAAACGATCGCCGCACGCTACACGCGCACGATCAGAAAACTGATGGAGTTGCTGTGACCAGCGAACGCGCCTCATTCCGCACCATCCGCGACGAGCTCTCCCGACGCATCGCAGAACGGGTCTGGCTGCCGGGAGCCCTGATCCCCGGCGAAGAAGCCCTGGCGGAGGAGTTCGGGGCGGCGCGCGCGACGGTCAACCGCGCGCTTCAGGAGCTTGCACGCGCCGGCATTCTCGAACGCAAGCGCCGCGCCGGCACCCGCGTCGCCCTTCATCCGGTGCGCGAGGCGCGCTTCGTCATCCCCCGCATCCGGCAGGAGATCGAAGCGCGCGGCTCGGAATATCAGTACCGCTTACTGAGCGCTGACATTACCGATGCACCGGAGGTCATCTGTGCCCGGCTCAGCCTCCTGTCCAGGTCCAACATGATGCATGTGCGCTGCCTGCACCTGGCCGACCGCGTCCCCTACCAGTACGAAGATCGCTGGATCAATCTGAACACGGTTCCCGGTGCCCGCGATGCTGATTTCGCGACCATGGGGCCGAATGAATGGCTCGTCGGCCACGCCCCCTTCTCCAATGCGGAGTTCACCTTCATGGCGGCGGCCGCCAGCCCCGACGAGGCATCCCTGCTGCAGATCCGGGAAGGTGATCCGGTCTTCATCGGCGAACGCATCACATGGATGGCGGGCGAGCCGATCACGCTGGCTCATCTGGTGCATCCCGCATCGCACCGCATGGTGACACATCTGTGAGGCGTCCCGCCCGCGCCTCGACAAGGCGCGGAGAAGACGTTAGGGCAAGCCAGTCTCATCGTTACGGAAAACCGTCATGACCGCGCGCAACACGCTCATCGCCCCCTCCATCCTCGCTTCCGACTTCTCGCGCCTCGGCGACGAGGTCGAAACCGTCGCCAAAGCAGGCGCTGACTGGATCCACCTCGACGTGATGGACGGCCATTTCGTGCCCAACATCACTTTTGGCCCGCCCATCATCAAGGCAATCCGCGACCGCACCGACAAGGTGTTCGACTGCCACCTGATGATCACGCCGGCTGATCCCTTCCTCGCCGCCTTTGCGGATGCGGGCTGCGACATCATCACGGTTCACGCGGAAGCCGGTCCGCACCTGCACCGCTCGCTGCAAACCATTCGCAATCTCGGCAAGAAGGCCGGCGTCTCGCTCAATCCGTCGACGCCCGAAAACGTCATCGAATACGTGCTCGACCAGGTCGACCTCGTGCTTCTGATGACGGTCAATCCGGGCTTTGGCGGCCAGGCTTTCATTCCGTCCGTGGTCGAGAAGGTGCGCCGCGTGAAGGCAATGATCGGCGACCGTCCGATCGACATCGAGATCGATGGCGGCGTGTCGCCCGACACGGCCGGTGAGCTGGTTGCCGCCGGCGCCAATGTGCTGGTCGCCGGCTCCGCCGTCTTCAAGGGCGACGGCGAAGAAGCCTATGCGAAGAACATCGAGGCCATCCGCAAGGCCGCGCAGGGCTGACGCCTACGTCTTTCAAATTCAGCCAACAAAAAAAGCCGCGCGGACATTGTCCAGCGCGGCTTTTCTTTTCTTGTATGCAAAATGCTTCAGAGCGGCTCACCGTTTGATGGAAACGGTGAGCCGCTCTATCTGGTTTTTCCGCATTTATGCGGACGTCAGGTGATGCCACCTGACTGCAAAATGCTTAGCTGCTGCCGCCGTTCAGAACGGTGACCGCGCGGCGGTTCTGCGACCAGCAGGAGATGTCGTCACAGGTCGCGACCGGACGCTCCTTGCCGTAGGAAATCGTGCGGATGCGGTTTGCCGCAACGCCACGGGCAACCAGGAAGTCACGGGCCGAAGCCGCACGGCGTGCGCCGAGCGCGAGGTTGTACTCGCGGGTGCCGCGTTCGTCGGCATGGCCTTCCACGGTGATCGTGTAATTCTGGTACTTGTTCAGCCACTGCGCCTGGCGGGAAAGAACCTGCTGCGCATCGGCGCGGATCGACGACGAGTCGAGGTCGAAGAAAATCCGGTCGCCCACGCTGACGGTGAATTCCTGCTGCGATCCGGGAGGACCGCCCGCACCGCCCAGCCCGATATCGGCTGCACTGTTGGGAACCTGCTTGTTGGCGCAACCGGCCAGAGCAAGAGCCGCTACCAGGGCGATGCTAACCGGGTGTTTGGCGATCGCTGCAATCGACAGCATTGCCACCTCTCCTTCAAATTAGAGAAATTTTGTTCAATGATCAGTAACCACGTTGCCGTTAAGGACCCCTCAAGAAACGCGGTTAACGAAGACTTACCGGTACCAACCAGAACCGTTATTTCGCGCAAACTAGCTTAAAATACGGCGGAAACGCGGCGAATCCGGCAGGAACCGGCCCGCCGCTACTCGAGTAGCGGCGACCATGCAGGATCCGAACCGTAATTCGCGGTCGGGATCTTCTGCTCGTTGCGGCCCGTCAGATCGATGGAATAGAGCTGCGGTCCGGCAGAGCCCGCCGGCTGACGGAAGAACATCACAACGCGGCCATTGGGCGACCAGGTCGGACCTTCCTGCAGGAAGCCGGAGGACAGGATGCGCTCGCCCGAACCATCGGTGCGCATCACGCCAATCTGGAACTCGCCGCGCGTCTGCTTGGTGAAGGCGATCAGATCGCCGCGCGGCGACCAGACCGGCGTCGAATAGCTGCCGTCACCGAACGAGATACGCTTGGGATCGCCGCCGCTCGCGCTCATCACATAGATCTGCGCGCGACCGCCACGGTCGGAGGTGAACACGATCTGCGAACCATCCGGCGAATAGGACGGCGAGGTGTCGATCGCATTGGCCGTCGTCAGGCGCGTCGTGTTGCGGCTGCGCAGGTCCATCGCGAAGATGTTCGAGTTGCCGTCATCGCGCAGAAGGCTCATCACGATCTGCTGACCATTGGGCGAAAAGCGCGGCGCGAACGTCATGCCGGGGAAATTGCCCACCAGCTCACGCTGTCCGGTCTCCAGCTGCAGGAGATAGACCTGTGGCTGACCGCCCTCATAGGACATGTAGGTGATTTCCTGACGCGTCGGCGAGAAGCGCGGCGTCAGAACGATGGCGCGGCCATCGGTCAGGAAACGCTGGTTGGCGCCGTCCTGATCCATGATCGCAAGCCGCTTCACGCGGTTGTTGCGCGGGCCGGACTCGTCCACATACACGATGCGCGTGTCGAAATAACCGCTCTCACCCGTCAGGCGCTGATAGATGGCGTCGGCGATGATGTGCGCCACGCGCCGCCACTTGTCCTTGCTGGTGAAGAACTGCTCGCCAATGAGCTGCTGGCCCGCATAGGTGTCCCACAGGCGGAACTCGGCCTTCAGCCGTCCGTCCGCCGTCTCGGAAACCTTGCCCGTCACCAGCGCCTGCGCGTTGATCACGGTCCAGTCCTGAAAACGCGGGGCCGCATCCGGGTTGGAGATCTTCTCGATGAAGGCCCCCTTCTCGATTGGTGCGAACAGGCCGGACCGCCTCAGATCGGCCTCAACGACGCTGGCAATTTCCGCGCCGGTGCTATCGGCGGAGATGAACTCCGTGATGGCGATCGGCAGCGGCTCGACCACGCCCTTGTTGATGTCGATCTCGACCACTGCCCTTGCCGGCAGCACTGCAACGCCAAGCCCGGCGACAAGCGTCGCGATCAGGAAGGTCGCTCTCAAGATTATCTGCATTTGCTCCTGCCTCTCCCCATTTGGTTAGGCTCAAGCCCCCATCGCCATATGGATGGTGCCCGGGTTAAAACATGTCGCTTGGATCGAAGTGGACGATGACTTCAGACCAGGTGTCGTACTTCGCCGCCGGCAGATTGTAGGGCGCGCACTGGAGGACGGCGCGGCGTGCGGATTCTGCCGCTGCCCGCTCGACCATGGACCCGCTGCCGCCGGAAATGATGCGCGGACTTCCCTCGATATTGCCGCTCGCATCCAGGTTCATCTGGATGGAGACCTTCAGATTGTCGGCCTCGAGCGCGCCGGCCGGCACGTTCCAGCACCGCTGGATCTGACCGCGCAGCGCATCCATCTCGCTCTGCGAAAGCTTCTCGCCAGGCGTGTTGCGGCTGCCACCAAGCGACGCCTGCTCCTGCGAGCGCTTCGCGCCGCCGCCAGAGGCCTTGTCCTTGTTCAGAAGCGCCGCCACCTCGTCGAACAGTTCGTCGGATTTCTCCGACTTCTGCTTGGCCGCGGTCTTCTGCGCCGGCTTTTCGGCATCCTTGCGGTCGGGCGCCTTGGCCGTGCTCGCCTTTGGCGGCTGAGGCCGCGACTGTGGCACCGGCGCGCTGTTGGGCAGGGAAACGCTCTCTGCCTCGGGCGCTTCGGCCACGACCGTCTCTTCAGGCGCGGGGTCCGGCTGCACATCCTGCTTGGGCTGCGGCTCGGGGCGCACCTCCGTCGCCGGCACCGGGGTCGGCTCCGCCTCGGCCTGTTTGGGCTCGGGCTCCGGCTTCGGTTCGGGTTTGGGCGTCGGCTTCGGCGCAGGCGGCGGCTCCGCCGTCTTCTGCACTTCGCGCTTGCTCGGCTCCGGCGTCGGCGGCGTTTTCAGGTCGACATCATTGTCGCCCGTGTTCTGCGCGTTCTCGACCGGATCAGGACGCTTGGTTGGCGTGGGCGCAGGCTTTTCGGAAAGCTCGGCTTTCTTGTCGCCCTCCTGCACCTGCGTCATCGATTCGATGGGAATGATGTCGACGGGCAGGGATTCGACATCCGCCACCTCATAGGCGCGCGGCGCCGACAGCGAAACCAGGCCAAAGCCCAGAAGCGCCGCGTGCATGCCCGCCGATATGACGATACCCGCCTTCATTCGGTCAGTTGCCTTCTTCCTGCAGCGTGACCAGGCCCAGATTGCGATAGCCGGCAGCCGAGATACGCGCCATCACGCGCATCACCGTGCCGTAATCAGCCGCGCGGTCACCGCGCACATAAATACGTTCGTCATAGCCCGAACGCGCAATCGCCTGCAGCTTCGCGACCACCTCTTCGATGGGCACTTCGGTCTCCTGCAGATAGATCTGGCCGTCGCTGTTGACGGAAACCGTGATCGGCTGCGTTTCGGAGTTGAGCGCCTTGGCCTGCGTTTCCGGCAGGTCGATGGGCACACCGACGGTCAGCAGCGGGGCGGCCACCATGAAGATGATGAGCAGCACCAGCATCACGTCCACGAAGGGCGTCACGTTGATTTCGGAGATCAGGCCCGAGCGCGAACCCCGGCGACCGCGCCGCCGTCCGTTTCTTCCGCCCGCCGAGCCGACTGACATACCCATTGCGTTCTCCTAAGCCGCCTTGGCGGCGACCTTCTCGTCGATCTGCCGCGAGAGGATGGTCGAAAACTCGTCCGCAAAGCCTTCCATGCGTCCGGCGAGCTTGCCCGCATCCGATGACAGCTTGTTGTAGGCAATAACAGCGGGAATGGCGGCCAGAAGGCCGATGGCCGTGGCCAGAAGCGCCTCGGCGATGCCCGGCGCGACAACGGCCAGATTGGTCGACTTGGAACCGGCAATGGCCTGGAACGAGGTCATGATGCCGACCACCGTGCCAAACAGGCCGATGAACGGCGCAGCCGAACCGATGGAGGCGAGGAAGCCCAGCCGGCTCTCCAGACGCTCCATCTCGCGCGTCAGCGCCAGATCCATGGCCTTGTCGATGCGGTTCTGAAGGCCGATCGGCGAACGCGCGCCCTTCTCGAAGCTCTTCTTCCACTCACGCATCGCAGCCACGAAGATCGACCCCATACCGGTCGTCTTGCGCTCCGAAAGCGCGCGGTAAAGTTCTTCAAGAGACTGGCCGGACCAGAACGTCTTCTCGAAACGATTGAGAGCAGAGCGCATGCGGGCATAGGCAATCGATTTGTCGATAATGATGGCCCAGGTCCACACGGATGCCGCCAGAAGGCCGATCATGACCAGCTTGACGACCCAACCGGCCTGCCAGAACAAAGCCCAGATCGACAACTCCCCACCTGGTGCGGCGAGCGTAACACTTTCCATGGATCAAAATCCTCTTAAGATCAGGGCGGCGTACATCTCGGCTTCGGTCTCGCCCCTGCTTGCGTGCCGTTGCCTTCGTCCGATCCGAGGCGTCCCCGCAAGATGCTTCAAGGCCCCTTTATCCGGTAAAATTTGGTGAAAGGAAGGCGCACGGATTCGCTACGGATTTCATGATTTTCTTCATGAACCGTTATGGTTAATTAAGCGTTAGGAAACGGAGCGCCAACCAGGCTGCGGCAAAGAGAATCGCTTACGGGGCAAGACAATGCGCCTTCGGCACCACCCTCATCGCAGCGAAACCCGCGAATTAGCCGCCTTTCGGCTTGAAGGCCTCGATCCATTCTTTCGGGAAACGGCGCGGCTTGCCGGATGCGCCGATGATCGCCGCCTCCACCTTTGCCTCCACCAGCACATCGTCACCGCGCAGGAGACGCTGCGCCATATAGATGCGCGCGCCCGAAATCGCCTCGGTGCGCGTTTCCACCATCACGATGTCGTCCACGCGGGCCGGCTGGCGAAAGTCGATTTCCATGCGCCGCACAACCCAGGCCAGCACCTCGCCATGCTTGCCGTCGGCAAGCTCGGTATGGTGGACACCCGCAAGACGCAGGAAATCCGACCGGCCGCGCTCCAGAAACTCCAGATAGCGGGCGTGATAGACCACACCGGTAAAATCGGTATCGGCAAAATAGACCCGCGCCACGAGACGGTGACCGAATTCGGTCAGTTCGCCCGAAAGCCCGACCGTCAGGTTTTCGCCCGCGCCGCCGCCGCTCATTCCTTGTCTCCCTGCTGGAACAGGCTGATCTGCGCCTCGGCCAGCGCCTTGGGCGGCTGGAGCCCCATGTGACGCCATGCCTTCGCGGCCAGAACGCGCCCGCGCGGCGTACGCTGGATGAAGCCCTGCTGGATCAGATAGGGCTCGATAATGTCTTCAATCGCGTCGCGCGGCTCCGAGAGCGCCGCCGCAATGGTCTCGATGCCCACCGGGCCGCCGCCGAAATTTTCCACGATCATGCTGAGGTAACGCCGGTCGAGCAGGTCGAGGCCAAGCGCATCCACTTCAAGCCGCGACAGCGCCTCGTCGGCAACCTTGCGCGTCACCTCGCTCGCACCCGCCACGGTGGCGAAATCGCGCACCCGGCGCAGCAGGCGTCCGGCAATGCGCGGCGTGCCGCGCGCGCGACGGGCGATTTCCTCCGCGCCATCGGTGGCCAGCGGCATGCCCAGAATGCGCGAGCCGCGCGTGACGATGGATTGCAGTTCTTCGGTCGTATAGAAATCGAGCCGCACCGGAATGCCGAAACGGTCGCGCAGCGGCGTGGTCAGAAGGCCAAGCCGCGTCGTCGCGGCCACCAGCGTGAACTTCGCCAGATCGATCTTCACCGAACGCGCCGCCGGCCCCTCGCCGATGATCAGGTCGAGCTGAAAATCTTCCATCGCCGGATAGAGGATTTCCTCCACCGCCGGGCTCAGCCGGTGAATTTCGTCGATGAAAAGCACGTCGCGCTCTTCAAGATTGGTGAGAAGGGCCGCCAGATCGCCGGCCTTGGCGATCACCGGGCCGGAGGTGGAGCGGAAATTCACGCCCAGCTCCCGCGCCATGATCTGCGCCAGCGTGGTCTTGCCGAGGCCGGGCGGGCCAACGAACAGCACGTGGTCCAGCGCCTCGCCGCGTCCGCGCGCCGCCTCGATGAAGACCTTCAGATTGGCGCGCGCCGCCTTCTGGCCGACGAAATCGTCCAGCGATTGCGGCCGCATGGTCGCGTCCAGATCCTCACCGCGCTTGTCGGCCGAAATGAGCCGTTCGGCATCCGTCATCCGCAGAAATCCACTTCACTACACAGCTTGGCGCGCATGCCTGTTGCCTAGCGCGCCAGTTCCTTCAGGCCAAGCCTGATCAGCGTTCCGGCCTCGGCGCTCTCGCCGGCTTCCTTCAGCGCCGCCGCAACCGCATTGGCTGCGACATCGCGCGAATAACCGAGATTGGCAAGCGCGGAAACCGCATCGGCCACCGCCGAAGGCGCTGCGCCCTCGCCCAGTTCCTGCTTGAGACCGATCGTGTCGCTGGCCTCGCCGGCATAGGCGGGGGCCTTGCTCTTGAGTTCCGAGACAATGCGCTCGGCCACCTTTTTGCCCACGCCCGGCGCGCGCGCCACCGTGGCGGCATCCTTCAGCGCAATGGCGTTGGCGAGTTCCGAAGCCGAAAGCGTGGAAAGCACCGAAAGCGCCACCTTTGCGCCCACGCCCTGCACATTGTTCTGCAAAAGGCGGAACCACTCGCGCTCCAGCGCGGAGCGGAAGCCGTAGAGACGGATCATGTCCTCACGCACGTAGGTCTCGATGAACAGCGTCACCGCCGTCCCCTCGCCTTCCAGCGCGGCCAGCGTACGCGCCGGGCAGTAGGCCACATAGCCAACCCCACCCACATCGACGATGCAGTGATCTTCGGCGATCTCGTCGATGATGCCCTTAAGTTTGCCAATCATTTCAGTGCTTCCATTGCCAGTCGGGAGGTGACGGACTGCCGGTGATGCGCGTGGCAGATGGCGATGGCAATCGCATCCGCCGCATCATGCGTGTCGAAATGCGCCTTCGGCATCAGCACCTTCACCATCAGATGAATCTGCTTCTTGTCGCCGTGACCGACGCCGATCACGGCCTTCTTGACCGCATTGGGCGCGTATTCGGCAACGCGCAGGCCGGCCCTTGCCGGCACCAGCATGGCGATGCCGCGCGCCTGACCCAGCTTCAGCGTGGCCGATGCGTCCTTGTTGACGAAAGTGGCCTCCACGGCGGCCTCCTCCGGCCGGTGCTGGTGCAGAACCGCCTCCAGCCCCTCATGCAACTGGCACAGGCGCGAGGCGAGATCGGCCTTGGCATCGGATGAGACCGAGCCTGCGTCAACAAAGCGAAGGGAGTTGCCCTGCGTCTCGATGACGGCCCAGCCGGTGCGGCGAAGCCCCGGGTCGATGCCCATAATGCGAATCGGTGTGTTCATGGCTCTACCATAGCGGTGGGCAGGCCCATTGCCACGCGTTAGGATGCGGCTGCATTCCTGTCCCGGCACACCGACTGCCTGGAGGCGAAATCCTGCCCGAACTCGATCTCAGTCTTGCCCTTCTCACCCTCACCGTTCTGGTGGCGGGGGTGGTGCGCGGCCTGTCCGGGTTCGGCACGGGGCTCATCGTCGCGCCGATTGCAGGCGCGCTCTACGATCCCGTGACTGCTGTGGTTCTGCTGGTCATCATCGATTCGCTGCCCACGCTTCCGGTCGCCCTGCCGGTGGTGAAGCTCGCCCGCTGGCGCGAGGTGCTGCCGGTTCTCGCCGGGCTGGCGCTGTTCGTGCCGCTTGGCGTCTACATTCTCAAGAATGGCGACGAAACCGCGCTGCGCTGGATCATCTGCATCGTCATTCTGGGCTGTGCGCTGGTGCTGCGCAGCGGCTGGCGCTACCACGGGCCGCGTGGCTTTCCCGTATCCTTCGGCATTGGCGGCATTTCAGGCACGCTGTCGGGCATCGCCGCCATTCCCGGCCCGCCGGTCATCATCTACTGGATGGCGTCGGCGCTGCCGGTCTCCGTGGTGCGCGCCAATCTCATGACGCTGTTTCTGATTTCGGAAATCTTTTCCGCCGGCAATCTGTGGGCGGCCGGCCTGTTCGATGAGCCGCGCGTGATGCTCGGCCTGATTATGGTCCCGCCCTATGTGGTGAGCCTGCTCATCGGCGGAAAGCTGTACGGGATCGCCAGCGACACGACCTATCGGCGGCTCGCCTTCACGCTCATCATCGCGTCTGCGCTGATCGCGCTTCCGCTTACGCAGACGCTGTTTCAGTGGGGTATCAGCGGTGCCCGAACGCTGTTTTCAGCAGGGTGATCTGCTCGAAGACCGGGTTGTGGCTGTAGAGATCGGCATCATTCGCCGCAGCCAGCGCACCGCCATAGATCTCTTCGTCCATACGCCGCACGATGTCCTGCAGGCGCACCGAGCGCATGACCAGATCCTGGAAACTCTCCGGCAGATCGGACCAGCCGTCAGCCTGCTCCTGCGGCGAATGCGTGTCGAGACGCACTTTGGACTTCTCGGCAGCCACCTGCTCGCGCGTCATCTCGCCGGAATTGGCGGCGCGCTGCAGAAGAAGCCACGAGGCAAGCTGCATCAGACGTGTGGTCAGCCGCATGGATTCGGCCGCATAAAGCGCAGCGCCGGCCCGCGTCAGGCCCTTGGCCTCGATGCGTCCTTCGCCATCCAGATACTCCGCGGCCTCTTCAACCAGGCTCATGCCCTGATTGTAGAGAGGCTTGAAAGAATCCGAGAACACGCGATGCTCGGCCAGCTTGATCGTAGTCGCGCGACCGTTCCCGCCTTCAATCATTGTGCTTACGCCCCACCATTATACGAAACTGCGGCCACCGCCGGCTGATGCGTTCAATCACAAGTGAGCCTGACTCTCAATGCCAAGAACTCAATGCAAGGATGAGCCTGTGCACAGCTGTTGGCAAGTTCTTACTTAATGAAAGGTTAATGCTCATTTTGTCGAAAAAAAGAGCCGCAAACGCGGCTCTCAGGAGTTTAAACAGGGAGGCGTCAAACAGAATGGCTCCAGCCACTCGGTAAGAATCCAGATCACTGGATGTACACAGTAAACGCATGTAAAGCTTAATGCTTGGTTAACGCCGCCACCGATAATTGCATCGAATGCCAGCGTTCGCCCTCTTTTCCCTAGAGTGATCTGGCCTGATCCCGCAGCCGGAACTTTTGAATCTTCCCCGTCGAAGTCTTTGGTATTTCAGAGAAAATGATGGTTCTCGGGCACTTGAAATGCGCGAGCAGAGAGCGGCAGTGCGCGATGATCTCTTCGGCTTCCGCACTTCTGCCCGGCTTCAGTTCGACGAAGGCCACGGGCGTTTCGCCCCACTTCGCATCCGCCTTCGCGACCACGCCGCAGGCCGCAATGGCGGGATGTTTGTAGAGCGCATCCTCCACCTCGATGGAAGAGATGTTCTCGCCGCCCGAAATGATGATGTCCTTGGAACGGTCCTTCAGCTGGATGTAGCCGTCGGGGTGCATCACCCCCAGATCGCCCGAATGGAACCAGCCGCCGGCGAAAGCCTCTTCCGTCGCCGCCCTGTTCTTCAGATAGCCCTTCATGACGATGTTGCCGCGGAACATGACCTCGCCAATGGTCTCGCCGTCGCGCGGGGTCTCCTCCATCGTCTCCGGGTCCATCACGGTCAGCCCCTCGAGCGCCGCATAGCGCACGCCCTGACGCGCCTTGCGCGCGGCCTGCCCGGCGCCGTCGAGCGCGTCCCACTCGCCCTTCCATTCATTGACCACGGCCGGTCCGTAGGTTTCCGTCAGGCCATAGAGATGGGTCACCGCAAAACCTGCCTCGGCCATGGCGGAAAGCACAGTTTCGGGCGGCGGAGCCGCTGCCGTGTTGAACGTCACCATGTGCGAGAAATCGCGTTTTTCCTCATCCGGCGCATTGAGCAGCGCCGACATCACGATCGGCGCGCCGCACAGATGCGTCACCCCGTGATCGGCAATCGCGTCATACATGGGCTTTGCGCGCACCCAGCGCAGGCAGACATGGGTTCCCGCCGTCAGCGCCAGCGTCCACGGAAAGCACCAGCCATTGCAGTGGAACATCGGCAGCGTCCACAGATAGACCGATCCGCGCGTCAGCCCCGCATGCACCGTGTTGGCATAGGTCATCAGCGCCGCACCGCGATGATGATAGACCACGCCCTTGGGATTGCCCGTGGTGCCGGACGTGTAGTTCAGCGCGATGGCGTCCCATTCGTCATCGGGCATGGACCAGGCAAACCCGGCATCGCCCGAAGCCAGGAATTCCTCGTAATCGGCGCGGCCGATGCGCTCGCCCTTCGGATAGGGCGCATCGGCCGCATAGTCGGGATCGTCATAATCGATGACCAGCGGCTTGACGCTCGCCAGCGCCAGCGCCTCCTTCATCACGCCGGAGAACTCCCGGTCGACGATGACCACCCGGCTCTCCGCATGATCAAGCTGGAAGGCGATGATTGCGGCATCGAGGCGGGTGTTGAGCGAATGCAGCACCGCCTTCGTCATCGGCACGGCGTGGTGCGCCTCCAGCATGGGCGGCGTGTTGGACAGCATCACCGTCACCGTATCGCCCTTGCCGATTCCGTGGCTGGCAAGCGCCGATGCGAGTTTCAGCGAGCGCTCCCAGAAGGTCGCATAGGTGATGCGCTGGCTGCCATGGATGATCGCCACGTCATCGGGAAACACTTTGGCCGCGCGCTCCAGAAGCACAAGCGGCGTCAGCGGCTGATGGTTGGCGGGGTTCTTGTCCAGATCCCGTTCGAAAGCATTGCCGGTCACAAACATCCTCCCGCTGTTTTCATCTTTTAAGCACAGGCTCCCGAACCCGTCACCACCCCATAAGGTCAAAGACCCCGTCATGGATGAGCTTGAGTGAAACGATCAGGACCATGAAATACATGAACGGATAAAAGACCGTCGGCTTCATGCGCTTGATCACCCAGACGCCGGTCAGCGTGGCGAGCGGCGCAAGCGGTATCAGGATCAGCGACGCCGTCAGGTTGGAACGGTCGAACTGCCCGAGCGCGAAATAGGGAACGAGCTTCACCGCATTGACGATGGCGAAGAACACCACGCTCGTTCCCGTGTAAAGGCGCGGATCCTGCCCAAGCGGCAGCGCATAGACCTGATAGGGCGGCCCGCCCGCATGCGCGACAAAGCTCGTGAAGCCCGCAACCGCGCCCCAGAAAGTGCCGCGCGGGCGGCTTTGGCTGGCGATCCGCACATTCCCTGCGATCTTCTCGAACGCCCAGCGCAGGAAGAAGGCCAGCGTCACCAGACCGACGATCAGGCGCACATGCCCTTCCGTCACGACGGCCGCCGTCGCCCAGCCGATGGCGATGCCCATCAGCGCGCCGGGCAGCATGATGGAAAGCGTCCTGCGGTCCATGTAACCGCGCCAGGCCCAGAGCGAGACGATGTCCATCACGATCAGGATCGGCAGCAGGATCGCCGCCGCCTGCACCGGCGACACAACCAGAGAAAGCATCGGCACGCCGAGCAGCGCCATCGCGCCGCCGAAGCCACCCTTCGACAGGCCGACCAGCAGAACGGCCGGAATCGCTGCAAGATAAAAGGCTGGATCGGAAAGCAAAGGTGTCATGAAATTCGTCTGGATCGCCCGACGGCCGGGCGTCGCCAGTCATAATCCTTATGAGCGCACTTGGCGAGCGTCCGGCAGGAAGGACCAATTTTCCTTGTCCATCCCCCCGTGCTTCGTCTATGCCGCATTCAAACCAAAATGACGGGTCAGAAACGAACCGGGTCGGTTCCGTCGAGACGCCAGGAGTTCCTACATGACCAATCGCTGCCGCCTCGTATTGATTGCACCGCCGCCGGAACTGGCTGCCAATGACGAAGCACATCTGGAAGCAGCCCTCGCCGCCGGCGATGTCGCTTCCCTCATCATTCCCGATTACGGGCAGGACGAGGTCAGCTTCCAGGCCCGTGCCGAGCGCCTCACCCCCATCGCGCAGGCGCACGGCGTCGCCGTGATGATCGCCGGCGCGCCGCGCATCGCCGCGCGGGTGAAGGCAGACGGCATCCATGTCGACGGCTCGCTCGAAGAGCTGGCCGAAATCATCGAGAAATACCAGGATCGCATGATGATCGGCGCAGGCGGCGTAAAAACCCGCGACGACGCGCTTCAGCGCGGCGAAATGCAGCCCGATTATCTGTTCTTCGGCCGTTTCGGATACGACAACAAGCCGGAACCGCACCCGCGCAACCTCACGCTGGGCGAATGGTGGTCGGAAATGGTCCAGATCCCCTGCATCGTGATGGGCGGCAATGCGGTCGCCTCGGCAGAACCCGTGGCGCAGAGCGGCTGCGACTTCATTGCGCTCGGTGCAGCCGTCTTCGCTGACGAGATCGACGCCGCCGCCGCCGTGAAGGAAGCCAACGTCATTCTCGAGAAGACCTCCCAGAACGCTCAAGGAGCCTGATCATGCGCGCGCGCCTCCAGCCGGTAGCATTGCTTGCCGCCCTGTTCTGCGGGCTTGCCGCGACAGCGCAGGCAGCCGGCGACGCCGGCCCGGAAAAGGCCGCAGAAACGACACCCGCCGCAACCGGAACTGAAAAGCAGGCGCCCCGGGCCGACCGGCTGCAACCGGTCGGCGACAGGCCGCTTTCCGCCCCCACGGTGGATCAGGTGGACCCGGACCGCTTCGGCAAGCTGCCGGACGCCGCCTATGGCGCCTTCCAGCGCGGCTACTATCTGACCGCGCACAATCTGGCCCTGCCCCGCGCAGAGGCAGGCGACCCGGCTGCGCAGACCCTCATCGCAGAGATCTATGCCCGTGGCCTTGGCATGGCGCGCGACGCAAAGAAGGCCGCCGAATGGTATTCAAAGGCAGCGCAGCAGGGCGTTCCCGAGGCGCAGTTCCAGTATGCGCTGATGCTGCTTGATGGCGGCTTCGTCGAGAAGAACACCGACCGCGCCTTCGAACTCATGCAGGTGGCGGCCGACAATGGCAACCGGCTCGCCCAGTTCAACCTCGCGCAGATGATCCTCGACCGGCAGTCGAGCTTCGAAAGTCGCGAACGCGCTGTCTCCTATTACGAGAAGGCCGCCAATGCCGGGCTGGCCGACGCGCAGTATGCGATGTCCCAGGTCTATGCCAACGGGTTTGGCGGGCGCGAGGCCGATGACAAGGTCGCCCGTTCATGGCTTGAGCGTGCAGCCAGGCAGAATTACGACACCGCACAGCTCGATCTGGGCACGTGGATGGTCGAAGGTCGTGGCGGGGAGCGCAATGCGGAAACCGGGTTCGCCTGGCTCAAGCGCGCAGCCGAAGGCGGCAACATCGCCGCGCAGAACCGCCTCGCCAAGCTCTATCGCGCCGGCGTCGGCACCGACCCGGACACGATTGAAGGCGCTGCATGGTATATCTCCGCGCGCCGCGCCGGGTTGATCGATCCGGAGATGGAAGACTTTCTGGCCGGCCTCACGCCGGAAGAAATGAAGGAAGCCATCCAGCGCGCAAATCGGCTCCGCTAGCATTTTTCGGACGCCCCCAAAGGCCGCATGACTTGCCTTGGACCGCTTTTTATGGTCTTGGAAGCGCCGAATTGCGCGCCAGTGGAATGAACTCGCCATTCGAAATCCGCAATGCGGTCTTGAGATCGGATGTCAAATTCACTCCACTGGAAACATAAACTTGCTGGCGGTTTTGCTGTTTCCAACCTTTGCTCTCGCGGCCGATGCAGCCGGGATGCAAATGCAGGACGTGAACCGCTGGCGCGCTCAAGACCCGCAGGACGATCCATATGAAAATCAACGGCAATGAAATTCGCCCCGGCAACGTCATCGAACACAATGGCGGCCTCTGGGTTGCGGTGAAGACCAACGCTGTGAAGCCCGGCAAGGGCGGCGCATACAACCAGGTCGAACTGAAGAACCTGATCGACGGCACGAAGCTGAACGAGCGCTTCCGCGCCGCCGAGACCGTCGAGCGCGTTCGCCTCGAGCAGAAGGACTTCAGCTTCCTCTACGAGCAGGAAGACGCTCTGGTGTTCATGGACTCCGAGACCTATGAGCAGCTCGAGCTGCAGAAGGACTTCGTCGGCGACCGCGCCGCATTCCTTCAGGACGGCATGACCGTCACGGTCGAGCTCTACGAAGAAAAGCCGATCGGCATCTCCCTGCCGGATCAGGTCACGCTGACGATTGCCGAGGCCGACCCGGTGGTGAAGGGCCAGACGGCTGCTTCTTCCTACAAGCCGGCGGTTCTGGAGAACGGCGTGCGCGTGATGGTGCCGCCCTTCATCGAGGCTGGCGAGCGGATCGTCGTCGACACCAACGAACTCACCTATCTGCGCCGCGGCGAATAAACCCGGCGCTTCCGCGAAACACACACTTACGAAAGCTTACATCCCATGGCCCGTTCGGCGATTATCAACGTCATGGTTCAGGCTGCCATGAAGGCAGGCCGCTCCCTCGCTCGCGATTTCGGCGAGGTCCAGAACCTGCAGGTTTCGCTCAAGGGCCCTGGCGACTATGTGAGCCAGGCCGACCGCAAGGCGGAAGACATCATTCACGCCGAGCTGTCGCGCGCCCGTCCGGGCTACTCCTTCCTGATGGAAGAGAGCGGCACGGTGGAGGGTGACGACCCGCAGCACCGCTGGATCGTCGATCCGCTCGACGGCACCACGAACTTCCTGCACGGCATTCCGATCTTCTCGATCTCGATTGCCCTGGAACGTCAGGGCCAGATCGTCGCCGGCGTTATCTACAACCCGGCCATGGACGAGCTCTACACCGCCGAGCGCGGTGGCGGCGCGTTCCTCAACGACCGTCGTCTGCGTGTCGCGGCGCGCACCAAGCTGTCCGACGCCGTTGTCGGCACCGGCATTCCGCATCTGGGTCGCGGCCACCACGGCACGGCCCTGCTCGACCTGCGCAATGTCATGGGCGAGACGGCGGGCATCCGCCGGCTTGGCTCTGCGGCGCTCGACCTCGCCTATGTGGCAGCGGGCCGGATGGACGGTTTCTGGGAAGATACGCTTTCGCCCTGGGACATTGCCGCCGGCATCATCCTCGTGCGCGAAGCCGGTGGTTTCGTCAGCGACAAGTCGGGCCGCGACAAGATGTTCGACAGCGGCCAGATCGTCGCCGGCAACGAAGCCATTCACCGCGCACTGGTCAAGACGCTCGGCAAGCCGGCCGCAAAAAAAGCCTGATTCAACCCCGTCCCGCACGGTGTTTCAGAACCAGCAAAGCCCGGGATCGAAAGGTCCCGGGCTTTGTCGTTGCGACATCAAAAAGCTGATGCGCTCATAACCGGATACTGTCTGCGGCTTTCAATTTCGTCATATTTACGATTAGAATCCTGCGCCATACAGGAATCAATACTGGTTCTGCGGCGCAGTGGACACGAGGAGCAGATGGCCTTGCTGAAATCGCGTGGGGACGACGAACCATCCTACGGGCTCGATTACGACCCGCACACCTTGTCGAGCCCCCAAGTCTTCCTCTTTTCCATGCTGGTGTTTCTGGCGATTGCCGGTTTCGTTGCGGCAATCCTTTACCGGCAGATCGCTTCCGCCTTTCAGACCAATCCGGGGCTGAACGGGCTCATTCTCGGCGTTCTGCTGATCGGCATCCTGCTCGCTTTCATGCAGGTGGTACGCCTGTTCCGCGAGGTACGGTGGGTCAATTCCTTCCGCGCCGGCACGGATGCGGCCGATCCGGTCCTTCTCGCACCGATGAAGGCGCTTTTGAGCCGGGCCTCTTCGATGGCGCTGTCGACCAGCTCCATGCGCTCGATCCTCGATTCCATCGCCACCCGCCTCGACGAGAGCCGCGACATTTCGCGCTACCTGATCGGCCTTCTGGTCTTTCTCGGCCTGCTCGGCACGTTCTGGGGCCTGTTGCAGACCATCGGGTCCATCGGTGACACCATCCAGTCGCTCGACCCCGCATCGGGCAACGCCAACGACATTCTCGACGCGTTGAAATCCGGCCTGTCAGCCCCGCTGGAAGGCATGGGCACGGCGTTCTCCTCCTCGCTGTTCGGTCTTTCAGGCTCGCTGATCCTGGGCTTCCTCGACCTTCAGGCGGGCCGCGCGCAGAACCGTTTCTATACCGAGCTGGAAAACTGGCTTTCGTCCGTCACCGACCTTGGCTCCGACATCGCAGACAGCCGCAGCGGCGCGTCCAGCGAAATGCAGCAGCTGGCCGACAAGCTGCGCGCGGTTCAGGAGGATGGAACCTCCAATCCGCGCCTTGCGGCCTCCATGGCCAATCTGGCCGAGGGCATTTCCGGTCTTGTGAAGAACATGCGCAGCGAACAGCAGATGATGCGCGACTGGGTGGAATCCCAGGCGGAAGAGCAGCGCGCCATGCGCGCCACACTAGAAAAGCTGGCGACGACGCTGAAGAAGCGGGACAGCTGACATGGCGCTTGCCCGTGGACGCCGCAACGACCGCCACGTCGACTACTGGCCGGGTTTCGTGGACGCCATGGCGACGCTTCTGCTCGCCATCATGTTCCTGCTCTCGGTCTTCGTGCTGGCGCAGTATTTTCTGAGCCAGGAGATCACCGGCAAGGACGCCGTGCTCGACCGGCTCAATGCGCAGATCAACGAGCTGACGCAGCTTCTGGCGCTCGAACAGGCCAACAGCCAGGACGCCGAGGACACCATCGCCAGCCTGCGCGCCTCGCTGGAAGACATCCGCGCCGACCGTTCCCGGCTGGAAACGCTGCTGGCCAGTGGTAGCGGCCAGAGCGAGCAGGCGGAAGCCCGCATTGGCGAGCTTTCGGGCGCGCTCGACGAGGAGCGTCTGGTCAGCCAGCGTGCGCTTTCGCAGGTGGAGCTGCTCAACCAGCAGATTTCGGCGCTGCGCAAGCAGATCGGCGCGCTGGAAGCCGCGCTTGAGGTTTCCGAAGCGCGCGACCGCGAGTCCCGCACCAAGATCGCCGATCTTGGCCGCCGCCTGAACGTGGCGCTGGCGCAGCGCGTGCAGGAACTGAACCGCTATCGTTCGGACTTCTTCGGCCGGTTGCGCGAAATCCTCTCCGACCGCGAAAACATCCGCATTGTCGGCGACCGTTTCGTCTTCCAGTCCGAGGTTCTGTTCCCGTCGGGTGCGACGGAGATCAATCCGAACGGGCAGGACGAGATGCGCAAGCTGGCCGACGCCATTCTCGAACTGCAAAAAGAGATCCCGCCGGAGATCAACTGGGTTCTGCGCGTCGACGGTCATACGGATGACGTGCCGCTTTCGGGCACCGGTCGCTTCCGCGACAACTGGGAGCTTTCCACGGCCCGCGCCACGGCGGTCGTCAAGTTTCTGATCGAGAACGGCGTCCCCGCCAACCGGCTCGTTGCAGCCGGTTTCGGCGAGTATCAGCCGCTCGACACGGAAGACACGCGGGAAGCGCGTGCCCGCAATCGCCGCATCGAGCTGAAGCTCACCGAGCGCTGACGACACGGCTTGCGAAGCCGTCCGGCTTCGTATCCCCTCCTTCAAACAATCGACGCCTGCATCTGCGGGCGTCGTTCCTGCCAATGCCCGACGAGGTGTTCCATGTCCTTTCAGAAACTCGATGAACTCGGCCACAGGATCGAAGCGCTCAATCACGCGCTGGCGATCCTCGGTGCGGATGAGGCGACGCATATGGCGCCCGGTGGCGGCGAGGCCCGCGCCGAAGCCATGTCTGCCCTTGCCGGCATGGCCCATCGTCAGGCCGCAGCACCCGAGATTGCCGACTGGATCGACGCCGCCGAACAGGAAGACCTGAACGCAGAGCAAAAAGCGGCAATTTCCGAGTTTCGCCGAAATTACGTCAACCTGACCTGCCTTCCGGCCGATTTCGTGGAGCGCCAGACGCGCACCCGCATGCGCTGCGAACAGCTGTGGCGCGAGGCCCGTGGCAAGGGCGACTGGGCGGGTTTTCTGCCGGCGCTGGAAGGGGTTATCGAGCTGGCGCGGGAGGAGGCGCAGATGCGCGCCGAGGCGCTTGGCCTTGCGCCCTATGACGCGCTGATGGAGCAATTCGACCCCGGAAACAGAACGGCGGAAATCGCCCCCGTTTTCGAGGATTTGAAATCGTTTCTGGTGGATTTCGTGCCAAATGCGCTGGAAATCCAGAAAACGAAACGCGCGCAAAATCCCCTGCGCCCGCTCTCTGGACATTACGCGGTCGAGAAGCAGCGCGAGCTTGGCCTCGCCATGATGGCGGCGGTCGGTTTCGATCTAACGCGCGGCAGCCTGTCGGTCTCGCATCACCCGTTCTGCGGCGGCGTTCCGACCGATGTGCGGATCACCACGCGCTACCGTTCAGACGAGTTTCTCTCTTCGCTGATGGGCATTCTGCACGAGACCGGCCACGCGCTCTATGAACAGAACCTGCCGCAGGCCTGGGCGCACTGGCCGCTCGGCAAGGCGCGCGGCATGGCGATGCATGAAAGCCAGAGCCTGTTCGTGGAAAAGCAGATCGGCCGCAACCCCGCCTTCTGGGAATGGGCGCTGCCGGTGGTGGCGAAGCATCTGGGCGAAGACTGGTCGATGGACGAGATCCTGCCCCATGTGCACCATGTGGAGCGCGGGCTGATCCGTGTCGATGCCGACGAGGTGACCTATCCGCTGCACGTGATCCTGCGCTTCGAGCTGGAGCAGGACCTGATCGCCGGCCGGCTGGAAGCCGCCGACCTGCCGGAAGCCTGGGACGCGAAGATGAAGGCCTATCTGGGCCTGTCGACCATCGACACGCCACAGGACGGCCCGATGCAGGACGTGCACTGGCCATCCGCCGCCTTCGGCTATTTCCCCTCCTACACGCTTGGCGCGATGATCGCGGCGCAGCAATGGTCAGCCATCGAGAAGGATATCCCGGACGTGAACGCTCAGTTCGCCAAGGGCCAGTTCGATGCGGTGAACGACTGGCGGCGTGAACGGATCTGGTCGCAGGGCTCGCGCTGGTCAACCCCGGAGCTGATCGAACGGGCCACCGGCGAGCCGCTCAATGCCGCGCATTTCAAGAAACATCTGGAAGCGCGCTACGGCCAATAGGGCCAAAGGTTCGGTCCTGTCTTGAAAACGAACCGAAGGAGCCGGGCTTGTCAGGACCATTGCCTGCGCACACTCTGACGGACATGGAAGAAACCGATTCCCGATCCACTGTAGAGACCGTGGCCGACGCGCTGACGGAAGCCGTGCGCGACGGGCGTCTGGTTCCGGGCCAGAGGCTGACGGAGAACGCCTTCACCAGCCGGCTGGGCGTTTCGCGCTCCTCGGTGCGTGAAGCCTTTCGACGCCTGACGGCAGACGGGCTTTTGACGGCGGAACCGCATCGCGGCGTGATGGTGCGCCAGCTCTCGCGCAGCGAGGTGGACAACCTCTTCCAGGTGCGCGGGGCACTGGAAACGCTGGCGGTGAAGCTCGCGCTGCCAGTGCTTCACCAAGCGCCCGAAACGCTTGTCGCGCTGCAGGCGTATCTGGATGCCGCAGCCGAACAGGGCGACATGAACCGGTTCTCCGAACTCAACGCCCGTTTCCACCGGCTGTTTCGCGAGACAGCGGACAATCCCCTTCTGAACGAGACGCTGACGCGGCTTTCCAACTCGCTCTACTGGTTGCAGTTTCGCGTGCTGGTGGACCGGCGTGATGTGTTCGACACCAACCGGCAGCACAGGCAGCTGACGGATTGCGTGGTGGCCGATGACACGGCAGGCGCGGAAGCTGCGATGCTCGATCATGTGGAGAATGCACGGCAGCTCATCCAGTCGCTGCCTGACGATCATTTCGCCGCACCGCCAGCGCCCGCAAAAAGCAAAGCAAAGGGCAACCAGCGCAACGCCAAGGCTTGACGCCGGAACCAGCCCATCTAGATTGTCCGACAATCTTATCGGACAAAATGGAGGAGACGTCCGCATGAGCGAAAAGGCCACACAGGAATACCGTCCGGTTCCACTTCCCGATTACAGGGAGCTTCCTGTCGAGGAGATGCGGGCCCGCGCACAGGCCTTCTATGACGAGATCCGCACACGCCACACCGTGCGCGACTTCTCCACCCGCCCCGTGCCGCGCGACATCATCGAAACCTGCATCAAGGCAGCAGGCACCGCGCCCAATGGCGCAAACCACCAGCCCTGGCACTTCGCGGTGATCGGTGATCCGGCGGTAAAGAAACAGATCCGCGAGGCGGCGGAGGCCGAGGAGAAAGCGTTTTACGAAGGACGCGCGGGTGAAGAATGGCTTCATGCGCTGGCCCCGCTCGGCACCGATGCAAGCAAGCCGTTTCTGGAAGAAGCGCCCTGGCTCATCTGCGTTTTCGGCGAACGCCGCAGCCGCTCGGCCGATGGCGTGAAGCGCAAGAACTACTACGTTCCAGAGTCCGTGAGCATCGCAACCGGCTTTCTGATTACAGCCCTGCACAAGGCGGGTCTGGCAACTCTTACGCACACGCCGAACCCGATGAGCTTTCTTAACGAGCTGTGCGGTCGCGACCCGCATGACAAACCCTATATCCTGATGGTGGTCGGCTATCCAAAGGAGGACGCCACCATTCCCGAACACGCAATGGAGAAGAAGCCGCTGGAGGAAATCGCCACGTTCATCTGAGCGTCGCCTCCAACGCGTACAGGCATCGGACAACAGAGCCATTCGGGGCGTTTCGGCTTTCCCGAAAGGCTCTGAACGAACATGGGTCCTCTCTTTGAGGATGACGAAAAGCGACGTGCAGGCTTCGCATCGAATGGCTGGCAAGGGGCTCGTGCCAGCCGCTCGATGGAACGGTGCACATGCCGCCTTTCGCCATGCCCGGCATGTCCGGGCACCCATGACCTTCTCCAGAAGCGGCCAGACACCGGAGCCGATTTCCACTTCTTTGCCCGATGCAATAGGGTCAGCCCGTTTCTACGAAGCAATTCTGGAGGGAATGGTTTTGAGCACGACATATCTCGTCAAAAGCAGCGAAATTGCCGAGATGGAGGGTTTGAAGAAGACCCACTTTCTCAACCCCAATGCGCAGCGTCTGAACAAGTCTCTTGGCGACCTCACGGGTCTGAGCGGCTTCGGCTTCCACATCATCGAAGTGGAGCCCGGCTATGAAACGACGGAACACCACTGCCATTACCACGAAGACGAATGCGTGTTCGTGCTGGCGGGTTCCGCCACGGCCTTTATCGGCGATGAAGAGCACGCAATCGGCCCCGGAGACTTCATCGGCTACAGAAAGGGCGGGCTGGCCCATTCAATCAAGAACACGGGAAATGAAACGCTGCGCTGCATCGTCGTTGGCGAGCGGCTTGCGCATGATGTGGGCGATTACCCGAGGCTGGGCAAACGCATTTTCCGCGACAGGCAGATGCCCTGGGGGCTGGCCGACATCGACAGGATCGATGCGGTCGGCGGCAAGGTCGGCAAGAAGTAGAGCCGACCCCGCCCTCCGCGACTATTCCGCAGCGTCTCCGAGAGCCTCTGCGCCCGCCTGGAACTGAAGGCTGGCGAGTTCGGCATAGATGCCGCCCTTTGCCACGAGAGCGGCGTGTGTGCCCTCCTCGACGATGCGCCCCTCTTCCATGACGAGAATGCGGTCGGCTTTCAGAACCGTTGAGAGACGATGTGCGATGACGAGCGTGGTGCGGCCCTTCATCAGGTGCTCAAGCGCCTGCTGCACCAGCGTCTCGCTTTGCGAATCGAGGGCGGAGGTGGCTTCGTCGAGCAACAGGATCGGTGCATCGCGCAGGATCGCGCGCGCAATGGCCATGCGCTGCCGCTGACCGCCCGACAGGGTGACGCCGCGCTCGCCGACCGGCGTGTCGTAGCCTTCCGCCAGATCGGTGATGAAATCATGCGCAAGCGCGGCGCGGGCCGCAGCCTCGATCTCGGCGCGGGAGGCGTCAGGACGGCCAAAGGCGATATTCTCGGCCGCGCTGGCGGCAAAGATCGTCACGTCCTGCGGAACGATGGCCATGCGTCCGCGCAGCGCCAGCGGATCGGCCTCGCGCGCATCGACACCATCGACGCGCACCGCCCCGGAATCGGGATCGTAATAGCGCAGAAGCAGCGAGAAGACGGTGGTTTTGCCCGCGCCCGAGGGACCGACAATGGCGACGGTCTCGCCCGGTTTTACGGTGAAGGACAATCCATGAAGCGCAGAGCGATCCGGCCGCGTCGGATAGGCGAAGGAGACATTGTCGAACGCCACTTCGCCGCGCGCCGGCTGCGGCAGCGCCACGGGGCTGGCGGGCGCGGTGATGGCGGGCTCTTCCGACAGGAGCTCGCTCATGCGCTCGGCAGCGCCGGCGGCCTGCGAAAGCTCGCCCCAGACCTCTGACAGGGCGCCGAGAGCGCCAGCTGCCAGAACCGAGTAGAGCAGGAACTGACCGAGCGTGCCCGGCGTCATCTCGCCGGACAGAACGGCCCGCGAGCCGAACCAGAGAACGGCCACGACCGAACTGAAGGTCATGAAGATGGCGAAGAAGGTGAGGAAGGACCGCGCGAAGATGGATGCGCGTGCAGCAGAGAACGCCGTCTCGATGGCATCGGAGAATTTCTTGCGCACCACGTTCTCGCCGGTGAAGGCCTGAAGCGTGCGCACCGCGCCGATCTGCTCGCCCGCATAGGCGGTGGCGTCGGCCAGCGTGTCCTGCGCAAAACGTGAGCGACGGCGCACCGAGCGGCCAAACGCAACCAGCGGCAGAACGATGACGGGGATGGCCGCCACCACGAGCAGGGAAAGACGCGGGCTGGTGACGACCATCATGCCGACAGCGCCAAGCCCCATGATGACGTTGCGCAGCGCTTGGGAAATGGTGGCCCCGACAGCCGATTTGACCTGCGTGGCGTCGGCCGAAATGCGCGAAACGATTTCACCGGACTGGACCGTATCGAAGAAGCCGGGGGAAAGGCGCGTGACGTGATCGAAGACATCGCGCCGCAGATCGCTGACAACACGCTCGCCCAGCGTGATGACGAAGAAATAGCGCCCCGCCGAGGCGGCTGCGAGAACCGCAGCTATGACCACCAGCATCGAGAAGTAATTCGCGATGAAGATGGAATCGGAATGGGAAAACCCGTGATCGATCATGCGGCGCACGGCCAGCGGCAGCGTGAGGGTCGCGATGGCTGCGAGCACCAGGAAAAAGGCCGCGCCAAGCGCCAGACCACGATAGCGGCCGATATAGGGAAAGAGGCGTTTGAGCGGCTTTAACGACCGCCGCTTCGTCGCCTGTTCCCGCTCTTCGGACGCCCTTTGCCTGCGCGCCATCGCCTGCCCCTTCTCAATTCTCGTTCGGGAGCGGCAAAATGTGCGCCGCTCAAGCCTTGTCTTGTCGTCGTACCTGATGTATAGGCTCGCCAACCAATTCCGAAGCCGTAGCCTTCCTTGGCCGCGGCTTCAAGTTTTCAAGATGGGTGCAATTGCCGCAAGTGCGGATCAGATTGCCATCCCGCCAGAACTCAGGACAAGACGATGAAAGCCGAAATTCATCCCGACTACCACATGATCAAGGTCGTCATGACGGACGGCACCGAGTACGAGACGCGCTCCACCTGGGGCAAGGAAGGCGAGACCCTTCAGCTCGACATCGACCCGTCCACGCACCCGGCATGGACCGGCAACCAGCAGTCCCTGATGGACCGCGGCGGCCGCGTTTCCCGCTTCAAGCAGCGTTACCAGGGCCTCGGCATCTAAGGTATCCTGCCGCCGGATGGCGTCATCCGGCATTTGCGGACACCGAGAGGCAGAGCCGACCGGAACGCAAAAGCGTTTTTACAGAGACCCGTCTCATCGAGGCGGGTTTTTTGTTGTCTGCTTGCCTACTTGTCTATGTGGCCAAGATCGCGCTCGGGATCGATCACGTCGCGCACACGCTGCTTCAGCGTCTTGGCGTCAGGAAAGCCGCCATCGTGCTTGCGCTCCCAGATGAGGATGCCGTTGCACGTGATCTCGAACACCCCGCCCGTGCCCGGACGCAGCGCGACTTCCGACAGTTCTGTGGAAAAAGTGGAGAGAAGCTCCTGCGCGAGCCATGCGGCGCGCAGGAGCCATTGGCACTGGGTGCAGTAGGTAATCGCGATACGATGCTGTTTCACGAGAACCTGTCCTTTGTTGCCAGACAGCCGAAAACTGCCGGACCTGAAGCCCGGCAGAAGCGCAATCAGGCTGCGCTGAGTTTCGCGAGCGTTTCGTCGTCCACCTCGAAATTGGCGTAGACGTTCTGCACGTCATCGTCGTCTTCGAGGGTTGCAACGAGCTTGAGGATCGACTGGGCGCGCTCCTCATCGACCGGCGTGCCGGTCTGGGGACGCCAGATCGCCTTGACGGACTCGGCTTCGCCCAGAGCGCCTTCCAGCGCCGTGGTGACATCGCCGATATCTTCGAAGGCGCAGGTGATGACATGGCCGTTTTCGTCCGACTGGACATCTTCGGCGCCGGCCTCGATGGCGGCTTCCATCACCGTGTCGGCATCGCCCTTGTCAGCCGGGTAAATGATTTCGCCAACGCGGTCGAACATGAAGGAAACGGAACCGGTTTCGCCAAGCGATCCGCCTGCCTTGGTGAAGGCGGCGCGGATGTTGGAAGCGGAACGGTTGCGATTGTCGGTCAGCGCCTCGACGATGACGGCGACGCCACCGGGACCATAGCCCTCGTAGCGCACCTCGTCATAGTTCTCCGCATCACCGCCCGACGCCTTCTTGATGGCGCGTTCGATGTTGTCCTTCGGCATGGACTGGGCCTTGGCGTTCTGGATGGCCAGGCGCAGGCGCGGATTCATCGCCGGGTCGGGCATTCCCATCTTGGCAGCGACTGTGATTTCGCGCGCCAGTTTGGAAAACATCTTCGAGCGAACGGCGTCCTGCCGGCCCTTGCGGTGCATGATGTTCTTGAATTGGGAATGACCGGCCATGGGGCTCCTTCTCACGGTCTTTTGAAAGCAATGGAATACCGGGGCCTTATAGTGAAAATGCCGGCCAACGTCCAGAACCCGCGCACTGCAGCGATGGGGGCGGACATGGCGCAGAGCCGCGCTTTGCCCTACCATGGGCTCTTGCACACACGGGAGATGCCGATGACCGCCTTCCGACTGACCGCAGCCATTCTGACTTTATTGCTCGCTCCGCTGCCTGCAGCCCTTGCACAGACAAACGGGCAGATCGAGCGACCAAGCACCTGCCTCGCCATGGCGCAGGCGCTGCCAGGCGTGATCTACGCCTCGCTGGTGGCACCGGTCGCTGCAAGGGCCGACCCGGTGACCATCACCTATGCGGGCCATTCCACCTATCTGATCGAGACGCCGGCCGGCGTGACCATCGCCACGGACTTCGCGGGCATTTATGGCGCGAACCCGCCACCGCGCGTCGTGACCATGAACAGGGCGCATGGCACGCACTTCACGCGCAATCCCGACCCCGCCATAGAGCATGTTCTGCCGGGCTGGAACGAAGAGGGCGGGCCGGTGAAACACTCTCTGCTGGTTGAGGACGTCTATATCCGCAATGTGACCACCGACATCCGCCGCTATGGCGCGATGGAGCCGGACGCCAATTCGATCTTCATCTTCGAGGTGGCGGGGCTGTGCATCGGGCATCTGGGCCATCTGCATCACCGGCTGGACGACAGCCATTATGCGGCGATCGGCAGGCTCGACGTGCTGATGGTGCCCGTCGATGGCGGGCTGACGCTGTCTCTTGACGGGATGAGCGAGATTGCGCGCCGGCTTTCCTCGTCGGTGATCCTGCCGATGCACCGGCATTCGACACCGCTCAGCGCCTTCACGGGCCGTATGGGCGGTGGGTTCGAACTGGATTTTCGTGAGGGACGGTCGATCACCGTGGCGCTGGATAACCTGCCACGGCGACCGACAATCGTTATTCTCGACGGGGTTTAGGGCTACTTGCCCGCCCCGCCCTGCAGCGCCTTGGCGCGCGCGCGCTTGCGGCGCGCCAGCATGTTGAGCGACTCGACCAGCGCCGAGAAACCCATGGCCGCGTAGATGTAGCCCTTGGGCACGTGGAAGCCCATGCCATCGGCGATCAGCGTCATGCCGATCATCAGCAGGAAGGCGAGCGCCAGCATGACCACGGTCGGGTTGGCCGCGATGAAGCGCGACAGCGGTTCGGCGGCGATGAGCATGACGGTCACGGCCGAGATGACGGCGATGAACATGATGGCGAGCTCGTTGGTCATGCCAACGGCGGTGATGATAGAGTCGATGGAGAACACCAGGTCGAGCAGCAGGATCTGGACGATCGCCGCACCGGCGGACATCGTGACCTGACCCATCATGTTTTCCTTGCCATCGTCGGGATCAACCGAATGGTGGATTTCCTTCGTGGCCTTCCACACCAGGAAGAGACCGCCGGCGATGAGGATAAGGTCGCGCCAGGAGAAGCCATGGCCGAACAGCTCGAACACCGGCTCGGTGAGCTGGACGATGATCGAGATCGTGCCCAGAAGCGCCAGCCGCAGGATCAGCGCGGCGCTGATGCCGATGCGCCGCGCACGCGCCTGTTGCTCTTTGGGCAGCTTGTTGGTGAGGATGGAAATGAAGATCAGGTTATCGATGCCGAGAACGATCTCGAGCACCACCAGGGTCACAAGCGCGACCCAGGCTTCCGGATGGGAGACAAACTCAAAGTGACCGGCAAGCCATTCCATGGCAGCACCCCTCGCTGGCAATTGTTCAAAATATAGCGTTTTGCAGAGTTATGCGCAGCCGCGCCCAGCGTCAACGCCAGAAGGCGGGAACGGTTTCCTCAAGGCGCGCACCAAGCCTGAGCGGGGCGATCTTCTCGCAAAGGCCCGTGCGGTCGGAGATTTCGAGCCCGACGCCGCAGATCGTTGCAGGACCGCTGGCCGCCTCGAACCGCCCTTTGGGCACCTTGGCGGTGAACCGGTTGAGGGGCTCTTCCTTGTCCATGCCAAGGGAAGAATCGTAATCGCCGCACATGCCGGCATCGGACAGATAGCCCGTGCCGCCGTTCAGGATCTGATGATCGGCTGTCGGCTGGTGCGTGTGCGTGCCCACGACAAGGCTCGCGCGGCCATCGACGAAATGGCCAAAGCACATCTTCTCGGACGTGGCCTCGGCATGGAAATCGAGAATGACGGCATCGGCCTGCTCGCCCAGCGGACAGGCGGCCAGCACATCTTCGACACAGGCGAAGGGATCGTCGAGCTCGGGATGCATGAACACCCGGCCCATGATGTTGGACACCAGAACCCGCGCGCCATTGCGCGCGATGTAGACGCCGGAGCCGCGACCGGGCGTGCCTTTCGGGAAATTCGCCGGGCGCAGGAAACGCTCCTCGCGCGGCGCAAAGGCCAGCGCCTCGCGCTGGTCCCACACGTGGTTGCCCGTGGTCACCACATCGGCGCCGGCATCCAGCGTGTTGCGGAAGATCTCTTCGGTGATGCCGAAACCGCCTGCCGCGTTCTCGCCATTCACGACCACGAAATCGAGCCGGAAATCAGAAATAAGGCCGGGAAGCTTTTCCCAGACCGCCGTGCGGCCAGCGCGACCGACCATATCGCCAAGAAACAAAAATCTCATGGGCCGCTTCTAGCGCATCGGTCTGAAAATCGGAATCGATTTTCGGGCCGTTTCGCAGATTCAACAGGGTAGTGCGTCCTTTGTGCGTCCGAATGGACGCACGGCGCTCCACCGCATCGGCCCGAAAATCGGAAGCGATTTTCGGAAAGCACGATGCGTGGATTCAACAAGGTAGAGCGTCCTTTGTGCGTCCGAATGGACGCACGGCGCTCTAGATCAATTTTTCTGCGCGTGAAAACCGGAAATCTGCCGCAGACCGCTTTCGGTGAGCATCTCGGGCAAACGCTCGTCATGCGGCTCGTCGGGCACGCCCGCGACCTCCTGGCAATCGAAGGCGATGCCGATGAGCCGGGGCGAAAGCCCCCGCGCCTTCAGCCGCGCGATTGCCCGGTCGTAATAGCCCGCGCCATAGCCGATGCGGTGGCCCCGTGCATCGAAGGCTGCAAGCGGCACGAGCATGATTTCGGGGTCAAGGACCGCCGCCCTGTCATCCGGTCCCCATGTGCCGAACCCCATGTCGACCAGAGGCGCGTCGGGGCGGTATTCCCGGAAAACGATGGTGGTCCTGTCGAGGATGGCGGGAAGCGCGATCCGCGCCCCGCGCGCAGCCAGCACCGCCATCAGCGGGCGCACATCCATTTCAGAGCGCATTGGCCAGAAGCCCGAGACGGCCGTGCCGGACCCGACTGCGATCCGCTGCGCCTGCGAGGCCAACGCCTCGGCCACTTCCGCACGCCAGTCGGGATCGAGCGCGTTGCGGCGGGCCAGCGCCTCGCGGCGCAACTGCTTCTTCTGTGAGGCCTGATCGTTCATCATGTCGCTCATGCGGCTCAATCACCATGAATGAAGCACGGAAGGAAGCGTGCTGACGACATCTGAAAAAAGAAAGCTGCGATCCACGGCGACCGATGGAATGCACGATCCCGGGAACCTACAACGTAGGTGGGCGCCGTGTAACCAAGCCCACGGGCGAGGTCAGGGACAGCTCCCTTAAGGATCGATAAGGCCCCGGGGAAAAAGATTCCTGTCGGGAAGCGCAGATCGCTGCGCGCAATATAGGGACGAGCCCCGGCCCGCGCCAGAGATATTCTGACGCCGGGCGCACAAGTTTCACAACCAAGTGTGACGTCAGTCGAGCGTGAAGTCGAAACGGTAGGTGGAGGACAGGCCGATCGTGAACTGGTTGCGCGAGCCGCGCTCGCGAACGAGGCTGGAATCGGCTGCCGCGCCCTTCAGGGACGCGTATTCGGCAAAGACGCTGGAGGTGAAGGCGTCGGTCACCTTCCATGTCACCGCACCGCCCACACCGAGCGATTTGAGGCCGCCGCCATCGGGCTGGTACTCGCTCAGTCCGGAGGCCGCAGCCTCTCTGGCGTTAACGCCGTAATAGGTCTCGAAATAGTCCTTGCTGGCGAACGAGGCGCGCGGGCCACCCGAGATGCGGATATGCGGGGTCACATCGTAGAAGGCGTCTGCCGCCACATCGGCAACGAAACCGCTATGGGCGCGGAAACCGTGGCGCAGCTCGCCACGCACCCGCAACCAGTCGGTCGGGTAGACCTCGGCGAAACCGCCGGCTTCCACGCCCCATTTGACCGGGTCGAGGCCCTTCAGGTCATTGGCGTCGTCCGCGTCGCGCTTGAAGAGAAACTTGCCGGTGAGGCCCGCCTCAAAGCCATAGCCCCCGAACAGGGCGAAGGAGCCATTGTCGTTGCGCGAGGAGAAACGCCTGTCATTGCCCTGACGGCCAACGGAGACCAGCGGCACCAGGCTGAAAAGATGACTCCTGGAGCCCTCGAACTCCGGCCGGAAAGCGCCACTTGCGCCAACGGTCACCGACCAGTCGCCCGACCAGAAATTCTTGCCGGACCCGCCTTCCTGTGCGGAAGCGGGGGCGAGAGCGAGGGACGCCGCAACCAGAGGCGCGGACAGAAGGGCGGCTAAATGTGGACGCAACGCAGAACTCCGAGAACCGGGAAAGCCGAAATGCCTAAAATACCCTCTTTTGCGTAAAGACCGGCTTAACGCTCTGTGAACCCTTGTCGAAACCGGCGCGTGCAGCCGGTAGAGCGCACAGATTGGCCGGCCGATGCTTGCGCTTGCCATGCCGCGCCAATAGGTTCACTGCGCACGGGAACAGGGAAGAGATTGCATGCGCTTCGAAGGCACGGCGGATTATGTCGCCGACAAGGATCTGATGGTGGCGGTGAACGCGGCGATTGCGCTGGAGCGGCCGCTTCTGGTGAAGGGCGAGCCCGGCACCGGCAAGACCGAGCTTGCCAAGCAGGTGGCCGCCGCACTGGGGCTGGACCTGATCGAATGGCATGTGAAATCCACCACACGCGCCCAGCAGGGGCTTTACGAGTATGACGCCGTGTCGCGCCTGCGTGACAGCCAGCTCGGCGACGAGCGCTTCAACGACATCAAGAACTACATCAAGCGCGGCAAGCTGTGGGAGGCCTTTGCGGCGGACCGCAGGACCGTTCTTCTGATCGATGAGATCGACAAGGCCGACATCGAGTTCCCCAACGATCTGTTGCAGGAAATCGACAAGATGGAGTTCTATGTCTACGAGACCGGCGAGACGGTGCGGGCGATCCATCGGCCCATCGTGATCATCACCTCGAACAATGAGAAGGAACTGCCAGACGCCTTTCTGCGCCGCTGTTTCTTCCACTATATCCGCTTTCCCGACGCCGAGACGCTGGCCGACATTGTCGAGGTTCACTATCCGGGTATCAAGAAGAACCTGGTGTCTGCCGCGCTCAGCCAGTTTTACGAGATCCGCGACGTGCCGGGGCTGAAGAAAAAGCCCTCGACCTCCGAGGCGCTGGACTGGATCAGGCTCCTCGTTTCCGACGATGTGCAGCCGGAGGATCTGCGCGGGGATGCGAAAAGCGCCCTGCCCCGCCTGCACGGCGCGCTCCTGAAGAACGAACAGGACGTGCACCTCTTTGAAAAGCTCGCCTTCATGGCGCGGCGGCAATAGACGGGCGGCTTTACCAGGCGCAAAGCCTTCATTTTTCTGGCCCTTGCCGGCGAAACAGCTACGCCTGACAGTGCGGGGCCGGACTGTGCGGGAAAGAGGAGGACGAGACCCGAATGACCGAAATCACCATCCGCCCGCTTGCCAGAAGCGACGAGCCCGAATGGCGCAGGCTCTGGACCGCCTATCTGGAATTCTACAAGACCAGCGTTCCCGAAGAGGTCTATGCGACCACATGGGAACGGCTTTTCGACGATGGCGACTATGAGCCGAACGGGCTGATCGCCGAGGTGGACGGGAAACCGGTCGGGCTGGTGCACTACATGTTCCACCGCACGTGCTGGACCGTGGGCAACAATTGCTATCTGCAGGATCTCTATGCGGACCCCGCGATACGCGGCAAGGGCATCGGCCGGGCGCTGATCGAGGCGGTTTACGAGAAGGCGGATGCGGCGGGCGCCGCCAATGTCTACTGGATGACGCAGGACTTCAACGAGACCGCCCGCAAGCTCTATGACCGGATCGCGAAACTGACGCCGTTCATCAAGTACCAGCGAAAGTGAGCACATGTTCATCCCCTTCTTCCTTGAGCTGAAAGCCGCGCGCGTTCCGGTGTCGCTGCGCGAGTATCTTTCGCTGCTGGAGGGGATGGAGAAGGGGCTCGTCGCCTATGACGTGGAGGGATTTTACTATCTCGCGCGGGCGGCGCTGGTGAAGGACGAGCGGCACATCGACCGTTTCGATCAGGTTTTCTCGCAGGTCTTCAAGGGCGTGGAGGCGGTGTCGGGCGGCGATGGCGTCGACCCGCAGGCGATCCCCGGGGAATGGCTGAGGAGGCTGGCGGAAAAACACCTCAGCGACGAGGAGAAGAAGCTGGTCGAGGCCATGGGCGGTTTCGAGAAGCTGATGGAGACGCTGAAGGAGCGGCTGGCCGAACAGAAGGACCGCCACCAGGGCGGCAACAAGTGGATCGGCACTGCCGGCACCTCTCCCTTCGGGGCCTATGGCTACAACCCGGAAGGCGTGCGCATCGGCCAGCACGAATCGCGCCACCGGCGGGCGGTGAAGGTCTGGGACAAGCGCGACTTCAAGAATTTCGATGATGCGGTGGAGCTGGGCACGCGCAACATCAAGGTCGCGCTGAAACGGCTGCGCCGCTGGGTGCGCGAGGGCGCGGTGGAGGAATTCGACCTGCCCGGCACGGTGCAGGCGACGGCCGAGCACGGCTATCTGGACGTGAAAACGCGGCCCGAACGGCGCAATGCGGTGAAGCTTCTGATGTTCTTCGACGTGGGCGGCTCGATGGACGACCATATCCGCATTGTGGAGGAGCTATTTTCGGCAGCCCGCGCCGAGTTCAAGCACATGGAGTATTTCTACTTCCACAATTGCCTCTATGAAGGCGTGTGGAAGGACAATCGGCGACGCTATTCCGAGGTGACGCCGACCTTTGACGTGCTGCACAAATACGGGCCGGACTACAAGGTGATCTTCGTCGGCGACGCGTCGATGAGCCCTTACGAGATTGCCTATGCAGGCGGTTCGGTGGAGCACTGGAACGAGGAAGCCGGCCATGTGTGGCTGAACCGCGTGCTCCAGCAATGGCCGAACGCAGTGTGGCTCAACCCCGTGCCGGAAAAGCACTGGCGTTACACGCACTCGGTCCAGATGCTTCAGGAGATCTTTTCCGGGCGCATGTACCCGATGACGCTTGCCGGGCTTGAAGCCGCCACGCGGGAACTTTCACGCAAGCACTGAGGTGGCCGGCTTCGGTTAGGCGAGGCCCAGCGCATCGGCCCGAAAATCGGAATCGATTTTCGCAAAGCACGATGCGTAGATTCAATAGGTTAGAGCGTCCTTTGTGCGTCCGACTGGACGCACGGCGTTCTAAGCCAAGCCACGACGACCCACCATGCGGCGGCCGGCGGGGTGCTGGCCCGTGGCCTCGTCACCGCTGTGCAGAGCGCCTTTGCATTCGCAATCGAAGATCAGTTCCAGAAAATCGACCAGCCAGGTTTTCAGGTGCCGGTCCCAGATGAGACGGCCACCCAGATGATCGCGGCCCTGCTGTGCGCCGGGCATGACGAAACGCTGCGCGCCGCGCACCACCCAGCGCTGCATCATGGCGCGGGTCAGCTCGGCGTGGAACTGCACGCCCCAGGCGTTTTCGCCATAGCGGAAGGCCTGATTGGGATAGTGTTCGGCAGTGGCCAGAAGGGTTGCGTCCTTCGGCAGCGAAAAACCTTCGCGGTGAAACTGGTAGACCATCTCGGGCCAGTGCAGGAGCTTGCGCCCGGCCTCGGTGGCGCGCAGCGGATACCAGCCGATCTCGACCAGCCCGTCATCATGGCTTCTCACCTGCCCGCCCAGATGCCTGACAAGCAATTGCGCGCCGAGGCAGATGCCGAGAAAGGGCTTGTTCTCCCGCAGGGGAACGGACAGCCAATCCGTCTCGCGCCGCACGAACTCATCATGGTCGTTGGCGCTCATCGGGCCGCCGAACATGACGACGCCGGCGTGATTTTCGAGCGTTTCCGGTAAGGGATGACCAAGCGGCGGGCGGCGAATGTCGAGCGAAAAGCCGCTCGCCTGCAAAACCTGACCAACACGCCCGGCGCTGGACGTTTCCTGATGCAGGACAATGAGGATCTTACGGCTCGGGTCTGTCTCCATGGGGCTAGGACTTGCTGTACTTCTCTTGCATTTCCTGGCGCAGAACCACCCGGTCGCGATTGTCGACGCCGATCAGCTCCGCAACGCGCCAGACGAGATTGTCTTCCAGCTCGTGCATCTCGCCATCGGCGAAGACGATGCCCCACATGAGACCGATGAAGGACTTGCGCGCATCGGCATCGAGATGCCGCTTCAAAACGCTGGTGAAGGCGTAGAGGTCGATGGCCTCCTGCTCGGCCTTTTCACCGGCTTCAAGGAGGTTTTCCAGCTCCGCGCCCGTGACATTGTAGGTCTGGGACAGGGTCTCCTTGAGCTTCTCGACTTCGGAAGCCTCGCGGATGCCGTCTGCATCCAGCACGTGGAAGAGCAGCGCGGCAGCGGCGACGCGCGGGTCGTCCTCGGGCCTGAGGGTCGTCTGCCGGCTACCGCCGGGAAGGTCTTTCAGAAAGGACAGAATGCTGTCGAACATGAGCGTGATTGCGATCCGGTGCCTGGGGGAAGCGCGATCCGCCCCGAAAGGGCGAATCGCAGTGCATGATCATTAGAATAGGCGGAAGCGGCCCGACGTCGAGGCGTCCTTGTCATCCGGCTCCACACCGGGGTCATCCGGGATGGGCGGTTTGACGGGCTCTTCGGCCTCCCCCGGCGCAGCTTTCTGCCCGTTGACCGGCGCTGGCTTTGCAGGCGGTTCGGGGGGCTGCGGCGGGGTTTTTGCCGTTTCCGGGGAAGGTTCCGAGGGTTTTTCCGGTTCCTGAGGCTTTGCGGCGGGTTCCGGCTTTACCGTTTCGGCCTCGATCACCACGGTTTCGGCTTCTGCCGTTTCAGGCTCTTCCTTCGGCGCGGGAATGGAAGGAGCGGGCGAGAAATCCTCTTCGCTCTCCACGACCTGCGCCAGCCGCTCCATCGGCATGCGCCATTCGAACGCGTCGAGCTTGCCGGTGACGGGCGAGATGGGCGCCCAGCGTTCGGCCACATAGCCATCGGCCACCCAGGCGGGATCGCGCGGCGCGCGCAGGGCCTTGGCGAGCCACTGGCGCACACGCCCCTGATCACCGGTCTCTGCCTCTTCGATGTCGGCCATCAGCAGATAGACGCTCTCGCGCGGGCCGAGACGGGCTGCGGCCTCGCAGGATTCGCGCGCAAGCTGGAACTCACCGGCATCAAGCGCGGCGCGGCCAACGATCAGCGCCGATTCGACATTGTTGCGCTTCAGCGACTGGAGTTTTTTGGCGCGGGCAAGACGGTCATGCGTGGAATCGCCGGGGCGCGCATGGATATAGACATCCGCGATTTCGGGATGCGGCTCCTTCTTCCAGACGGTCTCCAGAACCTTGGAGCCCTTGCGCAGCTCGTTCTGGCGGAACAGGGCCCTTGCCGCAGTGACAGCCGCCGGTACGAAATCGGGCCGAAGCTTGTGCGCTTCGAGGGCGGCTGTGCGGGCGGTCTGCGGATCGGCGTCGAGCACATCCATCGCCTTGGCGGTGAGGAGCACGGCGCGGCGGCTGGCGACGCTCTCGCGCTCGTCCTTGCCCGTCGCCTTGCGGCTGTCGAGCAGCTTCAGCGCGCCATCCCATTCGCCCTCGCCGGTCTTGCCCTCAAGCGCAGCATTGACGGCCCATTCGAGCTGCGGCGCGGCCTCGACGGCGCGCTCGGCATAGTGGCGCGCGGCATCGCGCTCGCCCAGCCGCTCGGCCTCAAGATAAAGCCCGCGCAGGCCCAGAAGGCGCATTTCGGGATCGTCCAGCATGGCGGTGAACTTGTCGCGCGCCGCCTGACGGTCGCCATCAAGGAGGGCTGCCTGCGCATCGAGCAGGTGGATAAGCGGTTCCTGATCGGCGGAAATGAGCTTGGCGGCCTGCTGGCTCATGCGACGGGCCAGACCGCCATCGCCGGCGCCTGCGGCAATCATGCCGGTGGAAAGCGCCTGATAGCCGCGGTCGCGGCGGCGCACCCGGAAATAGCGGGCGACGGTGTAAGGGCTCGTCCAGATGCTGCGGATCAGCCACCACAGGATCATCACCGCAGCGACGATGGCCACGATGCCGACCGCCGCCACCATGAGCGAAACCTCATAGCGGTAGCCGGAGAAGGTTATTGCCAGGTCGCCCGGACGCTCGGCCAGCCAGGCAAAGCCCAGCCCCAGAACGAAGACAACGACGAGGTAGAAGAGAATACGGAACATCTGCGCTTATGCTCCCTTCAGCGCATCGGCGAGCGCCTTGTTCAAGATCTGGTCGGCGGCCTGACGCGCCTGAAGCTTGTTGGCGAAATCCGCCGCAGCCTGCTTGCCGGCCTCCGGCAGCGTCTCGTATTCGGCGAGCGCCTTCGCATAATCATTGGCGACGACCGCCGCCTCCATGCGTGCGGCGATGGCGTCCGGGCCTTCGCCTTCAACGCTGCCCACCGGGCGCACCACTACGAGCGAGCGGGCGCTGGCCATCAGATTGTCGATGATGCCGCCTCCGCCATCTCCGGCCTCGCGGGTGACGGCGGCGACGATGCTGCTCGCCACCGCAGGCGCTTCTGCGGCAAGCGTGGCGCGGCTCGGCACGCCGGATGCGGCGTTCGCCTCAAGCGGCGCAAGCGCCTCGGCCTCGCCCGCCGGCGCAATGGCGGTGTAGGTTTCAAGCTCGCTGGCATAGGGCGTACCGCGCTCGACCGCCGATTTGAGCGTGGTCGCAGCGATGACGAGCGCCATGCGTGGCGCAGCGTCCGCCTCCTGCACCTGCGCCTTCAGCGCATCAAGCTCGCTCTTGAGCGTGGATAGGGTCGTCGCATTGCCGGACGCCGACTGGTTTGCGGCGCGCGCCGCCTCGGTCGCGCCCTGAACGGCGGTTTCCATGGTGGAAAGCTGCGCGGTCACGCCCTCCAGCGCCGCACCGGCATCGCCGGACGCCGACAGGCTGGCCGTCTGCTCTTCAAGCGCTGCAAGGCGCTGCGAAAGCGCTTCTAGCCCCGGCCCCTCGCCTGCCGCACCGGACGACATCGATTCGCGCAGGGTGGTGATCTCATCGCCCAGCTCGGCAAGGCGCTGCTCGGTCGCACCGGCGCGCGCACTGGCCTCGCTCAAAGCGGCAGTGACGGCTTCGCTTTCGCCTCCGGCGGCGGGCTGTTCGTTCAGCTTGCTCTCAAGTGCTGCAACCTGCTGGCGAAGCACCTCGACCGCCGGGTCGGGCGCATTGCTCTTCGTGTCGAGCGCGGGCAGAACGCCAGCCCATTGAAGGCCACCGGCAATGGCGAGCGCAACGACGCCACCGACAACACCGCCGGCAAGGGCGCGACCCGCGCCGCCGCCGCTCTTGGCCGGGGCGGGAGTGGCGGGGGTGGAGGCTTCAGGCTTTGCGGACTTCGCTGCCTGATCGTCTTGCCGTGCACCGGCATTGCCGGTTTTCGCGTCTCGACCGAAACCGGCATCCTTCGACGCGGGCTTGTCTTTGGGCGAAGTGGAGGCCTTGTCGTCCTTCGCAGCAGCAGAAGAAGCCGGCTTTGCGGCAGCTTCGGCCTTCGCGGCCTCCGGCTTTGCGCTGTCCCTGGCGGCGTCAGAAGGCTTCTGCGCTTCCGGCTTGGCTTCCTCCTTGCTGGTATCGCCGGGCGCGTCGGGCGTTTCCACCTTCTCCCGCTTTACCTGATCGGGATCCAGATCGATGGTCACCGGCTCCTTCTGGGTTTTGGAATGACGCGTTCTCGGCGTTTTGACCATCAGGCAACTCCGCTGCAAAAGGCTGTTCCCGCACTATGTGCAGTGCATATAAGTTCCTATCACACCCGCATGTGGTGAAAACAGGGGCGAGCGCAATTGACGTTACGTCTTTAGCAGAAGCAGCAAACGGTCTTCCGCCGGAAAATCCGCAATTCGGGCGGTTTTTGCGACATCAGGCCCCAAAGCTTCGGCAATGCGCTCGGAGAGACAATAATATGTCGCAGCCGCTAATTTTTTCCCAACGCCCGACCGCACCATGAGACGCGCAAGCTGCACGGCCCCATTGGCCGAATAAAGCAGCACATCATCGACCGGACGGTCGCCGATGAGCGACTGGACGGCGGCGTCGGAAGGCTCAAGCGGCAGCGTGTCGTAGATCTCGATCAGGCGCGGCCTGTGGCCGGCTTCCATCAGCCGCGTTTCGAGTACGTCACGGCGCACTTGGCCGCAAAGCACCGTCACATGACAGGGGGCGGCAAAGGCGGCGTCGATGCGTCGGGAAAGCCGTTCGGCGTCACCCGCCTCATCATCCACCACATGGAGCCCGGCAGCACGTGCGGCATCGCCCGTGCGGCGGCCAACGGCGTAGACGGGCTTGCCCTTCAGCGCGTCGAAAACGGATTGCGGCGCATGGCGGATGGCATTGGGGCTGGTGACAGCCACCACATCCACCGCCTCGGCGTGTATGGCGGCAGGAAGCGGCACGGTTTCGGTGAGCGGCAGGACGAGCGGCTCGAAACCCATTTCGGCAAGCCGTCTGGCTGTTTCCGATGCGCCCGATTCAGGGCGCGTGACCAGCACCCGCCGCATGCTAGAGCCAGCTGTCGAAGAACCGCGTGCCCGCCTTTTCGCGCACGGCGGCGCCAGCTTCCGCGCCGAGACGAACGGCATCCGCTGCCCGGCCTTCGGTCTCGATGTCATGCACCTCACGCCCGTCGGGCGTCAGCACCAGACCGGAAAAGCGCAGCATGTCACCCTCGATGCGGGCAAGGCCGGCAATGGGGGTGCGGCAGGAACCGTCCAGCGCGCCGAGAAAAGCGCGTTCGCAAAGAAGCGCATCGCCCGTTTGGGGATGATGGATCGCGGCAATCATCGGCCCGATGCGCGCATCGCCGATGCGGCTTTCAATGCAGATTGCACCCTGCCCGAGTGCGGGCGGGAAACGCTCGGGGTCCATGATTTCGGTGGCGATGTGCGGCACGCCCAGCCGGTTGAGCCCGGCAAGTGCGAGAAGCGTGCCCTCGGCAACGCCTTCATCCAGCTTGCGCAGGCGCGTCTGCACATTGCCGCGGAACATGCCGACTTCGAGATCGGGGCGCAGCCGCAGGACCAGCGCCTGACGGCGCAGCGAGGAGGTTCCAAGCTTCGCGCCCTGCGGCAGATCCTCAAGCCTGGCGATGGAGCGGCCGATGAAAACATCGCGCACATCTTCGCGCTCGAGAAAGGCGGAAATTTCGAGCCCGTCGGGCAGAACGGTGGGCATGTCCTTGGAGGAATGCACGGCAAGGTCGATCCTGCCATCGAGCATGGCTTCCTCAATTTCCTTGGTGAAAAGCCCCTTGCCGCCGGCCTGCGAGAGCGGGCGGTCCTGAATCTGGTCGCCCGAAGTGGAAATGACGACGATCTCAAACGCGTCTTCGGGCAGGCCATGCGCCGCCATGAGGCGCGCGCGCACCTCTGCCGCCTGAGCCACTGCCAGAGCGCTTCCGCGCGTGCCGATCTTCACCACATCAGTTTGCATGCCGTCATGTCCGTGCTAACCCGCATCCGAACCGGATGCACCACACCCCTAACGGGGATTGGCGGCGACGGCAACATGAGCAGGTAAGGCTGAATGACGCGCATCCTTGGCATCGAGACGAGTTGCGACGAGACGGCAGCCGCCGTGATCGATGATCGTGGCGGCAAGACCGAGATACTTTCCAATGTGGTTTTTAGCCAGATTGCCGACCATGCAGCCTTTGGCGGCGTGGTGCCGGAGATCGCCGCGCGCGCCCATGTGGAAGCGCTGGACGGGGTGATCAAGGCGGCGCTTGATGAAGCAGGCGTGTCGCTCACCGAGATCGACGCCATCGCGGCAACGGCGGGGCCGGGTCTGATCGGCGGGCTGATCGTGGGCCTGACCACCGCCAAGGCGATTGCGGCGGCGAGCGGCAAGCGCCTTGTTCCCGTCAATCACCTGGAAGGCCATGCGCTGACGGCACGGCTGACGGACGGGATCGAATTTCCCTATCTGCTTCTGCTCGTTTCAGGCGGGCACACGCAGATCGTTCATGTGGAGGGCGTGGGGCGCTATCAGCGCTGGGCATCCACCATCGACGATGCGCTGGGCGAGGCGTTCGACAAGACGGCGAAGCTGCTTGGCCTGCCCTATCCCGGCGGCCCCAGCGTGGAAAAGGCGGCAGCAGGCGGCAACCCGAAGCGCTTTGCCTTTCCGCGTCCACTGAAGGGCGAGGCGCGGCCCGACTTTTCGTTCTCCGGCCTCAAGACGGCCGTGCGGCGCGAGGCCTCTGCGCTGGCGCCGCTCGGCGAAGACGACATTGCCGATATCTGCGCTTCCTTCCAGCAGGCGGTGACGGAAACGCTGAGCGACCGGGTGAAGCGAAGTCTGGAACGCTTCCGTGAAACCCATCCCGACATCGAAACGCCGGCGCTTGTGGTGGCGGGCGGCGTGGCGGCCAATCAGGCAATCCGCACCGCGCTTGACACGCTGTGTGACAAAACCGGCTTCCGCCTCATCGCACCGCCGATCCGGCTGTGCGGCGACAATGCAGCGATGATCGCCTGGGCGGGTCTGGAGCGGCTCAAAGCAGAGCTTGGCGAGGACGATGCGCTCGGCTTCGCGCCACGCCCGCGCTGGCCGCTGGATCAGGCAGCGACAGCACTTTTCGGCACCGGAAAACGGGGAGCCAAGGCATGAGCGAGACATCGTCCCAGACGTCATCCAAGTCATCGGCCCAGAAATGGACCATCGCCGTTCTGGGCGCGGGCGCATGGGGAACGGCGCTCGGCGCGACCATGCTGACCGGCGGCCATCACGCCCGGCTCTGGGCCCGTGACGAAGCGCTGGCGCGCTCGATCAATGACGATCACGTCAACAGAAGGTATCTGCCGGGGATCACGCTCGATGCCCGGCTTAAGGCGACAAGCGACATGCAGAGCGCGCTTGAGGGCGCTGACTGCGTGCTGGCGGTGACGCCGGCGCAGACGCTGCGCACGGTTCTCGCCGACGCCGCCCCGCATGTGGCAAAGGGTGTCCCTATTGTGCTCTGCGCCAAGGGCATTGAGCGCGAGACGGGCAGGCTGATGTCCGAAATCGCCGCCGAGGCGCTGCCGGAGAACCCGATGGCCGCCCTCTCCGGCCCGAGCTTTGCCAGCGATCTGGCAAGCGGCCTGCCGACCGCCGTGACGGTTGCAGCACAGAATGCCGATCTGGCGGTGACGCTCGCCGAACGGCTCTCCGCGCCGCGTCTTCGCTGCTATTCGACCGACGACCTGACCGGCGTGGAGATTGGCGGCGCGTTGAAGAACGTTCTGGCCATCGCCGCCGGCGCGACCCATGGCGCTGGCCTTGGCGCGAGCGCATCGGCGGCGCTGATCACTCGTGGATTCGTGGAGCTGCGGCGGATCGGCGAGGCTTTTGGGGCGCGGCCCGACACGCTGATGGGGCTTTCGGGCCTCGGCGACCTGATCCTGACCTGCGGCTCGGAACAATCGCGCAATTTTGCCTTTGGGGCAGCGCTCGGACGCGGGGAAAGCCTTGAGGGCCGACCGCTGGCGGAAGGCGCGCATACGGCGGGGATTGCCGCGCGCATCGTGCGCGAACGCGGCCTCGAGGCACCCATTATCGAAAGCGTGACAGAGCTTCTCAAAGGCAGGCTGACCGTGCAGGCCGCCATGGAAGCCCTGCTTTCACGCCCGCTCAAAAGCGAAACATGACACGGAGGGAAACACCATGATCTTCGCCATTATCTGCAGGGACAAGCCCGGCCATCTGGACACGAGACTGGGCACACGCCCCGACCATGTGGCGTATCTGAACGGGCTCAATGAAAACGGCGCGCTGAAGTTTGCCGGCCCCTTCCTCGACGCCGAGGGCAAGCCCTGCGGCAGCCTTGTGGCCGTGGAAGCCGAAGACGAAGCGGCGGCGGAGCTGATCGCCGCAGCCGATCCTTACGCCCTTGCGGGCCTGTTCGAATCCGTTGAAATACGGGCCTGGAACTGGGTCTTCAACAATCCGGAGAACGCATGATGGCCTATTGGCTGTTCAAGTCCGAGCCTTCCACCTGGTCGTGGGAGATGCAGAAGAAAAAAGGCGACGCGGGCGAGCAGTGGGACGGCGTGCGCAACTATCAGGCACGCAACAACATGCGCGAGATGAAGCTCGGCGACCGCGGCTTCTTCTACCACTCGGTCAAGGAAACCTCCGTGGTGGGCATCGTGGAAGTGTGTGCACTGGCGCATCCCGACACGACGACCGATGACCCGCGCTGGGAATGCGTGGACATTCGCGCGGTGGAAGAGATGCCCCGCCCGGTGACACTGGCGGAGATCAAGGCCAATCCGATGCTTTCGGAAATGGTTCTGGTCAACAATTCCAGGCTTTCCGTGCAGCCGGTGCGGCCGGACGAATGGGCCGAGATCTGCCGCATGGGTGGCCTCAAGAAAATCCCCTGAGAACGCGCATGAGGCGAATCACTGCGGACAATGCGGCGGCGTTCATCCGCGCCAACACGGCGCTGACACGGCCGCCGCATGTGCCCGAGATCGCCCTTCATCTGGCCGACGAGGCGCACGACCTCTGGCAACGCACCGAAGAGGAGCTTGCCGAAATCGGTCTGCCGCCGCCCTTCTGGGCCTTTGCCTGGGCGGGCGGACAGGGGCTTGCGCGGTATGTGCTCGACCATCCTGAAACCGTGCGCGACCGCACCGTGCTGGACTTCGCCACCGGCTCGGGACTGGTCGCCATCGCCGCTGCAATGGCGGGCGCGAAACGCGTGATGGCGGCGGATATCGATCCGTTCAGTGCACCGGCCTGCGCGCTGAACATGGCGGAAAACCACGTATTGTTCGAAACCACGCAGGACGATCTCGTCGGACTGACGGACGGATGGGACGTGGTGCTGGCGGGCGACGTTTTCTACGACAGGGCCATGACCGAGACGCTGACGCCATGGTTCGAACGGCTTTCACGGGCCGGCTCCACCGTGATTGTCGGTGATCCCGGCCGCAGCTACCTGCCGCGCGAGCGCCTTTCCGAACTCGCCGTCTACACCGTGCCGGTGACGCGCGCGCTGGAAGATGCCGAAGTGAAACGCACCACAGTCTGGCAATTCACTTGACCACTCCGGGGGGCATGGGTTCAATCCCGGCTCAAGACATCGGAGGAGGAGGACACGATGGATTTTGCGGGGCTCAATTTTCTTGCCATTTTTGTGGCGGCGGTGGCCGCCTGCCTGTTCGGAGCGCTCTATTATCGCGCGCTGGGAACGGCATGGATGAAGGCCGCACGCATCAAGCCCGAAGAGGCAAAGATGACGCCCCCACTCGTCATTGCCGCGTTTGTGGCGGAGCTGATCATGGCGTGGGTGCTGGCCGGGGTGATCGGCCATCTGGGCCTGGGCCAGGTAACATTCTGGAACGGCATTATCTCGGGCGCATTCCTGTGGCTCGGCTTCATGGCGACGACCGTGGTCGTCAACCAGCGCTATCAGGGCTTCGGATGGACGCTGAGCGTGATCGACGCCGGCCACTGGCTGGGCGTTGCGCTGATCATGGGCGGCATTATCGGGTTATCGGGTGCCTAGGGCCAGGGCTCCAAACATCATTAATTGATGTCAGAACATCAAAAGTGATGTACTAGACATCAATAGTAGAAGATATTATATGCATTCTAAGACGGAGCGCCAATGATTACCGCCGCACAAATGCGCGCCGCCCGCGCCCTTCTGGGCATCGACCAGAAACAGCTGGCCGAGTTAGCGGGCGTTTCCCTGCCCACCATTCAAAGAATGGAGGCCAGCGAAGGCAATGTGCGCGGCGTGGTCGACACGCTGTCCAAGGTGGTCGAGGCGCTGGGCGCCGCCGGCATCGAGCTGATCGGTGACCATGCGCCCAGCCTCGGCACCGGACGCGGCGTGCGCTTCAGGGAGCCGACCCCGGCAAAGGTGAAATCCGTCTGAGACGAAATGCAACGGCGACCGCCTGCAAGACGCCGACGGCCTTCCGCTGCCGATGGTATGAGGCTTTCCCATGCAGGCGAGCGCCAAGCGCCCCGGTTTCACTGCTCTTTTCACGCCCAAACTGCTGACCGTGCTGCGCGAGGGCTATGGCCCTGCCGCGCTCAAGGCCGACATTGTTGCCGGCCTGACGGTTGCGATCATCGCGCTGCCGCTGTCGATGGCCATCGCCATCGCTTCGGGCGTGCCGCCGGAGCGCGGACTCTATACGGCCATTGTCGGCGGCTTTCTGGTCTCAGCGCTTGGCGGCAGCCGGTTTCAGATCGGCGGACCGGCGGGCGCGTTCATCGTGCTCGTTTTCGCAACGGTGCAGGCGCACGGCATAGACGGGCTGATCCTCGCCACCTTCCTCTCCGGTTTCATCCTGCTTGCCATCGGCTTTCTGCGGCTGGGAACCTTCATCAAATATGTGCCCTACCCGGTCACGGTGGGCTTCACCTCCGGCATCGCCGTCATCATCCTGACGAGCCAGCTCAAGGATTTCTTCGGCCTGACGCTGTCGGGCGCGGAGCCCGGGCCCTTCATCCCCAAATTGCAGGCGCTGGCGGAAGCCGCGCCGACGGTGAACGCCGCAGCACTTTTGCTGGCGCTTGGCTCGGTGGCCGTGATCGTCGGGCTGCGCCGCTGGCGGCCGCACTGGCCGGGCTTTCTGATCGCCGTGGTGGCGGCCACGCTGGTCGCCTGGGCGCTGGGTCTGCCGGTGGAAACCATCGGCTCACGGTTCGGCGGCATTCCGCAAATGCTGCCCGCCCCGCATCTGCCGGACCTGAGCACCGAAAAGATCATGGCGGTTCTGCCCGCCGCTTTCTCGTTTGCGCTTCTGGGCGGTATTGAAAGCCTGCTTTCGGCGGTGGTGGCCGATTCCATGACCGGCCGCCGGCACCGCTCCAACAGCGAACTGGTGGCGCAGGGCGCGGCCAATATCGGTTCGGCGCTGTTTGGCGGCTTCTGTGTGACGGGCACCATTGCGCGCACGGCCGCCAATGTGCGGGCCGGCGCACGCGGGCCTGTTTCGGGCATGCTGCATTCGCTGTTTCTTCTGGCGTTCATGCTGGTGGCCGCGCCGCTGGCGCGCTTCATCCCGCTTTCAGCCCTTGCCGCCATTCTGACCGTGGTGGCGTGGAACATGGCGGAGAAGCACCAGTTTGCAGCACTGCTGCGCTCATCGTGGGGCGACGCGGTGGTGCTTCTGGTGACGTTCCTGCTGGTGGTGTTCCGTGACCTGACGGAGGGCATTCTGGTGGGCTTCGGCCTCGGCGCGCTGCTCTTTCTGCACCGCATGTCGGAAGCGGTGCGCGTGGAGCACGGCGTTTCATCGCTGAGCGACCAGCCAGACAGCGGCGAAGGCCCCTATTCGGCGGCGAACGCGACGGATGACGATGTGGTCGTCTACCGCATTGCCGGCGCGTTCTTCTTCGGCGCGGCGGCTGCGGTGGGGGCGGCGCTCGACCGGATTGGCGGCCAGCCGAAAGCCTATGTCATCGATATCGGTTCGGTGAGCTTTCTCGATTCCACGGCGGCCGCGACCATTGAAGGTTTCGTGCGCAAGGCGCGCCAGCAGGGAACCAATGTCTATCTCGCGGGGGCGAGCCAGCCGGTGCGCAAACTGCTGCGCACCCACGGGATGCGGCCACCCGCACTCCGGTTCTACAGCCGGCTGGACGACGCCATCAGCGCCGCAAGGCGGGATGCCGCCGGCTAGAGCGCCGTGCTTTCCCCGATTTTCGGGCCGATGCGGCTAGAGCGCCGTGCGTCCATTCGGACGCACAAAGGACGCTCTAACCTGTTGAATCTGCGCATCGTGCTTACTTGGTGGGCTCTTCCAGCGAGTGCTTCATGATGAGCGGCATCTGGCTCATCGTGAAGAGAATGGTGATCGGCATGATGCCCCACACCTTGAAGGCGACCCAGGTGTCGGTGGAGAACATCCGCCACACCACTTCGTTGACCACCGCCAGGAAAATGAAGAACAGGCCCCAGCGCAGGGTGAGTTTGCGCCAGCCTTCCGCATCCAGCTTGAAAGCGGAATCGAACACATAGCCGAGCAGCGACTTGCCGAAGGCGAGACCGCCCAGAAGCACCACGCCGAACAGCGTGTTGACGATGGTCGGCTTCATCTTGATGAAGATTTCGCTGTGCAGGTAGAGCGTCAGCGCGCCGAACACGAACACCACAACGCCTGAAACGAGCGGCATGATGGGAAGGGTGCGCGTGAGGACCCACGAAACGGCGAGCGCAATGGCCGTGGCGGCCATGAAGAGCGCGGTTGCAACGAACAACGGGCCACCGAGCTCCGCCAGCGCGGGAAAGCGCCCGACCAGCCACTCGCCGCGCGAATTGGCGAAGAAGAACACCATGAGCGGCCCCAGTTCCAGCGCCAGCTTGAGGATCGGGTTGATCTCCTTGCGCTTGGGATCGGCGGGGTCGCGTTCAAAGATGTGTTTCTCGCTCACGCTTATGCAACTCCTGCAATCGCCTTGGCGAAATCACTCGCCGAGAAGGGTTCGAGATCGTCGACCTGCTCGCCGACGCCGATGAAATAGACCGGCAGCTTGTGCTTGGCGGCGATGGAAACAAGGATACCGCCGCGCGCCGTGCCGTCGAGCTTGGTCATGACCAGACCGTTCACGCCCGCAACATTGCGGAAGATTTCGACCTGATTAAGGGCGTTCTGCCCGGTGGTCGCGTCGACCGTCTGGAGGACGGTGTGCGGCGCATCGGGATCATGCTTGCCGAGCACGCGCACGATCTTCTCAAGCTCCGCCATCAGCTCCGCCTTGTTCTGAAGACGGCCGGCGGTGTCGATGATCAGCACGTCGGAGCCGGCTTCCTTCGCCTTTTCATAGGCATCGAAGGCAAGCCCCGCCGCATCCGCGCCGAGTTTTGAGGAAACGACCGGCGAGCCGGTGCGTTCGCCCCAGATCTTGAGCTGCTCGATGGCGGCGGCGCGGAACGTGTCGCCAGCGCCCAGCGTGACCTTGAGCCCGCCCTCGGTGAGCTTTGCGGCCAGCTTGCCGATGGTGGTCGTCTTGCCGGTGCCGTTGACGCCAACCACGAGAATGACATGCGGTTTGTGCGAGAGGTCGAGTTCGAGCGGCATGGCGACCGGCGCCAGGACCTTCTCGATTTCCTCGGCCATGACGGCCTGCACTTCCTCGCCCGACACATCCTTGCCGTAGCGGCCCGACGCCAGCGCATCGGTCACGCGCATGGCGGTCTCAAGGCCGAGATCGGCGCGCAGCAGAACGTCTTCGAGATCCTGAAGCGTGTCTTCGTCCAGCTTGCGCTTGGTGAAGACGCCGGCAATGGAATCGCGCAGCTCGCGCGACGAGCGCGACAGCCCCTCGCGCAGACGCTGAAACCATGGCTTGCGCGGCTGCGACGTTTCCTGTTCGGGAGCCTTCTCTTCCACGCGCTCGACGGCTTTGGAGACGGCGACCTTGCCGGCGGCGGCGGCTTGCGCGGCATCAGGTGACGGCGTGATGTCGTCAACGTCGCGCTGCCCCTCATCCTCACCTTCTCCCCGCTTGCGGGGAGAAGGAGTCGCGGGCGTCGCGTCCGGTTCTTCGGCGTTCGGTTCCGGGGCTTCGTCGGCAACGGTCTCTTCCGCAACCTCAATGACGGGCTCCGCTTCCTTCTCCCCTCCTGAGCCCGTCGAAGGGACGGGGAGAAGGTGGTCCGAAGGACCGGATGAGGGGCGGGCGTCGTCGGTCGAGGGTGTCGGCGCGGTTTCAGCGGCAGGCGTGATGTCGTCAGCGTCGCGCGGCCCCTCATCCTCACCTTCTCCCCGTCCCTTCGACGGGCTCAGGAGGGGAGAAGGGGTCGCAGGCGCTGCGTCCGGTTCTTCGACGTCTGGCTCTGGCTCTGGCTCTGGCTCTGGCTCTGGCTCTGGCTCTGGCTCTGGCTCTGGCTCTGGCTCTGGCTCTGGCTCTGGCTCTGGCTCTGGCTCTGGCTCTGGCTCTGGCTCTGGCTCTGGCTCTGGAACGACTTCAGGAGCAGCCGGCGCTTCCGTCAAGGGTTCGGACGGTTCGGAAGCCGGTGCGGCGTCAGCCGGTTGCGCAGCAGCGGCGGCGTCCGGCGTTTCGGTCTCGGTGACCTCTTCGGGTGGTGTCTCCCCGGCCTCTTTCTTGCCGAACGAGAAGACCTTCTTGATAAATCCGAATGCCATGCCTGCTACGCCGCTTCCTGTGTGACAGCGACCGCAGTGAGCCGCTCCCCGTCGTGGCCGGTGATCCGCGCCTCGACAATCTGCCCCGGCTGACCACCTTCAAGCGCGGCCAGCGTGAAACCCTCTGTGCGGCCAAGCCCTGGCCGCTCGATCAAAATGCGCTGACGGGTGCCGTCAAGCGATGCGAGATGCCGCGCATAGGCGGCGTCGCCCACGGCGCGCAGACGCGCGGCGCGCTCCTTCACCAGCGCGCGGTCGAGCTGCGGCATGCGCGCTGCCGGCGTGCCCTCGCGCGGGCTGAAGGGGAACACGTGGAGATGCGTGAGCCCGCATTCCTCGACGATCTTCAGCGAATTCTCAAACATGGCATCGGTCTCGGTCGGGAAACCGGCGATGATGTCCGCGCCGAACACGGAGTCGGGCCGGAGCGTGCGCACACGCTCGCAAAACGCGATCGCGTCGGCGCGCAGGTGGCGGCGCTTCATGCGCTTCAGGATCATGTCGTCGCCATGCTGAAGCGAAAGGTGGAGATGCGGCATCAGCCGCTCCTCTTCCGCCAGGGCGCGCAGCAACTCGTCATCCGCCTCGATGGAATCGATGGAGGAAAGACGCAGACGCTCAAGCTCCGGCACTTCACGCAGAAGCGTGGAGACAAGCCGCCCGAGGCGCGGGCTGCCCGGCAGATCGGCCCCGAAACTGGTCAGGTCCACGCCGGTGAGCACCACTTCGCCATAGCCATTGCCGACAAGCTGGCGCACCTGATCGACCACCGCACCCATGGGCACCGAGCGGGAATTGCCCCGGCCATAGGGAATGATGCAGAAGGTGCAGCGGTGATCGCAGCCATTCTGCACCTGAACGAAGGCGCGGGCGCGGCCCTCGATGGATTCGACCATGTGCGAGGCGGTCTCGCGCACTTCCATGATGTCGTTGACGCGAACCTTCTCGAACTGGTTCACGCCGAAATCCGGCAGGGCGCGGTAATTGTGGGCCTTGAGTTTTTCCTCGTTGCCGAGAACGAGATCGACCTCATCCATGGCGTCGAAAGTGCCCGGCTCCGTCTGTGCGGCGCAGCCGGTGACGATGATGCGGGCATCGGGGTTTTCACGCCGCGCCTTGCGGATCGCCTGGCGGGCCTGACGCACCGCCTCGCCGGTTACGGCGCAGGTGTTGATGACGACCGCGCCGCCCGCCAGCTCCTCAAGCCCGGCGTCTTTCGCCTCGCGCTTGATGACCTCGGACTCGTAGGCGTTCAGCCGGCACCCGAATGTCAGAACATCCACCGCCATTCAGGCTGCTCCCTCGGTCTCGCGCTCCCAGGCCCCGGTGGCGGGGTCGAAACGGCCGGAGAATTCCCATTCGGCGGGGCCGGTCATGATGACGTGATCGTCTTCGCGCCACAGAATATCGAGCGGCCCGCCCGGCACGGTGACGGTGACATGGCGACCGGTGCGTCCGGTGCGCGCGGCGGACACGGCGGCAGCGCAGGCGGCCGAGCCGCAGGCGCGCGTGAGCCCTGCGCCCCGCTCCCAGGTGCGCAGCGTCAGCGCGTCGTCGGCGGTGACCTGAGCGATGGAGATGTTGGCGCGCTCCGGGAAGATCGGGTGATTTTCAAGAAGCGGGCCGAAGCGCGGCAGGTCGTAATCATTGACGTCGCCCTCGACCCAGAAGATCGCATGGGGGTTACCCATGGAGGCGACGGAGGGCGAATGCAGCACCGGCGCATCGATGGGGCCGACCTGCAGCTCGATCATGCGCGTGTCGCGAAACTCTTCGGCGAGCGGAATGTCCTGCCAGCCGAAGCGCGGCTTGCCCATGTCGACCGAGATCAGGCCGTCCTCATGTTCCTCGGCGTTGAGGATGCCGGCAACGGTCTGGAAGGTGAAGGCCTTCTGTCCCGTTTCGGCGGCGAGCGCCTGCACGACACAGCGTGTGCCATTGCCGCAGGCCTGCGCCTGGCTGCCGTCGGAATTGAGAATTTCGATGTAATTGTGCGTGCCGGCGACGCGCGGATCATGGATGGCCATGATCTGGTCGAACCGGGTCGCGGGATCGGCGTTGAGGGCGCGGGCGGCCTCGGGCGAAACCCGGTCCGCGCGCCCGCGCATGTCGGCAACGATGATTGCGTTGCCGAGGCCGTTCATCTTCGCGAATGCTGCCTCAAGCGCCATAGTGGCTCCAAAACCCTGTGTCTCAGGCGCCTATATGGCTGATGACAGGCAAAATTACCAGACGAACGGCCCATCATTCGACCCATCAATCGCACGCGGCGTCAGGCTATGACGACAATGCCCAACACGGCGAGAAGGAAGAGGATCAGCACCACGGCGATCAAGAGTTTTGCGCCGGTCATGGCCGCGCCCGCCAGGCTGTTCATGCCCAGCAGACCCGCGACGGCGGCAACGATCAAGAGAATGAGAATCCATTTCAGCATTTTCGGCCCTCCTTTTGCAGCGCCGGGCGGCCGCTTTTCTTCATGCGACACCCGGCCTTCTGGCATGGTGACCGGCATGCAAAACGCTCCAGCGCCTGTTGAGCTGCATCAACGCGGGAAGGCCGGGCTGGTTCCCAGGGGGTTGAAAGAGGCCCGCGGATACTGTTGCCAATAAGAAACAGTTACAAACAGACATGCTCGAAACCGGTTCTTAACCATGGGTGGGCTGTTATAATCGCCAAACTTTGCCACGATCGGGCATTTAGATGGAACCGGTGTGGATGCTCGTGCATTGGTCGCGCAAACGGAGAAACGGAATGCCGCATAACAAAACCGCAATTCTGGCAGTATCGCTGATGGCGCTGGCGCTTGCCGGCTGTCAGAGCGACCGCTTCTCATCCATGAACAGCCCCGCGCCGCAGCCGCTGCCGTCCGCGCCGTCCGGCGTCGTGACGTCGAACCAGCTGCCGCCGCCCTCCGCCACGCAGACGGATCCGTCGCAGTTCCCCGAAGCGCCGCAGCAGACGCAGATGGCCGCGATCGACCCGAACACGGCCGCGGAAGTTTCCACCGGCAGCGTTGCCGGCGTGTGGAGCGTGAATGTGGCCGGCCAGTCCTGCCGCGTGGCCACGCCGCAGACCAAGTTCGGCGCCGGCTACCGCGCCGGCCCGCTGCGCTGCCCCGCACCGATGGACGGTGTGAAATCGTGGAATGTCGAGGGCAAGCAGCTCGCTTTCTACGACGCCAATGGCAGCGTGCTGGCAACGCTCTATTCGTCGGGCGCAGGCCGTTTCGACGGTCAGACCAGCAACGGTCAGCCGATTTCGCTGTCGCGCTAAAGCAAGACCGCCAACACATTTCGGCCGAAAGGCCAAGCTTGAAAGTCTGACATGACATTGCGTGACGGTCTCGTGACCCATCCCTCCGTCACAAAGCGCTACGACCATCTGGTCGAGACCGGTGCGATTGCGCGCGACCCCGCGCAGGAAAAGATCGCGGCCGCGCTCGACCAGCTGATCAGCGAAATCAGCGACAAAAGACTGGCGCGCAAATCGAGCGCGCTTGGCTGGCTGTTCGCCAAACGCCGCAAGGTGCAGGAGCCCGTGCGCGGGCTCTATGTCTATGGCGGCGTCGGGCGCGGCAAGACCATGCTCATGGACCTTTTCCATGAACTCGTGCCCGTGGAACACAAGCGACGCGCGCATTTCAACGATTTCATGGCCGACGTGCATGACCGCATCGGCCGGCACCGCGAGGCGCTGAAGGCCGGCGAGACGCAGGAAACGGATCCCATCCCGCCCGTTGCAGCCGCCCTTGCGAAAGAGGCATGGGTGCTGTGCTTCGACGAATTCACGGTGACCGACATTGCCGACGCGATGATCCTGTCGCGGCTTTTCTCGGCGCTGTTCGAACGCGGCGTGGTGCTGGTCGCGACTTCCAATGTCGCACCTGACAACCTCTATCGCGACGGGCTCAACCGTGGCCTTTTCCTGCCCTTCATCGGCATTCTCAAGGATCACACCCGCGTCCTGGAACTCGACATCGATACCGATTACCGGATGCAGAAGCTGAACCGCATTCCCGTCTACATGACGCCCGACGACGCGGCGGCCCGGGAGCAGATGGATGAAGCCTGGAACACGGTGGTGGACGGGCAGCCCGTCGAGCCGGCGACGCTGACGGTGAAGGGACGCTCGGTGGCGGTGCCGCAGGCTTCCGGATCGGCGGCGCGCTTTGCCTTTGCCGATCTCTGCGAAAAGCCGCTGGGCGCGCGCGACTATCTGGCCATTGCCGGGGCGTTCGACACGGTCTTCATCGACAATGTGCCGACCATGGACATGAAGCGCCGCAACGAGGCGAAGCGCTTCATCCTGCTGATCGACACGCTCTATGACGCCGAAGCGCGGCTCTTTGTCTCTGCCGAAGCCGCGCCGGAGGCGCTATATACGGCAAGCAACGGCACGGAAGCCTTCGAGTTCGACCGCACGGCCTCGCGCCTGATCGAAATGCAGAGCCGGGACTGGCTTGCGCGGACCACCGCAAAAAGCCGGGACCGGACTGAGACGGGCGACGATCAGGCCGGAAAGAAAGACTGACGACCGGTCAGCGCGAAAAAGCAGCCAGAAGATCGGAGAGTCTGCAGATATGCACATTAATCGGGCAAAATTTTTACGTTTACGTAATTCCCAAACTGTCTAAACGATTGAAATTTCTGGCCGTGTAAGAACCGGTTGAATTTTCCTGCCAGTATGCTTATTCCAGAGAGGCTTACAGAGCGGGCCACGCCACGAATTTGCCGCGCCTTTGAACAAAGGTCCGTGGCGGGACGTAGGCCCGAATGCATCGGTGTGACACGGCACAGGCAAAACGCGACGCGCGCATTTTCTCTTTAGACAAATCTCACCACCTATCCTTTCGACACAAGGGGGAATTCTATCCACATGGCACGCGACAAGATCGCTCTAATCGGCTCCGGCATGATCGGTGGAACGCTCGCACATCTGGCGGGCTTGAAAGAACTGGGCGACGTTGTCCTGTTCGACATTGCCGAGGGCATTCCCCAGGGCAAGGGACTGGACATCGCCGAGTCGGCTCCGGTCGAAGGCTTTGACGCAAAGATGGTTGGCGCCAACGACTATTCCGCCATTGAAGGCGCGGATGTCTGCATCGTCACCGCCGGCGTCGCCCGCAAGCCGGGCATGAGCCGCGATGACCTTCTGGGCATCAACCTCAAGGTCATGGAGCAGGTTGGCGCGGGCATCAAGAAATACGCCCCCAACGCTTTCGTGATCTGCATCACCAACCCGCTCGACGCCATGGTCTGGGCGCTGCAGAAGTTCTCCGGCCTGCCGAAGAGCCACGTGGTCGGCATGGCCGGCGTGCTGGACTCGGCCCGTTTCCGCCACTTCCTGTCGGAAGAGTTCAAGGTCTCCGTCGAAGACGTGACGGCCTTCGTGCTGGGCGGCCACGGCGATTCGATGGTTCCGCTGACGCGCTACTCCACCGTTGCCGGCATCCCGATCCCGGATCTGGTGAAGATGGGCTGGACCTCCAACGAAAAGATCGACCAGATCGTACAGCGCACCCGTGACGGCGGCGCAGAGATCGTCGGCCTGCTGAAGACCGGCTCCGCCTATTACGCTCCGGCTTCCTCGGCAATTCTCATGGCCGAGAGCTACCTGAAGGACAAGAAGCGCGTCCTGCCCTGCGCAGCGCATCTTGCTGGCCAGTATGGCGTCAAGGACATGTATGTCGGTGTTCCGACGGTGATCGGCGCCGGCGGCGTCGAGCGCGTCATCGAGATCGACCTGAACAAGAACGAGCAGAAGATGTTCGACCAGTCCGTCGAGGCCGTCGCCGGTCTTTGCGAGGCCTGCGCCAACATCGCGCCCAACCTGAAAAAGTAGGAGTAGGCCGCGCCATGAACATTCACGAGTATCAAGCCAAGCAGCTTCTGAAGAGCTATGGCGCACCGGTGGCCGATGGCGTGCCGGTGTTCGAGAAGGGCGAAGCCGAGGCTGCTGCAAAGCAGCTTCCCGGTCCGCTCTATGTGGTGAAGAGCCAGATCCACGCCGGTGGACGCGGCAAGGGCAAGTTCACCGAACTTGGCGCTGACGCAAAGGGCGGCGTGCGCCTTGCGAAGAGCGTCGAGGAAGTTGTCGCTCACACCAACGAGATGCTGGGCAACACGCTCGTCACCAAGCAGACCGGCCCGGCCGGCAAGCAGGTGAACCGCCTCTACATCGAGGACGGTGCGGACATCGACCGCGAGCTCTACCTCTCGATCCTCATCGACCGCACGGTCGGCCGTCCGGCTTTCGTCGTTTCGACGGAAGGCGGCATGGACATCGAGGCCGTAGCGGAAGAGACGCCGGAGAAGATCCTCACGCTCCCCATCGACCCGGAGACGGGCGTGACGGCTGATGACGTGAAGAAGCTCAACGAGGCGCTGAAGCTCGAGGGCGATGCGGCGAAGGACGGCGAGACGCTGTTCCCGATCCTCTACAAGGCGTTCACCGAGAAGGACATGAGCCTTCTGGAAGTGAACCCGCTGATCGTCATGGACAATGGCCGTCTGCGCGTTCTCGATGCCAAGGTCTCCTTCGACGGCAACGCGCTGTTCCGTCACGAGGACGTGGTTGCCCTGCGCGACACGACCGAGGAAGACGCGAAGGAAATCGAGGCTTCCAAATACGACCTCGCCTATGTGGCGCTGGACGGCAATATCGGCTGCATGGTCAACGGTGCCGGTCTTGCGATGGCCACGATGGACATCATCAAGCTCTACGGAGCCGAGCCTGCCAACTTCCTCGACGTTGGTGGCGGCGCCACCAAGGAGAAGGTGACGGCAGCGTTCAAGATCATCACCGCCGATCCGGCAGTGGAAGGCATTCTGGTCAACATCTTCGGCGGTATCATGCGCTGCGACGTCATCGCTGAAGGCGTTGTCGCTGCCGTCAAGGAAGTGGGCCTGAAGGTTCCGCTGGTGGTTCGCCTCGAAGGCACCAATGTCGATCTTGGCAAGAAGATCATCAACGAAAGCGGTCTCAACGTGATCGCCGCCGATGATCTCGACGACGCCGCCAAGAAGATCGTTGCAGCCGTTAAGGGAAGCTGAGCCAAGATGTCCATTCTCGTCAACAAAGACACCAAGGTCCTGGTGCAGGGCCTGACCGGCAAGACCGGCACCTTCCACACCGAACAGGCGCTCGCCTATCACGGCACGCAGATGGTCGGCGGCATTCACCCCAAGAAGGGCGGCTCCACCTGGACCGGCCAGGGCGGTGAAGAGCTCCCGATCTTCGCATCCGTTGCCGAAGGCAAGGACAAGACCGGCGCAAACGCGTCCGTGATCTACGTTCCGCCGGCAGGCGCAGGCGCGGCCATCATCGAGGCCATCGAGGCGGAAATCCCGCTCATCGTCTGCATCACGGAAGGCATTCCGGTGATGGACATGGTCCATGTGAAGGCGAAGCTCGAGAAGTCCAACTCGCGCCTGATCGGCCCGAACTGCCCCGGCGTCCTGACGCCGAACGAGTGCAAGATCGGCATCATGCCGGGCAACATCTTCCAGAAGGGTTCCGTTGGCGTCGTGTCGCGCTCGGGCACGCTCACCTATGAGGCCGTGTTCCAGACGACCAATGCCGGCCTCGGCCAGACGACGGCCGTTGGCATCGGCGGCGACCCGGTGAAGGGCACCGAGTTCATCGACGTGCTGGAGATGTTCCTTGCCGACGACGCGACCGAATCCATCATCATGATCGGTGAGATCGGCGGTTCGGCAGAAGAAGAAGCAGCCCAGTTCCTGCGCGACGAGGCCAAGAAGGGCCGCAAGAAGCCGATGGCCGGCTTCATCGCGGGCCGTACGGCTCCTCCCGGACGCACCATGGGCCACGCAGGCGCCGTGATTTCCGGCGGCAAGGGTGGCGCAGAAGACAAGATTGCAGCGATGGAAGCTGCTGGCATCAAGGTATCGCCCTCCCCGGCGCGCCTTGGCCAGACGCTCGTCGAAGCGATCAAGGGTTGAGGACGATCAATCCCGGCTTGCCACACAAGTGGCAGCCGGGAACAATGTGACTGTCCGGCTTTTATTGCCGGCGACCAAGGAGCCGGAACCGTCGTTCCGGGAAGTGATATGGCACGGCAAGATCAGGCCAACGACCAAATGTCGCTCACCTCGTTCCTGTATGGCGGCAACGCTGCCTACATCGAGGAGCTTTACGCCAGCTATCAGGACAATCCAGCCTCGGTCAGCGAGGACTGGCGGGACTTCTTCGGCGCGCTCAAGGACGACGCAGCCGATGTGAAGAAGAACGCCGCCGGCGCGTCCTGGAAGAAGAAGGGCTGGCCGCAGGCCGCCAATGGCGAACTCGTCTCGGCGCTTGATGGCGACTGGGGCGCGGTCGAAAAACACTTCGACGGCAAAATCAAGGACAAGGCTGCGAAGGCCGGGGCCAAGCTCTCTCCCGAAGAGACGCTGCAGGCGACCCGCGATTCCGTGCGCGCCATCATGATGATCCGCGCCTATCGAATGCGCGGCCATCTGCATGCCGATCTCGACCCGCTTGGCATTGCCAAGCCGCTGGAAGATTACAACGAGCTGTCGCCCGAGGCCTATGGCTTCACCGAGGCAGACTATGACCGTCCGATCTTTATAGACCATGTGCTTGGTCTGGAGACGGCGACCATCCGCGAGATGCTCGACATCCTCAAGCGGACCTATTGCTCGACGCTGGGCGTCGAGTTCATGCACATCTCCAACCCGGCCGAAAAGGCCTGGATTCAGGAGCGCATAGAGGGTCCGGACAAGGGCGTCGAATTCACCGCCAACGGCAAGAAGGCGATCCTGCAGAAGCTGATCGAGGCCGAAGGCTTCGAGCAGTTCATCGACGTCAAGTACAAGGGCACCAAGCGCTTTGGCCTCGACGGCGGTGAAGCGCTGATCCCGGCGCTCGAGCAGATCATCAAGCGCGGCGGCCAGATGGGCCTGAAGGAAATCGTTCTCGGCATGGCCCACCGTGGCCGCCTGAACGTGCTCGCACAGGTCATGGAAAAGCCGCACCGCGCCATCTTCCACGAGTTCAAGGGCGGCTCCTTCGCACCTGACGACGTGGAAGGTTCGGGCGATGTGAAGTACCATCTCGGCGCTTCCTCCGACCGTGCGTTCGACGGCAACAATGTTCACCTGTCGCTGACCGCCAACCCGTCTCACCTGGAAATCGTGAACCCGGTGGTGATGGGCAAGGCCCGCGCCAAACAGGACCAGGTGTTTGGCCGCAAGCGCGAAGAGATCGTGCCGCCGGAAGAGCGCGCGCGCGTCATGCCGCTGCTCCTGCACGGCGACGCCGCCTTTGCCGGCCAAGGCGTGGTGGCGGAGTGTTTCGGTCTTTCGGGCCTTCGCGGACACCGCGTTGCCGGCACCGTGCACTTCATCATCAACAACCAGATCGGCTTCACGACCAATCCGCGCTTCTCGCGCTCCTCGCCCTATCCTTCGGATGTGGCGAAGATGATCGAAGCGCCGATCTTCCACGTGAACGGCGACGACCCGGAAGCGGTGGTCTATGCGGCAAAGGTTGCGACCGAATTCCGCATGACCTTCCACAAGCCGGTGGTCATCGACATGTTCTGCTACCGCCGCTACGGCCACAATGAGGGCGACGAGCCGGCGTTCACGCAGCCGCTGATGTACAGCAACATCCGCAAGCACCCCACGACCAGCGAAATCTACGCCAAGAAGATGCTGGCCGAAGGCCTCGTTACCGAAGCCGACATCGAAGAGATGCGTGCTGGATGGCGCTCGAACCTGGAGACGGAGTTCGATGCGGGCCAGGCCTACAAGCCGAACAAGGCCGACTGGCTGGACGGCGTGTGGTCGGGGCTGAAGAAGGCCGACCATGCGGACGAGCAGCGCCGGGGCAAGACCGCCGTGCCGGTGAAGACGCTGAAGGAGATCGGCAAGAAGCTGACCGAAGTGCCGGAGGACTTTGAAGCCCACCGCACGATCCAGCGCTTCATGAAGAACCGCAAGGGCATGATCGACGAGGGCGCGGGCATCGACTGGGCGACGGCCGAGGCGCTTGCCTTCGGCTCGATCCTGCTCGAAGGCAACCCGGTTCGCCTTTCCGGTCAGGACTCCGAGCGCGGCACCTTCTCGCAGCGCCACTCGGTGCTTTACGACCAGCGCGACGAGAACCGCTACATCCCGCTCAACAATATGGGACCGCAGCAGGCCTATTACGAAGTCATCAACTCGATGCTTTCGGAAGAAGCCGTGCTCGGCTTCGAATATGGCTTCTCGCTTGCAGAACCGCGGGCGCTGACGCTGTGGGAAGCCCAGTTCGGCGACTTCGCCAACGGCGCGCAGGTGGTGTTCGACCAGTTCATCTCGTCTGGTGAGCGCAAGTGGCTGCGCATGTCGGGTCTCGTGTGCCTGCTGCCGCACGGCTATGAGGGCCAGGGTCCGGAGCACTCCTCCGCCCGCCTCGAACGCTGGCTGCAGATGTGCGCCGAGGACAACATGCAGGTCGCATACTGCTCGACGCCGGCGAACTACTTCCACATCCTGCGCCGTCAGCTGAAGCGTGACTTCCGCAAGCCGCTGATCCTGATGACGCCGAAGTCGCTGCTGCGCCACAAGCGCTGCGTCTCGACGCTGGCCGAACTCTCCGGTGAGAGCGCGTTCCACCGTCTGCTGTGGGACGATGCGGAGCATCAGGATGCGAACAGCGTCAAGCTGGTGAAGGATTCGAAGATCCGCCGCGTCGTGCTGTGCACGGGCAAGGTCTATTACGACCTCTATGAAGAGCGCGAGAAGCGCGGGCTGGACGATGTCTACCTGCTGCGCGTCGAGCAGCTCTACCCGTTCCCGGCCAAGGCTCTGATCAACGAGCTTTCGCGCTTCAAGAACGCGGAAATGGTGTGGTGTCAGGAAGAGCCCAAGAACATGGGCGCCTGGTCCTTCATCGAGCCGTATCTTGAGTGGGTTCTGCAGCACATCGAGGCAAAGAACACCCGCGTTCGCTACACGGGCCGTCCGGCCGCCGCATCGCCGGCGACGGGCCTCATGTCGAAACACCTGGCGCAGCTCGAGGCATTCCTCGAAGATGCGCTTGGCGAATAGCAAGCGACGGAGAAAAACGACATGGCGACCGAGATTCGGGTTCCCACTCTGGGCGAGTCCGTAACCGAGGCAACCATCGCCCGCTGGATGAAATCGGTGGGCGACACCATCGCCACCGACGAAGCGATCGTCGAACTGGAAACCGACAAGGTTTCCATCGAGGTGCCGGCTCCCGCAGCCGGCACGCTTGACGAGATCGTGGTCAAGGAAGGCGAAACCGTCGAAGTCGGCGCGCTGCTCGGCATGATTGCCGCAGGCGGTAGCGCCAGCAAAGCAAAAGCAGAAACCAAACAGTCCGGCGAAGCTTCGTCCGGCAGCTCTGAAAATCAGGAGGCAACCATGGCCGGCGGAAAAATCGTCGAGGTGAATGTTCCATCGGCGGGCGAGTCCGTCACCGAGGCCGAGGTCGGCGAGATCTTCAAGAAGGTCGGCGACGCGGTGAAGACCGACGAAGCGCTTCTCGAACTCGAGACCGACAAGGCAGCACAGGAAGTGATGTCTCCGGTCGACGGCGTGATCACCGAAATGGTGGTTACCACGGGTGATGAAGTTGCAGTCGGCGCACTGCTGCTGCGCATTGAGCAGGGCGCAACCGCTTCTGCCGCCGCTCCCAAGGCCGACAAGCCGGCCGAGGCAGCGCCTGCTGCGAAGAAGGACGAAGACGGCGGCCGCCCGGCAGCACCTTCGGCCCAGAAGATGATGACCGAAAAGGGCATCAAGGCTTCCGACGTTGCCGGCTCCGGCAAGGGTGGCCAGGTGCTCAAGGGCGACGTGATCGCCGCCATTGAAGGCGGATCGTCCAGCGCCCGCACCGAAGCGCCCAAGGCGGCCCGCCCGGCCTCCCCGGCCGAGGACGAGGTTCGCGAAGAGCGCGTGAAGATGACGCGTCTGCGCCAGACCATTGCGCGCCGCCTGAAGGACGCGCAGGACTCAGCCGCCATGCTGACCACCTTCAACGAGGTGGACATGACGGCCGTGATGGAGCTGCGCAAGAAGTACAAGGAGCTCTTTGAGAAGAAGCACGGCGTCAAGCTTGGCTTCATGGGCTTCTTCACCAAGGCGGTGACCCATGCGCTGAAGGAAATCCCGGCCGTTAACGCCGAGATCGACGGCACGGACATCATCTACAAGAACTTCTGCCATATCGGCGTTGCCGTCGGCACCGACCGCGGCCTCGTCGTGCCGGTGGTGCGCGATGCCGACCAGATGTCGATTGCCGAGGTGGAGAAGGAAATCGGTCGTCTGGGTCTCGCTGCCCGCGACGGCAAGCTTTCCATGGCCGACATGCAGGGCGGCACCTTCACCATCTCCAATGGCGGTGTGTACGGCTCGCTGATGTCGACCCCGATCCTGAACGCCCCGCAGTCGGGTATTCTGGGCATGCACAAGATCCAGGAGCGGCCGATGGTGGTCGGCGGCCAGATCGTCGTCCGTCCGATGATGTATCTCGCCCTCTCCTACGATCACCGCATCGTGGACGGCAAGGAAGCCGTGACCTTCCTCGTGCGCATCAAGGACGTGCTTGAGGATCCCGAGCGTCTGGTTCTCGACCTCTAGGCGATCACCGAGCAGAAAAAGGCAAAAGACCCATGTCCAACACCTATGATCTCGTCGTGATCGGCACCGGCCCCGGCGGCTATGTCTGCGCCATCAAGGCGGCGCAGCTTGGCCTCAAGACGGCCGTGGTCGAGAAGCTGCCCACCCATGGCGGCACCTGCGTCAATGTGGGCTGCATCCCTTCCAAGGCGCTGCTGCACGCCACGGAGATGTTCGAGGAGGCAGGACATGGTCTTGCCGATCTCGGCGTCGAGGTGAGCAAGCCGAAGCTCAATCTCAAGAAGATGATGGAGCACCGCGTCAAGACAGTCGAGCAGAACACCAAGGGTCTCGACTTCCTGATGAAGAAGAACAAGATCGACATCTTTCGCGGCTTCGGAAGCATTGCCGGCAAAAGCAAGGTGACCGTGAAGGCCGATGACGGCAAGGAAGAGACCGTGGAGGCGAAGAACATCGTCATCGCCACGGGCTCGGCCGTGGCCGGCATTCCGGGCGTAGATGTGACGTTCGACGAGAAGGTGATCGTCTCCTCCACCGGTGCGCTGGAACTCTCCAAGGTGCCGGAGCGCATGATCGTTGTCGGCGGCGGCGTGATCGGTCTCGAGCTTGGCTCCGTCTGGGCGCGTCTGGGCGCCAAGGTGACGGTGGTCGAGTATCTCGACACGATCCTCGGCGGCATGGACGGCGAAGTGGCCAAACAGTTCCAGCGCATGCTGGGCAAGCAGGGCTTCGAGTTCAAGCTCGGCGCGAAGGTCACGGATGTGGCCAAGGCCGGCAAGGGCGCGAAGGTGACCTTCGAGCCGGCAAAGGGCGGCGACGCCGAAACGCTGGAAGCCGACGTCGTTCTGGTGGCGACGGGCCGCAAGCCCTACACCGATGGTCTCGGCCTCGACACGGTTGGCGTCGAGCTGGATGAGCGCGGCCGCGTGAAGACCGATGGTCACTTCCGCACCAATGTCGAGGGCGTCTACGCCATCGGCGACGTGATTGCCGGACCGATGCTTGCGCACAAGGCCGAGGATGAAGGCGTTGCCGTGGCCGAGATCCTGGCGGGTCAGGCCGGACACGTGAACTATGACGTGATCCCCGGCGTGGTCTACACGAGCCCGGAAGTCGCTTCCGTCGGCAAGACCGAGGAAGAGCTGAAGAAGGCTGGCGTGGACTACAACGCCGGCAAATTCCCCTTCTCGGCCAATGGACGCGCGCGCTCCATGCTGAAGACGGACGGCTTCGTGAAGGTGCTTGCCGACAAGAAGACGGACCGTGTTCTGGGTGTTCACATCGTCGGCTTTGGTGCTGGCGAAATGATCCACGAGGCTGCTGTCCTCATGGAGTTCGGTGGTTCGTCGGAAGACCTGGCGCGCACCTGCCACGCCCACCCGACCATGTCGGAAACGGTCAAGGAAGCGGCTCTCGCGACCTTCGCCAAGCCGATCCACATGTGATCCGATCCCGCACATTTGCGTGAGACAAAGGCCCCGTGGCGCAAGCTGCGGGGCTTTTTCGTTTCAGGTCGGGCTTACGAGCTTTGATGTGTGCCGTGTCAGGCATCTCGCCGGACAGAAAGCCCCTTAGCCGCCATCGCCCATGGGCACGACACCCGCATCGTCGGCAGGCGGAGCGTCTTCCCCGCCAAAAAAGCCGGTGCCGGAAAACGCCATGATGACGAGGATGATGATCGCGGCGCCCACTGCACCGAGCACGAAGCCGCGCGTTCCTTCCGATCTCACCGCGCCGGCCGACCCGGCGGAATGACGCCCGGGTTTTTCATTATCCCCGGTTTTTTCATTATCATTGTCGTCGCGCATGATCGCACTCCAGATGGCGCTCCCCAGCGCTGGCCAGACGATAACATGCAATTAGTTAGCCGGAACCCTGGAATTACAGAACGGGTTCGACCGCATAGCCCTCGGCGCGGAGCAACTCGATGAGGCCTTCCTCACCGGGCAGATGCAGTGCGCCAACGGCGATGAACGCCCTGCCCCGGTCGAGGATCGGCGCGGCCCGCTCGGCCATGGTTCCATTGCGCACCCTGATCATCGCCTCATCGAACGCGGCATAGTCGTCGCCGGCGCTTTCCTCCTGAGGAATCGCGACGCGGATGAGCGGCCAGAACATGCCTGTCTCGCCCTGCGCATAGAGTGCAACCATGGTCTCCATCACGTCATCAAGGCCATCGCCAAGCGCCAGCGTTTCCACCAGACCGCGCATATGCAGGTCGAGCGGCAGCGAAGCCATGGCGTCGAGCTGTTCGACAGCGGATTCGAGACCAAGCACCTCCTTGCCGGAGGCTTCCGCATCGGCGGCAAGCTTGATGTCGAGGATAGGCATGCCCGCTTCCTTGCGCTCAAGCTCACAGCCCGGCAGGGCGACAAGCGAAATCAGCATCCAGGGTTTCATCTTCTGGACGCTGGAAAAGGGCACGCCGCGCTCGGCCAGCGCCTGTGAAACCGCTTTGCGGTCTTCCTCGCTCAGATGATCGGCCAACGTTTCGTCGCCGGTGAACATCATCAGTTCAGGCCGCTTGAACATGGCGGCCGCCATTTTGGACTGGTCGAGAATGTCGGTCGTCTCGATCACGACACGCTCGGAGGCATCGAAAGCCGCCTGCGCGTCTTCCGTCAGCGTCACGACACGCGGATCGCTCATATGCATGGTGCCGAAAAGATAAGAGGGCTCCACGCCCTCCTTTTCGACCCGCCACAGAAGGCCACTGCCATTGGGCGTTTCGGCCGCCTGCCGCCGCACCTCTTCGAGCGCTGCGGGATTGTCCGTTGCGAGTTCGGTCAGAAGGTTCTTGCCCGCGCAGACAATCTCTCTGGACTTCGCCGGGGTGGCCGTGACGAGGCCGACGACAAGCGCGAGAAGGAGAAGCAACGGAAAGGCAGCCGCCAGCTGGAAGAGGCGGTCTGCGAACCGTTCGGCCATGGGAATGGCGGTGGCTTTGGCGTGCGTTTTCATGCGGCCACGCTAGACGCAAAACACGGCCAAAGCGTTAATCGAACCGCGCGGTTTCGAGGGAATGTTTCAGGCGCGCGGGTGGGCCGCATCGTAGATTTCCAAAAGCCGCGCCGTGTCCACACCGGTATAGACCTGCGTGGTGGAGAGGCTGGCGTGACCGAGCAGCTCCTGGATCGCGCGCAGATCGCCGCCACGCCCCAGAAGATGGGTGGCGAAGGAATGCCGCAGCGCATGCGGCGTCGCCGTTTCCGGCAGATTGAACGCCGAGCGCATGCGCTTCATCTCGCGCTGAATGATGGCCGGTTGCAACGCGCCCCCGCGCGCGCCGCGAAAGAGCAGCTTGTCGGCCTCACCATGCCAAGGGCAGAGACGCTGATATTCTGCAACCGCCTCGACCGTGACGGGCAGGACGGGCACGAGCCGCGTCTTGCCACCCTTACCGGTGATGCGCAGCGCACCCTGGCGCATGTCGGCAACCTGACTGCCCAGAAGCCCCAGCGCCTCGGAGATGCGCAGCCCCGCGCCATAAAGCAGCGTGAAGACGGCTGCGTTGCGCGCGGCGATCCATGGCTCCTCGGCCAGTTGCCCCGCGCCGGATGCGACCTTGCGCGCATCAACCGCCGTCAGCGGCTTGGGCAATGCGCGGGGTGCGCGCGGCGCTTTGAGCGCTGCTGCGGCCGCTGCATTCACAAGCCCACGGCGCTCAAGGTAGCGCAGGAAGGAGCGGACCCCGGCAAGGCCGCGACCGAGCGTGCGCGCGCCGGCCCCGTTGCCACGCCGAAAGGCGAGGAAAGCGCGCAGATCCGCCGGGCGCAGTTCGGCGATGTCGGAGAGGCCCGGCGCATCGCCGCAATGGCCGGTCAGGAATTGCAGAAACTGCCGCGTGTCGCGCTCATAGGCATCGACGGTGAGCGCGGAGAGACGCCGCTCACCGGCAAGTGCGTCAAGCCATGCGGTGCGGGCCTTCTGAAGGTCGGGCTTTGCGGAAATGAGAAATTCCTGGTTCATGGGAAGCATTGTGAACCAGTCTGGTTAGCAGCCGGTGAAGGCGTGCGGGATGACAGCTTCCTTCTCCCCGCTTGCGGGGAGAAGGTCCCGGCAGGGGGATGGGGGGCTGACGCCGCGCTTGATAAGCTCGCAGTGTTGTGGGTTCGGAAAGGTTGGCGCTCGCCCCTCATCCTCACCTTCTCCCCGCATGCGGGGAGAAGGGGGCCCTGAAGTTGGTGCTTCAGCAAAAACCGCTAAGCGCCTTCGATTTCCTCGCGCAGCATTTCGAGCTCGAGCCACTCTTCTTCCATCTTCTCGCTGCTGGCGCGCGCGTCGTCCAGCTCCTTGGAAAAGCGCTGAAAGGCGGCGGCATCGCGCGTGTAGAGGTTGGGATCGGCGAGCTTTTTCTCCAGAGCCGCAATTTCGTCAGCCAGCTCATCGAGCTTCTTCGGCAGGGTCTCCAGTGCGAATTTCTGCTTGTAGGAGAGCTTCTTCGAAGCTGCCCTCGGCGCACCTGCATTGCCGGCTGACCTGGTCTTCTGCTGCTCTGCCGTGCGCGCCTTGCGCCGCTCCAGCTCCTCGCCCTTGCGCTGCGCCATCATGTCGGCATAGCCGCCGGCATATTCGATCCAGCGGCCATCGCCGGCCGGCGCAATGGTGCTCGTGACCGTGCGGTCGAGGAAGTCGCGGTCATGGCTGACGAGCAGCACGGTGCCGGGGAAGCCCTCGACAAGCTCCTGCAGGAGATCGAGCGTTTCCATGTCGAGATCGTTGGTCGGCTCATCGAGCACGAGAAGATTGGCCGGGCGGGCCAGAAGGCGGGCGAGCACAAGCCGCGCGCGCTCGCCACCGGAGAGCTCGCGGATGGGCGTGCGCGCCTGCTCGGGCTTGAACAGGAAGTCCTTCATGTAGGAGACGACATGCCGCTCCTGCCCGTTGACCACGACGCTGTCGCCACGGCCATCGGTGAGGAAATGAGACAGGGTCTCCAGCGGGTCCAGTGCACGTTTCTGGTCCAGAATGGCGATTTCCAGATTTGCGCCCAGCCGCAGTGAGCCTTCGTCCGGGTCGAGCTTGCCGGTCAGAAGATTGATCAGCGTCGTCTTGCCGGCTCCATTGGGGCCGACAAGGCCAACACGGTCGCCGCGCAGGATGCGCGTGGAGAAATCCTTCACCACCTGAAGCCCGTCATAGGACTTGGCGAGGCCCTTTGCCTCGATGACCAGCTTGCCGGACTCGGCGGCGTCGCTGGCCGTCATGGTGGCCACGCCTTCCGCACCGCGATGGCTGCGGTGCTTCTCGCGCAGCGCATGCAGCTCGCCCAGACGGCGCACATTGCGCTTGCGGCGCGCGGTGACGCCATAGCGCAGCCAGTGTTCCTCGCGCTCGATCTTGCGGGCAAGCTTGTGCTGGTCGCGCTCTTCCTCTTCGAGCACCTGATCGCGCCAGTCCTCGAAATGGGCAAAGCCCTTGTCGAGCCTGCGCGTCACGCCACGGTCGAGCCAGACGGTTGCGCGGCTGACGCGTTCGAGAAAACGACGGTCATGCGAGATGGTGACAAGGGCTGAAGACGTGCGCTGCAGCTCTTCTTCCAGCCATTCGATGGTGGCGAGGTCGAGATGGTTGGTCGGCTCGTCCAGCAACAGCAGATCAGGCTCGGGCGCAAGCACCCGGGCGAGCGCTGCACGGCGCGCCTCGCCGCCCGACAGCGTTGCCGGGTCTTCATCGCCGGACAGGCCCAGCCGGTCGATGACCAGCGCCACGCGGTTGATGTCGTCCGCCGGGCCGAGACCGGCCTCCACATAGGCGCGCACGGTCGAAAAACCCTGCCAGTCGGGCGACTGGGGCAGATAGCGCACGGTCGCCGTCGGCTGGCGGAACACCTCGCCATCCTGCGGCTCCACGAGGCCGGCGGCGATCTTCAGAAGTGTCGACTTGCCGGAGCCGTTGCGCCCGACCAGCGCCAGCCGCTCGCCGGGGCCAACCATCAGCGATGCGCCATCGAGCAGCGGCGTGCCGCCGAAGGTCAGGCGAATGCCATCAAGCTTTAAAAGAGGCGGCGCCATGGATCAGTGTTCTCCGTCGTTGGAAAGATGGGCGACCAGAAGCGCCCTGCCCTCTTTGAGGGTAACCGCGAGTTCGCCATCGACCACATTGGAAAGGGTCAGCGACGAGCCGAAAGGAACCTCGACCGCATCGAGCGGCCATTTGGCCCCTTCCACGGTGAGGCCGGAAAGGGCCGAAAAGCCAAGGATCGAAAACAGCGTTTTCTGCGGATAGTCGAAGCGATGGCGTTTGCCGGGCAGCAGCGGCACGCCTTCCTGCACGCCGCTTGTCAGCCGCGTCTTAATGCCCTGTTCTGAAAGCTGAAGCGCCTGCGCGAGATGCAGGAACATGTGATCGGGTCGCGCGCCGCCGAAAGCACCCACGAGAACGAGGCTCGTCGCGCCCGCTTCCAGCGCTGCGGCGATGGCGAGTTCCCCGTCCGTCTTGTCCTTGTCGGCGGGAAAGGCGCGGCGCGGCACCCGGGCATAGGCCTCGGCCATGCCGTCCGGCTCGGAATCGAAATCGCCGACCCACAGCTCCGGCATAACGCCCAGAAGCGCTGCGTGACGCATGCCTGAATCAGCCGCGATGATGCGGCTGTCGGCGATTTCGGCATCGAGTGCCGGCGTGCGTGTGAGATCTCCGCCCAGGAGAAGGGTAAACAGGCTCATGCTCGAGGCCCATATCATGCCGGCGGGCAAGCGCCAACGGCGTTCGCGCCATTCCGCCTCTTGCGCCGGCCCCTGCCGCGCCCTATTTTCCCGGTCGCTCTAACGGGGTGCCGGCGGATTGCCGGCTGAGAGGCCCAGTGGTTGAAACGGATGCAGCTTTGCCTTGATCAAAGGAAAGCCGCATCAGTGGAACCCGGCCAACCCGCTGAACCTGATCCGGTTTGCACCGGCGGAGGGATTAGACGCTTTTCGCACAGCGCCTCATTCCCCAACCAAACGAGAGGAGGCGCAGATGCGCGCGACCACCCTGCTTTCCACCATGGCGCTTGGCACGCTGGCCATGGCCGGCCATGCGGCGGCCGAAGACAAGCTCACCGTCTACACCTATGAGAGCTTCACCTCCGACTGGGGCCCCGGACCGGCGGTGGAGAAGGCGTTCGAGGCGGAATGCGGCTGCGACGTGGATTTCGTTTCCGTGGCCGATGGCGTGGCGCTTCTGAACCGCGTGAAGCTCGAAGGCAAATCGACCAAGGCCGACATCGTGCTCGGTCTCGACAACAACCTCGTGCACGAGGCCCGCGAGACCGGCCTGTTTGCGCCCCATGGCGTCGACATCGGCAGGGTGAACGTGCCGGGCGGCTTCGAGGACGACACGTTCGTTCCGTTCGACTACGGCTATTTTGCCTTTGTCTATGACACCGAGGCCATCGAGACCCCGCCGGCAAGCCTGAAGGAGCTGGTGGAGAGCGACAGCAATCTGAAGATCGCCATTCAGGACCCGCGCACCTCCACGCCGGGCCTTGGTCTGCTGCTCTGGATGAAGGCCGTCTATGGCGACGACGCAGCTGACGCCTGGGGCAAACTGCAGGACAAGGTGCTGACGGTGACGCCGGGCTGGAGCGAGGCCTATGGCCTGTTCACCAGCGGCGAAGCGCCGATGGTGCTGTCCTACACCACCTCGCCCGCCTATCACCAGATTGCCGAAGATTCCGAGCGCTACAAGGCGACGGGCTTTGAAGAAGGGCATTATCTTCAGGTGGAAGTGGCAGCACAGACCGTGAAGGGTGCGGAAAACCCGCTAGCGCAGAAATTCCTCGCCTTCATGACCGGTCCCGGCTTTCAGGACGCGATTCCGGAGACCAACTGGATGTTCCCGGCCGGCGAGACATCGCAGCCGCTCAACCCGGTGTTCGACACTCTGGTGAAGCCGGGCGAGACGCTCGAATTCTCATCGAAAGAGGTGGCGGAAAACCGCAAGGCCTGGGTCGATGAGTGGCTTTCGGTGATGAGCCGCTGACCGTTTCGCGCGCGCCCGACATGGAAAGACGCCCCCTCATGGACAGGCGTGTCGCTGCGGGACGGCTTGCGCTGGCCGCTGTCGGCCTGCTGATCGGCGGGGCCTTTGCGGGCCTTGCCGTGGAGGCCCTGCAACAGGGCACGGGCGCGCTTGCGGCTTTCGACGCCTATCTGCTGCGGATCGCCCGCTTCACGCTCTGGCAGGCGCTGTTATCGACGCTTTTATCGGTCGTGCCGGCGATCCTTTTGGCGCGCGCGCTGGCGCGCCATCCCGCATTTGCGGGCCGCGCCTTCATTCTGCGCCTGTTTGCTGTGCCGCTTGCGCTTCCCGCCATTGTGGCGGCGCTCGGCATTCTGGCGCTTCTGGGAAGAGCGGGGATTTTCGCGCCTTTCCTGTCCGTGCTCTTCAATGAGCACTGGCCCGGCATTTACGGGCTTTCGGGCATTCTGGTCGCCCATGTCTTCTTCAATCTGCCGCTGGCCACGCGCCTGTTCCTGAACGCGCTGGAAAGCGTGCCCGCCGACCAGTGGCGTCTTGCGGCCCAGCTTGGCATGGGCGCGCGCGCCTCGTTCCGGTTTCTCGAATGGCCGGCCATGCGCGCGGCCCTTCCCGGCATTGCCGGCCTCGTCTTCATGCTGTGCGTGACCTCGTTCACCATCGTCCTGCTGCTTGGTGGCGGACCGCGCGCGACAACGCTGGAAGTGGCGATCTATCAGGCGCTGCGGTTCGACTTCGATCCGGCGCGCGCACTGGTGCTGACGCTGGTGCAGCTGGCGCTGGCCGGCGGCGTTGTTCTGGCGTTAAGCCGGCTCGGCGCGTCGCTCAGCGGCGATGCCAACCTGCCCGTCGCACCGCGCCGCATTGTCTGGCACACGCCATTGGAGACGGTTCTCAACACCGTCATCATCGTCGCGGGGCTGCTCTTCGTCGCCGGACCGATGGCTGCGACCGTGATCGCCGGTCTGAAAGCGGATCTGGCGCGGCTTGCCACCGAGAGCGCGGTGTTTTCGGCCACAACAACCAGCCTGCTTTTCGCCAGCCTCTCCGCGCTTTTATGCCTGGTTCTTTCGCTGGCGCTGGTGGCGGCACGCCGGGCGCTCGAAATGAAGCGCGGCGCACTGCCTGCGGGCCTGCTTGAACGCGCCACCGACAGCGGGGCGGCGATGGTGCTCATCATTCCGCCGCTGGTGATCGGTGCCGGCTGGTTCATTCTGCTGCGGCATGTGGGCGATGTTTTTGCCTTTGCACCGGCGATGGTCGTCACCGTCAACGCGGTGATGGCGATGCCGTTTGCAATCCGCGCAATCCGCCCGGCCTATGACGCTGCCAGCGCCCGCCATGAGCGGCTCTGCCTGTCGCTGGGCATCACTGGCTGGACACGACTACGCCTCGTCGACTGGCCGGCGCTGCGCCGCCCTGCCGCGACCGCGCTCGCCTTCGCCGCCGCTCTTTCGCTCGGCGATCTCGGCGTGATCGCGCTGTTCGGCTCCGATCAGGTGCAGACCCTGCCCTATCTTCTGTTGCAGCGCATGGGCAGCTATCGCACGGCGGATGCCGCAGGCATTGCCCTTTTCCTCGGGCTTCTTTGTCTGGCATTGATGTTCGTGGCCGACCGTCTCGGCAAGGAGAAGACATGACCAAGGCTGACGCCGCACACGGCGCGGGGATCACACTCGAAAAGCTGCGCTTTGCCTATCCGGGCGGGAGCGAAATGGCGTTCGACCTGACCATCTCCCCGTCCGACATCGTCGCCGTGATGGGCCCGAGCGGCTCTGGCAAATCGACGCTTCTCAGCCTGATCGCCGGCTTCGAGACACCGACCTCCGGCCGCATCATGATCGACGGAAAGGATGTTTCCGGGCTGACGCCGCATCGCCGGCCCGTCTCCATGGTGTTTCAGGAAAACAATCTCTTCGCGCATCTCACGGTCGCGCAGAATGTGGGGCTGGGGCGCTCGCCTGCGCTGAAGCTGACGGAAGAAGACCGCGCGGCGGTCTCCGATGCGCTTGCCAGAACCGGGCTTGCCGGCAAGGAAGACCGGCTGCCACGGGCGCTTTCGGGCGGTGAACGCCAGCGGGTGGCGCTGGCGCGTGTTTTAATCCGCAAGCGTCCGGTGCTCCTGATGGACGAACCCTTCGCCTCGCTCGGACCGGCGCTGCGCGACGAGATGCTGGACCTGATCCGCGCTCTGCATGCGGAACAGCAGATGACAGTGCTGATGGCAACGCATGACCCGCGCGACGCGGAACGGCTTTGCAGGACGATGATCTTTGTTGAAGAGGGGCAGGTCGCCGCGACCGGCACAACCGCAGCGTTCATTGCCGGCGATGCCTCAGAAGCCTTCAATCGCTACATAGGCGCACGGCGGGAAATAAATTACTCTACAACAAATTGATTCCACTGTTGCAGCTTATGCGCTAGACCGTGGCTCGGACGGGACATCACGCCATGTTGAGGGAACCAAGTGCGTGACTTGGGCATTAATGACGGTCATGCTTTGGACAAAATCAACCGGAAGGACACGACCCTGTCCAATGAAGCGCCCGCTACCATGAATTTCCAGCCATCAGCGCGAGCCATACCGCGCAAAGCCATTCTCGCCGTAGCGCTCACAGTCCTCCTGTCGGGCTGCCAGATGGTGCCCACGGACACAGGCAGCTTCATGCCGTCGTCGAACCCGGTCACGGTCGATTCGGTGACGCGCGGCAACCGTCTTGCACGGCTTGCACGCCAGCAGCATCCCCGCATTCTGCAGACCTATGGCGGCGAATACTCCGATCCGAAGCTGGAGCGCATGGTCGCCAAGGTGGTGGGATCTCTGACGCTGGATGAGCAGAACACCGGCGCGGCCTACACGGTCACCATTCTGAATTCGCCCAACGTCAACGCATTCGCGCTGCCGGGCGGCTATCTCTATGTCACGCGCGGTCTTCTGGCGCTCGCCAATGATTCGGCTGAGCTTGCAGCGGTCATCGCGCATGAAATGGCGCACGTCACAGCCAATCACGGCATCGAGCGGCAGAAGCTCGAAGCGCAGGAAAAGTTCGCCTCGAAAGTGGTGAGCGAGGTGATCGACGGGCGCGATCAGGCGGCGCAGGCAGCGCTGGTTCGCGGCAAGCTGAGGCTCGCGCAGTTCTCGCGCAATCAGGAGCTGGAAGCGGACCGTCTGGGCATCCGCACCACAACCCATGCGGGCTATGATGCGTTTGCGGCTGCGCGCTTCCTGCAGGCGATGGACGCCTATCAGGGCTTCCGCAGTGTGAGCGGCGCGACCGACGCCAGCCTCGACTTCCTGGCCAGTCACCCCAATGCGCCACGGCGCATCGAACTCGCGCAGCGCCATGCGCGCGAGATGCAGCAGCCGGACGCCGCTGGCAAGCGCGACCGCGATTCCTTCCTCGCCGGCATTGACGGCATGATCTACGGGGATTCGCCGGAAGAGGGCTATGTGCGCGGGCGCGACTTCCTGCATCCGGGTCTGGGCGTCGCCTTCCAGGTGCCCGAAGGCTTCATCATCGACAATTCCACCAAGGCGGTGACGGCTGTCGGGCCGGACGACATTGCGGTGCGCTTCGACGGGGCGACGGTGCCCCAGCGCACTTCGCTGACGGATTACCTGACGAGCGGCTGGGTTGCGGGTCTGGAGCCCGAAACCATCCGCACGTTCACGATCAATGGATATCCGGCAGCCAAGGGACGCGCGAGCGCCGATGGCTGGCAGTTCGACGTGACGGTGATCCGCTCCGGCGGGCAGGTTTACCGCCTGCTGACGGCAGCGCCTGCGACGAGCAACGATCTGGAACGGGTTGCCAATTCCGTCGGGCAGAGCTTCCGCATTCTCAATCAGGCGGAGCGCGCTGCGCTCAAGCCGCTGCGCGTGCGTGTCGTGACGGTTCAGCCGGGAGAAACGCTCGGTTCGCTGGCATCGCAGATGCGCGGTGTGGACCGCAAGGTGGAGCTTTTCCGGCTCCTCAACGCACTTGGCCCCGGCGCAACGCCGTCGGCCGGGAGCAAGGTCAAGATCGTCACTGATCGCTAAATTACGGCTGGCGCAAGGCCAGCCGTTCAGGCCGTGCTGCCGGACAGCGCGGGATGCTCGCGCGTGAGCACCGTGCGCAGTTTTTCCATGGCCCGCGTCTCGATCTGCCGCACACGCTCCTTGGAGATGCCCAGCGCCGAACCGAGCGCTTCAAGCGTTGCGCCATCTTCTGCCAGACGCCGCTCGCGGATGATCTTCAGCTCGCGCCTGTCCAGAACATCGAGTGCGTCGGTCAGCCAGAGCGCCCGCCGTTCCTCATCGATCATGTGTTCGACCGTCTCGTCGACCGGTGCCTCATCGGAGGGCAGGAAATCCATGCGCTCGGCAGACGCCTCACCTTCATCCCGCACCGGCGCGTTAAGCGACAGATCGGGGCCGGAAAGCCGCGCGTCCATCATCGCCACATCCGCGGGCGAAACGCCGAGAAGCTTGGCCGCTTCCTGATGAATTTCGCTGGGTGAGCCCATGCTTTTCTGCAATTTGGCCCTCAGCCGGCGGTATTTGAAAAACAGCGACTTCTGCGCTGAACTCGTGCCGCCACGCACGATGGACCAGTTGCGCAGGACATAATCCTGCATCGAGGCGCGTATCCACCAGGTCGCATAGGTGGAAAAGCGCACACCCCGTTCCGGGTCGAACCGGGCCGCCGCTTCCAGAAGGCCGATATGCCCCTCCTGAATGAGGTCGGCAGCGGGCAATCCGAAATTCCTGAAGCGCGACGCCATGGCAATGACAAGCCGCATGTGCGCCACCGTTAAATGATGAAGCGCCTGCTGGTCCTGCTTCTTGTGCCAGCGCTGTGCGAGGTCCTGCTCTTCCTCCAGCGCCAGATAAGGCGCCTTCATGGCCTTTTCTATGAGTTTGCGTTCCGCCCGGTCTTGCATGATGCTCTCCCGCGTTTCTGGATCGCCATGCGCCCGTCCGGACGCATAAAGGGCGATCCAAACCATTGATGGAGCATCGGATGATCCGAAAACCGGTTCCCACTTTTCGGTCCGATGCTCTGGCCTGGCCCCTTTCTTAAGGAGAGGATTCCAAGCCGGTCAGCCCATACGCACAGGCCCAATTGCCGATGCGCGGTTACACGTGTCAGAGCGCCCTGACGCGGCATCTGCTGGTGCAGAAACACGCCAATGACGGACATCCCGGGACCCCGACCAGGCTTTGCAAAAAGCGGTGATCTCGACCGAAGAAACGAGACATCACCTAGAGTAACGAGTCGCAGACGAAAAAAGTTCCAGCCGATTACAGTTTAGTAGCCGGCAATAAAAAACCCGGCTGAAACAGCCGGGTTTTTCAAAACAGATGAGGTGGGAAGCTTATGCAGCTTCTTCCTTCTCTTCGGCTTCCTCATTGTCGGCCTTCGCACCGCGGCGCGGGCCCTTGTTGAGGTTGGTCTCGATCAGGCGGACAGCCTCCGTCTCCGACATGCGGTTGACGGCTGCGATCTCGCGCGCCATGCGGTCGAGCGCGGCTTCATAAAGCTGACGCTCCGAATAGGACTGCTCCGGCTGGTTGTCGGCGCGGTAAAGGTCACGCACGACTTCCGAGATGGAGATCAGGTCGCCCGAGTTGATCTTCGCATCGTATTCCTGCGCGCGGCGCGACCACATGGTGCGCTTCACGCGGGCGCGGCCCTGAACGACCTTGAGTGCGCGATCAACATAATCGGTTTCGGAAAGCTTGCGCATGCCGATGGACGTCGCCTTGGCGACCGGCACTTTGAGGCGCATCTTGTCTTTCTCGAAATCGATGACGAACAATTCCAGCTTGTGACCGGCGACTTCCTGCTCTTCGATCGTAACGATCTGGCCGACGCCATGCGCCGGGTAAACGATGTATTCGCCAGTCTTGAAACCCTGGCGCTGCGCCGATTTTTTCTGCTGGGTGGTCATCCGCCTAACACTCCTGTTCTAAAGGGGTATGTGAGCAACGCCTCGCCTCGGCGATGCCCCGTACCCAAAAACGCCTGCCGGCTTGTCGTGTGCATGAAAGAGTTCAAGCTCCGGAAGATGGTGACTGCGCCTGCACCGAAGGCCCGCCACGCAAACCAAAACATCCTGACCCAGATTGCCCTGGCCTGGATTTGGAGCCCCACCTTTCAGTGATTAGTGTGTGTGCGCCATAATTAGACGTGTTGTCACCGGCATGATTTTGTTAAGCTACCACAAAAAGCCGAAAGAATCAAGATTTTGCCGCATGTGCGAATATGTCGCCGCAGTTTCCTGCGCGACCGCCCCATCTATTCGCATTATGTCCCACGTCAATTTGTGGGCTCAGAGCACCGGACCGAAAAGTGGAATTCGGGTTTCGGGCTAATCCGATGCTCCGTCAATCATCAAGATCGTCGTTTGTGCGCCCCGATGGGCGCGCGGCGATCTAGTCTCCCTCACCGGGTTCCGGCGAGAAGTACTGCTCCAGCTTGTTTTCGACACCGTCGAATTCCTTGGCGTCTGCCGGAGGCTCTTTCTTAGCGGTGATATTGGGCCATTTTTCGGCATACTCGGAATTGAGCTGAAGCCAGTTGTCCAGACCCGGCTCGGTGTCGGGCTTGATGGCTTCGGCCGGGCATTCCGGTTCGCAGACACCGCAATCGATGCACTCATCCGGGTGGATGACGAGCATGTTTTCGCCTTCGTAGAAACAGTCCACCGGGCAGACTTCTATACAGTCCATGTACTTGCACTTGATGCAATTGTCGGTGACGATATAGGTCATGGGTGTTCTCGGCTGACAGCTTCTTAAAATGTCGAGTGGTGAGGTAGCCCCTTTAAACGGCGGTTGCAAGGCCCGTTGTTGCGCGGCAATCGTCGCAGGCGGAATCCCATTCCAATCTCAAACTGCGCAAACATCGCCGTCACGGGTCGTCACGCCAGCGATCAAGCGCGCGGCGTTCCTTCTTGGTGGGACGCCCTGCCCCGGCGTCGCGCCGCGGCGCCGACGCCTTGACGACGGCGTCCCTGGGTGGCGCCGGCGGGGTCAGATCCTCGTAGAGCGTGCGGGCTTCCTCTGCCGGACCGCGCCGCGCCCCCTGCGCCAGAACCCGATAGACGAGCACCTGCCGCTCCAGGGAAATGGTGAGCACGTCGCCCACCTTGATCTGGTAGGCGGCCTGCTCGATCTTGTTGCGATTGACCCGAACACGGCCCGCCTGAGCGAGCTTTGCGGCAAGCGAGCGGGATTTCACCACCCGTGCGAAGAACAGCCACTTGTCGATACGCTGGCGTTCCAGGACCGTGCCGCTCATCGCATGTCGCTACTTCTTCAGCTGATCCTTGAGGGCAGCGAGCTTGGCGAAGGGCGAATCGGGATCGATGCGCGCCGGACGCTCTTCGCGCGGACGGCCTGCGCCACCCTTGCGCTTGAAGCCCTGCTTGTCGCCATCCTTGCTGCGGTTAGGCTTGCCGCGATGCGGTGCGCCATCACGCTCCTGACGGCCACCACGTCCCTGCTGACGCTGATTGTTGCCCTTGCCGCCGCCCTGACGCTTGCGACCGTCGAAACGGGCCTGACGCCAGATCATGACGGGCTTGGGCTCTTCCTCTTCGTCAGCGGCCTTTTCAGCCGGAGCCTCACCGGCAGCCGGCGTCTCAACTTCCGGCTTGGCATCAGCTTCCGGCTTTGCCTCGGCTTCGGGCTTCGCTTCCCCGGCTGGCGCTTCAGCTTCAGCAGGCTTCTCTGCATCGGCGGGCGCGTCGTCCGTCTTCGCGGCGGCTTCGGCCTCGGCGGGAGCGGCAGCATCGGCAGCCTGGGCCGGTGCAGCAGCCTTCTCGGCGGCAGCGTCGTCCAGCGACTTCAGATGCGTTGCAACCTCTTCGGCCGGCTTCGCCTCGCCGCGGTAGCCCAGCCCCTTGAGGATGGCTTCCATATCATCGGCGGTCGCGCCGAGAATGGACATCATGGCCGGCGTGACCACAAAGGCCGCGCCATCATAACCGCCCTCGGGACGTGCGCCGGAACCCGGCTTCCACGAAAGTGCGGGACGGATCAGGTCGGCAAGGCGCTCGAGAATATCGACACGCACGGCGCGGCGACCCAGATTGCGATAGCCGGCGAGGCCATAGAATGCCTTTTCGAAAGCCGGATCGGACACGATGGAGGTGCGACCGGCGGCAAGCGCATTGACCACATCGCCATAGCCCGGCTTGTCCTTGGCGTCGTTCTTGAGCGCCCAGAGCAGGGTGAGAAGGCCGGCAGGCGCAGGCTTGATCAGCGCCGGCACGAAAATGTGGTAAGCGCCAAAGCGCACGCCGAGGCGGCGCAGCGAAGCGCGGGCGTCCTGATCGAGCGCACGCACATCCTCTGCCACGGTGCGGCGGTTCAGAAGGCCGAAGCTCTCGACAACCTGAAACGCGATCCCGCGCGCCATGCCCGAAAGGCTCTCGGCATCGCGCAGATCGACCAGCGGCTTCAGAAGCGATTCGATCTGATAGTTCACGAAACGCTCGGCGCGGGCGGCGACCTTGTCGCGCGCCGGGCCGGTCAGCTGCTCGTCGGCCAGAAGCACGACGCGCGGGCGCAGCGCTTCCTCGCCGGAAACCAGCGTCGCCACCGGTTGGCCGAGCCAGCGCAGAAGGCCCTCGGAATCCAGCGCCAGATCGCCATTGCCGGAAGCGGCAAAGCGGTCTGCCCGCGTTTCGAATTCGGCAGCGAGTGCTTTCTGGGCGGCAGCCTTGACGGCGCGCGCGTCCTCACCTTCCGCAGAGCGGTCGGCGGTGAAACGGAACCCTAGCATCTCACCAACGTGATGCCCCTCGACAAGGACTTCGCCAACGGGGCTGATTTCTGCTTCCGGCATTGCATTCTCTCTCAGGCGCTTCATGAGCACGGATGTCCTGCGGTCCACAAAGCGTTTCGTCAATCGCTCATGCAACGCATCGGACAAACTGTCCTCTATCTCTCGTGTTTTTTCTTGCCAGTGTGTCGCATCGGCCAGCCATCCGGGCCGGTGCGAGACAAATGTCCATGTTCTGATCTGCGCAATACGCTGCGACAGTGTGTCGATGTCCCCCTCGGTGGACGAGGCGCGCTGAACCTGCTCAGCCATGTAGTCTTCATCGACATGGCCCGTTCGCGCCAGATCAGAAAAGACTGCACCAACAATTTCTGCGTGGTGGGCCGGTGCTATGCGCCGGTAATCCGGCAGCGCACAGGCGTCCCACAGGAGGGCCACACGCTCGCGGGCGTCGGCCAGCGCACGCACATCCCCGTCACGCGACAGGAATTCGAGCACCTTGGCGTCGGCAGCGGGCAGAGCGCGGGTAAGACCTTCCACGGGGGGCGTGACGTCGAGCGAGGCTTTGAGCGCATCGACGCTGGAGAAATCAAACGCGGCGGAGCGCCATTGCAGCACTTTCACCGGGTCGAAATCATGCGCCTCGATGCGGTGAACGAGTTCATCGGAAAGGGGATCGACCTGGCCGGTGACGCCAAACGTGCCGTCACGCAGGTGACGGCCGGCGCGGCCGGCGATCTGCCCGAGCTCCGCAGGGTTGAGGTCGCGGTACTGGAAACCGTCGAATTTGCGGTTCTGCGCGAAGGCGACATGATCGACATCGAGGTTCAGGCCCATGCCGATGGCGTCGGTCGCCACCAGATAATCGACATCGCCCGACTGGTAGAGCGCCACCTGCGCGTTGCGCGTGCGCGGGCTGAGCGCGCCAAGCACGACAGCCACCCCGCCGCGCTGGCGGCGGATCAGCTCGCCAATGGCGTAAACCTCGTCCGATGAGAAGGCCACGATGGCCGAGCGGCGCGGCAGGCGCGTGATCTTGCGCGAACCGGCATAGCTGAGCACTGACATGCGCGGACGGGTGATGACGGAGAGGCCCGGCAGCAGCTTTTCAAGAATGCCGCGCATGGTGCCAGCGCCCAGAAGCAGCGTTTCCTGACGGCCGCGCAGATGCAGAATGCGGTCGGTGAAGATGTGGCCGCGCTCCAGATCGGCGGCGAGCTGCACCTCATCGATCGCCACGAAGGCGGCGTCGGTCTCGCGCGGCATGGCCTCGACCGTGCACACCGAATAGCGCGCGCCGGGCGGCGAAATCTTTTCTTCGCCGGTGACAAGCGCAACATTCTGCTCGCCGACCTTGGCGACGACGCGGGAATAGACTTCGCGCGCAAGCAGCCGCAGCGGCAGGCCAATGACGCCCGTGCCATGCGCAACCATGCGCTCGATGGCCAAGTGCGTCTTGCCGGTATTGGTCGGCCCGAGGATGGCCGTTACGTCACGACCCGACAACACTCTCGGCTTGGCATTCTGTTTTTGGAAATTCATAGGGCCTGAAAAGCCGTCTACCTCAGCGAAAAAAGGCGAGCACACGGGTTAGCATGCTTTGCATGCGCATTCCAAGGCAAGACTGCCGCTCCACCGACAAAGACTGCCAAAAATGACCCAAACCGTTTCCGGCCATTAAGATTTGGAACGAGTCTGGAACGAATCGGCTACGAATCACTGACCTGCGTTGTTTCCCGTTTTGTTCACCACAAGATAGAGTATGACGCAACGTAAAGACACCCAAATGCTGAATCGGGCATGTTCCGCAAAGCCGGAAAACGCGTGGCGCGCGTTAAGGATTTGCGCGGGAAGCGCGACGGGCCTGCCAGGCAACGGTGCAAGCATAAGATTTTGTTAGGATTTTTTGCGAAGCCGTTAACGGGTTACGGCCCCGCCATGCCGCATGGCGTTAACACTTCGACCAAACCCGGAACGAATCGGCTACGAATCACTGATATCCGGATGTTCCCGCTATGTTCACCGCAATATCTGGTGGTTTCCACCGGTTCCGGGCAGACAGCGCACAGTTTATCCACAAACGCAGCCACGGAACCTGAATGCCGCGTTAACGAAGCTGTTTCAAATTGATACGCATTTTAACGAAACAGGGCGCTGCGGGTTACCCACAGCGCCCCGAAAAATGAATGCACAGGACGTGCCTTTTCGTCAGATGAAGTACTGACCGCCATTGACAGTGAGCGTGGAGCCCGTGACGAAGCCCGCATCGTCGGAGGCCAGGAACAGCACGGACCGCGCGATTTCGGACGCCTCGCCGAGACGCCCCACCGGGATCTGCGAAATGATCTTCTCGCGCACCACTTCCGGCACCGCCATCACCATGTCGGTGGCGATGTAGCCGGGGCAGACCGCATTGACCGTCACGTTGAAGCGCGCGCCTTCCTGCGCCAGCGCCTTGGTGAAGCCAATCTCTCCCGCCTTGGCGGCGGAATAGTTGGTCTGGCCCATCTGGCCCTTCTGACCATTGATGGACGAAATGCTGATGATGCGGCCGAACTTGCGCGAGCGCATGCCGGCGAAGACCTGATGGGTCATGTTGAAGACGCCATTCAGGTTCACATCCACCACGGCGCGCCAGTCTTCTGGCGTCATCTTGTGAAACATCACGTCCCGCGTGATGCCGGCATTGTTGACCAGAACATCGACCGGTCCGAGATCGGCCTCGACCCGGCCCACGCCGTCCGCACAGGCGTCGTAATCGGCAATCGACCATTTGTAGGAGGCAATGCCCGTTTCTTCGGTAAAGCGCGCGGCAGCCTCATCGTTGCCCGCATAATTGGCCGCGACCTGATAGCCCGCCTCTTTCAGAGCCATCGCTATCGCCGCGCCGATGCCGCGTGTTCCACCCGTAACAAGTGCCGTTTTCATGCAGTTCGTCTCCCTCAGGTGAGTGTTCCCCGCCGCCTTCGCCCTGTTGAGACCGGGCGATAATCCGGCTGGCGCACGGCACAAACGCCGCGCGCCAGCTCAAAGCCTACAACGCTTCCACGCACATGGCGACGCCCATGCCGCCACCGATGCAGAGCGTGGCCAGTCCCTTCTTCGCGCCACGGCGGCGCATCTCGAAGGCCAGCGTGTTGAAAATGCGGGTACCCGAAGCGCCAATCGGATGGCCGATCGCGATGGCGCCGCCATTCACGTTCACGATATCCGGGTTCCAGCCCATGTCCCTGTTGACCGCACAGGCCTGTGCGGCGAAGGCCTCGTTGGCCTCGACCAGATCGAGATCCTCGGCCTTCCAGCCGGCTTTCTCCAGCGCGCGGCGCGATGCCGGAATCGGCCCCGTGCCCATGATTGCCGGATCGACGCCAGCCGTCGCCCAGGAGGCGATCCGCACCAGCGGCGTCAGACCACGGCGCTGGGCTTCGCTCTCGCGCATCAGCACCACGGCGGCCGCACCGTCATTGATGCCCGACGCATTGGCGGCCGTGACCGTGCCCTCCTTGTCGAAGGCCGGGCGCAGCTTCTGCATGCCCTCGATGGTCGCGCCATGGCGGATGTACTCATCGTCCGAGACCACGGTTTCGCCCTTGCGGCTCTTCACGGTGACCGGGACGATTTCATCCTTGAAGCGCCCGGCCTTCTGGGCGGCTTCGGCCTTGTTCTGCGAAGCGAGCGCAAAAGCGTCCTGCTCGTCACGGGTGATCTGGAACTTGCGCGCCACGTTTTCGGCGGTGATGCCCATGTGGTAGCCGTTGAAGGCATCCCACAGACCATCGCGGATCATCGTGTCGATCATGGCATAATCGCCCATCTTCACGCCGGCGCGCAGATAGGCGCAATGGGTAGAGAGCGTCATGGATTCCTGACCGCCGGCAACAATGATGTCGGCATCACCGCAGGCGATCTGCTGCATGCCGATGGCGATGGTGCGCAGGCCCGAACCGCAGACCTGGTTGAGCCCCCAGGCGGTGGCTTCTTCCGGCAGGCCGGCGGCGACGGCCGCCTGGCGCGCGGGGTTCTGTCCCTGGCCGGCCGTGAGCACCTGACCGAGAATCACCTCGTTCACCTCTTCCGGCGCGACGCCGGCGCGCGAAAGCGCCTCGCGAATGGCGGTTGCACCAAGCTCATGCGCTGGCACGGTGGCGAAGGAACCGTTGAACGAGCCGACCGGGGTGCGGGCGGCGCTGGCAACGACAATGGCTTCGGCTGACGACATGAAAGGCTCTCCCTTGGAAAATTGCATACACGTGCAAATGTGCAGCCCTTGTGACGGACTGCTCTCATTCACATTTGTTGCGGCTAATCAGGGACGAGTCAAACGGTTGTGTGCAGCGCAACAAAGCTTGCGCACCGCCGAACAGGAGCGCCGCGCTCTTCGCCACTGCGAAAAGCGCTTTCATTCAATGGGATTTTGCGCATATCCTGACACCGGCAAATGCAGGGGGTGCGCGCCGACGGCCCCGGCAACGGGGCGGTGGAACGGCGCAGTGGCGTCTTGCAAAGCCCTCAGTCCTTGAATCCAAGGCATCGAAAACCGGACGACGCAGGAGACGTCCGGGCGCGATGCCACAGACAACCGTGCTACGGGGAGGTCAGTAATGCCAGCCAAGGACGACCCGATCGTCATCAAGAAATACGCCAATCGCCGCCTCTACAACACGGGCACCAGCACCTATGTGACCCTGGAAGACCTGGCCGAGATGGTAAAGCGCGACGAGAATTTCGTCGTGCAGGACGCCAAATCCGGCGAAGACATCACCCATGCGGTCCTGACCCAGATCATTTTCGAGCTGGAGAACGACCGCAACGGGCAAAACATGCTGCCGATCTCGTTTCTGCGTCAGCTCATCGCCTTTTACGGCGACCAGATGCAGATGGTCGTGCCGAGCTTCCTCGAACAATCCATGATGGCCTTCTCCAAGGAGCAGGAACGCATGCGCGAGCAGATGGACAAAGCGTTCGGCGGATCATCCATGGACATGATGGGCATGTCGGCCCCGATGAAGATGGTTGAGGAGCAGACCCGCCGCAACATCGAGATGTTCCAGAACGCCATGCGCATGTTCGCGCCCACGCCCCCTGCCCCAAATCAGGGCGCAGCGCGCGAAGACAATGCCGGCGAAGAAGCACCGCGCTCCGATGATCTGAAGGAGTTACGTGAGCAGATCGCCGACATGCAGCGCAAGATCAACTCCCTGGGCGGTTCCTGACCGCCCTTCCCCGGAGCGAACACAGACTGAAGCGCCAGAGACATGCCCCGGACCGTTCGTGATACGCAGGCCATGCTGGCAGGAATGACGCCCGTTCTTACGACGGGCGTTTTCGTTTTCTGCTGCGTGGAGCGGGACCGCGCCGCAACGCTTTATGCGGAAGCGGAAGGTGTTTTTCAGGAAGAGGAAGGCACGACGCTCGTGCTGCCGCTGGCGCGCGCCGGGGCGCTTGGTTTCGACACGCAGATGCCGATGCGCCGGATCGTCCTTGAAGTCTATTCCGCGCTCGACGGCGTGGGGCTGACGGCCGGTGTGGCGACGGCGCTGGCGGATGAAGCCATCCCCTGCAACGTGGTCGCCGCCTACCATCACGATCATGTCTTCGTGCCGGAAGAGATGGCCGAGAAGGCACTTTCGATCCTGCAGGCGCTGCAGCGACGGGCAAAAGCCGGCAAGGACATCTGAAACAAAAAAAGACCGGTCAGTGACCGGTCTTTTTTGCATCCAGAGGAGGAAAGGCGCTTATGCGTCCTTCGGCTCCAGAACCTGGCGACCGCGGTACATGCCGGTCTTCAGGTCGATGTGGTGGGGACGACGCAGTTCGCCCGAATTCTTGTCTTCGACATAGGTCGGCGCCTTGATGGCGTCGGCCGAGCGGCGCATGCCGCGCTTCGAAGGCGTCGTTTTCCTTTTTGGTACAGCCATGGTCCTGCTCCGCTAATCGGTCAAAGGCCGTTGCGGCCCCTTCAATCCAGAGGCCCAGCATTTCGGCCGGGAATTGGAAGTCGGCGTGCCTATACACGTCCAAAGAGGTTTTGGCCAGTGGGGCGCATCGCTTTTTTCAACGAAAGCGCATGATCAGGGCTTCAAACACCCCACATAACCGCCGGCCTTGCGCGCACGCTGTTCAATCTTCGCGGCAAGCCGGTTCAACCCGCTTGAGGGTTTGGCCGGATTGCGCTCCAGCGGATTGGGCAGCGTGACCGCCAGAAGCGCCGCCTGCCGGCGCGAAAGCTGCGATGCCGGGCGTCCGAAATAATGCTGCGCGGCGGCTTCAGCACCGTAGATGTTCGGCCCCCATTCAACGATGTTGAGATAGATCTCCATGATCCGCCGTTTCGGCAGCACCAGATCCAGATAGATCGCCAGCGGCAGTTCCAGCCCCTTGCGCACGAAGGAGCGGCCCTGCCAGAGATAGAGGTTCTTCACCGTCTGCATGGGGATGGTGGATGCGCCCCGCGTCTTCTCGCCCGAAAGCGCATCGTTGATGACGAGGTTGAGCGCAGCCCAGTCGATGCCATCATGGGCGCAGAACTGACCGTCTTCCGACATCATCACCGAATGCGGGACCAGATCCCCCATTTCTTCGAGAGACTTCCAGTCGCGGTCATAGCCGGTGAAGGTGACCAGATCGCGCATCATCAATGTCGATATGGGGTGTACCACCGGCACACGATAGAGAAGCGTCAGAAGCGCGGGAATGAGCGCCAGCACCACAAGAACGAGCAGAACACGCCGGGCAAACCAGCCGAGCCACGCCCGACCGCCTGCGCGCCGCCCGGCCGCCCTGCGACCGCGACGCCCGCCACGCCTGTTCGTCGTCCTTTTCTCCGGGTCGACTGTGGGGCCGCTCAAACCTGTTTTTCCCTCAGTGTGACGTTACGCCTCAAAACCAGCCTTTCGCATAGCCGCCAGGGGCTTTCGGCGCAATGGCGCAAACAAACGGACTTGACCCGGACGCCCTTTGACGGCATCGCTCCCGGCATGGACGAGACGATGACACTGCCGTTTGAAGTGAAACTTGCCGCTGGCGCGGATATGGTGGAAGGCGAACTGCGCCGACTGCTCGACACGCGACCGCTGGAAGGCGAACTTTACCGCCCCGACCGCCTTTTGAAAGCCATGCGCCATGGCGTTCTGAATGGCGGCAAACGGCTGCGGCCGTTCCTCGTGCTCGAGACGGCAGCGCTGTTTGAGGCGACGGACGACACGGCTGCGCTGCGCGTTGCGGCAGCGCTCGAGTGCATCCATTGCTATTCTCTGGTCCATGACGATTTGCCGGCAATGGACGATGACGACCTGCGCCGCGGCAAGCCGACCGTTCACCGCGCGTTTGACGAGGCAGCAGCCATTCTCGCCGGCGACAGTCTCCTGACCTATGCGTTCGACATTGTGAGCGCGCCTGAAACGGCGCTGCCTGCTGAAGCCAAGATCACGCTGGTCAACAGGCTCGCCCGCGCTTCGGGCATGGGCGGCATGGCCGGTGGTCAGGCGCTGGATCTGGCCGCAGAGGGCAGCAGCCTCAGCGAAGACGAAATTCTGCGGCTTCAGGCGATGAAGACGGGCGCGCTGATCCGCTTTGCCTGCGAGGCGGGCGCCGTGATCGGCAGCGCACAGGACGCGGACATCGAACGCCTCGGCGAATTCGGCGCGGCCATCGGGCTCGCCTTCCAGCTTGCCGACGATCTGCTCGACCTGACGGCCAGCAGCGAAGCGATGGGCAAGGCAACCGGCAAGGACGCCGCCGCCGGCAAGGCGACGCTTGCGAGCCTTCACGGGATCGACTGGACACGCCAGCAGCTCAGGGGGCTTGTTGCCCAGGCCGAGGATATTCTGGAGCCTTTCGGCGAACGCGCAGACACGCTGAAACAGGCCGCGCGTTTCGTCGCCGAACGCCAGAGCTAAACCAGGTTCAACCCGTTTTTTCTTTTTTACGCCCGCGCGCTCCACGCCGGGTTGTGCTCTTTTGCGCGCATTTCTTGGCTCAGGCACATCTTAACCGGAGACAAGAGACCACGCATTGCCGGGCCTGAACTGCATCTTTTCTTTCTAAACACGCTTCTCTTTGCTTGTGTTGAGCATCAGCAGAATGAAAAACACATCTTTTTAGCGTTAATCGGGCATTAATCCAGATGCTCAATTCTTACGGGAATTGGGGGACGTCTTGGGAAGAGTAATGCCTACAGTAGCTACACAGCAGTATATGCGTGCGCGCCTCATTGTCGTGCTGGTGGGGTTTGTGATGGCAGTCATGGCCGGAACGGGAATCCTGCTATGGCAAACGCAGGCCACGAAGAACCAGGTGCGTTTCAGTGCATTCATCAGCCACATGGCCGATGTGACCAATGACGTGATCCACAATGCGCTGCGCCTCGAACAGGCAGAGCTTCGCCCGCAGAACAGCGCCCAGGCGGACCTCACCCATGACGAACTGGAATACGCGCTCGATCAGCTCAGCGACGCCTATGAGGCGCTGGACTTCGCCATCAGCGGCGAAGTGACTACGATGGAGAGCCAGCGCCTGACCTATCGGCAGGTCGGCGGAACGACGGCGGCGCCGGTGCTGCAGACCGGATCGCTCGCCACCGACATTACCGGCCACGCGGTGCCGGAAACCGTCAGGCGCATCTGGCTCGGCGAAGATGGCGACAAGGCGCTGCGCACACAGATCCGCGATGTCATCTCGCAGGCAAACCGGCTGGAAGTCTTCAACGACTATCAGAACGCCACCGCCCAGCGCGTGTTCAGGGAGCTGCAGGCGCTCGCCAACACACAGGTGCGCCCGGAACTGAAACGCATCTCCGACATGCTCAACGCGCAGATGATCGAAAGCCACGGGACGCTGCAGCTGGGCCTGATCGGCGTCGCCATCGCGATGATCGCAGCGAGCCTTCTTCTGGCGATGCGCATCTTCGTGCCGATGATGTATCGCATTTCGCGTGCGCATCAGGAGCTGCACAGCGCCAATATCTCGCTGGCGGCGGAGAAGATCAAAGCGCAGTCCGCAGACCGCACCAAGTCTGAATTCCTGGCCAATATGAGCCATGAAATCCGCACGCCGATGAATGGCGTTATGGGCATGGCCGAACTGCTCGCGCGCACCGAACTGGACAAGCGGCAGAGCATGTTCGTCGACGTGATCGTCAAGTCGGGCACGGCGCTGCTGACCATCATCAATGACATTCTCGACTTCTCCAAGATCGACGCCGGCCAGCTCCAGCTCGATGAGTCGTCCTTCCGGTTGGGCGAAGCCATCGAAGACGTGGCGGCGCTCGTGTCCTCGCAGGTATCGGAGAAGGATCTGGAACTGATCGTGCGCGTGGACCCGGAGCTGCCGAGCTCCTTCATGGGCGATGCGGGGCGTTTCCGGCAGGTCGTGACCAATCTCGTCGGCAATGCGGTGAAGTTCACCGAGCGCGGCCATGTTCTGATCGACGTTTCTGGGCGCATCGAGGGCGACATCACGAAAGTGTCCGTGCGCGTCGAGGACACCGGCATCGGCATTCCGCAGGACAAGCTCGATGCGGTTTTTGAGAAATTCGCGCAGGTGGACACCTCCTCCACCCGCCGCCATGAGGGAACAGGCCTCGGTCTGGCCATCGCCACGCGGCTTGTCGAACTGATGGGCGGCGCAATGACGGCCACCAGCGAAGTGGGCAAGGGCTCGGTGTTCTCCTTCGTCGTGCCACTGACCGTCGACCGCACGGAAGCCCCGCAGGCGACCGCGCCGGTGGACGTTTCGGGTGCGCGCGTCTTTGTCATCGACGACAACCCGATCAACCGCGAGATCCTGCAGGAACAGCTGAAGAGCTGGGACTTTGAGTGCGCCGCAGCCGAGAGCGGCGCGGTGGGGCTCGCCTTCCTGCAGCATTCCGCCAAGCTCGACGCCCGCGTCGACTGCGTGATCCTCGATTACCAGATGCCCGACATGAACGGCGCGGATGTCGCCAAGATGATCAAGGCGGACCCGGCGCTTGCGGACATTCCGCTGGTGCTTCTGACATCTGTCGACCAGAATGATACGGCGCGGCTGGTGAATGAGTGCGGGATCGCCGCGCATCTGAACAAGCCCACCCGCTCCTCCATGCTGCTGGAAACGCTCGTCTCGGTGATGCAACGCAGCCGTGCGGCAAAGGCGAGCCCGGCGGAACCGGCTGCACCCGAACCGGAAATCAGGGTTCCGGCCAAGCCGATCCAGATCCACGCCTCCTCGCCCATCGAACGCGGGCTCTCAAGCTCACGCAGCGCGAATGGCGCGCTGGACGTGCTGGTGGCGGAGGACAATGAGGTCAACCAGCTGGTGTTCAGCCAGGTTCTGGACGGGCTCGGCCTAAAGTACCGGATTGCCGGCAATGGCAAGACGGCCGCCGAGATGCACCGCGCGCTGAAGCCCTCCATCATTCTGATGGATGTCTCCATGCCCGAGATGAACGGCTACGAAGCCACGGCGGCGATCCGCGAGCTGGAAGCCATCACCGGCGACCGTACGCCAATCATCGGCATCACCGCACATGCGCTCAAGGGCGACCGGGAGAAGTGCCTCGACGCCGGCATGGACGATTATCTGCCCAAACCGATCTCTCCGCAGAAACTGGCGGACAAGATCACCCACTGGCGCAGTTGCGAGCAGAAGCTGGCTGCAACGGCCTGAGCGCCGGCAGAAAAGCAAAGGGCGCACCCGGTACGGCGTGCGCCCTCAAGATGTTCTTTGATGGGGTTATTCGGCGTCGTTGCGCGCGCCGAAACGCTGCTCGATATAGGCCCCGACCATCTGCTCGAATTCCTCGGCGATGGCCTCGCCGCGCAGCGTTGCAGCCTTCTTGCCGTCGATGAAGACGGGGGCAGCCGGCGTTTCACCGGTTCCCGGCAGCGAGATGCCGATATCGGCATGTTTGGATTCGCCCGGTCCGTTGACGATGCAGCCCATGACCGCAACCTTGAGCGCTTCCACGCCCGGATATTTCTTGCGCCAGACCGGCATGTTCTTGCGCAGATCGCCCTCGATCTTCTGGGCGAGTTCCTGGAACACGGTCGACGTGGTGCGCCCGCAACCGGGACATGCGGCAACGACCGGCAGAAACTGACGGAAGCCCATGGTCTGCAGAAGCTCCTGCGCCACCTGCACCTCGCGGGTGCGGTCGCCGCCGGGCTCCGGCGTGAGCGAAATGCGGATCGTGTCGCCAATGCCCTGCTGAAGCAGAATGCCCATGGCGGCAGACGAGGCGACGATGCCCTTGGTGCCCATGCCGGCCTCGGTGAGGCCGAGATGCAGCGCATGGTTGGAACGGCGGGCCAGCTCGGTATAGACGGCGATCAGGTCCTGCACCTGGCTGACCTTTGCCGACAGGATGATGCGGTCGCGACCAAGCCCGATCTCTTCCGCCAGCTCGGCGGAAAGCAGCGCCGACTGCACGATGGCCTCGCGCGTCACCTCCTGCGCCGTCATCGGCGCACCGCGCTCCTGGTTCTCATCCATCAGGCGCGTGAGCAGCTCCTGATCGAGCGAGCCCCAGTTGACGCCGATGCGCACCGGCTTGTCGTATTTGATCGCCATTTCGATGATGGCGGCGAACTGCCGGTCCTTCTTGTCCTTGAAGCCGACATTGCCCGGATTGATGCGATATTTCGCAAGCGCTTCCGCGCAGGACGGGTGATCGGCAAGAAGCTTGTGGCCGATGTAATGGAAGTCGCCGACGATCGGCACGAAAATGCCGACGCGCTCAAGCCGCTCGCGGATGCGCGGAACGGCGGCGGCCGCCTCGTCGCGGTCAACCGTTATGCGCACCATTTCGGAGCCTGCGCGATGAAGCGCGGCCACCTGCGCGACCGTGCGATCCACGTCGGCAGTGTCCGTGTTGGTCATGGACTGCACGACCACCGGCGCATCACCACCGACGATCACATTGCCCACAGCAACGCCAACCGCATCACGCCGCGGAAAGGGCGAAGAAAAATAGCCGCTCATAGATTTGCTGGCCGTGAATGTTCCGGTCATGGGGGAACTGTCCCGTTTTCAGCCGTGTCGCGCTTGAGGTGGCCGACAGCGGCCGGAATGTCAATGGCGCGAACGCCCATTTGCAGCGATCAGCCTGCTTGACAGCACCGGCGCCCATCGCTTTGCTGCGTCGCAACATAACGTCTTGCGATACAAAGGGCCACCTCCATGAACAGCGCATCGAACCAAAAGAACCGGACAGCCGTCATCACGGGCTCCACTTCCGGTATCGGGCTGGGCGTGGCCGAGGCTCTTGCCGCGGACGGCTGCAACATTGTGCTCAACTCTTTTTCCGACACGCCGGAAGACCATGCGGCTGCCGGGAAACTGGCCGCCAAACACGGTGTCGAGGCCGTCTATATCAGCGCCGACATGTCGAAGCCTGAAGCCTGCCGCGCACTCGTGGAACGGGCGGTAGAGCGTTTTGGCCGCATTGATGTGCTGGTCAACAATGCCGGCATTCAGCACGTGGCCCCGGTCGAGGATTTCCCGATTGAGAAGTGGAACGCCATTCTGGCGATCAATCTTTCGTCATCCTTTCACACCATCGCCGCCGCAACGCCGCATATGAAAGCCGCCGGCAAGGGGCGCATCGTCAACATCGCCTCGGCGCACGGCCTGCGCGCCTCACCGTTCAAATCGGCCTATGTGGCCGCCAAGCACGGCGTTGTCGGCCTGACCAAGACGGTTGCGCTGGAACTGGCCGAGACGGGCATCACCTGTAACGCCATCTGTCCGGGCTATGTGCTGACACCGCTCGTCGAGGCGCAGATCCCCGATCAGATGAAGGTGCACGGCATGGACCGCGATACGGTGGTGCGCGAAGTGATGCTCGCCAAACAGCCGACACGTGAATTTGTCACCGTTGAGGAGCTGGGCGCGTTCGTGGTGTTTCTTGCGTCCGATAATGCAAGCCAGATGACCGGCTCCGCCCTGCCGATGGATGGCGGCTGGACGGCGCAGTAACCCGAATTCTTTCGTCAGATGCGCGCTTCCGGGCGCGCTGCCAGAAGGGAAATCTCCATCACCCGTACAAGCCGGCGCGCACCGTCAATCGCCGGCTTGCCGCAGATGCCGCGCACCCGCATGCCGTCAAGGCCATCGAGCAGGATATCGGCCAGCCCGCGCGCAGAGAGGCCAAGCGCCTCCAGATCCGCTTTGGAGCGCTCCGCCTCCTCGGCCACCGCAGCCTCGACAATGCCACTCAGCCTTTCACGCCATTCGGCGATGATGTCTGCGGCAAGCTTGTTCTCGATATCCAGAATTTCCTGACCGTGCGCCGACTGGTCGACCATCTCGATCAGGCCGAAAAGGGCGCGCTCGAGCGACGCCATGATCCGCTCGCCGAAAGTGCCCTCTTCCTTCAGCCCCGCACGCGCGCCCTCAAGCGACTGCTCGAGAATGCAGACGCCGATGGCCCGGAAGATATCCGCCTTGTTGCGGAAGAGAAGATAAAGCGCCGGGCGCGAAACCTCTGCCGAACGGGCGATGTCATCCATGGTCGTCCGCGCAAAACCATAGGCGAGAAAGACCTTCATGGCACCATTGAGGATGCGCTCTCGCTTGGGGTCTTCCGTGCATCCGGCGATCAGATTCATTGCCTGCGCTCTCTCATTTTTCTTTCACTGTTGACATAATTACGAATTTTGTCAACATGTCCCAATTGGTGCGCACCCAGCTCGCCAGAGCTGTCGTGCGCGCGTGCTTTTCGGCTCCAGACCGACGTTCGTTGATGTCAGGAGCAATAGCCGTTTGGCTTTTGTAAAGCCCGTGCGTGCGATATAGGAGCGTGCTTTTGCCGCAAGGAACTGCCTTTGTGAATTGACCTCTGCGCGGATCGTCTCACTATCGCGCCAGTCCTTCATCGACGGGCCGGCTTACCGCATCGGAAAACAACATGCCGAAGTTCAGGTTGCATAAGATTGCCGCGATTGCCGTTCTGGTCGCGACGACAGCATGGGTCGCCACAGGCAAATTCTCGTCGGTCGGCAGCGCAAGCGAAGAAGCACAGACGGTTGCCGAGAGGCCCGAAAACAAACCGGCGGAAGCCCAGGTCGTGATCGTTGCGTCCGCACCACAGGTCGATCATTCGCGCACCATCCGCATTTCGGGACGGACTGCGGCGGACAAGCGTTCCGAGCTTGCCCTGAGGGCGAGCGGCATTGTTGCCGAACTGCCGGTTTCCAAGGGTGACCTGCTTTCCACCGGCGACCTTATCCTGCGGCTTGAGACCGAAGGCAAGGAATCGGCGGTTGAGTCAGCGCGCCAGGTTCTGGCGCAGCGCGAGGCTGAAGCCGAAGCCGCAGACCGGCTCGCCAAATCCGGCAATCTGGCCCGCCTTCAGCTTGATGGCGCACGCTCTGCTCTGGCCACGGCGCGCTCACAGCTTGAAGCGGCAGAAGCCGACCTTGCCCGCATCACCGTAAGCGCCCCCTTTGCCGGCATCATCGACAGGGTCGATGTGGAGCTCGGCGCATCGGTTCAGCAGGGGCAGGAGATTGCAACGCTGATCAAGCTCGATCCGGTGATCGCGGTCGGCGAGGTGAGCGAAAACAATCTGGGTTCGGTGGACGTGGGCGATGCAGCCGATGTGCGGCTGGTCAACGGCTCCACGGTCAAGGGAACGGTTCGTTTTGTCAGCCGCGAGGCATCGCAGCAGACCCGCACCTTCCGCGTGGAAGTGGCGATCCCGAACCCCGACAGGAAAATTCCCGCCGGCATGACCGCCGAGATCAGCATTCACGCCGAGCCGGTGCAGGCTGTTGCGCTGCCGCGTTCAGTGGTGACGCTGAACCGGCACGGGGAGCTGGGCGTGCGCGCCGTCGATGGGGACAGCAAGGTCATCTTCTATCCCATCGACCTGCTGGACGACACGCCGCGCGCGCTCTTCCTCGCCGGCATTCCCGCCGACGCCAACATCATCGTGTCCGGACAGGATCTGGTGACGGAAGGCGATGTCGTGAAGCCCGAGCCGGCGGACAAGAAGCTTATCGAGCAATGGGCGGACGTCCTCGCTTCCGAGATGACCGGCCGTTAGGGCAGCCCCGTTGGCGGAGGCAATCTCCGCCCGAGACTGCAGGAACAACAAGACCGGGGGCACCCACGCCGCAGATTGATGGCTGCGCTCCGACGGGACAAGACAGGACTGCCCGATGGACATCGTCCGCATTGCAATACAAAACGCCAGGCTGACCTTATCGATCCTGCTTTTCTTCGTGATCGCCGGCGCGCTTGCCTATGTCAGCATCCCGAAGGAAGCGGAGCCTGACGTTCCGATCCCGATCATCTATGTCAGCCTCGGCTATCAGGGCATTTCGCCGGAGGATTCCGAGCGCCTGCTGCTGCGCCCCATCGAAACGCGGCTGAAAAGCCTTGAAGGCGTGAAGGAGATGCGCTCCTCCGCCTTCCAGAGCGGCGGCTTCGTGCTGGTCGAGTTTCAGGCGGGCTACGACTTCTCCAACGCCATCGAGGACGTGCGGGCCAAGGTTGCCGATGCGCGGCGCGAGCTGCCGCAGGGCGCTGACGAACCATCCGTCCACGAGGTCAACATTTCGGAATTCCCGATCCTCGTCGTGACGCTGGCCGGCAATGTGCCGGAGCGCGTTCTTTCTACGGCCGCCCGCGAACTGCGTGACCAGATCGAGGAAATTCCAGGCGTTCTGGAAGGCACGCTGCAGGGCTCGCGCGACGAGCTGGTGGAGGTGCTCATCGATCCAATGAAGCTCTCTTCCTACAATCTTCAGCTCGACCAGATGATCGCCGGTGTCGGCGCGTCCAACAGCCTTGTTGCCGCCGGCTCGCTGGAAGGTCAGGCCGGGCGCTACGCCGTGAAAGTGCCTTCGCTGATCGAAACGGTGGAAGACGTGGCCAATCTGCCCATCGTCTCGAGCCCTGACGCGGTGGTGCGCGCCCGTGATCTGGCGGACATTCGCTCCACCTTCAAGGATGCGAGCACCATCACCCGTCTCAATGGCCAGAACGCCATCGCCATCGAGGTCAAGAAGCGCGTCGGCGCAAATCTTGTGGAGACCGTGGACGCGGTGAAGGCCATCGCCACGACGTTCCAGGAAGGCAGCGACGCCAACATCACCGTGTCTTACAGCCAGGACAAATCGGTGATGATCCGCGACATGCTGAAAGACCTGCAGAACCACGTGCTGATCGCCGTGATCCTGGTCTTCATCGTCGTTCTCTACACGCTGTCGGGGCGGGCCTCGCTGCTGATCGGCCTTGCCGTTCCCGCGTCCTTCCTGATGGGCATCTACGCGCTTTCTCTTGGCGGTTTCACCGTCAACATGGTGGTGCTGTTCAGCCTCATTCTGGCCGTGGGCATGCTGGTGGACGACGCCATCATCGTGACCGAATTCGCAGAGCGGCGCATGTCGGAAGGCATGGACAAGGCGCAGGCCTTCGAGCTGGCCGCCAAGCGCATGGCCGGCCCGGTGATCGCCGCCACCATGACCCGCATCGCCGCCTTCTCGCCGCTTCTGTTCTGGCCGGGCATTGTCGGCGAGTTCATGAAATATCTGCCGATCACGCTGATCGTGACGCTGAGCGCTTCGATGATCTATGCGCTGATCTTCACGCCCACGCTCGGCGCGCTCTTCGCCAAGGCGCATGTCGAGGAAGAGGAGAAGCCGGACGGCTGGTATATGGGTCTCGTCAAGCAGGCGGTGCGCTTTCCCAAAACCGTTCTGCTTCTCACCATCGCGCTGCTTGGCGGCATCATTCACTTCTATGGCGAATACGGTGCGGGCATTGAATTCTTCCCCTCCGTCGAACCCGAATACGGCCTGATGTATGTCCACGCGCGGGGCAACATTTCGCTTGAAGAAATGGACCGCCTGACAAGGCCGGCTGAAGAAAAACTGCTCAACTGGCCCGGCATCGAATCCGTCTACACGCGCGTCGGCAAGACACAGGGTGGCGGGCAGGATATCGACGAGGATGTCATCAGCGTCATCCAGTACGAGTTCATCGACTGGCGCGAGCGTGCACCGGCAAGCGAGATTCTCGACGATCTGCGCAAGGAGCTTGCCGGCACGCCGGGCGTCGAGATCGAGGTTCGCGTGCCCGATGCCGGTCCGCCCACCGGACAGCCGATCCAGATCCGCCTTTCGGCTGCCGATCCGGCGCCCCTGAACGATCAGGCTGCGGAAATCGCGCAGGCCATCGCAAAGGTGCCGGGTGTGATCGACATTTCCGACGGCCTGCCCCCGCCCGGCATCGACTGGGCGATCAAGGTGGACCGGGCGAAGGCCGCGCAATATGGCATCAGCCCCGTCTCGGTGGGCACGGTCGTGCAGCTCGTGACCAATGGTCTGAAGCTTTCGGAATACCGCCCTGCCGGCGTCGATGACGCGGTCGACATTCGCCTGCGCCTGCCGGAAGACCGGCGCACGCTTTCGACACTCGACCAGCTGCGCGTGCAGACGGCGCAGGGGCCGGTGCCGATTTCCAACTTCGTGACCCGCGAGCCGGAGCGCGCCACCGGCACGCTCAACCGCATCGACGGCCAGCGCACCATCGTGATCAGCGCCAATGTGGCGAGCGGCTATCAGGTCGCTGCCGTGCAGGCGGAGGTGATCAACGCCCTGAGCGACATGGATCTGGGCGAGAGCCGCTGGAAGCTTGCCGGTTCGAACGAAGAAAGCGAAGAGGCAAGCGCCTTCCTCATGAAGGCGTTCGGCGCGGCGATCTTCCTGATCTTCGTGGTGCTGCTTGCCCAGTTCAACAAGTTCACCAGTGTTTTCCTGGTGCTGATGACCGTGGTGATGGCGACCATCGGCGTGTTCCTTGGCCTGCTCATCACCGGGCAGCCATTCGGCATCGTCATGTCGGGCATCGGCGTCATCGCGCTGGCCGGCGTCGTGGTGAACAACAACATCGTTCTGATCGACACCTATGACCGGTTGCGGCGCGAGGGCTGGAAGAAGCAGGAAGCCATTCTGCAGACCTGCCGCGAGCGTGCGCGCCCGGTAATGCTGACAGCCATCTCCGCCGTTCTGGGCGTTCTGCCCATCGCCTTCGGGCTTGGGCTTGAGCTGTTCCATCAGGAGGTGACCATCGGCGCGCCCTCGACGCAGTGGTGGGTCTCGCTGTCGAGCGCGATTGTCTTCGGCCTGACCTTTGCAACGGCGCTCACGCTGATCGTCACGCCCTCGGCGCTGATGGTGTTCACGCGCGAAACGCTGCCTGCAGGCCATCAGCGCCGGGGCCTCTTTGCACGTCTCTTCCGCCGCCGGAAGAACGAGGAACACGACCCCGCAAACACCGATATGCCCGGAGAGACATTTACGAAAGCCGCCGAATAGGCAGCATGCAGGGCAGACAGACAGACGGGCCGCCATGCACTGAACCGCATGGCGGCCCGTTTGCATTTTCAGGGAACCAGCACGCGCCAAATGCGTTGAATTGCACGGTTTTCAAGAATGCGAGGAGAACATCATGTCGCTCGGGACAATCCTCATTGTCATCCTGATTCTGATCCTGCTGGGGGCCATCCCGGCCTGGCCCTATTCACGCGGCTGGGGCTATGGCCCATCCGGCATACTCGGCCTTCTCCTCGTGATCGTGCTCATCCTGATGTTGATGGGCAGTATCTAGGGTCAGGATTTTCAGGTGTGCGCCGCGATGGTGTCTGCCGAGCGAACGAGCCCCGCCATGGAAAGGACAAGGGCCAGCAGAACCGAAAAGGCGAGGAAGATGGGCGCAAAACCGGTGCGCTCGGCGATGAAGCCGACAAGCGATGGCGCAACCAGCATTCCCGAGTAGCCGATCGTGGTGGCCACGCTCATCCCCGCGCCGGGCGAGAGCCCCGGCTGATTGCCGGCGGCGGAAAAGACAATCGGCACCATGTTGGCGATGCCCATGCCGCTCAGCGCGAAGGCGATGATGGCGAGAGACGGCGTGGGCGCAAGCCCCGCCCCCAGCATGCCGATGGTCGCCACGATGCCCGAATAACGCAGCGTGCGCACTGCACCGAAACGGTTGCGCAGCCGGTCGCCGGCAAAGCGCATCACCGCCATGGTTCCTGAAAAAGCCGTGAAGGCGAGGCTTGCCTCGGCAATGCCGGCGCCCATTTCCTGCCGCAGATAGAGGGCCGCCCAGTCGAGCACCGCGCCTTCCGGCAGCATGCAGGTGAGCGCCACCAGGCCCGTCACATAGACCATCGGGTTGCGCGGGAATCCTGCCCGCGCGCCACCGGCCTGCCCTGCCACCGGACGCGCCTCGACGATCAGAAACGGCAGCATGGCGAGCGCGATCACGAAGGCAAACGCCACGACCATGCCCGCATGCGCCATGTAGCCATAGCGCTCCAGAAGCACGCCGCCGAGGCCTGCGCCGACGAAGCCGCCAAGGCTCCAGAACCCATGCGAAGACGACATGACCGCGCGGCCGAGCGAGCGCTCCACCGCCACGGCATTGGCGTTCATGGAAATGTCCATCGCCCCCAGAAACGCGCCAAAGAACAAAAGGGCTGCCACCATCTGCCAGATCTGCGTGGCAGCCACGAGGCCCGCAAAGGAAAGCGCGCAGACGACGGCGGCAACGCGCAGCACCCGGCGCGAGCCAAGGCGGCCGATCAGATAGCCGCACAGGGGCATGACCGACACCGCGCCACAGCCGAAAACGAGGATCAAAAGGCCAAGCGCCGTTTCACTCAGCTCGAAGCGGGAGGCGACAACGGGGATCTGCGGCGCCCAGCTGCCGACCATGAACCCATTGACGAAGAAACAGGCCGCCACGGCCCAGCGCCCGAGGGACGCATTCTGGAAAGACATAACGGGCTCCAAAAGGAAACGGCGCGACAGGAATGAATGCCCTGACCGCGCCGCAGTTAAATCGGTTTAAGAGAGCCCGTCAATCCTCAGGCCCAGTCATACCAGTGGCTCAGTCGCCATCGCCAAACACGACGAGAAGATCCTTCGCGTCGATCTGGTCGCCCGCCTTGACCAGAACTTCGGCAATCGTGCCATCGCGTTCGGCGTGCAGGGCCGTCTCCATCTTCATGGCCTCGATGGACAGGATCACATCGCCGGACTTCACGGTTTGGCCGGGGCTGACCGCAAGCGTGGAAACGACACCCGGCATGGGAGCGCCCATATGCGCCTCGTTTCCGGCCTCGGCCTTGCGCCGGGCAGCCGAAGCGGATGCGCCATGCGCACGGTCCGGCACCTTGACGCGGCGTGGCTGGCCGTTGAGTTCGAAGAACACTGTGACCATGCCCTTCTCGTCCACGTCGCCCACCGCAAGACAGCGGATGACCAGCGTTTTGCCGCGCTCGATATCGACGAAGATCTCGTCTTCCGGCTGCATGCCGTAGAAATAGACCGGCGTGGGCAGGACGCTTACCGGGCCGTAATCCTCTGCGGCCGCCGCAAAGTCCGTGAAGACCTTGGGATACATGAGCCAGGAAGAGAATTCGAACTCGCTGACCTCGCGGCCGAGCTTCTCTTCGAGCCCCCTGCGATCCTGCTCCAGATCGGCCGGCTCCAGCAGAGAGCCCGGACGAACGGTGATCGGCTCGCTGTTCTTCAGCACCTTTTTCTGCAACGCCCGGGGCCAGCCCGCCGGCGGCTGACCGAGATCGCCATGCAGCATGGAGACGACCGAATCCGGGAAGGCGATATCCTTGTCCGGGCTCTGGACATCAGCGACCGTCAGATCCTGCGAAACCATCATCAGCGCCATGTCGCCCACCACTTTGGAAGACGGCGTCACCTTCACGATGTCACCGAACATCATGTTGACGTCGTGATAGGCGCGGGCGACTTCGTGCCAGCGGGTCTCAAGGCCGAGCGAGCGGGCCTGCTCCTTCAGATTGGTGAACTGGCCACCCGGCATTTCGTGCAGATAGACCTCGGAAGCCGGCCCCTTGAGATCGCTCTCGAAGGCGGCGTACTGGTTGCGCACGGCCTCCCAGTAGAAGGAGATGCGGCGCACCCACTCGCGGTCGAGCCCGGTGTCGCGGGCGTCACCCTTGAGCGCCTCGACGATGGAGCCAAGGCAGGGCTGCGAGGTGTTGCCGGACAAGGCGTCCATGGCCGCATCCACCGCATCGACGCCGTTTTCCACCGCGGCAAGCACGGTGGCTGCGGAAATGCCCGACGTGTCATGCGTGTGGAAGTGCAGCGGCAGATCCGTCGCCTCGCGCAGCGCCTTGAACAGAACGCGCGCCGCGCCCGGTTTCAGGAGGCCGGCCATGTCCTTGATGGCGATGATGTTCGCGCCGGCAGCCTCAAGCTCGCCTGCAAGACCCACGTAATATTTGAGGTCATACTTGGCGCGGTCGGGATCCAGCAGATCGCCCGTATAGCAGATCGTGGCCTCACACAGCTTGCCTTCGGAGCGCACGGCATCCATCGCCACGCGCATGTTCTCAACCCAGTTGAGGCAGTCGAACACGCGGAAGAGATCGATGCCGCCGTCCGCAGCCTGTTTGACGAAATGCTGCACCACATTGTCGGGATAGTTGGTGTAGCCAACGCCATTGGCCCCGCGCAGGAGCATCTGTAAGAGCAGGTTCGGCGCGCCCTCGCGAATGCGCGACAGACGCTCCCACGGGTCTTCCGTCAGGAAGCGCATGGAGACATCGAAAGTCGCCCCGCCCCAGCACTCCAGCGACAGAAGCCCGGGCAGCGCACGCGCATAGACGCCTGCGATCCGCGCCATGTCGAAGGTGCGCATGCGTGTGGCGAGCAGCGACTGGTGCGCATCGCGCATGGTGGTGTCGGTGACAAGCACCCGCTCCTGTTCGCGCATCCACTTTGCAAAGCCATCCGGCCCCAGCCGGTCGAATGCCTGCCTGGAGCCGTCCGGCACGGGCTGGTCGACATAGGGGACGCTGGGCGCCGCAGCCTCGGCATTGGGCAATGCGCGGCCCCGCGCCTCGGGGTGACCGTTGACGGTGACATCGGCCAGATAGTTCAGGAGCTTTGTCGCGCGGTCCTGTCGCTTCATCTGGGTAAAGAGCTCGGGCGTCTCGTCGATGAAGCGGGTCGTGTAGGAAGCGTCGCGGAATTTCGGGTGGCTGATGATCGCTTCAAGGAAGGTGAGGTTCGTGGCCACGCCACGGATGCGGAACTCACGTAACGCGCGGTCCATGCGCGCAATCGCTTCTTCCGGCGTCGGGGCCCAGGCGGTGACCTTTTCAAGAAGCGGATCGTAGAACCGGGTGATAACCGCGCCCGAATAAGCGGTGCCGCCATCGAGCCGGATGCCGAAGCCGGTCGCGCCGCGATAGGCGGTGATGCGGCCGTAATCGGGAATGAAGTTCTGCTCCGGGTCTTCAGTGGTGATGCGGCACTGCAGGGCGTCGCCATTGAGGCGGATATCAGCCTGTGCCGGCACACCCGATGCCTTGTCGCCGATCTTCTTGCCTTCGAGGATGTGGATCTGCGCCTTGACTATATCAACGCCGGTCACCTCCTCGGTGACCGTGTGCTCGACCTGAATGCGCGGATTGACCTCGATGAAGTAGAACGCGCCGGTGTCGGCATCCATGAGGAACTCGACGGTGCCCGCGCCGATATAGTCGGTCGCCTCGGCGATCTTCAGCGCGTAACCGCACAGCTCGGCGCGCTTCTCGTCGTTCAGATAGGGAGCGGGAGCGCGCTCGACGACCTTCTGGTTGCGGCGCTGAATGGAGCAGTCACGCTCAAACAGGTGCACGGCGTTGCCGTGGGTGTCGCCCAGAACCTGCACTTCCACATGGCGCGCTCGCTCGACCAGCTTTTCGAGATAGACCTCGTCCTTGCCGAAGGCGGCGCGGGCCTCGCGCTTTGCCTCGGTGACCTCGTTTTCGAGATCGTCGCGGCTGCGGATGACGCGCATGCCGCGCCCGCCACCGCCCCAGGATGCCTTGAGCATGACCGGGAAGCCGACCTCTTCAGCCATCTCGGCGACTTTGGCCATGTCATCCGGCAGGGGCTCGGTGGCCGGCACAACCGGCACACCGACCTCGATGGCCAGATTGCGCGCGGCAACCTTGTTGCCCAGACGGCGCATGGTCTCGGGCTTCGGGCCGATGAAGGTGATGCCGTTTTCCGCACAGGCATCGGCGAATTCGGGACTTTCCGACAGAAGGCCGTAGCCCGGATGGATGGCGTCTGCGCCTGACAGTTTGGCGACGCGGATCACCTCATCGATGGAAAGATAGCTCTCGATCGGGCCGAGATCGCGCTCCAGATGCGGGCCGCGCCCGACCTGATAGGATTCATCCGCCTTGAACCGGTGCAGTGAATATTTGTCCTCTTCGGCCCAGATGGCCACCGTTCGGATGTCGAGTTCATTGGCTGCGCGAAAGACGCGGATGGCGATTTCAGAACGGTTTGCGACGAGGATCTTCTTAATCTGCACTGGCAACGGCTCCTGGATGGGGAGAGGGAGTGCGGGATTGCCTGACGCGAGCCTCCCCTCCCGCGCCAAAAAGACGCGGTATGATTAGCGTGGACAATGCTGCAGTGCAAACTTTCTTGACGCTGGGAGAGCTGTGCAGGTGCGAAAGCACCATATGACGCGTCCGATCCCGGCCAGCTGCAGGCTTGTCTCATCACCCCTGAAACGAAAAACGGCCCGGCATTGCTGCCGGACCGCTCAAACCTGTCGTCAAGCCAGAAGCTTACTGCTCGAGGTAATCGTACTTGCCGCCCTTCCACTCGTAGAAGACGTAACCCGGCAGCGTGACGTCGCCCTTGTCGTCGAAGGACAGGTCACCCAGAACGGTGGCGAAGTCGCCTTCGTTGAGTGCGGCCACAACCGGATCGTAATCGGTGGAACCGGCTGCCTCTACGGCTGCCTTCCATGCCTGGATCGCGGCATAGGTGTAGAGCGCGTAGCCTTCAGCCGTCTTGCCGGCGGCAAGCAGCTTGTCAACGACCGGCTTGGCGATCTCGTTCTTGCGCGGATCGGGCGAGAAGGTCATCAGCGTGCCCTCGCCGGCATCGCCGGTGATGGCCCAGTACTCGTCGGTGACGAGCGCGTCACCGGAAACGAGAACCGTGTCCATGCCCTGCTCGCGCATCTGGCGGGCCATGAGGCCGGCTTCGGTGTGGTAGCCGCCCACATAGAGAACGCCAACGCCTTCCTGCTTCAGCTTGGAGACGAGCGCCGTGTAGTCCTTTTCACCGGCGGTGTAGGCTTCGTACAGAGCCGGCTTGCCGCCTGCAGCCTCATAGGCCGCCATGGTGGCGTCTGCGAGACCCTTGCCGTAAGCGGTCTTGTCGTGGACGAAGGCCACCTTCTTGTCGCCGAAGTTCTCTACGAGGAACTTGCCGGCAACATCGCCCTGCTGGTCATCGCGGCCGCAAACGCGGTAGACGCCCGGACCCGGACGGTTGTCGGTGAAAGCCGGGTTGGTGGAGGCCGGCGAAATCTGAATGATGCCTTCCTCGGCATAGACCGACGAAGCCGGGATCGAGGAACCCGAGCAGAAGTGGCCGGCCACGAAGGATACGCCGGAACCGGCGAACTGGTTGGCGACCGCGACAGCCTGCTTGGGATCGCAGGCGTCATCGCCCACTTCCAGCTTCAGCATTTCGCCATTGACGCCACCGGCCTCATTGATGTCGGCCACGGCCTGCTCAGCGCCAGCCTTCATCTGCTCACCGAAGGAGGCGTACTGGCCCGTCATCGGGCCTGCAACGGCGATGGTGATGTCCGCCCATGCGGAACCCGTCATCATCAGGCTGAGTGCAGCGCCAGCCATAAGTGCCTTTTTCATGACTTCTCCCTTTAAAAAACACCAGAAGTTCCCTTGGCTTTCCGGAAATGGTGTTTGGCTTCCCGGTTTTGCCTATGCGGACCATTGTGCCCGCTTAAACGGCATGAAAACCCAATTCCAAAGAGAAATAAAGGCTTCATGCCGCTTAACCATGAATCCGTCAGCCGGAACGTTCCCAGCCGAGCGGTCCACTGCGCCGATACTGAAAACTATACTGTGTCGCCATCTGGCCAGCGCGGGTGATGCGCTTGCCGACGAAGGCGATGATCAGCAGAACGATCAGATCGACGATGTAATAGTGCAGCGACAGAAGCGTGCCGCTGAACAGAGCGAAATGGATGAAGCGCGTGGCTGCCGTCAGAAGCACGATGTAGAACGCCAGATGCGCATCGGCCTGCCAGGTGCGCGCCATGGCGCGTCCCGTCAGATAGGCGGCACTCCCTGCCAGAAGAACCGTGACAAAGAAGAACTCCCAGAAAGAGACTTCCCAGATCAGTCCGTTTGCGTTTTCCATCAGTGCCTCCCGCCTTCCAGATAAGCAGCGCGGACTTCTTCCTTCTTGAGAAGTTCTGCGCCCGTGCCGCTCATGGTCACATTGCCGTTGACCATGACATAGCCGCGATGGGCGAGCTTCAGCGCGTGGAACGCGTTCTGCTCGACCAGGAAGACCGTAAGCCCTTCCTTTTCGTTCAGCTCGCGAATGGCGTCGAAGATCTGCTTCACGATCAACGGCGCAAGGCCAAGCGACGGCTCGTCCAGCAGCAGAAGCTTCGGCCGGCTCATCAGCGCGCGGGCAATGGCAAGCATCTGCTGCTCACCACCCGAGAGCGTGCCGCCACGCTGGCTGATACGCTCCTTCAAACGCGGAAACAGCTTGAATACCTTGGCGAGATCCTCGTCGAAGAATTCGGGATCGACGAGTGCGGCCCCCATCTGCAGGTTTTCCATCACCGTCATGCGCGGAAAGATCCGACGCCCTTCCGGCGATTGCGCGATGCCGAGGCTGACGATCTCGTGCGTCGGCATCTGGGTGATGTCGACGCCATCATAGACGATCTGGCCGTTGCGGGCGCGCGGGTCGCCGCAGATGGTCATCATCAGCGTCGACTTACCGGCGCCATTGGCTCCGATCATCGTGACGATCTCGCCGCGATGCACATCCATGTCGACGCCACGCAGCGCGACGATGTTGCCGTAATAGGTCTCGACGCCACGCACCGAGAGCAAGGGGTTCTTCTGCTCGCTCATGCCTTGCCTCCCTTGCCGGTGGTCTTCTTGCTGGCCGGTTTGGCGCCGCGTTTGCCGGGCACGCTGGAGGGCACAGCGCCCTTGTCAACGCGTTTGGAGAATTCGGTTTCGCCACCCTTGGCGAGAACCCTGGCCTGCTTGACCCACTCCTCCCGTTCGATGCGACCGGGGAAGGCAAGATAGGAACCGACCCACTGCACCTCGGCTTTCTTCCACGCCGCGATCTGGTCGAAGTGCCAGACCCCGAGCGCGTTCAGCTTCTTCTCGCTGGCCGGTCCGATGCCCTTCACGCGGGTGAGGTTGTTGGCCCCGCCCTCGCGCGCCTTCCTGAGACCGTGCGGCTGGCTGCCGGGGTAGTCTCCGGCATTGGCGATCTTCACCTCACTGGCAGCAGGAGCCGGCTTCGCAGCCTTGCTTTTCGCTGCCGCAGGCTTGGCCGCAGCAGAAGCCTTGGGTGAAGACTTGGCCGTGGCCGCCTTTGCGCCGGAAGCGCTCGCGGCAGAGGCTTTCTTTGTCGATCCAGCCTTTGAGGTCGTCTTCTTAGCCGCCGCCTTCTTTTTGGCAGCGGGCGCGGCTGCATCGCCCGCCTGCTCGTCCTTCGAGACCCTGGCGATATCCTCACGCACCTCCGGCATGTCGATCTCGTCCTCGTCATCGACGCCCAGATAGGCGGCAATGACCTTCGGGTCGTTCTTCACGAACTCGGCCGGGCCATCGGAGATCTTCACACCGTAATCCAGCACGATGACATGGTCGGAGATTTCCATCACCACGCCCATATCGTGCTCGATCAGGAGAACCGACACTTTGTGCTCGTCGCGAATGTATTTCAGCAGTTCGTTGAGTTCTGCCGATTCACGCGGGTTGAGGCCGGCTGCCGGCTCATCGAGACACAGGAGCTGCGGCCTCGTGCACATGGCGCGGGCGATTTCCAGTCGGCGCTGCGCGCCATAGGGAAGATCAGCCGCCGGATCGTCTGCGCGATCCACGAGGTTCGTGTGCTCCAGCCAGTAGACCGCCTTGTCGATGGCCTCCTGCTGCGCGTGCTTGTAGCCGGGCAGCCCCAGAATGCCGCCGATCGAGAAACCGGACGCAACCATCAGCGGATTGTGCTGGGCAACGAGCAGGTTTTCCAGAACGGTCATGCCGCCGAACAGGCGGATGTTCTGGAAGGTGCGCGCCACCTTGGCCTTGTGCGAGATCTCGTGATCGGGCATGCGCTCCAGAAGGTAGACCGCGCCGTTGCCGGTGGTCTTCCAGCGCTGGCCGCTATCGGTCAACGCATCCACGTCTTCCTGCTGGCGACCCGGACCGTGACGCATGACGATGCGCCCTTCCGTCGGCTTGTAGAAGCCGGTCACGCAGTTGAAGACCGTGGTCTTGCCCGCTCCGTTCGGGCCGATCAGGGCAGTGATGTCACCCCGGCCGACATTGAAGGAGAGGTCTCCGACGGCCACGAGGCCGCCGAAGCGCATGGTTAGATGTTCGACGCTGAGCACCGGGTCCTTGTCCCAGTTGGGCGTCGCCTGAGCGTTGTTGTTCATGTTCGTCGCCGCGTCCATCAGTGTCCCTCACCCTGAGCCACCATATCGGCGCCAATGCGTTTCTTTTCCTTCAGAGCCACGGACGGTTCGCGGGTCGATATGAGACCACGCGGCTTCCACACCATGATGAGAACCATGGCGAGGCCGAAGATCAGCATACGATACTGAACCGGATCGAAGCCCGAACCGAAGATCTGCTGGAGGAACCCGAGATTGCGCAGCAGTTCGATGCCGCCAATCATGACGATGGAGGCGATGACAACGCCGATCTGCGAGCCGAGACCGCCCAGAACCACGATGGCGAGGATAATCGCCGATTCCAGGAAGGTGAAGCTCTCCGGCGAAATGAAGCCCTGTCGCGTTGCGAAGAAGGACCCGGCGAAGCCGCCGAACATGGCGCCGATGGAGAAAGCCGTCAGCTTCGTGTTGCGGGTGTTGATGCCCAGCGAACGGCAGGCGATTTCATCTTCACGCAACGCCTCCCAGGCGCGCCCGATGGGCAGCCTGCGCAGACGCATGGTCACGAAATTGGTGATCAGCGCGAGAACGAAGATGATGTAGTAGAGGAAGATGAAGCGCTGGATCGGATCGTAGGCGATGCCGAAGAAGTCGGCAAAGCCGCCCTCGCCCCGCTTCAGTTCCAGACCGAAGAAGGTGGGTTTCGGAATGCCCGAAATGCCATCCGGTCCATTGGTGAACTCGTACCAGTTCAACAGCACCACGCGGATGATCTCACCGAAGGCCAGCGTGACGATGGCCAGATAGTCGCCCCGGAGCCTGAGCACGGGGAAACCGAGCACGATGCCCCAGCAGGCGGCGAGAATGCCGGCGAGCGGCAGCGCGAACCAGAAGCCGATGTCGAGATACTGTGCGAGCAGCGCGAAGGAATATGCGCCAACCGCATAGAACGCGACATAGCCGAGGTCGAGCAGACCCGCCAGTCCCACCACGATGTTCAGCCCCCAGCCGAGCATGATGTAGGTCATGATCAGGATCGCCAGATCGATGAACTGACGGTCCTTGTTGGGGAAGAAGGTGATGAAGAAGAAGGGCAGGATCAGCGCGAAAGCGAAAAGCGCCCGCATCATCCATTTGCCGGCGCCGGCGAAGCGGCCATTGCCGGGCATGCTGGAAGCGAATTTCTGCGTGATCGGGCTGTTGGTCTTGAAGACGAACAGATTGAGCAGAAGCCGACCGGCGAAGACGACGAGGATCGAGACGATCCACGCGCCCCAGCGCATCTTGAGATCAAGACCACCGGGCGCGATGTCGGTGCGCACGCCGATGAAGAAGAACCCGAGCACCGCGACCAGGAAGCCGGCGGTGGCCGCATCCTTGACCGAGGCCGCGAAGGAATTCGGGTCGGCCGGCTGCGTGCCAACCGCCTTGTTGGAACCGTTCATCGCCATCAGACCTTCTCCACTTCTGGCTGGCCGAGAAGACCGGAGGGCAGGAAGATCAGCACGATTGCGAGGATCGAGAACGCCGCGACGTCCTTGTACTCGACCGAGAAGTAACCGGACCAGAACACCTCGATGAGGCCGATCAGAAGACCGCCCAGCATGGCGCCCGGCAGCGAGCCGATGCCGCCCAGAACGGCTGCGGTGAAGGCCTTAACCCCGGCGAGGAAGCCGATGTAGAAATCGATCACGCCGTAGAGGAGAAGGAACATCAGGCCGGCCACGGCGGCCAGCGCCGCGCCCATCACGAAGGTCAGCGAAATGGTGCGGTCGACATTGATGCCAAGCAGCGCGGCCATCTTGCGGTCCTGCTCGCAGGCGCGCTGCGCGCGGCCGAGCGAGGTGCGGGTGATGAGAAGCGTGAAGCCCGCCATCAGCACAATGGTCGTCAGAATGATGATGATCTGCATGTAGGAGAGCTGCACGGAAATGCTGTTCGCCCCTCCCTCCATCAGCGTGATACCGCCCTGGATCTGCGGCGGAAGCGGCTTGACGCGCGCGCCCTGCGTGATCTGAACGAAATTCTGCAGCACGATCGACATGCCGATTGCCGTGATCAACGGCGCCAGGCGGAACGAGCCGCGCAGAGGCCGATAGGCAAGACGTTCAACCGTCCACCCCCAGGCGGATGTGAAGATCATCGCCACGATCAGCACAATGAGCAACACCACGGGCAGGAACACGAAGCCGAACACGGTCGTCAGGATCAGGAACATCGCCAGAGCGATGAACGCGCCGATCATGAAGACGTCGCCATGTGCGAAATTGATCATTCCGATGATGCCATAGACCATGGTGTAGCCAATGGCGATCAGCCCATAGATGGAACCCAGCGTCAGCCCGTTAATAAGCTGCTGGACAAAATACTCCATGAGATATGCAACTCCCCTGAAATGTCGCCAGTAAAGCGCATTTCTTATTGTTTCCCCTTAGGTAGTCGTAGTGGAACGACATTCGATTGCAATGTCAAAGTTCCCACGACCGGTTTCAGACCGAGGCCGGTTTTTCCAGCTCTTCTTGACGCGGGAAGCTAGCACTGGACCAATGCAATGTCATCGCATTGAACGGCGCGATTTTGAAAAAATCGGCGGATCGTCCCGGCATTTACCGTTACCGCGCATCATTATTGCAAGTTTGAGACAAAAATGACCGGATAAAATCGTCTGTTTCAAAATGCAAAAACACCCGCACCGGGAACCGATGCGGGTGTCTTCAAAATTGAGCGATAAACGCGAAAAACAGGCTAATTCATCGTCGGAATGACGAATTCTGCGCCTTCTTTGACGCCAGAGGGCCAACGCGAGGTGACCGTTTTCGTCTTCGTGTAGAAGCGGAATGCATCCGGTCCGTGCTGGTTCAAATCGCCGAATGCAGAGGCCTTCCATCCTCCGAAAGTATAATACGCAATCGGCACCGGAATGGGGACATTCACACCCACCATGCCGACATTGACGCGCGCGGCGAAGTCACGGGCGGCATCACCGTCGCGGGTGAAGATGGAAACACCATTGCCGTATTCGTGATCGTTGGGCAGTGCGAGCGCTTCTTCATAAGTATTGGCGCGCACCACGGAGAGGACGGGACCGAAGATCTCTTCCTTGTAGATGCGCATGTCCTTCGTGACATTGTCGAAGAGGCAGCCGCCCATATAGTAGCCGTTTTCATAGCCCTGCATCTTGAAGTCGCGGCCGTCGACGACGAGCTTCGCACCTTCCTCGACGCCGAGATCGACATAGCCCTTCACGCGCTCCAGCGCCTGCCGGGTGACGAGCGGGCCGAAGTCTGCGGCAGCGTCTGTCGACGGACCGACCTTCAGGCTTTCGACGCGCGGAATGAGCTTCTCGATCAGGCGGTCGGCGGTTTCCTGGCCCACCGGAACAGCGACGGAAACGGCCATGCAGCGCTCACCGGCGGAACCATAGCCAGCGCCGATCAGCGCATCGACCGTCTGGTCCATGTCGGCATCGGGCATGATGATGAGATGGTTCTTCGCGCCGCCAAAGCACTGGGCGCGCTTGCCGTTGGCGGTGGCGCGGCCATAGATGTACTGGGCGATGGGCGTGGAGCCGACAAAGCCGACGGCCTTGATGTCCGGATCGTCGAGGATCGCATCGACGGCTTCCTTGTCGCCGTTGACGACATTGAGGATGCCTTCGGGCAGACCGGCCTCAAGGAAGAGCTCCGCAATGCGCATCGGCACACCCGGATCGCGCTCGGACGGCTTCAGGATGAAGGCGTTGCCGCAGGCGATGGCCGGAGCAATCTTCCAGAGCGGGATCATGGCCGGGAAGTTAAACGGCGTGATGCCGGCGACGACACCAAGCGGCTGACGCATGGAATAGACGTCGATGCCGGGGCCTGCGCCTTCGGTGTATTCGCCCTTCATCATGTGCGGCGCGCCGATGCAGACCTCGACCACTTCGAGGCCACGCTGGATATCGCCCTTGGCGTCCGGAATGGTCTTGCCATGCTCGCGGGCGAGCAGTTCTGCCAGCTCGTCATACTCGCGGTGGACCAGCTCGAGGAACTTCATCAGCACGCGCACGCGACGCTGCGGATTGGTGTTCGCCCATCCCGGCTGTGCCGCCTTCGCATTCTCGACAGCGGCGCGCACCTCGGCTGCACTCGCAAGGGCGACCTTGCCACGCACCGAGCCATCCATGGGCTGCATGACGTCCTGGCTGCGCCCGCTCGTGCCGGCGACGCGCTTGCCGCCGATGAAATGACCGAAATCCTCCATGAGGCTTCTCCCTGGTTATGAAGTCGCCGGCATTGTCTTCACTCGACGGCTGTTTGGCAACGCGATGCAAACAGCAACCGTTGTGCAAAAATTAAAGTCGAAATAGGATGTATCGTGCAGAAAACGCCTAACCGGGAGGAATGGCATGAACTGGGACGATGTGCGCGTGTTTCTCGCCGTTGCACGGGCCGGCCAGATACTGGGCGCGGCCAAGCGGCTCGGCCTCAATCACGCAACCGTCTCAAGGCGGGTGGCGGCGCTGGAGGATGCGATTGGCGCAAAGCTCTTTCACCGCCTGACGACAGGCACGGAGTTGACGGCGGCGGGCGAGCAGTTGCTGGCAACGGCGGAACGCATGGAAGCCGACATGATCGCCGCGCGCGCCGAGATTGCCGGCGAGAGCGAAGACGTGACCGGCACCGTGCGGATCGGCGCCCCGGACGGTTTTGGCGTTGCCTTTCTTGCGCCCCGGCTGGGCGCGCTGACCGCGCGGCATCCGGGGCTTTCAGTGCAGCTCGTGCCCGTTCCACGTTCGCTATCGCTTTCGCGCCGTGAAGCCGACATTGCAGTGACCGTGGACCGCCCGACGGAAGGCCGGCTGGTGGCCGCAAAGCTGGTGGACTACACGCTCGGTCTCTATGCTTCGAAAGACTATGCGCAGGCACACGACCTGCCGAAGCAGGCCGCCGATCTCTCCGCCCACAGGCTGGTGGGATATGTGCCCGATCTGGTTTTCAGCCCGACACTGGATTACGCCGCCGAGGTCTCCGAAAACTGGAGAACGGACTTTGCCGTTTCATCGGCCATGGGCCAGGTGGAAGCCGTGCGCGCCGGCGCGGGCATCGGCATTCTGCACACTTTCATCGCGCGCAGGCACGATGATCTTGTGCCGATTGACTGGGCGGGACCGATCCGCCGCAGCTACTGGACCGTCTACCATGAATCCATGCGCCCCACCCGCCGCATTCAGGTGGCGGCAGCCTTCATCAGCGAGCTGGTAGAAAAAGAGCGGCATCTGTTCAGCTAGAGGCAGGTGCTAAGCCGGCGTTTTTATTTCGTTAAAGACTTGTCGCCACAACTGGCGGCCCAACCCGTTCACACTGGAGATTTCGCCATGGCGTCCCGCATTCTCGCAGCCGCAACCGCGCTGGCCCTGACCGCCGCGCCGGCAGCCGCGCTGGCCAACGATCTGCCGCCGCCCGCACAGACTGCGGGCGTCGCCATTCCCGATGGCCAGATCGAGAAGGCCGTCGAGGCGCTCGACGCCCTCATCCAGAACGCCATGAAGGAGACCGGCGTGCCGGGTCTCGCGGTTGCCGTGGTGCGCAAGGATGAAGTCCTGTTCGCCAAGGGCTATGGCGTGCGCAAGGCAGGCGAGGAAGCAGCCGTCGACACCGACACGGCGTTCCAGCTTGCCTCGCTGTCCAAATCCGTTGGCGCGACCGTGGTGGCGCAACAGGTGGGCGAAGGCGTGGTCGACTGGAATACGCCGATGGCCGACATCCTGCCTTGGTTCAAGCTTTCCAATCCCGACAGCACGGCGCTCCTGACCGTTGGCGATCTTTATGCGCACCGCTCGGGCCTGCCCGACCATGCGGGCGATGATCTCGAAGATCTGGGCTTTCCGCGCCAGGTCATCCTGGAACAGCTCCGGCATCTGAAAGTCGGCGCGTTCCGCCTGCAATACGCCTATACGAATTTCGGCCTGACGGCTGCGGCAGAGGCCGTGGCGGGCGTGGCCGGCAAGGACTGGGCAACGCTCAGCGACGACGCCATCTACAAGCCGCTCGGCATGGAGAGCACCTCCTCCCGGCTGAAGGATTTTCTGGCGCGCGACAACCGCGCCCATGGCCACATGCGCGAGGGCGATGCGTGGGAGGTGCTTTTCCAGCGCGATCCCGACGCCCAGTCGCCGGCGGGCGGTGTGAGCGCCAGCGTGAACGACATGGCGAAATGGCTGCGCATGGTGCTCGGCAATGGCGAATTTGACGGTCGCAGCATTGTCGACTCCGAGGCTCTCCTGCCGGCTCTCAGCCCGCAGGTGGTTTCCGGCAAGCCCGCGACACCCGCCGCACGCGCCAGCTTCTACGGTTACGGTTTTGGTGTCGGCGTTTCGCCGGCAGGGCGTGTCATGATCAGCCATTCGGGCGCTTTTGCCCTCGGTGCGGCAACCAATTTCATCATGATCCCTTCCGCCGATATCGGCATCGTAGTCCTGACCAATGCGCAGCCCATCGGCCTGGCTGAAGGCATCTCCATGAGCTTCATGGATCTGGTGCAGTTTGGCGAGATGCAGCGCGACTGGCTTGCCATGTATCCCATCGCCTTCGCGCCGATGCTGGCGCCGTTTGGCGAACTTGCGGGACAGAAAGCGCCTGAAGACGCAAAGCCCGCGCGCGAACACGCCGCCTACACCGGCACGTTCGCCAATGACTATTTCGGCAACCTCATTGTCGAGGAAGACAAGGACGGCCTCGTCATGAAGGTGGAAGGCACGTCCAGCACCTTCCCGCTGGAGCACTGGACGGGCGATGCGTTCACTTTCCGCCCGCGCAACGAGAACGCCATGGCGGGCTCCGTCTCGGCCGTCACGTTCAGCATGGACGGTGATCTGGCCAAAGAGGTCCGCGTGGAGTATTTCGACCAGTTGAAGGACGGCACGTTCGTTCGGAAGTAGATCCGACGACGCTGCCGCCGGTTAGAGGAAGCGCCGGGCCCGTGGCCCGGTGCAGAAGAAGGCACGATATGACCGACAGCAATGACGACTATGTATATGACGACGTGACCGGCGAATGGATGCCGGCCTCGGAAATGGCCGCTCTTGAAGCACAGCGCGGCGCGGTCGTCGACGCGGAAGGAAACCCGCTGGCGGACGGCGATTCCGTGACGCTGATCAAGGATCTGAAGGTGAAGGGCGCAGGCCAGACGCTGAAGCGCGGCACCGTGATCAAGACGATCCGCCTGACGGACAACAAGGAAGAGATCGACTGCCGCCACGAAGGCATCAAGGGTCTCGTTCTTCGCACGGAATTCGTGCGCAAGCGCTAACACGCATACCAAGCCTTCCGGGCCTCAGAATGGAGGTCCGGAATGGCTGACATGATGCTTCTGCACCTCGATTGCAGACAGCTGAACATCGCCTGCAGGCGGGTTCGCGACACGGCGCCAGGCATTCAGCGCCGCCTCACTTTCCCACAATTCGAACAGGTTCACCCGGCCCGGATCGAGCGCGTCTTCGCAGATCGCAAAATCGACGCAGCCGGGGTGGCTACGCGCACGGCGGATCATGTCTGCGTGGGCGGCGACATGGGCATGCCGCGCTGCGGGCGAAACGGTCATATGGCCGGCAATGACGATCATCATTCGTCTCCCTTAAAGCTCTGTCTGTGCCTCCAGAGGACGTTCGCTCCCTTGCCGAACCGACAGGCGGCTACAGAAATGCGCCGCCTGCCTTCTTTCGTCAGACGAAAGGCTTTGCCGGATCGAAGCGGCGCGGCAGGAGGCGCTGCAGATAGGCAAGGCCTTCGTCGGAAAGACGGTTCTCATCCGGCTTGAGATAGCTCTCGGGCATGTGGCGGGTCTTGCCGGCGACGGCGTCGAGATCGACCAGACGACAGACCGTCTTTTCGCCATCGAACTGCAGCGCGACAGAGCCATTGCCCTCTTCCACGGAGCCAACGGCAAATGCACCGGCCTCGAAGGCTTCGCGCGCATCGGTTTCGCTGATCGTGGCGATGTTGCCGCGCGGCAGATAGCCGAACGTGTCGACACGGGCGCGCTGACCGGCGAGATCCTCGGCAAGAATGCGCTCGATGGCCTGACCGAGATCGCTGCCGGAGAGCTTGAGATTGCCGTGCGCATCGCGCTCCTGCATTTCGGCAGGCACCAGCGTTTCGATGAGCGAGTGGCCATCGGCGTCCGAAACGCCTTCCGACATGGCGACGACACAGCGGCCATGGCGGGCGACCGTGGCCTTGACGTCTTCGATGAAACGACCGCGCTCGAAGGCGCGCTCGGGCACATAGACGAGATGCGGACCGCTCTCCTCATCCAGCGCCCAGGCGGCTGCGGCAGCAGTGAGAAAGCCCGCATGGCGGCCCATGACGATGCCCACATAGACACCCGGCAGGGCGCGGAAATCCAGATCGACGCTCAGGAACGCGCCGGCAACCATTTCACCGGCGGAGATGAAGCCCGGCGTGTGATCGTTTTCCATCAGATCATTGTCGATGGTCTTGGGAGCATGCATGAAGGTCATGCCGCCGCCCGATGCATCGCGCAGGATGGCCTGGGTGCCGGACGTGTCATTGCCGCCAATGTTGATGAAGGCGTCCGCGCTGACGGCTTTCAGCCCCTTCATGATCTCTTCGCAATAGGCCGCATTCGGCTTGTCGCGGGTGGAGCCCAGCGCAGCACTTGGCGTGGCGGCAATGCGCCGAAGCTCGGTCTCGGAGAGATCGGACAGGGTGACGAAGCGTCCATCGCGAATGCCGCGCACGCCGTGCAGCGCACCGAGCACACGACAGCCGGGATAGCGCTTCATGGCTTCCAGCGTTGCGCCAACGACGGTCTGGTTGATGACGGCGGTGGGACCGCCGCCCTGGGCGATGACGAAGGTTTCGGCCATGGCTTGCGCCCTTTCCTTGGAATGAGGTTCTGGCATTCATGACATGACGGGCGCGGCGCTGAAAGAGCTGCCGCGCCCGTCATCTTGTTGATCCGTGCATTTGTGCGTCCGTATGGACGCAAAGCGGTCTAGTTCATTGTCTTACGCAATTCCGGGCGGAAAACCGGTTCCCACTTTTCCTGGAATTGCTTTAGCGGAACAGCATGACCGGGATTTTGCAGGAGCGCAGCATCTCGGTCGTGGTCGAGCCGATGATCAGGCTGCGGATGCGCGAATGGCCATAGGCTCCCATCACCAGAAGGCCGAAATTCTCGCTCTCGACGCGCTCGGAGATGACGGTTTCGGGCTGGCCCGCCACGACCTCGCTCTGCACCGCGACACCGGCACCGCGCAGAACGGCCTCGGCTTCTGCAAGACGGTTGCGCGCCTCGGTGTTGTCGGTTCCGACCATCAGAAGCTTGACGGTGAGCTCCGCAAACAGCGGCGAGCGGGAAATGGCGTCGACCGCCTTGATGCTGCTCGCACCGCCATCATAGGCGACGAGCACCTTTTCGATGGGCTTGAAGGCGCGGGCCGCGACGAAGACCGGCTTGTGACTTGCGCGAACGACACGCTCGAGATTGGAGCCCAGATGCAGCTTGGCGAAATCCGCCGCCTCACCGCGCTTGCCGATGACCAGAAGGTCGGAATCGGCCTCAACCTCGGCGACCGTGTCGACCACATCGCCATGGCGCAGACGACCCGACACAGCCTCGACGCCTGCGGCGCGCACGGCGGCCTCACCGTCTTCGAGGATGGCGCGGCCACGCTTCATGGCGAGACGCGCGCGCTGCTCATCAAGCTCTGAGAGCTCCTTGAGCAGCGAAGAACGCGCGCCGAGCGCGATGTTGCCCGACAGATCGGACGGCGCGCTGCCGGTTTCGTGCCGGCCCAGCAGGTGAAGAAGCTCCACGGAGGCATTGAGCCGTCCGGCGATCCAGGCTGCGTGTTGGCACACGCTCTGCGAATAGATGGAGCCGTCGATGAATGCAGTGATCTTTGACATCTCTACCTCCTAATGCCCCATCAGTTTTTCAAGCGCACCCGGCTTGTCGTGGATGCCGAGCTTGTCAACGATGGTCTCGCTCGCCCGGTTCATGCCGACAAGTTCGACCTCTGCGCCGTCACGGCGGAATTTGAGCACGATCATGTCGAGCGCGCCAACACTGGAAATGTCCCAGATGTGCGCGTGAGAGACATCGATGACGACCTTGTCCAGCGCTTCCTTGAAATCGAAGGCGGCGTTGAAGTCTTCCACCGAAGCGAAGAAGAGCTGGCCCTCAACCCGATAGGTGCGCTGACGTCCGTCTTCCGACAGGGTGGAGGTGACACGGAATATCTGCGCGATCTTGGCGGCAAAGAAGATGCCGGAGAGCAGGACGCCGACCAGAACGCCAATCGCCAGATTGTGCGTGAAGACCACGCAGACCACGGTGGCGACCATGACCACGGAAGACGACAGCGGATGCTCGCGCAAATTCTTGATCGACGACCAGGAGAACGTGCCGATGGACACCATGATCATGATGGCGACGAGCGCCGGCATGGGGATCTGGCGCACCCAGTCGCCCAGGATCACGATCATGAACAGGAGAAGCACGCCGGCCGCAAAGCAGGAAAGACGCCCGCGACCGCCGGATTTCACATTGATCATGGACTGGCCGATCATGGCGCAGCCAGCCATGCCGCCGATGAAGCCGGTCGCCGTGTTGGCAAGGCCCTGACCGATGCACTCCTGGTTCTTGTCGCTTGGCGTGTCGGTGAGTTCATCCACCAGCGAGGCGGTCATCAGCGATTCCAGCAGGCCCACGGCAGCCACGGCAGCCGAATAGGGCAGGATGATCTGCAGCGTCTCCAGATTGAGCGGGATGTCCGGCAGCAGGAAGACCGGCAGCGTGGAGGGTAGTTCGCCCATGTCGCCAACCGTGCGCACGTCGAGACCGAAGCCGATGGAAAGCGCCGTCAGCACGATGATGCAGATGAGCGGCGACGGCACGGCCTTGGTGATGCGCGGGAACAGATAGATGATGGCAAGACCGGCTGCGACCATCACATAGGTGAGGTTCGGCACGCCGATCAGCTCGGGCAGCTGCGCCATGAAGATGAGAATGGCCAGCGCGTTGACGAAGCCGGTCATGACCGAACGCGACACGAAGCGCATCAGATAACCGAGCTTGAGCAGGCCCGCGCCGATCTGCAAAAGGCCGGCCAGAACTGTGGCGGCAAGCAGATATTGCAGGCCGTGATCCTTGACCAGCGTGACCATGAGCACGGCGGTTGCAGCCGTGGCGGCCGAGATCATGCCCGGGCGGCCACCGGCAATTGCGGTGATGACGGCGATGGAGAAGGAGGCGTAGAGCCCGACCTTGGGATCGACGCCGGCAATGATGGAGAAAGCGATGGCTTCGGGAATGAGCGCCAGAGCGACGACCAGCCCGGAAAGGAGATCGGCCCGGACATTGCCGAACCACTCTTCGCGGTAATGGGAAAGAGAGAACATTGAACCTTCAGAAAACATGACTTCCCAGCCACCGTCAGTCTTCTGCGGCCGGGCAAGACAGGAACTATCAAGGTTGCGCCGGCGGATCAGCGGCCGGCAGAGCCACCCGGAATTTCACCGGGTCCAGAGCGGATGCGCGGTGTTTAACCCGATTTCTTTCCGCAGCGCAACATTCTTGATTCTCTGAAGGAAAGCCCCGTCAGTCCGGTTTCTTGCGGGGCTTCTTCTTGCCGCCGGCGGGCTTGCCGAATTTCGGCTTGCCGGGTTTGCCGTCCTTCTTGGCCCATGGCTTGGCGTCGTCGCGCCACTCGCCGCCACCGCCCTTGCGATGCGGCTTGCCGGCCGGCCTGCGTTTTGCGCCGAAGGGCTTTGGCCCGTTGCGCGGCGCAAACTCCGGAACACCATCGAGCTGCACCACGCGGATGCTGCGCTCCAGAAGCGCGTCCGGACCGATGGTCGACAGGAAACGCTGCACGCAGGCAGCGTCGAGTTCGACATAGGTCTCGTCCTGCTGCATCTTGATCGCGCCGATCTCACTCTTGGTGAGTTCGCCGGCACGGCACAAAAGCGGGATGAGCCAGCGCGGCTCGGCATTCTGCTTGCGTCCGACGGACAGCGAGAACCAGGTGCTCTGGTCGAAGTCCTCACGGCGCGGCTTGCGCTCTTCACGCGCGCTGCCGGAATCGAAGATCGTGACTTCCGTTACATCTTCAGGCGCGGAAAGCTTGCCGCGATGAAGGCGCACGAAAGCCGCCGCCACCTGCTCCGCGCCATGTTTGGCGAGCAGCGCCTCGACGAACTCGGTCTCGTTTTCCTGGATCGGCTCATCAAGGTTCGGATCGGCCATGAGACGTTCGTCGTCGCGGCGCAGAACCTCTTCAGCGGAGGGCGGGCTGCCCCATTCGAGGCGCACCTTGGCGTCGCGCAGAAGGCGCTCGGCGCGGCGGCGGCCATTGGGGGCAACGATGAGCGCGCTGACGCCCTTGCGCCCGGCGCGGCCGGTGCGGCCACTGCGGTGCAGAAGCGTTTCGGTGTTGGTGGGCAGGTCGGCGTGAACCACCAGCTCCAGATTGGGCAGATCGATGCCACGGGCGGCAACATCCGTCGCCACGCAGACGCGGGCGCGTCCGTCGCGCATGGCCTGCAGCGCATGGGTGCGCTCGCTCTGGCTCAGCTCACCCGACAGGGCGACGACCGAGAAGCCGCGATTGTTGAAGCGCGCGGTCAGATGATTGACGGTAGCGCGCGTGTTGCAGAACACCAGTGCGTTGCGCGCCTCATAATAGCGCAGCACGTTGATGATGGCGTTCTCGCGCTCCTGCGGCACGGCCAGGAAGCCACGATAATCGATATCGACATGCTGCTTCTGCTCGGCGGCGGTGGTGATGCGCACCGCATCGCGCTGATAGTTCTTCGCCAGATTGGCGATGGTGCGCGAAACCGTGGCCGAGAACATCAGCGTGCGACGCTCGGCGGGGGCTGCGTCGAGAATGAACTCCAGATCTTCGCGGAAGCCGAGATCGAGCATCTCGTCGGCCTCGTCCAGCACGACGGCGCGCAGGTCCGACATGTCCAGCGCATTGCGGCGGATATGGTCGCACAGGCGACCCGGCGTACCGACGACGATATGCGCACCGCGCTCAAGCGCGCGGCGCTCGGTACGGATGTCCATGCCGCCGACACAGGAGGCGATGACGGCGCCGGTCTCGGCGTAAAGCCATTCAAGCTCGCGCTTGACCTGAAGCGCCAGTTCACGCGTCGGCGCGACGGCGAGACCGAGCGGGGCGGCAGCGCGATCAAAGCGCTCTCCGCCATCGAGCAGGCTGGGCGCCAGCGCGATGCCGAAGGCGACGGTCTTGCCGGAGCCGGTCTGTGCGGAAACGAGCGCATCCGCACCAGCGGGCTCCAGTTCCAGCACAGCCTTCTGCACCTGGGTCAATTCGGTATAGCCGCGTTTATCCAACGCCCGGCCAAGCGCCGGCACAATGCCTTCGAACTCGGTCATTCATCTTCTTTCGGAAATGAGCGCGCTCTAAGAGATCATCTGATGCAGATAGCCTGGCGGGCGCGCAGCGCGGCCATTCTGCCAACGCTTTTGCGCCGTACTACGCGCGTCGAAGACAAATGTACAGCGGTGAAGGGAGGATTTCGCGCGGTTACCGAACCTTCCGCGCTACTTCACCACCTCACCGTCTTCCTTGGTGAAGGATTTCACCGCGTCTTCCGGCAGGAGTTCCAGCACGGTTTCAGACGGGCGGCAGAGCTTCGTCCCAAGCGGGGTTTCAACGATCGGACGGTTCATCAGGATCGGGTGTTCGACCATGAAATCGATCAGTTCGTCATCGCTCCACTTGTCTTCGCCAAGACCAAGCTCGTCATAGGGCGTGCCCTTCTGGCGCAGGATCGCGCGCGGCGAAACGCCCATGGCGGCGATCAGGGACACCAGCTTTTCACGGCCGGGCGGCGTCTTGAGATATTCGATCACCACCGGCTCTTCACCGGCTTCGCGAAGCATGGCCAGCACGTTGCGCGAGGTGCCGCATTTGGGGTTGTGGTAGATGGTTGCGGTCATTGTTTTCTCGCTCCGCTCTCGGGGGTTTTCTCGCTCGGCACTCGGGGGGCTCGCTCGGCTCTCGGGTTTTCTCACTCAGCTTTTGGGGAACCAGTCCTGGGTGCGGTTGGCAAAGGCGACCAGCGACAGCATCACCGGAACCTCGACCAGCACGCCCACCACCGTGGCAAGTGCGGCGCCGGAATTCAAGCCGAACAGGCTGATGGCCACAGCCACCGCAAGTTCGAAGAAGTTCGACGTGCCGATGAGGGCGCAGGGCGCGGCGACATTGAACGGCACTTTCCAGATGCGGGCCGCGAAATAGGTCAGGAAGAAGATGCCATAGGACTGGATCAGAAGCGGCACCGCGATCAGAACGATCAGAATGGGCCGTTCAACGATGACATGGCCCTGAAAGCCGAACAGCAGAACCACGGTGACCAGAAGGCCGATCACGGAAACGGGTTTCAGCGACGCGGTGAAGCTTGAGACCGCCTTTTCAGCCTCTGCGCCAGAGGCGCGGCCGGTCAGCCATTTGCGCGTCAGGGCGCCGGCGACCAGTGGAATGACCACATAGAGGCCTGTGGCCAGTAGCAGCGTCTCCCAGGGCACGACGATGTCCGTCACGCCGAGCAACAGGGCGACGATGGGCGCGAAGGCGAAGATCATCACCACATCGTTGAGCGACACCTGCACCAGCGTGTAGGTGGCGTCGCCGCGGGTGAGCTGGCTCCACACGAAAACCATGGCCGTGCAGGGCGCTGCGCCCAGAAGGATCAGGCCGGCAATGTATTGCTGCGCATCGGCGGGCTCGATCCACGGGGCAAAGACATATTCGAAGAACAGGACGCCGAGCGCGGCCATGGTGAAGGGCTTGACGAGCCAGTTGACGAAGAGCGTCAGAACGAGGCCCTTCGGCCGGTCGCCAATGTGGCTGAGGCTCGCAAAATCGACATTGACCATCATCGGGAAGACCATGGCCCAGATAAGCACGGCAACGACCAGATTGACCGAGGCGTATTCAAGCCCGGCAAGAAAGCCGAACAGGCCGGGCATCAGATTGCCGAGCGCGATGCCGGCAATGATGCAGAGCGCCACCCAGACGGAAAGATATTTTTCGAAGAAGCCGATCCCGCCAGCCGGTTTGCCCGCGCGGTCCAGGGTTTGGTCAGTCATGGTTCTTGGATCCTATTGGGAATGCGCCGGGGTGCGGCCGATATCATCAAGGCGGCGCTGCAGGGAAAGCCGGTCGAGCGAGGCGAGCGGCAGCGCCGTGAAAATGGAAATGCGGTTGTTGAGCATGCGATAGGCATCGGCAAAGGCGAGATGCTTCTCAGCCTCGGTGCCGGTGGCTGCCGCCGGGTCCGGCAGGCCCCAGTGCGCCGTCATCGGCTGGCCCGGCCAGACCGGACAGGCCTCCTCGGCGGCGCTATCGCACAGGGTGAAGACGAAATCCAGCTTCGGCGCATCGGGCGTTGCGAACTCGTCCCAGTCCTTCGAGCGCGCGAAGGAAACGTCATGGTTCATGTGTTCCAGCAGTTCCAGCGCATAGGGGTGCACCGCACCCCTGGGCTGCGAGCCTGCCGAGTAGGCCTTGAAGCGGCCTGCGCCAACCCGGTTCAGGACCGCTTCCGCAAGGATCGAGCGGGCCGAGTTCCCGGTGCACAGGAATAGCACGTTGAAGGGCTGATCACGCATGGTCTTGCCTCCTAGCAATGGCAGGTCGCCGCCTCGATGGCGGGGCGGCAGAGATCCGGATTTCCGTTGCAGCAGTCTTCCATGAGGAAGGACAGGAGATCGCGGAAGCCGGTCATGTCCGCCTTGTAGCGAATGACCCGCCCTTCCCGCTCCGCGCGGATCATGCCGGACTGAGCCAAAACCTTGAGATGGGTGGAGGCGGTGTTCTGCACCACGCCCAGCCGCGCTGCGACCTCGCCCGCCGGCAGACCTTCAGGCCCGATCCGAACAAGCAGACGAAACACGTCGAGACGGGTTTCCTGCCCAAGAGCAGCAAGTGCGTCGATGGCCTCTGACTTTTGCATTATCCAAATATCCGGATTTATCGATATTATCGATTGGCTTTTGTCATGGCTGATGCGTGAGGTCAAGGGGTGACGGGTTGGGGAGCAGGAGGTTTGTTTGTCGGCGATGTGAAGGGCGACCTGCCTGGCAGTCGGCTGGCTTTCTCAACGGACCCGTCCACAAAGCATGCGGTAAAAGCAGCGCCAGGCTGTGTAACCGCGCGCGGCGCATATGCCCCCTTCTCCCCGTTCACGGGGAGAAGGTGAGGATGAGGGGCCAGCGCACGGGCTCAAAGAAGAAGAAGTTTCAATGCAGACAGAGGGCCGACTGAAGCCGGCGCACGCCCCCCCATCCGCCTGCCGGCACCTTCTCCCCGCATGCGGGGAGAAGGAAGCGTTGCTGTTGTTCGGCGTCAAGCGCCCCCGTCCTTCGACAGGCTCAGGTTGAGGGCTGTTGAGTTGATGACGCCCGCAAATAACGGTTCGGAATGAACCACACCGCAAGCCCGGTAGTCCTCATCCTGAGCCTGTCGAAGGACGGGGCGCCTGGCGCCGCCCTCCCAACCGCCGCACTTCTGCAACGTCTCACTGCCGGGTTTGAGCGCCGGCGCACGCCCCTCAGCCCCCTGCCGGCACCTTCTCCCCGCACGCGGGGAGAAGGAAGCGTTGCTGTTGTTCGGTGCCAAGCGCCCCCGTCCTTCGACAAGCTCAGGATGAGGGCTGTTGAGTTGATGACGCCCGCAAACAACCGTTCGGAATGAACCACACCGCAAGCCCGGCAGTCCTCATCCTGAGCCTGTCGAAGGACGGGGGCGCTTGGCTCAACCCTCGCAACCGCCGCGCTTCTGCAACGTCTCACTGCCGGGTTTGAGCGCCGGCGCACGCCCCTCAGCCCCCTGCCGGCACCTTCTCCCCGCAGGCCGAGACAAGGAGGATGTCAGTCATGCTGGCAGACAAGCAGACGAGGACTTAGCCGACGAAGGCGCGTTCGACGACGAAATCGGCCGGCTCGGCGTTGGAGCCTTCCTTGAGGCCCGCCTTCTCGGTCAGCGCCTTGACGTCCTTCAGCATCTCCATCGAACCGCAGATCATCACGCGATCGTTTTCGCGGTTGAAGGGTTCGGTGCCGAGCGCCTTGAACAGCTCGCCATTCTCGATCAGCGTCGTGATGCGGCCCATGACAGGCGAGGTCTCGCGCGTGGTGGAGGTGAAATGCGTCAGACGTCCCTCGACCAGCTCGCCGATCAGCGGATCGTCCTTGAGCGCGGCCACCAGCTCCTTGCCATAGTCCAGCTCCGCCACTTCGCGGCAGGTATGGGTCAGGATGATGTTCTCGAACTTGTCATAGGTCTCCGGATCGCGGATCAGGCTTGCGAAAGGCGCAATGCCCGTGCCGGTGGAGATCATGTAGAGGTTTTTCGCCGGCGTCAGCGCATCGTTGACCAGCGTGCCGGTGGACTTCTGGCGCATCAGCACCGTGTCGCCCGGCTGGATCTTCTGCAGGTGCTGGGTCAGCGGACCGTCCGGCACCTTGATGGAGAAGAATTCAATCTCTTCATCCCAGTTGGGACTGGCGATGGAATAGGCGCGGAACACCGGCTTGGCGGCATTGGGAAGACCGATCATCACGAACTCGCCGGAGCGGAAACGGAAGCTCTGCGGCCGCGTGATGCGGAACGAGAACAGCTTGTCCGTGTAGTGTTTCACCGACGTCACGCGCTCGGCATAACAGCTGGCGGGAATCGGGAATTCGGTTGTCTTTTCGGCCTCGGCCTCGCGGAGCGCAGCGCTGTCCATCGGTACTTTCCTCGTTCGGTCGGAAGTCTCTATGCCTGTTTCGGGTGCGGATGCAAACTCAAATCACGGCATTAATGGCGGCTCTTGCCTGCCGAGATTATTAGTATACAAATGAATTTGACGTCAAGTTTCCAGCGTTCGACACCTATTTCATATCGTCGGGTCAAAAAAGGTTTCGCATTCCGGATTTTCCCAATGGTTGAGAAAAATGGCATCAATTCGGGTTCTGTGGTCGCCGGCATCGATGTGGGCGGCACCTTCACTGACCTGATCCTGATCGACACACGTTCAGGCTCCGATATGGGCCCCCGGGTGCGTGTCGCCAAGACCCCGACCACCATCGAGAACCAGGCCTTCGGCGTCGTCAACGCCGTTCGGGAGACGGGCGTACCGGCCTCCGAAATCGGCCTGATCGTGCATGGAACGACCACCACGACCAATGCGGTTCTGGAGCGGCAGCTTGCGCGAACCGGCATGATCACCACCGCCGGTTTCCGCGACATCATCGAGCTTGGACGGCGCACGCGGCCGCAAGCCTATGGCATGACGGGCACGTTCAAACCCGTTGTGCCGCGCAATCTGCGGCTGGAGGTGGGCGAGCGCATGGACGCTGCCGGCAATGCGCTCACCCCGCTCGACGAGGAGGGCGTGCGCGAAGCGGTCAAGGCGCTGCTCGATGCGGGCTGCGTTTCGCTGGTGATCCATTTCCTGCATGCCTATGCGAACCCGGCGCATGAGAAGCGCGCAGCCGAAATCGCCGCCGAACTCTGGCCCAACGATTACATCACCACTGGACACGCCCTGCTCTCGGAAGCGCGCGAATTCGAACGTGGCGTGACCGCCGCCGTCAACGCCTCGGTGCAGCCGATCCTCGAACGCTATGTCGCCCGGCTTTCGAATGAGCTGCGAGGCCTCGGCTATGCGCGCGACTTCCTGGTGATGAACGGCAATGGCGGCATGATCTCCGCCGCCCATGTGGCCCGCGAAGCGGCCAAGACGGTGATGTCCGGCCCGGCTTCAGGCGTGATGGCCGCCGCCTTCACCGCGCGGCGGGCGGGCGTCGACAATCTCATCACCTACGACATGGGCGGCACGTCCACGGATGTCGCGCTGGTGCGCGGCGCACGGCCCGCGGTCTCCAACGAGATCGAGGTGGAATACGCGATGCCGATCCACGTGCCCATGGTGGACGTGCATACGGTGGGCGCGGGCGGCGGCTCGATCGCGCGCGTCAACGATGCGGGGCTTCTGGAGGTGGGACCGCAGAGCGCGGGCGCAAAACCCGGCCCGATCTGCTATGGCCGTGGCGGCGTGGAGCCGACCATTTCCGACGCCAATCTTCTTCTGGGCAGGCTGAACCCCAAAAAGCTGCTCTCGGTCGACAATCCGGTTTCCGTTGCCGATGTCGAAGAAATCTTTGCCGAGAAACTCGGGTTTGATCTCGGCCTTTCAGGCGTGGAAGCAGCCGGTGCGGTGCTGAAAATCGCCAACATCAAGATGGCCGGCGCGATCCGCATGGTGTCGCTCGGCAAGGGACACGACCCGCGCGACTTTGCGCTGTTCGCTTTCGGCGGTGCGGGACCGTTGCACGCTGCAGCGCTTGCCCGTGAACTGGGCATTCCGCGCGTGATGGTGCCGGCGCGCCCCGGCATCACCAATGCGCTTGGCTGCGTGGTGGCCGATCTGCGGCACGATTTCGTGCGCACGGTAAACCGCCCTGTCGCAAGCCTCGATGTGGCGCTGGTCAGAAGCGTGCTGGATGAACAGCGCGCCGAGGGCGAAGCGCTGATCGCGCAGGAGACCGTTCAGCCGGAGCGCATCGAATGCGTGCACACGGCGGACATGCAGTTTGTCGGCCAGACGCACCTCATCAACGTGCCACTGCCCGGCCCCGAAATAGACCGCGACAGGCTGCAGGCGCTCTTCGAGGACGCCTATTACAAACGCTTCAAGGTGCGCCTGCCCGAGATCCGCGCCAATCTCGTCAATCTCAACACGTCCGTGATCGGTGTGCGGGCGGATATCGATCTCGCCAGCCTGATTGATCCGGCCGGGCGGGTTGAAACCCTCGCCCAAGCGCTGAATGAAAAGCGGCAAGTCTGGTTTGCGGGTGCCTGGCATGACACCCCGGTCTATGCCCGCGAAAAGCTGCCGCTCGATGCGGTGATCGAGGGGCCGGCGATCCTCGAACAGCTCGACACCACCACGGTGATCGAACCCGGAGACCGGGCGGCATCCGATGCGGATGGGAACATCATCATCACGGTGGGAGCGAGCTGATGAACGCCGCGCCTGCCCCTCATCCGCCTGCCGGCACCTTCTCCCCGCCTGCGGGGAGAAGGGCGATGGCTGCAACGCCGATGAAAGCCTCCTTCTCCCCGCAGGCGGGGAGAAGGTCCCGGCAGGGGGATGAGGGGCGTGGCGGCAACGCAAAAGGGAGGCACGGATGACTGACACGAACACCCCCGCCCTCGACGCCATCACGCTTTCCGTTATTCAGGCCGCGCTCCAGCAGGTGTGCGACGAGATGGACCTGACCTTCTCACGCGCCGCCTTCTCTCCCGTCATCGCCGAGGCAAACGACCGTTCGGATGGCATCTACGCCGCCGAAGACGGCGCGCTGATCGCGCAGGGCTCGGCCGGGCTGCCGGTCTTTGTCGGCGTGATGCAGTATTCCACGCGCACGCTCATCGAGCGCATCGCGGGCGGCGAGACGGCAGCACCCGAACCCGGCGACATCTACATCGTCAACGACCCCTATCTGGGCGGCACGCATCTCATGGATGTGCGCTTCGCCACGCCCGTGTGGCGCGATGGCGAGATCTTCTGCTGGCTCTCCAACACCGGCCACTGGCCGGACATTGGCGGTGCGGTTCCCGGCGGCTTTTCCGCCTCTGCCACGGCGGTGGAGCAGGAAGGTCTGCGCCTGCCGCCGGTGAAGCTTTTCAAGAAGGGCGAACTCGACCCGGAGATCTACGCGATCATCTGCTCCAACATCCGCGTTGCGGACCAGCGCATCGGCGATATCCGGGCGCAGGGCGCGGCCCTGGAGGTGGGCGCGGAACGGCTTGCCCAGGTGCTCGACCGCTATGGCGACGACACGGTGCGCCAGGCCATTGCGGAGCTGCGCAGGCGTGCGGCCACGCAGATGCGCGCGCTGATCGCGCCGGTCCCCGACGGGGTCTATCGCGGCGAGGCTTTCGTGGATTCAGACGGCGTGGTGGACGCCCCGCTGACCATCGCGCTTGCCATCGAAAAGAAGGGCGACACGCTGACCTTCGACTTCGAGGGATCGAGCCCGCCCTGCGCGGGACCGATGAACAGTGTGCTCGCCACCACGCTTTCCTCCGTCTATCTGGCGATGCGCCACATTTTCCCGGAAGTGCCGCTCAGCGCGGGCGCGTTCGAGCCCTTGATCATCAACCGGCCGGAAGGCACGTTTCTCGACGCGCGCTATCCGCGCCCGGTGTCGGGCTGTGCGGCCGAGGTCTCGCAGCGCGTTGCGGAGGCCGTGTTCGCCGCAATGGTGAAGGCGCTGCCGGAAAAGGTCACCGCCGCGCCCGCCGGCTCCAGCGGAAATTTTGCGCTTGGCGGGCACGATCCGGCGCGCGGCCGCGATTTCGTGATGTACCAGATTTCCGGCGGCGGCTATGGCGGCAATGTCGACCATGACGGCCTGACAAATGGCTGCTCCACCATCGGCATCTCCAAATCGCCTCCGGTGGAGGTGATGGAACAGGCTTTCCCCGTGCTTTACCGCCGCTACGCGCTGCGCGAGGGCTCGGGCGGCGCCGGCGAGCATCGCGGCGGGTTCGGCCTTTCCTACGAGGTGGAGCTTCTGCGTGGCAACGCCCGCGCCTCCTTCGTGATGGACCATGGCCGCACCGGACCACAGGGCGTGCTTGGCGGGCGGGACGGCAAGGTGAACGCGGTGACCGTCTGGCAGGATGGTGCGGCCCATGTCCCGCCGCACCTTTCCAAGGAACAGGACATTCCGCTCAAAGCCGGCGACCGTGTTGCGGTTGGAACACCGGGCGGCGGCGGCTATGGCGATCCGCTCCGCCGCGCGCCAGATAGCGTGCTGCAGGATGTGGCGCTGGGGTATTACACGGCGGCGGAAGCCGAAGAGCTGTTTGGCGTTGTTCTGAGCGCAGACGGGATGACGGTGGACGAAGCGGCGACGCTGGCGAAGCGCGGCGGTTGAGAGGGCAGCGCCAAGCGCCCTCGCCCTTCGACAGGCTCAGCCCTTCGACAGGCTTCTGTAATCACGGTCAATAGGAATGCGTGTCCGGGCTTCCTGCTTCTGTTCGCGGGTCAGCGCACGGGCTGCCGCTCGATGGCGTCGGAAACGGGCATGACCATCTCAGGTACGTCGTGCGGCCGGTTTGTATCGTGGCCGCCGTCCAGCCTGTCGTCGTCGATTGCCCGCGCCGGTGCGTCCCGGACGGACGCGCTCCTTTTCGACCGCTGTCAGAGCTGTCGAAGAAGGGGCTGGAAAGTCTCTGGCGCGCTCATGCGCTGGACGAAGCCGGCCTTTCCTGCAGCATGAGGCGGAAGTCGCTGCCATCGACCCACATGCGGTGAAGGATGATGGCGAGCCGCCGGGCGACCGCCACGCGGGCCCGGTTCATGCCACGTCGCCGGGCCACCTTCAGCCCCCACCGTTTGAGGGCAAAACTCTTCCTCGTGCGCGTCAGGAGCGCGTTTGCGGCTTCGAACAGGAGGCTGCGCATCATGACGTCACCGGTTTTGGAGATGCTGCCAATATGCTCGTACTCGCCAGACTGGTCGATGCGCGGCACGAGGCCGAAGGCCGCCGGCACATCGGCCGAGCGGGCGAAACGCTCCGGCTGGTGCACGGTTGCCTTGAAGGCAAAGGCCGTGATCGATCCGACGCCAGGCGCCGTCATCAGCCGCCGGCACACCGGGTCGGCGGCGGCCTGACGTTTGATCTCGCGCTCATAGATGCGCACCTGTGCAAGAAGGGCGGTGCGCATGGTCAGCATCGGCGCAACCAGAGCCATAAGGTCGTCACGCGCGGCAAGCCGCTCCTTGACCCGCCCCGCAAAGCCTCCCGGGCCCACGCGGCCAAGCCGGATGCCGAACGGCTTCAGATCGCCACGGATCTTGACCTGCAACTGGCGGGCCTGGGAAAGCAGGGTCGCGCGCGCCGTCAGCATCAGGCGCTGCCTGTGGGCCGCCTCGTCCTTGACATGCACCCCCCGATACAGCCCCGCCCGCAATGCCTGGGCGATCATCCTGGCATCGCGCCGGTCGGTCTTCACCGTGGAGGCTTTGGCATAGGCCTTCATGCGCCGCGTCTCGATCTCGGCAACCGGCAACGCCTGCGCCTTCAGCTCCCGGGCCAGCCATGGCGTCAGCGCGCCGGCTTCCAGACCGATCAGCGCAAGCGCATCGCCAAAACCCGACAAAGCAGAAGAGAGGCTTGCAGGCGTCGTGGAGACCTTTATCTCCTCAACCACATGCCCGCGCCCATCAATCACGCAGACCGATGTGGCTTCCTCTGAAACGTCCAATCCGGCATAATACTCCATGGTTGCTCCCTCCTTCGCTTTGTGGCGACACCATGTCGACCACGGTTCAACCGAAGCGCCGGGGGCAACCGCTGCCCCCTGAGAAAGCGATTATGCCATCTCAGGATGAGGGCTGTTTTGCTGATGACGCCAGCAAGAAACTACCCGGAATGAACCAATCCGCAGGCTCAGTAGTCCTCATCCTGAGCTTGTCGAAGGACGGGGACGCCAGGCACCAAACAACAACGCTTCCTTCTCCCCGCAAGCGGGGAGAAGGTCCCGGCAGGGGGATGAGGGGCGTGCGCCGGCACTCAAACCCGATAGTGAAACGTTGAAGAAGCGCAGTAGTTGGGAGGGCAGTGCCAAGCGCCCTCGCCCTTCGACAGGCTCAAGATGAGGGCTGTTTTGCTGATCACGCCCGTAAACAACGGTTCGGAATGAACCACACCGCAAGCTCAGTAGTCCTCATCCTGAGCTTGTCGAAGGGCGAGGACGCCAGGCACCAAACAACAGAAACGCTTCCTTCTCCCCGCAAGCGGGGAGAAGGTCCCGGCAGGGGGATGAGGGGCGTGCGCCGGCACTCAAACCCGATAGTGAGACGTTGAAGAAGCGCAGTAGTTGGGAGGGCAGTGCCAAGCGCCCTCGCCCTTCGACAGGCTCAGGATGAGGGCTGTTGATGCGCAGTGTCATCAGTCCAGCCCTGCGGCAGCTTTGAAGTAGTCCTCATCCTGAGCCTGTCGAAGGGCGAGGACGCTTGGTGCCGAACAACGGCAACACTTCCTTCCCCCGCAGGCAGGGAGAAGGAAGCGCAACGTTGAAGCCTCTTCGCGAGACTACAGCGAGCCCCCAGCCGCCGCTCACTCCCCAAGCAGCCGGAATTCCAGATAGAGATTGCGCTGCAGGAGCGAATGGTTGTCGTCGGACATGAGTGACACCATGGTCGCGCCATCGGCGCGCTGCCAGACATCCAGCGCTTCCATATTGTCGATCTGATAATCCATGCCGGCGGTGAAGAGCACCGGCCCGTCGGCGACGCTGCCCGGCGCGATGGTTGCGCCATCGATGCGGCGCAGGCGCATGGCGACGCCCTGGGCGAGCGTGAAGCGCCGCTCCAGCAAGAGCAGATCGCCATCAGGCAGGAATGCGCCATCCGTGATGTCAAACCCGTCCGAGCGGGCGACGGTGAAGACGCCCTTGTGCGGCCCTTCCAGAATGGCCGCAAAGCAATTGCCGTTTTCGTCAATGCTGCGCTCGGCCACGACGACACGCGCACCGTCGAGCCGCCCTTCCGGGGGCGCGTAAGCGATGGTCTCGAAACCGCGATTGTTGCGCAGCTCGTGGCGCGGCACGAGGAAGTCGAGATCGCGGATCGCGGCCCCCATGGCTCCGCGCTCGATCCCGAATTCCGCAATGCGCTGCACGCGCTCGAAGCTGACCGTCGCCAGATCATCCTTCACCGCAATGCCTTCGGCATCGGTGGTCCATTTCTCGCGCGTGGAACTGCCTGCGCCGTCCACCATGGGCTGCATGCTGAAATCGGCAAAGCCCGCTGGCCGCCCCTCGGCGTCGCGGGTGAGCGTTCCGAAGAACCAGAAACCGGTGTCGGAAACGCCGATGACATCAGCGCCAGGCGACATGAAGCGGAAGGAGGAGAATGCGCCGAAATGGTCCACCGGCGAGGTCATGGAAAGACCACCGGCAAATTCCAGCGGGCCAAAACGGGTTTCGTGGGAGCCCACAGCAAAGTGACGGATCGGGCTCGCCTTGACCGGTACGGAGATGGCCGGCTCCTGAGCGGAGGCCGGCGCAGCGAGGGCAAAGACCAGTGCCACAAGGAAGAGGCGCAGGCCGTGCCGCAGCCCTTCACCCCGCCCCCGTGGTTCGACAGGCTCACCATGAGGGCTATGTGGGCGCTCACCATGAGGGCTGTGTGGGCGCGCGCCATAAGGGCTGCGTAGGCGCGCGCGTTGGGGGCTGTGTAGGTGCGCGCCATGAGGGCCGTCTGGGCGCACGCCCTGCACCGTCAAACCGAAAGATCGCAGCCAGGCAGGAAGCAGGCGGCTAGAAGCAGACGGATTGGATGGCCGTGCGCCAGTCCGGGCGCACAAAGGATGATCTACGCGCGTGATGGAGCATCGGAATGACCGAAAACCGGGTTCCGCTTTTCGGTCAGACGCTCTAGCCCGCACGCCGCATCGCACCGCCGCTACGGCGCGCGCCCTCTTCCTCGAAGAGCGAGGCGAGCTGCTCGGTCATCGCACCGGCCAGCTCTTCCGCATCGACGATGGTGACGGCGCGGCGATAGTAGCGCGTGACGTCGTGGCCGATGCCGATGGCCAGAAGCTCGACCGGCGAGCGGGTCTCGATCAGGTCGATGACCCCGCGCAGATGCCGTTCCAGATAGTTGCCGGGATTGACCGACAGGGTGGAATCGTCGACCGGCGCGCCATCGGAGATCATCATCATGATCTTGCGCTGCTCGGGCCGCGCCATCAGGCGCTGGTGCGCCCACAGAAGCGCCTCGCCGTCGATGTTTTCCTTCAGAAGCCCCTCGCGCATCATCAGGCCGAGATTGCGGCGGGCGCGACGCCAGGGGGCATCGGCGCTCTTGTAGATGATGTGGCGCAGATCGTTCAGGCGGCCCGGGTTGGCGGGCTTGCCTTCCTTGAGCCATTTCTCGCGCGCCTGCCCCCCCTTCCACGCACGCGTGGTGAAGCCGAGGATCTCGACGCGCACGCCGCAACGCTCAAGCGTGCGGGCCAGAATGTCGGCGCAGGTGGCGGCCACCGTGATCGGCCGGCCACGCATGGAGCCCGAATTGTCGAGCACCAGCGTCACCACTGTATCGCGGAAATTGGTGTCGCGCTCCTGCTTGAAGGAGAGCGGCTGCATGGGGTCGATGACCAGGCGGACGAGCCGCGCCGTATCGAGCACGCCCTCTTCCAGATCGAAATCCCAGGAGCGGTTCTGCTGCGCCATCAGGCGGCGCTGCAGACGGTTGGCGAGACGCCCGACCACACCCTGCAGATTGGCAAGCTGCTTGTCGAGGAACGCGCGCAGACGGTCGAGCTCTTCCTCGTCGCAAAGCTCTTCGGCGCCGACCGTTTCGTCGAACTCGGTGGTGAAGACCTTGTAGTCGATATCGCGGGCGGCCTGGTCGAACGGGCTGTCGGGACGACGCGCCTCGCCGGGCGTCTCCGAATCCAGTTCGTCATCCTCGGAAACATCGTCGGCGGTGGTGTCGCCGGCCTCGCTCTCGCCGGTCTCGGTGTCCTCGCTCTCGCCCGTGGACTCCTCGCCCTCGCTTTCCTCGCCGCCGGACTCGTCGTCCTCGCTCTGCTCGGCCTGTTCCTGGGCCTCGGGCGCGTCGCTGTCTTCCTCGCTCTCCTCGGTCTGTTCTTCTTCGGCAAGCTCCTCGCCGAGATCGATGGACGAAAGGAGATCGCGCACGGCGCGGGCGAAGCCGTTCTGATCCTCGATCTGCCCGGCAAGCGCGTCGATGTCGGCCCCGGCCTTGCTCTCAACCCAGTCGCGCCAGAGCGAAACGAGCTTTTCGCCGCTCTTCGGCACGGGCCGGCCGGTCAGCTTTTCGCGCACCATCAGCGCAATGGCTTCCTCAAGCGGCGCATCGGCCTTTTCGGAAACCTCGGCCAGATTGGCGCGTTCGTATTTGTCCTCGAGCATGGCGGCGATGTTGTCGCCCATGCCCGGCATGGCAATCGAACCGATGGCCTCGACGCGGGCCTGCTCGACGGCGTCGTAAATGGCGCGCGCCTCATTGCCTTCCGGCGCGAGGCGGCGGTGCAGATCGATATCGTGGCAGGCGCGGCGCAGCGCCATGGAATCGCCGATGCCGCGCGTGACGGTCAGCGCCTCGGCCGTCGCCCGCTTGGGCAGGTCCGGCAGGCGCGCGCGGCTGCCCGTGAGCGATGGCTTGTCCTTGGAGAAGGAGACCTCAAGCTCGTGATCGCCCGCAACGGCGCGCATGCATGCCGTGGTCGCCCGCTTGAAAGGATCAAGCGGCGCATCGGCGGGTTGTCCGGGCTTGCGGTTGGTCTGGCTCACGGTTCGTCTTCTCTCGGTCTGGAGCATCGGACCGAAAAGCGGAATCCGGTTCTTCGGCTATTCCGATGCTCCATCAATGATTTAGACCGCACCTCATGCGTCCGGGTGAACGCAGCGCGATCTAGACGGTGCGCCTTAGCTCAGCGCGACGTTGGCAGCGCTCTCCGGCAGTTCCTCGCCAAAGGCGCGCTGGTAGAACTCGGCGACCAGCGCACGCTCCAGCTCATCGCATTTGTTCAGGAAGGTGAGACGGAAGGCGAAGCCGACATCGCCGAAGATCTCGGCGTTTTCGGCCCACATGATCACCGTACGCGGGCTCATGACGGTCGACAGGTCGCCATTCATGAAGGCCGAACGCGTGAGGTCGGCAACGCGCACCATGCGCGAGATCGTCTCGCGGCCCTTCTCGTTCTGGAAATGCTTGTTCTTTGCCTGAACGATGGCGACTTCGTCGTCATGCGGCAGATAGTTGAGCGTGGTAACGATGGACCAGCGGTCCATCTGCGCCTGGTTGATCTGCTGCGTGCCGTGATAGAGGCCGGTCGTGTCGCCAAGACCGACGGTGTTGGCCGTGGCAAAGATGCGGAAGGCGGGATGCGGACGGATGACGCGGCTCTGGTCGAGCAGGGTCAGGCGGCCGGACGATTCCAGAACACGCTGGATGACGAACATCACATCCGGGCGGCCGGCGTCATACTCGTCGAAAACGAGCGCGACATTGTGCTGATAAGCCCAGGGCAGGATACCGTCCTTGAACTCGGTGACCTGCTTGCCGTCCTTGACCACGATGGCGTCCTTGCCGACGAGGTCGATACGGCTGACATGGCTGTCGAGATTGATGCGGACACAGGGCCAGTTGAGACGCGCGGCGACCTGCTCGATATGGGTCGACTTGCCGGTGCCGTGATAGCCGGAAACCATCACGCGGCGATTGTGCGCAAAGCCCGCCAGAATGGCGAGCGTCGTCTGCTTGTCGAACAGATAGTCGGGATCGACGTCCGGCACGTGGGAATCGGCCACGGAATAGGCTGGCACAACCATGTCGGACTCAAAGCCGAACGTGTCTTTCACCGAAACGGTCGTATCGGGCAAATTGGCGATATCGCGGTCAATCTTGTTCATCATGCCTCCAGCGGCCAGGCCCTTGCCTGCATCGCTTGAACTGTTCGTTTTTCCGGAGCGTCTCATCAGACTTTGTTCAACGCGTCTTATCAGACGCCCGCTTTAACAGAAACCCGCCTGTTTCAACAGACGGTATGCTTCAAGCACGCTTCTGAGCCGGTCTTCAGAACCCCGGTCGCCACCATTCGCATCGGGATGGTGCTGCTTCACCAGGTTCTTATACCGCGACTTGATCTGTTCGCCAGTCGCTTGTGCGCCCAGGCCCAGTGTTTCGAGCGCCTTGGCCTCAAGCGGCTTCAACCGCTTTTCGCGCGGCTTGCGCGCGGCCTGCTGCTCGCCAAACATGTTGAACGGGTCGCCCACCCGGTTGTGATAGGCCGCGCGGCCCGACCGATAGGTGGAGAAATCAGCCGCAGCCCGTGTCTCTCCGCTACCACCCATTTTCCAGGTCGGACGGTGGCCGGTCAGCGCTTCCTTCTGATAGCGCGCGACCTCGGAATCGCTGAGACCGGAGAAATAGTTGTAGCCCTTGTTGTATTGCCGGGCGTGATCGACGCAGAAGCGGAAATACTGCCCCTCCGCGTGACGCCCGACAGGCGCGCGATGCATGCCCGGCTCATCACAGCCATCCCACTGGCAGCGTGGCGCGCGAGATTTCGCCTCCGCCTGCGGGTCGGGTCGAATGCGAATTTTCTCGAAATATTTCGAGTAGGGTTTCATATCGGACTGCGTGTCACCAAATCAGTGTGGAAGTATGGCCCCTCAGCGCCGGGATACAAGAATTGACTTTTGGCCAAAGTTCGACCTAGCGCTTGAATCGAACGTGAATTTGGGGATAGCCCCCATATGGTGTGAGGAGACGTCATTGTCCATCCAGTCGACGATAGAAAGCAAGCTCACGGATGCATTTTCGCCGGAGCGGCTTGCCGTGATCAATGAGAGCCACCTGCATGCGGGCCATCAGGAACATTTCGACGGCACGGGCGAAACGCATTTCCGCGTGCGCATCGTCGCCGATGCGTTTGCGAAGATGAACCGCGTCGAGCGCCACCGCGCCGTCAACGAACTGCTCGCCGAAGAGCTGAAAGACAGCGTGCACGCACTCGCCATCGAACCGGCAGCGCCGGGCGAACCGACGCGCTGGTAAGGCTCGTTGTCACCAGATTGTGGTGAGATGCGGGTATCGCCTGATTTTCTCATCGGCTGTAACCAGAGGCACCGCAAGCTTCTGGCATGTCGCCACGATAAAACGGTCTGCGGGATCGCGGTGGAAGCCATCCCCGAGGCGGGTGCTCAAAACCGCGATCTCATTGTCGACGGGCACAAACTCGACGGCAGGGACCTCCGCGACCACATCCAGCCAGTGGCGGACATCTTCCGATAGAAGGAGCCTGCCGCGGGCGGCCAGCACGGCGATTTCCCATGCAGTGATGGACGACATGAAGATTTTTCCGCCCGACAGAGCAGCATCAAGCGCATCAAGCGCCGCCGGGCTTAGTCTGTCGGTGTCGCCATTGGCCCACCAGACAAGCACATGCGTGTCGATCCCGATCAATTCAACGCATCCCAGTCAGCCTCATCGACGGGCTCGAAAGGGCGCTCGTAGGATTTCACCGATCCCCTGAGGCGTTCGAGCGCGTCGCGCGCACCTGTCTTTTTCTCAAGCGCGCGGATTTCCAGTGTCGGCCTGCCGTGATCCGTAATGATTATCGGCTGGCCGGTTCTTTCCACCTCGCGGAAATACTCAAGTGCACGCGCCTTGAAACGGGATTTGGATATCTCAACAGTCATATCGATACTCCAGCGTCTGCTGTCGAAAGATAGAAACGAAAATGACCATAGGCAATGACCATGATCATTTTAGGAGCAGCGATCACTGACAGATCCAATCGCCCGGATCAGGCGAGCGGCCTGATCCGAAGTCTCGTGATGCGGTTCTTGTCGCGCTTCATGACGATGAAGCGCTTGCCGAAGAAGGTGAAGGCCTGCTTCTCGTCGGGAATGGTCTGCGTCTCGTGGATGACGAGACCGGCAATCGTGGTTGCCTCCTCGTCCGGCAGGTTCCAGTCGAGCGCGCGGTTCAGGTCGCGGATCGGCACGGAGCCTTCCACCACGATGGAGCCATCGGCCTCCTGCTTGACGCCCTGAACCTCCACATCGTGCTCATCGGCAATATCGCCGACGATTTCTTCGATGATGTCCTCAAGCGTGACCAGGCCTTCCACTTCGCCATATTCGTCGACGACGATGGCGATGTGCGCCTTGCGCCGCAGGAAGGCGTTGAGCTGGTCTTGCAGCGTTGTCGTGTCGGGCACGAACCACGGCTTTGAAGCGACCTTGGCAATGTCGATCCTGGAATAATCGTTCTGCACATCGCCCAGCGCGCGCAGGAGATCCTTGGCGTGGACGACGCCGACGATGTTTTCCGTGGAGCCCTTCCAGATGGGAATGCGCGTATAGGGGCTGCGCAGGATTTCACGCACCACCACTTCCGGCGCTTCGTCGGCATTGACGGAGCGCATGTTGGTGCGGTGGATCATCACGTCGGAAAGTTCCAGCTCGTGCAGGTCGAGCAGACCGCCAACGCGGTCGCGATCCTGCTTCACCACCGCGCCCTCGCGGTGCAGAACCTCGACGGTGCCGCGCAGCTCCTCATGGGCGGAAAGCATGGATTCGCGGCTTTGCAGATCGACCCCGAAGATGGACAGGAGCAGCCGTACAATGCCGTTGGCGAGCGACGACAGGAGGCCGAACATCATCACCACGACGCGCGCGAAGGGCGACACGGTGAGCGCGAACTGCTCCGGCTTCGCAAGCGCCCAGGACTTGGGCAGGATTTCCGCGAAGATCACCAGAAGCACGGTCATGATGATGGTGGCGTAGACCACGCCGGCATCGCCGAAGAGCTTCAGGAACAGGCTGGTGGTGAGCGCCGAGGCAAGGATGTTGACCAGATTGTTGCCGATCAGCAATGCGCCGACAAGCCGGTCGCGACGCTGGATCAGGCGGTCGACAAGACCGGCGCGCGCGTCGCCATTGGCCTCCATCGTGTGCAGCCTGGCCCGCGAAACAGCGGTCATGCCGGTTTCGGTTCCTGAAAACAGGAAAGAGAGCGCGATCAGGCCCAGAATGATGCCGCCGGTGATCCACATCTCTGGTGTCATTGGGGAAGAGACTCCTCAAGGAAGGAAAGAACCTGGCTGGTCGGCACGTCTTTCGCCACGAAAGACTGGCCGATGCCGCGAGTGAGAATGAAGGTGAGCGCGCCGCGCGACACCTTCTTGTCCTGCGCGATATAGGTCAAAAGCTGCTCCGCGCCAGGGAGGCCGCCGGGAACATCGGAAAGCCGGGTCGGCAGGCCAACGGCTGAAAGATGGGCCTCGACGCGCCCGGCATCGTCGGGGCTCGCCAGATTGAGCCTGGCCGAGAAGCGGTGCGCCAGCGCCATGCCGATGGCCACGCCTTCGCCATGCACCAGACGCGCGCTGTCATAGCCCGTGGCCGCTTCCAGCGCGTGACCGAAAGTGTGTCCGAGATTGAGCAGCGCGCGGTCGCCCATCTCCAGCTCGTCGCGCGCCACCACATCGGCCTTGGCCTGACAGGACTGCGCAATGGCTTCCACGCGCTCAGGCCCGCCATCGAACACCGCCTGCCAGTTCTTCTCCAGCCAGGCGAAGAAATCCGGCCGGTCGATCAGCCCGTATTTGGCGACTTCGGCATAGCCGGCGCGAAATTCGCGCGGTGGCAGCGTGTCGAGCACCGCCGTGTCGGCAATGACCAGCTGCGGCTGATGGAAGACGCCCACAAGGTTCTTGCCATGCGCCGTGTTGATGCCGGTCTTGCCGCCGACCGAGGAATCCACCTGTGCGAGAAGCGATGTCGGGGCCTGAACGAAGTGCATGCCACGCCGCACGATGCCTGCGGCGAAGCCCGCGAGATCGCCGACAACGCCACCGCCCAGCGGAATGACGATATCGCCGCGCTCCAGACGGGCGTCGAGAATGCCGGACACCACCTCTTCAAGCGTGGCGAAACGCTTCGAGCGCTCGCCGGGCGCAACGGTGATGGCGGTCGCCTCGATGCCGGCGGCTTCAAGCCCCGCCTGCAGCGTGGCGAGATGACCTTCCGCGACATTGCTGTCCGTCACAATGGCGGCGCGCACGCCCGGAAGGCGGCGTGCAATTTCCTCACCCGCGCTCTGCAGGAGGCCAGGCCCGATCAGGATGTCATAGGCGCGCGCACCAAGCGAAACATTGACGGTGGCAAGCGCCTTCGTGGCATCGTTCATGACCGGCTTTCCTTCTGCTTTTCTTCTTCCCGTCGCCTTGCCTGCTCGCGCAGATGCTCATCGAGCGCGACGATGACCTCGCTGACGATGACATCCTTGGCCTCATCGCGCGAGTGCACGGTGATGTCGGATTCCTCGTAGAGTGGATAGCGCTCTTCCATGAGACGCCGCATCACGCCTTCGGGATCGCTGTTGTTCAGGAGCGGCCGGTGGGAACGGCGGCTGACCCGCTCCATCAAAGTGGGCAGATCGGCCTTGAGCCAGACGGAAACGCCCCGGCGCGCAACGGCACGGCGCGTCAGCGGGTTCATGAACGCGCCGCCGCCGGTGGAGACCACGCGCGGGCCGCTCTTCAGAAGCCGGGCGATCACGCGCCGCTCCAGCGAGCGGAACTCGGCCTCGCCATAGGTGGCGAACAGATCCGGCACCGTCATGCGGGAGACCGTTTCGATCTCGTGATCGCTGTCTATGAACGGAAGTTTCAGCGCATCGGCGACGCGACGGCCGATCACCGTCTTGCCGGCGCCCATGAGACCGACGAAGACAAGCGACCGCCTGCCCAGCCGGCGGGCCAGTTTCTCGGGATCGGGAACGGAAGGGTATTCGGTGACTGTCATACTCGCGCCTCTGTGCGCCGGTTTCGACACAAAAGCCGTGATCCGTCAAGCGATTGACAGGCTGGCGGTCCAGATACTTTCCCACATGCTTGCAATGAATGGGCCGGCACCCCATAAAACGCGCAGGGGCAGAAGAAACAGATCGGGTCTTGATGCATGCCGACACTTTTTCGGCTTTTGGTTATCGTGGCGATCCTGGTTGGCCTTGTTTACGGCGCCATGATTGCACTTGCGACATTCGTTGAACCGGAGACCGGCGAGATGAGCGTACGCGTTCCCGTGGACAGGCTAAACCCCACGCAATGACAATGAAGATCGGCAGCGGCGCGCGCATCGAAGCCTTTCTGGAAATGATGGCGGCCGAACGCGGTGCGAGCGACAACACGCTGGCCTCCTATCGCCGCGATCTGGAAGACGCCGCCCTGCACATCGCCGCCGGTGGAAACGCCCTTCAGGATGCGGGCGCGGACGAACTGCGCGATTTTCTGGGCGCGCTTTCGGCACAGGGGTTTGCCGCCACGACGCAGACGCGAAAGCTCTCCGCGCTCAGGCAGTTCTTTCAGTTCCTCTATGCGGAAGGTCTGCGCGGCGATGACCCGACGGGCGTTCTGGACAGCCCGAAAAAGGGGCGCGGCCTGCCAAAGACGCTGAGCGAGGAAGAGACCGGCCGCCTGCTCGAACAGGCCGAGACCGAAGCGCGCGAAGCCGCGAAAGGCGCGCCGGAGCATCTTGCCGCCGTCAGGCTGCATGCGCTTCTGGAAGTGCTCTATGCCTCGGGTCTGCGTGTCTCGGAGCTGGTGAGCTTGCCGGTAACCGTTGCGCTGCGCGACGAGCGCTTCTTCGCCGTGCGCGGCAAGGGCGGCAAGGAGCGCATCGTGCCCCTTTCGGGAAAGGCCCGCACCGCAATGCAGGCCTGGCTTTCCGTAAGAGCCGAAAAACCGGCCTGTGCGGAGAGCACCTGGCTGTTTCCGGCAAGCTCGGAAAGCGGGTATCTGCCGCGCCAGGTCTTTGCGCGGGAGTTGAAGAAAGTCGCCGCGCGCGCAGGCATAGAGACCTCCAAAATCTCTCCGCATGTGTTGCGTCACGCCTTTGCAAGCCATCTCCTGCAGAATGGCGCAGATCTGCGCGCAGTACAGGAATTGCTCGGCCATTCGGACATATCAACGACGCAAATCTATACGCATGTGCTTGAAAAACGCCTTGCCGAGCTGGTTCAAAAGCACCATCCGCTTGCCGATTAGCTTCATCAACGTTATGTGGAGCGTCACATTACCGGCGGCAGGCCGTGTTCAACCTAGAGATGCCTTTATCGCAGTGTCTCGTGTTCGATTTGGCGAGTGAATGTACAACTATCTCGATTTTGAAAAGCCCGTTGCCGATCTCGAAGGACAGATCCTCGAACTGAAAAAGCTCGCCGAAAGCGGTGAAGCGGTGGACGTTGCCGACGAGATCGCACGCCTTGAGAAGCGCTCCAAGGATGCGCTCATAGAAATCTACCGCTCCCTGACGCCGTGGCAGAAGGCCCAGGTGGCGCGCCATCCCGACCGGCCGCATTGCCTCGACTATGTGCGCGGCCTGTTCACCGATTTCACGCCGCTGGCCGGCGACCGTGCCTATGGCGAAGACAATGCCGTCATCGCCGGCTTTGCCCGGTTCAACGGCGAGTCCGTTGCCGTGCTCGGTCAGGAAAAGGGCAATGACACGCAGAGCCGCCTGAAGCACAATTTCGGCATGGCCCGTCCCGAAGGCTACCGCAAGGCGGTGCGCGTGATGGATCTGGCCGACCGCTTCGGCATTCCGCTGATCAGCATCGTGGACACGACCGGCGCTTATCCCGGCATTGGCGCGGAAGAGCGCGGCCAGGCCGAAGCCATCGCCCAGTCGACCTCCAGGTCCCTTGGCCTCAAGGTTCCGAACATTGCCGTCGTTATCGGCGAAGGCGGCTCGGGCGGCGCGATTGCCATCGCCACCGCCAACCAGGTCTACATGCTTGAGCATTCGATCTATTCGGTGATCTCGCCCGAGGGCGCGGCCTCGATCCTGTGGCGCGATGCATCGCGCGCCAAGGATGCGGCAACCAACATGAAGATCACCGCGCAGGATCTCATGAACCTGAAGGTGATCGACGGGATCATCCCCGAGCCCATCGGCGGTGCACATCGCGGACCTGAGAAGGTGCTCGAGGCGACGGCTGCCCAGATCGAGAAAGGCTTCGCCGAGCTTTCGGGCAAAGAGATGGACTACCGCGAGCACCGCCGCGAAAAGTTCCTCGCCATCGGCCGCACGCTCTAAGACACCCGGCGGTCAGGCGACCTCACCTGCCGCCCCCGTGAATACGAAAATGACAGAACGGGCCGCGTTTCATGGAAACGCGGCCCGTTCTGGTTTCGGGATCGAGGCTATCGCGAAACCTTGCGCAGGAATGCGCGGGTGCGTTGGTCTTTCGGGTTGCTGAAGATCGCCTCGGGCGGCCCCTGCTCGACGATCCGCCCGCCATCCATGAACAGAATGCGGTCTGCAATGTCGCGGGCAAACTGCATCTCATGCGTGACGATCAGCATGGTCTGGCGCGCATCCGCGACGCGTTTCAGAAGCTGAAGAACTTCGTCCACCCACTCCGGATCAAGCGCCGATGTGGGCTCATCGATCAGCATGATCTCGGCTTCCGCCGCCATGGCGCGGCCGATGCCGACGCGCTGCTGCTGGCCGCCTGACAGGGAGGCCGGATAGCTCTGCGCCTTGTCGGCAAGACCGATGGTCGCGAGGATTTCTTCGGCGCGGGCATAGGCCCGCGTCTTTTCCCAGCCGCGAACCGTGATCAGCCCTTCGGCGATGTTGTCGCGCGCGGTCTTGTTGGCAAACAGCGCGTAGTTCTGGAACACGAAGGATGTCTGCCGCCTGAGCGCGAGCCTGTCGGCAGGCTTTGCGCTGGCCGCATCCACCGTGACCGGCCCCACCGTGATCGTTCCCGCATCGGGCGTTTCCAGAAAATTCAGCGAGCGCAGCAGGGTGGACTTGCCGGTGCCGGACGGGCCGATGATGGCAACCCGTTCACCCGCCTGGATATCGAGATCGATGCCATCGAGAACGGTGTTCTCGCCGAAACGCTTGGTGAGCCCCTTGACCGAAATCATCGCGCCACCGCCTTTCCGAGCCGCGCCTCAAGCTGCCGCTGAACGATCGTCAGAGCCTCGACAATCACCCAGTAGATGAGCGCCACCAGGATGAAGGCCTCGAAATAGAGAAAGCTGCCGGCGGCCTCTTTCTGCACCGCGCCCATCAGCTCCGTCACGCCCAGCGTGAAGGCAAGCGATGTGCTCTTGATGATATCGACGAAGTAATTGACCAGCGTGGGCGCGGCGATGCGCGCGGCCTGCGGCAACACGATGCGGCGCATCATCTGCGGCGTGGTCATGCCCACGGACAAAGAGGCTTCCCACTGGGAGCGGTCGACGCCGAGAATGGCGGCGCGGATGCTCTCGGCCATGTAGGCGGCGAAATGCAGCGTGATGCCCATGATCGCAGCCGTCACGCCATTGATCGCGGTCAGCGACGAGAAGACCTGCGGCAGGCCGTAATAGAACAGGAACAGCTGCACCAGTAACGGCGTGCCGCGAAAGAAGCTGATGAAGAACTGTACGAAACCATCGAGCAGCGGCACACGCATGACGCGGACAACGGCCATGAGCGAGGCAAGCACCAGCGCGAGGATCATGGCCACCGACGCCATGGCAAGCGTCAGCGGCACATATTTGAGAAGCACGGGGACAAGCCCCAGCATATATTCGAGATCAAGCGGCCTCATGGTCCCCGCCTCTCATGCTCTATAGACAGGCTTGATCGCCTATCGGGTGATGTCGGCGGCAAACCATTTTTGCGAAATCTCGGTGAGCTTGCCGTTCTCTTTCAGCGTGGTGATGGCCGCATTCACGCGGTCGCGCAGGGCCTTGCCCTCATCGTCATTGCGGAAAGGAAGCGCGTTGCGCAGTTCGGAGAAGGGCTTGCCGGCGAGCGCCAGCGGCAGCGGCGTTTCCTTGATCACCTGGGTGGCGCTGACCCGGTCCATGACGAAAGCGTCGACACGGCCGAGCGCGGTTTCCTGCTCGAGATTGCTCTCATAAGTCTTGATGTCGATCTCGTCGGCATAGGGCAGTTCACGCAGAAGCGCCTCGAAATTCGAACCCAGGTTGACGGCCACGGTGCGCCCCTTCAGGCTTTCCGGTCCGGTGATCTCGGTCTCGTTGCCCTTCTTCACCACCACTTGCGCACCGTCGATCACATAGGGCTGCGAGAAGGCAAACTTGGCCTCGCGCTCCGGCGTGATGGTGATCTGATTGGCGATGGTGTCGATCCGGTTGGATTCGAGCGCGCCGATCAGACCCGAAAAGCTCATCGTGACGAATTCAACTTCATCGCCCGTTTCCTCGGCGACGGCGTTCAGGACATCGACCTCGAAGCCCTGCAGCTTATCCTGCTTGACGAAGGTGAAGGGGAAATAGCCGCCGGACATGCCGACGCGGATCGTTTCGGCATGAGACGCCGAAACGGTGGCGGCGAGGACGGCTGCTGCAAATGCCAGTTTACGCATTGAGTTCTCCAGGGCGCGTTGCGCGCCAATCCGATTGATGAGTGCCGGGAAAATAGGGATTGGAGAAGATTTTTCTATGGGTCGCCGCTACAGCGAAATCAGAAAGCAAAAATTTTGTCGAAAGCTTCAAAATGGAGAAAAACACACCCAACCATGCGCGGAGCGGCGAGCATATTTTCAACGTCAGAATAGCGACGCAAACCCGCAGACAACCGGGCTTCCGCACAACCGTCGGCTAACGACAAGGCTTGCACGCAGGCCTTTCCTCGCCTAAAAGCCGCGAAAAGGCCATAAATACAGACAAAATGCCGCGAAATGGTCACAGCATGGCTTCATTGCATGGTGCGATCGGTAATCTTTTAGAAAGCATAAGGCTTCATTTTCTATAAGCAGAATGCCAATCTAAGTTCTCCGCGCGGGGGCCAATAGGCGGGACACGAAATACCCATGACACGCCTGATCAAATATGCCTTTCTCATGTCGGCAGCGATTGCGCTGACCGCCTGCAACGAAACGCTTGAAGACATCGCACCCAAGGCCGAGCGGCAGCTGCCGTCTCGCGTCGTTCAGACGATGAAGGCCAAGGGGATGAGCAAGACCTCTCCCGTGATGATGCGCATCTTCAAGGAAGAGGGGAAGCTGGAAGTCTGGAAGGCCAAGCAGAATGGCCGCTACGACGTCATCGCCAGCTATGACATCTGCAAATGGTCGGGCCAGCTCGGGCCGAAATTCACCGAGGGTGACCGCCAGGCGCCGGAAGGTTTCTACACCGTCCGTCCGGGGCAGATGAATCCGAAGTCCAGCTATTACCTCGCCTTCAACATCGGCTTCCCGAACGCCTATGACCAGGCGAACGGCCGCACCGGCAAGCATCTGATGGTGCATGGCGCCTGCTCTTCGGCCGGCTGCTATTCGATGACCGACGAACAGATTTCCGAGATCTACGCGTTTGCCCGCGATTCCTTCAAGGGCGGGCAGCGGGAGTTTCAGGTTCAGGCGTTTCCCTTCCGCATGACGGCGGAAAACATGGCGCGCTACCGCAACGACCCGAATTACGATTTCTGGAAGATGCTCAAGGTCGGCTACGACCATTTCGAGCTGACCAAGGTTCCGCCAAAGGTGGATGTCTGCGGCAAGCGCTACGTGTTCAACAGCGAGCCCGCAAATGGCGGCAAGTTCTCGCCGGCGGCATCCTGCCCGCCGATGAGCCAGCCGGAATCGCTTCTGACCGCCTACAAGCAGCATCAGGCAAAATACGACTTCGCCTTCAATGCAGCGCTCAAGAAGCAGTCCTCGTCCAAACAGTCGGAGACGATTGCCGGACACAGCGAGGCGCGCCTCGTGGCTGACTGGAGCAAGCGCCGCGCGCGTGGCGAGAAGGTTTCGCGCCTGCCGCCGAACATTCCTTCGCCAACTGCTGTTGCCGAAGCGCCGGAAGCAGCGCCCACGCCAGCCGTTGCCGCAACGGCCTCTGCCTACACGGCCGAGCCTGCCTCGCGGCTTCAGACGGCTCTGGAAGCCGTGACAGGCGAGCAGCAGGAAGAGACGACGACCGCGGCGACCGAGACGCCGGCTGCGGGCACGGTTCCAAGCCCCGCACCACGGCCGAACACCAGCCCCGAACGCACAGCCTCCGTGCCGGCTCCCGAAGCGGGCAGCCAGGGCACCTCGCTGCGCCGTCGCATCCAGAACCTGTTCAGCCGCTGAGCGTGACGGTCATCGCCGAAACATACGACCTCAAGGGGCTGAATTGCCCCTTGCCGGTGCTCCGCGCCAGGAAGCGCCTTGCCGGCATGGCGACGGGCGAGCAACTGTGGCTTGAAACCACCGACCCGCTGGCCGTGATCGACATTCCCGCCTTTTGCAATGAGAGCGGGCACCTGCTGGTGGAGAGCGAAGCGACGCCGGACGGGCATCGCTTTCTCGTCGAGCGGGGCTAGAGCGTTTCCGCTTTTGCTGGAATTGCGAAAACGCTCTGATTTATTGTTTTTGCGCAATTCCGGACGGAAAACCGGTTTCCACTTTTCCTGAAATTGCTCTAAATCGCCGTGCGTGGTTCGACAGGCTCACCATGAGGGAAGGAGAGCCTGACAGAGCGTCTCAACCAGAGGCGTCGCCGCAGGTTTCACAACCAGCGCCATCCCTCATCCAATGCCTTCCCTCATGGTGAGCCTGTCGAACCACGCACGACATCACTGTATCGGCTGTCGCGCACCGTGTTCAGCCCCACAGGGGACGAGCAGCGTTTGATGGAGCACCGGAGGCCGGCCCCGCCTGTCAGCGCCGGAAACCGGCGATGGCGAGAGGGTTGTCTTCCAGCGCGGCCCTGTCGGGCGTATCCACCCTTGCCTCGCCCACAAAGGCTGAGAACAGCCCGCGTATATAGCGCTCGTCCAGTCCGGCTCCGATGATCACCAGGCGCACGCCGCGTGTCTCGTCGGGCCAGGCAGGCAGCCAACGCGGCTCGTGCAGCACCTGACGAACGCCCTGCACCACGAGCGGCCTTTCCGGATTTTCAACCAGCTCGACAAGTCCTTTCAGCCGCAGGATCTGCGCCCCGCACTGGCTGCGCAGGAGGTCGAGAAAACCTTCAAGCGCCGCGCCGCCGATAGGCCGGTCATGCGTGAGCAGGATCGTGTCGAACGCCGCACTGTGCGCGTGATCATGATCATGGTCGTGGTCGTGGTCGTGGTCGTGGTCGTGATGATCATGGCCATGGTGATGGTGCTCATGGGTATGATGATGTTGCATCGCCTCGGCGGCGCGCGCACCGATATCCAGCGCGCTGCAATCGATGACCGCCACCGGCTCCAGCTCGGCGGCAATGAGCGGTTCGAGCCCGGGCGCAAGCGTGGCGAGCTGCGCCTTCAGGCGAGACAGGGTCGCGGCATCGGCCATATCCACCTTTGTCAGGAGCAGCCTGTCAGCCACCGCCACCTGATGACGGGCCTCTTCATGCGCTTTCAGGGTTTCCAGCCCATGCACCGCATCAACCAGCGTCACGACGCCATCCAGCCGGAAGCGCGCGGCCAACGCCGGATGCGCCGCCAGCGCCTGCAGCACAGGCACCGGATCGGCAAGGCCGGTGGTCTCGATCACCACGCGCTTCAACGCATCCGCGCGCCCGTCCGACAGGCGCTCATCAAGCCCGAGAAGCGTGTCCACCAGCGCCCCGCGCACGGTGCAGCACAGACATCCATCGGAGAGTTCGATGACACCGTCGGACGCTTCTTCCACCAGCAGGTGATCGATGCCGACTGCGCCGAATTCATTGACGATCACGGCAGTATCGGAAAGAGCCGGATCGCGCAGCAACCGGTTGATCAGGGTCGTCTTGCCGGCCCCGAGAAAGCCGGTGACCAGCGTGAGCGCTATTTTTGCGGCCATCGCCTCAGCCACCCTGCCCCGTTTCGGCCGTGGCGCTCTTGAACGGGTAATCGGGCCGTGGCGTGGGGATGGGCACATCCGCAAAGCGCGGCACCGAAGGCGCAGGGCCGGTCGCTCCGCCCAGGCCGATCGTCACGGCGCGCGGCTCATGATCCATCGCCGTGAGATAGGGCGAACGCTGCACAAGCATGCCGTCATCATCACCGCGCTCATAACGGGCCTTCACCGCAGCTTCCGAACAGATCTGCGGACGCAGGTCGACAGCGACGTTCCGGCCATTGCCATAGGGTGCGAAATTCTGAAGCGAGGGCGCAACCGCGCCCTGAAACTGGAACCCTTCAGCCAGAAGGCGTGCAGCCTCCTCGCCGCGCTCCACCTGGGAGGGCGCGCCAAGAACGATGGTCGCCAGTGTGCGCCCGTTGCGCGTGGCCGTGGCTGCCAGATTGAACCCGGACGAGCAGATATAGCCCGTCTTCATGCCGTCAGCGCCGGGGAAACGGCCAACCAGCCAGTTGTAGTTCGGCAGAATCTTGTCGCCAGCGCGCACGGCTTCCATCGAGAAATAATGCGCATGCTGCGGAAACTCGGTGCGAATGGCGCGCACCAGAAGGGCGAGATCACGCGCCGTCGTGTATTGCTCGGTGGAGAACAGGCCGTGCGGGTTCACATAATTCGTGCCGGTCATGCCCAGCTTGCGGGCGGCGGCGTTCATGCGCTCGGCAAACGCGCCCACCGATCCGCCGACATTCTCGGCAATCGCCGTCGATACGTCGTTGGCGGACTTCACCATGATCAGCTTGATGGCGTTGTCGAGGGTCAGAACAGAGCCCGCCGGATAGCCCATCTTGCTCGGGGGCTCGCGGGTGGCTTTCTTGCTGATGGTGATCGGCGAGTTGAACTGCAACTCACCCTTCTGCACTGCCTCGAAGGCCACATAGGCCGTCATCAGCTTGGTAATGGAAGCCGGGTACCAGCGCTGGAACGCATCTTCATGCGACAGAACCCTGCCACTGTTGACGTCGATCACGATCGTCGGCCCGGCGGATGCCGGTGCGACTGCCGCCACCATCCCCATCACTGCCCCGGCCACAGTCCCGGCCACGATCGGCGTGACCACCCTTGAGAAACACATGCGCTTTATCCGAATTTCATATCCGCCTGCATCGTCAGGCGCTCTCGTTGTCCTACGTGCCGATGACACTTTTTCGACGGGCGGCGTCAATCCTGTCCGGCCTGTCCAGATCAGCCCGGCCATTTAACGCGAAGCTGAAGCTTATAGCAAAAAACCGTGCATCCCGTCGCCCGAAATGCCGATGCCTGCGATACCCGCCCGTGATACCCGAATACGCAAAGCCCCGTCTGGTCCAAACGGATCGGCTTGCAATCAGGCATCGCCACATCTTACCTATTCCCGATCTCGGAAAGACGTCCCGGCAGGGCGCGCCGCCATCCGACAACCACGCCACCGCAAAGCCCGCCATGCGGCATTCCAACGGAACGACCACAGTCGGCCGACAATGAAATCCGAATGCAGGCAAAATTTTGAAGGGAACCGCAAGTCATGCCCATTTTGAACCGTTCTGCCGAATTGCAGCCGGAAATCGCCGAATGGCGGCGCGATCTCCATCGCAATCCCGAACTTCTCTTCGATGTGCATCGCACCGCCGCCTTCGTGGCGGAGAAGCTCGCGGAATTCGGCTGCGATGAAGTGGTGACCGGGCTCGGCCAGACGGGCGTGGTCGGCATCATTCAGGGCAATCTCGGCGAAGGCCCCACCATCGGCATGCGCGCCGACATGGATGCCCTGCCGATGACCGAGATGACGGGCAAGCCCTGGGCTTCTACCGTGCCCGGCAAGATGCATGCCTGCGGCCATGACGGGCACACGGCCATGCTTCTGGGCGCAGCGAAATATCTGAGCGAGACGCGCAATTTCAAAGGCCGCGTTGCGGTGATCTTCCAGCCCGCCGAAGAAGGCGGCGGCGGCGGCAACGAGATGGTGAAGGACGGGATGATGGACCGTTTCGCCATTGAGCGCGTGTTCGGCATGCACAATCTGCCGGGACTGCCGGTCGGCGAGTTCGCCATCTGCCCCGGCCCGATCATGGCGGCGACGGCCGAATTCGTGATCACGGTGAAAGGGCGCGGCGGACATGCCGCCATGCCGCACATGGTCGTCGACCCGATCCTGGCGGCCAGCCAGATCGTGACGGCGCTGCAGAGCATCGCATCGCGCAATGTGCATCCGCTTGATTCGGTCGTCGTGTCGGTGACGAAGTTCCATGCCGGCGATGCGCTGAACGTCATCCCCGACACGGTGGAGCTTGCCGGCACCGTACGCACCCTCAAGAAAGAGGTGAACGCGGACGCCGAAAAGCGCATGCGCACCATCTGCGAAGGCGTTGCCGCTGCCCATGGCGCGGAGGTGGATGTGTATTATGATTCCAACTATCCCGTGACCTTCAACCATGCCGAGGAAACGGTTTTCGCCAGCGGCGTCGCCAGCGACGTGGCGGGTGCGGCGCAGGTCGACACCAATGTCACCCCGACCATGGGCGGCGAGGATTTTTCCTACATGCTGGAGGCGCGCCCCGGCGCGTTCATCTTCATCGGAAACGGCGACAGCGCAGCGCTTCACAACACGCGCTACGACTTCAACGATGAAGTGATTCCCCATGGCGTGAGCTATTGGGTGCGCCTTGCCGAAAAGGCGCTCGCGGCCTGAAGCCATTGAAAGCGCATGACCATAAAGGCTGTGGCAGGCAGCGCCTGCCACAGGGGGATCATGCCATTTCATTCTTGGCGAAGCGGCCTCATCGCGTTATGAGAGGCGTCAGCGGTCCCGTAGCTCAGCAGGATAGAGCATCAGATTCCTAATCTGAGGGTCACAGGTTCGAATCCTGTCGGGATCGCCAGCTCTCCCTTGCACAGCCCCGCATTTTCCGGTGAACCCCTTTTAGCGGCCCAGCCCGTCGCGCAACCGCGCCCAGGCAACGGCCGCCGCGACCGCGTAGCGGCGCATGAAGTAGAAGGGGATGGGCTTTACCTGCGTCACGGGGAAATCAAGCTCCGCCTCCGGCACGCCGCGCGCGGCGTCCGCGATCACCTTGCCCAGCGCCGTAGCCATGGCCACACCGCGCCCATTGAAGCCGCAGGCCGCCCAGACATTGTCGTCCATGCGCAGAAGCTGCGGGTAATGGCTCACGGTCATGGCGACGTAACCACCCCAGTGATGCACCCAGCGCGCCTCCGCCAGCTGGGGGTAGAGCCTGACGCTCGCCTTGCGCAGCACCTCGAACTGATGCTCCGTTCCGCCCTGCGAATAGTCGCCGCGTCCGCCCATCACGAAGCAGTCGCCCGGACCTTTGCGGAAATAATGAAGGAGCCGCCGCGTGTCGGAAGCCGAATGCCCCTGCGGGAAGATCGAACCGGCGATTTCCGCCGGCAGCGGCTCTGTCGCCACCTGGATGGAGCGGATCGGCACCACCGTCCGGCCAATCGCGCCGGAAAACCCATCGGCATAGCCATTGGTGCAGACGAGAACCTTGCCGGCGCGCACCTGCCCCTGTGCGGTGTGAATGCGCACACCGCCGCCTTCATGCTCCCAGCGCTCCGCGCGGCTGTGACCGTGGATGCGTGCACCGGCGCGCGCCGCAGCCTCTGCAAGACCAAGCGCATAATTCAGCGGATGCAGATTGCCGCCGCGCTGATCCAGCATACCGCCAAGATAGGCGTCGGTTCCAAGAAGTGCGGCGGTTTCCTCACGGTCGAGCATGCGCATGGCGGCATCGCGCCGCCGCCACTGATCGAAGCGCTTGCGCACGGTGGTGCGGGCTGCCTCGCTGTGGATCGGCTGGATCCAGCCGGCGCGCGATGCACCGCAATCAATGCCCAGACGCTCGATCAGGTCGAAAACGAAATATCCTGCATTGCCAGACAGCCGCACCATGCGCCCGCCCAGTTCGGAACCGAAGCGCCGCTCGATCTCATCGGGGTCTTCCTTGAGGCCCGGAACCACCTGTCCGCCATTGCGGCCCGATGCGCCCCAACCGGGCGTCTCGGCCTCCAGAAGACAGACGCTTACCCCCGCCTCCGCCAGGTGGAGCGCTGCGGAAAGCCCGGCAAACCCGCCGCCGATCACAGCCACATCGCATTCCTGCTCGCCGACAAGCGCCGGATAGTCTTGCGACGGATTTGCCGTCGCATTCCAGAGCGAGCGTGAAATGAAACCCTGTTCGTTGGCGATCACGGCTTCGGTCATGAACTTCCCCTCCTCAACCTTTCCGCAGCATCTCGCGAAAACCGCCGCTGCATCATTAATCTGGATTACCCATGTGCATCCGGACGGACGCCTGGCGATCCAGAGCGTTTTTGCGCAATTCCGGACGGAAAACCGGTTTCCACTTTTCCTGGAACTGCTCTAGTAAACCGCTGGCGTGACGATCCAGAACGCTTCGGTTTCCTCCTGCCCCTCACACCAGAACCGGATCAATGCGCTTGCCGGAAAGGCGAAGCTGTCGCCCGGCTTCAGAAGCACGGTGCGGCCGTCAATCTCCAGTCCCAGCGTTCCGTTCAGCACCGTTCCGCATTTGGCGCCCGTCTCGTGGCAATAGGGCGTGTCCCCCGTCGAGCCGCCCGGCTGGATGATCAGCCGCATCATCTGGATGCCGGTGATGTCGTCCGGCGTCATCAATTCCTTGCGCATGCCCTTTGCGCCAAGATCAAGCACACGGCGCTGGTGCGCGCGCACGACATACCGCTCCTGCGGATTGCCACCCGGATCGAACAGCCAGCTGACGGGCATTTCGAGCGCATTGCAGATCGCGCTCAGGGAATGCACCGAGGGCATGGTGAGGCCGCGCTCGATCTGGCTGAGAAGACCGATGGAGACATCGGCGCGTCCGGCCACGACCTGCAGGGAGAGACCACGCACCTTGCGCCTTTGCCGCAAACGAGCGCCGATCGCATCGCTGCTCCATTCGGTCGTTTCCGCTCCGCCCACGGGCTTCTCCCCTGTTTGCTTATCGTCTGAAACTCTCGACTGAGCCGCCGCGCGATCTCCGACTTTATCGATCATGCCGTTGACAAGCCTCCGTTTCTTCAAGCATCATGAAATAATGATCCAAAAATTTCAATCCGAGAGTAAAAAAATAACGACTGCCCTCGGATTGGCGCTTCAGGAGAGGAGAGTAGCATGAGCTTGAATGGCTTTTTCACCAACCGTCGCGGCCTTATCGGTCTGGGCGCGGCCGCCCTTATCGCGGCATCGGCAGCATGGGCGCCGGCCAGCGCAGAAACCCCGACCTACAAGGTGGGCTCGACCCCGACGGGCGTTCCCTTCACCTTTCTCGACGTGAAATCCAACAAGATCTCGGGCGTGATGGTCGACATCATCACCGCCATCGGTAAGGAGGAAGGTTTCACGCCGGATGTGAAGGCAACCCAGTGGTCGGCGCTGATCCCGTCGCTGACCAGCGACAAGATCGACATCATCGCCGCCGCGATGTACGCGACCGAGGAACGCGCCAAGGTCGTCGATTTCACCGACACGGTCTATTCCTACGGCGAGGGCCTGTTCGTCTCCAAGGATGACGAAACCGAATACAAGACCCCGCAGGATCTTGAAGGCAAGACGGTCGGCGTGCAGGTCGGCACCGCCTATATCGAGCCGATGAAGGCGCTGGGCGTTTTCAAGGAAGTAAAGATCTACGACAGCATCCCCGACATCATGCGCGACGTGCAGCTCGGCCGCATCGATGCGGGCTTCGGCGACCGGCCCATCGTCGCCTACCAGCTCTCGCAGGGGGCTGCGAATGTGCGGCTGGTGAAGAGCTACGACTCCACCATCACCGGCGATGTGGCGATGTCAGTGAAACCGGGCAATGACGAACTGCGCGCCTCGCTCAATGAGGGGCTCAAGAAGATCAAGGCTTCGGGCAAGCTCGACGAGATCCTCACCAAATGGGGCCTGAACTGATTTCAGGGCAATTGATCTGAACGGCGCGGGAGCCCGTCTCCCGCGCCATCCGTTTCTTCGAACATTACGCAGGAAATACCATGTCCGAGGCTCTCTCACGTGCCGCTGACTATCTGCCAGTCCTGATGGAAGGTGTCTGGGTCACCATTGCGGTCACCGTTCTGTCCCTGCTCGTCAGCACGGTTCTGGGGCTCTTCTGGGCCATTCTGGGCTGGACCAAGGTGCGCGCATTCCAGATGATCAGCCGGACCTTCATCACGGTCATTCGCGGCATTCCGATCATCGTCCAGCTTTTCTACATCTATTTCGTGATGCCCGATATCGGCATCAACCTGACGGCCTTTCAGGCCGGCGTGATCGGCATGGGCATCGCCTATTCCGCCTATCAGGCAGAGAATTTCCGGGCCGGCATCGAAGCCATCGACCGGGGGCAGATCGAGGCCGCCCAGTCCATCGGCATGAGCGACAATCTGATCATGCGCCGCGTGATCCTTCCGCAGGCCTTCCGCATCGCCCTGCCGCCCTATGGCAACACGATGATCATGATGCTGAAGGACAGCTCGCTGGTGTCGACGATCACCGTGGCCGAACTGACCCGTCAGGGCCAGCTCATCGCCTCGTCGACCTTCGACAACATGACTGTCTTTACGCTGGTTGCGCTCATGTATCTGGTGATGGCGCTGCCCCTCACCTACCTCGCCCGCCAGCTTGAGAAGAGGTACAAAAACGCATGATTGAGGTCAGGGACATCCACAAGAGCTACGGCCCGGTCGAGGTCATCCGCGGCATCAGCTTCGATGTCGAGCCGGGTGAAGTCGTCTGCATCATCGGCCCGTCGGGTTCTGGCAAATCCACCATCCTGCGCTGCCTCAACGGGCTGGAGACCTACCAGAAAGGCGACATCCGGATCGACGGGCAACGCGTCGACCCCGAGGACAAATCCATCAAGGCGATCCGCCAGCGGGTCTCCATGGTGTTTCAGCGCTTCAATCTCTTCCCCCACCGCACGGCCATCGAGAACGTGATGGAAGGGCCGGTTTACGTGAAGGGCATGTCCCGCGCGGAAGCCCGCGAGATGGCCGCCGGCTACCTGAAGAAGGTCGGCCTCGAAGACAAGATGGAGAGCTATCCCGGCAATCTTTCGGGCGGACAGCAGCAGCGTGTGGCCATTGCCCGGGCGCTCGCCATGCAGCCCGAGGCGATCCTGTTCGATGAACCGACATCGGCGCTCGACCCCGAACTGGTGGGCGACGTGCTCAGCGTGATGCGCCAGGTGGCCGAGGAAGGCATGACGATGGTTGTCGTCACCCATGAGATGGGCTTCGCCCGCGAGGTGGCGGACCGGGTGCTGTTCCTCGAGGGTGGCGTGATCGTCGAACAGGGCTCTGCGGAAGAGGTGCTGCGCAATCCGCAGGAGCCGCGCACCCAGAGCTTCCTCAAGCGGGTGCTCAATCCGCTGATCTGACGACAGCTATCCTGAGCGGATGGGAGACATTTTTCCCATCCGCGCCACGATCCGATCCATTTGCGTTGCTATCGAGATCTCGTTTTGAGACCTTCCCTGACAAAATCAGGCAGCGTGGAGACGGACCGTGACCTCGAAGAAACCCCAGAATGTGACCCGCGAGATCGCACGCGCCGCCCTGTTCGGCGCGTGTTTCGCCTTTGCATCAGCCGCTCAGCCGGCCTTTGCCGAGGTGGCTGACAGCGGGCGAATCGAAGCGATCACGCTCTCCTCCGGCGGTCTGGCCGAGATCCGGCGCACGGCCCGGATTGATGGCAACGGCACGCTGCGCATCGAAATCCCGCTCGACCAGGTGGACGATTTTCTGAAAAGTCTCGTGGTCCGCGACCCGTCGGGCACAATCGATGCGGTGACGCTGGACGGTCTCTCCCCCGTCGAGGAAACATTCCGTCGCCTGCCCTTCAACGCCAGCGAAATGGGCTCCGTGCCGGCGCTGGCCGCCGCGCTTCAGGGCGTTGCCGTGCGCGCCACATCCGGCGGGCGCACGGTGGAAGGCATGATCCTGGGCGTCGACACGCAACAGGCCGGCAGCGAAACAGCACCACGCACCGAGCGCGTTCTCTCTGTCATGACGGATGCCGGCACGGTGGAGATGCTGAAGCTTGGCACAGACACCGAGCTCGACATTCGCGACGAGGCGATGCGCGAGAAGCTGCGCCAGGCCGCAAAGGTGAGCGGGCGCGGCCGCACCGACACGATCCGCTCCGTGGCAGTCGACCTGACAGGAACCGGCGCGCGCGACATCACGCTTTCCTATGTGGTGCCCGCACCGGTCTGGAAATCCGCCTATCGGCTTGTTTCAGGCGAAGGTGAAAAGGCGCGCCTGCAGGCCTGGGCGGTGATCGAAAACGCCACTGGCGAGGACTGGAGAGGTATCGGCCTGACGCTCTCGTCCGGCGCGCCCGTGACGCTCGCACAGCGCCTGCACCAGCGTTACTGGAACGAGCGACCGGAGATCCCCGTCGCCGTGGGCAACGCCGCGCCACCCCGCCCGGACGATGCCAGCGCCATCGAAATGTCCGAGATGGACGCAATGCCGCTGCGCAAGCGCGCCTTTGGCGCAGCACCCGCGCCGGCCATGATGGCCGACATGGCAATGCCCATGCCTTCGGAACCGACCGACCGCAGCCTGCCGCGCGAGGGCGAAACCAGCGCCACCTATCGCCTGCCGAACGCCATCGATCTTGCCGCGGGGAAAAGCCTCTCCGTGCCCTTCGTGGATGCGGAAATCCGCGCCGAGCGCGTCTCGCTCTTCCAGCCGGAGGGCCGCAGCATCCACCCCGTTGCAGCCGTGTTCCTGAGCAACGATACGGAAGCGAGCCTGCCGCCCGGCATTGTCACCGTCTACGACACGGCGAGCGGCTATGTGGGCGATGCGCAGCTCACGGGCATTCCTGCCGGTGAAAGCCGCATGGCGAGCTTTGCCAGCGACCGCAAGGTCGAGATCGCAACGGAGACCAATCCGGACGAACGCGTGAGCGAGGTCTCCATCGTCGATGGCACGCTGCACACGACCACCGTATCGCGGATCACCACCAGCTATGCGATCAAGGGTGCACCGGACGCGCCGCGCACGATCCTGATCGAGCACCCGCGCCGCGACGGCTGGAAGATGGCCTCGACCGCCCTCGACAGCGCCACGCCGTCGCATTATCGCCTGCGCGCCAAGGTGGACGCCGGCGGCAAGGCCAGCGTGAAAGCCGTGATGGAACGCAGCCGCACGGAGAGTTTTGCCCTCTTCGACGCCAGCGCGGACGCCGTCTATGTCTGGGCGGGAACGGCAGCCGACACGACGACGACAGAGCGGCTCAGGACGCTTGCAGCCATGAAGCGTGAGGCCGCAACGGCGGAGCGCAAGGTGGAGAGCATCCAGCGCGAGCTGGAGCGCACGACCGGCGATCAGGCCCGCATCCGCGACAATCTCGGCTCGGTTCCCGGCGAAAGCGCGCTCGGCCAGCGCTACATGCGCATGCTGGAAGAGCAGGAAAACCGCATCGCCGGGCTTTCCGACAGGAGAAGCGACGCGGAAGCAGAGCTCCAGCGCCTTGAAAAAGACATGCGGGATTTCATCGCCAAGCTTTGATTGGGCGGCTGAATTATACGTCTTCCACGGAGCCGGCTCCAAACGCCACGCCGGCTCCAACGGGAACCAGAAGATTGCTCTCACCATTGCGATCAACAAGACGCGCAATCAGGAAGCGACGCAATCCGAAAAGCGCCATGACCGGCAGTGCTATCGTCGTGAGCGGCCCGCCATCCACCACGAAGAATGACCAGACTATCGCCAGCGCAGACGCAAACAAAAGCGCGAACGAGTAGGGTCGAAGGCCTTTTGACACCCCGTCGACACCAATGAAGCCCGCACGTGTGAACGTCAGCACAAACCCGGTCAAAAAGACCGAGATCAAGACGCCACGATACGCAACTTCCAGAATAGCGTCACTCCAGACCGGCAGCCCGATCTCGTAAAGACCGATAATGAGCGGCGTGATTATGAGAAGGTGGATATTGATGCCGAGGAGAACAGGGTGAAAGCGAAGACGACAGGCGCGAAACCCGATAAGTACACAGGCAGCTAGCGCCACGCCGATCCAACCGGTCAGTTCCTGATCGAAACCGCTACGCCAGAGCGTAATGAAAATGAGAGACGGCAGACTTTCGAGGATGTCCGACACCCATTCGCGCTGCATTGAACCTCCAGTCATGTCACTTCCTCTATTTGCGATCCACCGCCCCGACATCCAGCAGCGGCGCGGCGTCCAGCGCGCCTGCGTTGAGCATTGCGCCGACGCGTTCCAGCGCGGCAACGATCATGCCCTGCTCCCAGTCGGGCAGGGCCTGAAACTGCTCGGAAAAAGTCTTCTGGAGCGGGTCGGGCGCGGCTGAAAGAAGAGCCTTGCCCTCCTCCGTCGGCGCCACCCAAACGACGCGCTTGTCGCGCTCGCTGCGCGTGCGCGTCACCAGCTTGCGGGCCTCCAGCTTGTCCACCAGCGATGTGGCGGTGGCCTGCCCGACACCGGCCTTGCCGGCAATGTCCTTGGGCGTGGCGCGACCGGCGGCCACGACGATTTCAAGAACGATGAGCTGCGGCGTGGTCAGCCCCGTGGCGCGCGCCAGCGTGCGCGCGTTGAGCTCGGTTGCGCGCAGGATGCGCCGCAGCGCGATCAGGCTTGTTTCCGTACGGTCTTCCATGCCGCCATTCCCCAAAAAACGCGGTGGCCACTCGGCGATTCTCTGTCGCCCTCCCCATCAGCACATGGATAGCAGAGAAAATATAATTTGATTAGCGAATAAAACTTCGCTGCAAATTCCCATGTAATTCAATTATTTGCAGATCACGCGGAACCATTTTTGATTCCGGCGGTTGAAATATCCTTCGATAGTCATAATATCCGGCGCGCTATGAGGAGACCAATGGCCATCACTGACATCAAGCTTGTACGCAAGCGATCGCCCGAAATTGTCTATCGTCCGCCTGCCAAGGAAGACGGCGCGGATGTGTGGCGGCTCATCCAGTCCTGCGAGCCGCTCGACGAGAATTCCCTCTACTGCAACCTTTTGCAGTGCGACCATTTCGGCGACACATGCATCGCCGCCGAAAGAACCAGCGACGGAGCGCTGGTTGGCTGGGTATCCGGCTATCTGCTGCCTGACGAAGACAACACTCTGTTCGTCTGGCAGGTCGCCGTGGACCAGAGCGTCCAGGGTCAGGGCGTCGGCAAGAAGCTGCTCGCCGCGCTGCTCCAGCGCGATGCCTGCGAGAATGTGCGGGCGCTGAAAACCACGATCACCTCCGACAACAAGGCGAGCTGGGGACTTTTCAACTCGCTTGCGCGTTCCCGGGGCGGCGAACTCAGCCACGAGCCCTACTTCCGCAAGGATGCGCATTTCGACGGCAAACACGCCACCGAACATATGGTGACGATTGCATTCGCAGACTACGCGTCTGCGGGCATGCGCGGAAACTGGGTTTCCCTGCGCAACGCCGACGAGGCCCGGAGCGACGATGCCGCCTGATGGCGGCATCACAATCTGCCTCCCCCAATTCGCCCCTTGCTAATTCGCACGACCGAACAAAAATCCGAAGGAAAACAGATGACGACCGTTACGACGGACGACAAGCAGATTTTCACGCGACGCGAATCCGAAGCGCGCAGCTATTGCCGCAGCTTCCCCAGCGTGTTCGCCAAGGCCCAGGGCGCGACCCTGACCGACGCCGAAGGGCGCGACTACATCGATTTTCTGGCCGGCTGTTCGACCCTGAACTACGGCCACAACGACCCGGACATGAAGGCCGCGCTGATCGAGCATATCGAGCGTGACGGCGTGACCCACGGGCTCGACATGCACACCGACGCCAAGGCCGACTTCCTGAAGGCCTTCGAGCGCATCATCCTGCGTCCGCGCGACATGGACCACCGCGTCATGTTCACCGGCCCGACGGGCGCAAACGCCATCGAGGCGGCGCTGAAGATCGCCCGCAAGGCGACCGGTCGCCAGAACGTGATCTCTTTCACCAACGGCTTCCATGGCGTCACGCTCGGCGCGCTGGCAGCAACCGGCAATGGCTACCATCGCGGTGGTGCCGGCGTGCCGCTGAACCACGTCACGCGCATCCCCTATGACGGCGCGATGGGCGGCGACATCGACACGGCGGATCTTCTGAACCGCATGCTCTCGGAGCCCTCCAGCGGCGTCGACAAGCCGGCGGCCATCATGTTCGAGACCGTGCAGGGCGAAGGCGGGCTGAACGCCGCGTCGCGCGAATGGGTGCGTCGCGTCAGCGAGATCGCCAGGGCGCATGGCGCGCTGCTCATCATCGATGACATTCAGGCGGGCTGCGGCCGCACCGGCCACTTCTTCTCCTTCGAGGAGATGGGCATCTCGCCGGACATCGTCACCATGGCGAAGTCGCTGTCGGGTTATGGCCTGCCCTTCGCAGCGCTGCTCGTGAAGCCGAAATACGACGTGTTCGGCCCGGCCGAGCACAACGGCACGTTCCGCGGCAACAACCACGCCTTCGTCACCGCGCGCGTTGCGCTGGAGAAGTTCTGGGCAGACGACGCGTTCCGCGCCACCATCGCCGAGCGCAGCGCCTATCTGGAAAAGCGCCTCAACGAGATCGCGGCGCTCCTGCCGGAGGCCCGTGTGAAGGGCCGCGGCATGATGATGGGCGTCGATGTGGGCTCGGGCGAAACGGCAAGCGACATCTGCAAGCGCTGTTTCCGTGACGGCCTCATCATCGAGACCTCCGGCGCCTATGACGAGGTCGTGAAGATCCTCTGCCCGCTCACCATCGAGCAGGACACATTTGCGCGCGGACTGGACATCCTCCAGTCTGCCGTCGCTGAGACAACTCAGAATACGAAAATTGCAGCGGAGTAACGAACATGATCGTGCGCGACCTTAACGAAGCGAAGAACACCGAACGTCACGTCCATTCGGAAGGCTGGGACAGTGTCCGCCTTCTCCTGAAGTCGGATGAGATGGGTTTCTCCTTCCACATCACGACCATCCATGCCGGCGCTGACCTGACCATGCATTACAAGAACCACCTTGAGTGCGTCTATTGCGTCGACGGCACCGGTTCGATCAAGGATCTGGCCACCGGCGAAACGCACCAGATCAAGCCCGGCGTCATGTATGCGCTCGACAAGCACGACAAGCACATTCTGCGCGCCGACGCCGACAAGCCGATGATCATGGCCTGCGTCTTCAACCCGCCGGTCACCGGCAATGAAGTGCACCAGGCTGACGGCTCTTACGCGCTGGAGGACGCCTGATCCAATACGGACGAAGCGCCGCGCCCGCTCATGAGGCGCGGCGCTTCGGACGCTGCATCCGCCGGCGAAAACCCTGAAAACAGAAGGAGACCGACCATGACAGCGATGTCAAAGGAACGTGACCCGAAGGGCGAGCGACGACAGGATCCCTATCCAAGCAGGCTGCCGAGAGAGCATTGGCTGCCGCGCCAGGACAGAACCGTATGGAGCCAGTGGCGACCCGACGCGCCGCTCACCGCACAGCAGGCCGACCAGTTCGACCGTGACGGCTTTCTTGTTCTGAAGGACCTCTTCACGCCGCAGGAAGTGGAGGCGCTGAAAGCCGAATCCGCAGCCCTGCGCGGCGGCGAGCGCGCGCTGATGGATGACAGCGTCATTACCGAACCCGGCTCCAGCGAAGTGCGCACCATCTTCAAGCTTCCGGAGCAGAGCCCTCTTTTTCACCGTCTCGCCAGCGACCGCCGCATTGCCGGCATTGCGCGCTTTCTTCTCGGTGACGAGGTCTATATTCACCAGTCGCGCCTGAACTACAAACCGGGTTTCACCGGCAAGGAATTCTACTGGCATTCGGATTTCGAGACCTGGCATGCGGAAGACGGCATGCCGCGCATGCGCGCCGTGTCCGCCTCGCTTCTCCTGACCGACAACGACGCCCTCAACGGCCCGCTCATGCTGATGCCGGGCTCGCACAAACATTTCATCGCCTGCGCCGGCAAAACGCCCGAAGACAACCACAAATCCTCGCTGAAAAAGCAGGAAGTGGGCGTCCCTTCGCATGAGGCGCTGACCAGCCTCGCCAAAGAGCACGGCGTAACCGCAGCCACCGGCAAGGCCGGCACGCTGGTTCTGTTCGATTGCAACACGATGCATGGCTCCAACGGCAACATCACGCCGTTTGCCCGTTCCAACGCGTTCTTCGTGTTCAACGCCATGTCGAACCGGCTGCAACGGCCCTTCGGAGCCGGCAAGGCGCGACCAGACTTCCTCGCCGACCGTGGCGAACCCAACCCCGTGGCCATTCAGACCGGGAAACTGGCGTAAGCCAAAGAAACATTGGACATCATGACTGACCGACAAAACGAGGGTGCGGCCGATAACGGCCGTACCAACCGGCAACCGCTTGGCGACCACACCGTAGAGAAGATCGGCGGCACCTCAATGAGCCGTGCCCGCGAACTGCTCGACACGATCCTCATCGGCAAACGCCGCGAGGACGCGCTCTACAACCGCGTGTTCGTGGTGTCCGCCTTCGGCGGCATCACCGACAAGCTGCTGGAGCACAAGAAGTCGGGCGAGCCCGGCGTCTACGCGCTGTTCTCCCACGCCGACAATGAGCATGGCTGGATGGAGGCGCTGAGCGCGGTGAGCCGCGCCATGTACGCCATCAACGAGAAGATGTTCGATGAGGCCGCCGACCGCCACGCATCCGACGACTTCGTGCGCGAGCGCATCGAGGGCGCACGCGGCTGCCTGATCGACCTGCAGCGTCTCTGCTCCTACGGGCACTTCCAGCTCGGCGAGCACATGCAGACGATCCGCGAACTTCTGTCCGCCCTTGGCGAGGCGCACTCGGCCAACAATCTGGCCCTGCTTCTGCGCCGCGAGGGCGTCAATGCGCGCTTCATCGACCTGACCGGCTGGCGTGACGAAACGCAGCCAAGCCTCAATGAGCGCATCGAGCAGGCTTTCGACGAAATCGACCTGACGCGCGAACTGCCCATCGTCACCGGCTACGCCCAGTGCCGCGAGGGCCTGATGCGCGAGTTCGACCGGGGCTATTCGGAAGTGACATTCGCCACCATCGCCGCGCTGACCAGCGCGCGTGAGGCGATCATTCACAAGGAATTCCACCTTTCGAGCGCCGACCCGCGCCTTGTCGGCACGGAGAATGTGCGCAAGATCGGCCGCACCAATTATGACGTCGCCGACCAGCTCTCCAATATGGGCATGGAAGCGATCCACCCGAAGGCCGCGAAGAAGCTGCGCCAGGCCGGCGTGCCGCTGCGCGTCGCAAACGCCTTCGAGCCGGAGGATCCCGGCACGCTGATCGACGCGGAACCGGCCACCGCCGCCGGCGTCGAGATGGTCACCGGCCTGCCCGTCACCTCGCTCGAACTGTTCGAGCAGGACATGGTGGGCGTGAAGGGATACGACGCGGCGATCCTCGAATCGCTGACGCGCCACAAGGTGCGCATCGTGTCGAAAAGCTCGAACGCCAATTCCATCGTGCACCATCTGGAAGCGACGCTGAAATCGGTTCGTCGCGTCGAGCGCGATCTTGCCGAGCGTTATCCCGCCGCCCGCATCACGGCGCGCCGCGCCGGCATGGTGTCCGTGATCGGCCGCGACCTGACCGGGCTTGGCGTTATGCTGGAGGGCCTCAAGGCGCTGGATGAAACGGGCGTCGAACCACTCGCCTCGCAGGAGACGGGACGCGGTGTGGATGTGCAGTTCCTCGTGCGCAGTGAAGACCTGGAAAAAGCCGTCAAGACGCTGCACCGGGCCTTCATCGAAGAGGGGGAGGAGACGTTGAAGGCAGCGGCCTGAGCGTCGCTTCCTTCAACGTCACCCAAGCCCGCCTGCCCCATCCCCTTCAGCGGGCCAGAACGTCGCTCCATTCGGGATGCCGGCGAAACTGGGCCGCGGCAAAGGGGCAGAGCGGTCTCACCTTCACGCCATTGCGGCGCGCGTCCTCAACGGCGCGCGTCACCAGCGCGAGCCCCACACCCTGCCCGCGAAAAGCGTCGGGAACGCCGGTGTGATCAATGATGATCTGGCTCGTTCCGACCTTCGAAAAGGTCATCTCGGCCTCATGGCCTTCCGCACGATAGACATAGCGTCCCTTGCTGCCTTCTTCCTCCAGCATGATCGGCCCGATGTCGCTCATGCCTCATCCTTTCCACGCGCGAGGAACGGCGCAAGAAACCGGCCTGCCGCCGTGACTTCGCCGGGCCGCAGCTCGTGCCCGCCCGTGTGCCATTCGATCTGCGTGTCAGCGCCAGCCGCCTCCAGATAGCTCAACAGGCGCGCCGTAAGCTTTTCCGGGCAGATGGGATCATGCCGCCCGGCGGTAACGAGAAAACGCGTCATCACCGCGCCCTCACCCCAGTCGGGCTCGAAGGGGATGAGCGGATGCATGAGCACCGCCGCATCGAAAAGCTGCGGTGCAGCGAAAGCGACCGACGCCAGAATGTTTGCGCCATTGGAATAACCGAGCCCCAGAACGGCGCTCGGCTTTTCGCGCTCCACATGGGCCGCCACGAAATCCCGCATGCGTCCGGTGGCGCGGGCGAGGTCGTCCATGTCGTAGACGCCCTCGCCGGTGCGGCGAAAGAAGCGCGCCGCGCCCTGTTCGTTCACATCGCCACGCGGCGACACCAGACCGGCGCCGGGCGCCAGCTCCGCACCCAGCTGCAGGAGCTGACGCTCGTCGCCGCCTGTTCCATGAAACAGGAACAGGAGCGGCTTGCCCGGCCCCACAGAGGCCAGGTGATGCACATAATTGTCGACTGCCATCGATCAGCCTCCGATTTCCGGCAATGCCTTTTCGAGCTGTGCGCGCAGATGCGCATGCTGTTTCGGCAGTTTCAGCGCCTCGCCCAGATGCGCCATGTCCTCGTCATTGTCGAAGCCCGGCACATTGGTCGCGATCTCGAACAGGACGCCGCCCGGCGCACGGAAATAGATCGAATGAAAATAGTCGCGGTCGATCACCGGCGTGACCCGGAAGCCCTCGGCCTCCAGCGCCGCGCGCACGGCAAGCTCGGCCGGATCGTCTGCGACGGCAAAGGCAATGTGATGCACGGAGCCCGCGCCCTGTCGCGCAACCGGCGCATCGGGGCTGGTTTCCAGATCGATCAGATCCGCTCCATTGCCGCCCTCGCGCTTCATGCGCAGGATGCCGCCATCTTCGGCAACCGGCGTGTAGCCCATCAGCGACAGAAGCGCCTTCGAGCCGCCGTTATCGCGCAAGACGAGCGATGCCGAGTGAAAACCGCGGATCGCGACATCCGCGTCAATGCCCGCACCGTCCCACGGCGCGCGCGCATCATCCTTCGTCTCCACCAGCGCGAAACCATCGCCATCGATGCCGTCGAAGCGCAGACGCGTTTCGCCGAAGCGGGTTTCGCGCGCAACGCCGGTGACATTGTGCTCATCGAAACGTTTCGTCCAGTAATCGAGACTGCCCTCGGGCACGGCGTAGACGGTTGTTCCCACCTCGCCAGCGCCGCGGCTGCCCGCCACGATGTTGGGGAACGGGAAATAGGTCATCACGGTGCCCGGCGCGCCAACGCCATTGGCGTAATAGAGATGATAGACATCCGGCGCGTCGAAATTGACCGTCTTCTTGACGCGGCGCAGGCCGAGCGTTCCGGTGATGAAGCGGTCGGTTTCTTGCGCATCCCGCGCCATGGATGTGATGTGGTGAATGCCTTCGATCTGGGTAAGCATGACAAATCCCTTTTTGAGTTTGCCGCAACGTCTCCACGGCTGAGTGTAGCACCAAGATGGCGATGCGTGAGCGTCCATGAAAGCGATGACGGGAAGACGCATTGTCAACGCTGCATAAACAAAGAGCCCCGCGCTTGGCGCGGGGCTCCTTTATCGATGCGGTACGCGCAGATTACTGAACCTGCATCCGCATATCGTCACGCTGCTCGCCATAGACCGCCTCGTCATAGGCCGGCTGCTGCTCGAGCTCTTCCTGCGTGAACTCGGTGTAGAGATAGAACGAGCCGCTGCCGTCGGTCATGAAGGCGAGATTGTCCATGCCAATGGCGACCTCTTTCTCGCCAATGCCCAGGAAGCCGCCGACATCGACGATGATGGCGTCGACCTGACCATCCTGCGTGACGATCACGTCACCGATCTCGCCAATGTTCTCCTCATTCGCGCCGTAGACCGTGGTGCCGGTCAGCTGCTCGGTGCTGATCTGGTCGGTCGGCATCTCGTCAAGGCTCGAACGGTCGATGGCCGAGGTCATCGTGTCGTCGGTCATCGGCGCTTCAGCGTCCGGAGCCTGTGCGGTCTCGTCCATACCGGCGGCCGGGGCTTCCGTGCCTGCCATCTGGTCGTCAGAGCCGGAAGCATCCGGGGCGGGGGCAGCCGCCATGCCGTCGCCGCTCGCCGCATCGCCCATAGCGTCTGTAGTCGTGTCGGACGCCGGAGCCATGGCGGTTTCGCCAGCGCCTTCCTCGCTCTCGACCGGCGCATTGGCCAGATCATCCTTGGAGGCAGGCTTGGTCATCGACACATCGGCGTCTGCCGGCATCGGACGATAGGCCGAACGGTCAAACTCTTCCTGCGCCTTCAGAGCGTCGGCGCTGGTTTCGATCACCAGCCAGCGGTCGCCATCCTGCTCGGCCCACTCGGCCATCTCATATTCGAGCGCAACTTCCTTCTGGCCAATGCCCAGGAAGCCGCCAACGCCGACAACCAGCGTGGTGACGTCGCCATTCTCATCGAGAACCAGATCGGTCACCTTGCCGATGTTCTCGGCATCTTCGCCGGCGCCATTATAGACCGACTTGCCGATCAGATCGGTGGCCAGATGGCCATCGGCGCGCACCACCATTTCAGTGGGCTGCTCGGTGGGGGCCGCAGCCGGTGCGCCGGTTGCGGGGGCCGTGGATGTCTGAGCGACCGCACCGGTCGCGACAAGCGTTGCAATTGCAGTGGTCGCCAAAAGGTTGCGGAACATGATAAGCTCTCCGTGTGCAGTGTTTCTGTACAGGCCGCGCTCCGAACCGAACTTGCCAGGGAGGATCGGTGCGTGGCCGTTTGCACCCTTAAAACGCGCCGCCCTCATTCTTGTTCCGCGTTTTTCCGAACGCATTGCCAAACTTTGCCCGGGAACCTTTCGACCAGCCGCTCCTTAACGGTCGAGCACAACACAATCGCGCAGCAAAACCTCAGGGAACCCTCCAATGCATGTTCTGGCTGTCCTAAACTGCAATGGGGGAACCCTCCGCAGCCTTGATACCGAAGCGCTGGCGCGCGAGATGAAGGGCATCTTCGAGGCGGCTGGCCATACCATGGACATCAGCCTTTGCAGGGGCGACGAACTCGTCGCAACCATGGAAGATGCCGCGCGCGACGAGACGGCGGACATCATTCTGGCCGGCGGCGGTGATGGCACCATCTCGCTGGCGGCGGGCCTGCTTGCCCATTCCGACAAGGCGCTCGCCATTCTTCCCGCAGGCACGATGAACCTCTTTGCGCGCAGCCTCGCCATACCGCAGGATCTGCGCATGGCGATGGAAGCGCTCGCCCATGGCGACATCAAAAATGTCGACATCGCCGATGCCGACGGACACTATTTCGTGCATCAACTTTCCATCGGCATGCATCCGAAACTGATCCGGCTGCGCGAACGGATGACCTTTCGCTCGCGGATCGGCAAGATATTTGCCTCGGTGCGCGCCGCGATGGCGACGATGATCCGCCCGCCCAAACTGGACGTGGAGCTGGAGCTCTCGGAAACGAAAGTCCGCACCACCACGTCAAACCTGGCGATCACCAACAATCTCTATGCAGAAGGCCAGCGCCTTCCCTTCACCGACCAGCCCGATGGCGGGCAGCTGGGCGTCTACATCACCCATGCCCGCACCCGCAGCAAACTGATCCTCTGGCTTCTGAACATGGGGATCGGTCGCTGGCGGCAGAACGAACAGATGGAAATTCACGAGGCGACGGAAGTGACCGTGCGCATCTGCTCGCGAAGGCGACGCTTCAAATGCGCCATCGATGGCGAGTTGCGGCCTTTGCAGCGCGAGACCCGCATCAGGCTGCATCCGGGCGCGCTCCGCGTGGTAATGCCCCGGCCGGCCGACCAGAGGCTTTGACCCTTCTAGGCGCAATTCCAGAAACACACAGGCGCAGAACGACAAAAGCCCCGGCTAATCTGGCCGGGGCTTTTTTTGATGCCGCACGTTTCTCACACGTTAGTCGGCGATGATCGAGCGCAGCATCCACAGCGCCTTCTCGTGGAAGGTCAGGCGCTCGGTCAGCATGTCGGCGGTGACCATGTCACCCTTTTCATCTGCGGCAGCGCCGATGTCGCGCATCTTGCGAACGGCTTCCTCATGGTCCTCAACCAGATCCTGCACCATCTCAAGGGCCGAGCGGCCCGAGGCGCGAAGCTCGATGGACGTGTCGACACCCTTGCCCGCCAGAATGGGCGCGTGATGGCCCAGCGCACGAACCCGCTCGGCGATGATGTCCGTCGCTTCAAACAGGGCGTTGTACTGCTCCTCGGTCAGAACATGGATCGAATGGAACAGCGGGCCGACGACATTCCAGTGATAGATGTGGGTCTTGATCAGGAGCCTGTAGGTGTCGACGAGGATCTCCGAAAGCCCAGCGGCAATTTCCCTGCGGTCCGCATCGGAAATGCCAATGTCCATCTTGTCGGCATGGGTCTTGGGTTTGAGAACTTCAGCTGCATCGCTCATTGGTCTCTCCTTTCATTGAGTATCTTGAATACGGGAATCTCATGAAGCTGATGAAACAAGCTGGTGAAACAATTGCGTGGTAAGCCGCGTCATCCAGTCGGCCCGTCTTCGGCGGCGGGCAGCTCTATGGCCTGTTCTTCATCAAGCATCAGGCCATAAACCTCGACACCCCACCAGACGACAGCTGCCAGCAGAAGACCGAACACCAGAACCATGAGAACCGGGAAGCCGCGCCGTCCCTGGCGCGCCTCCTGAGAAGTCGTCTTGTTTTCAGGCATGATCACTGCTCCTGTCTTCTTCCCTCGACCAATGCCGTGGCCGAGGGAGAGTTCCATTGCAGTGCAAAAAAGTGAGCCGGATTGGCTGGCTCAAACCCGGCTGGAGCGGCTTATCGTTTCGTGGAAACGCTGCCCCACGCCAACCGCCTTTGGTCCGCATTCATGCGGACGTCAGGTGTTCCCACCCGACTAACCGGCGTCGCCATCCGGATCTCCACCGCTGTTCTCGCGGTAGATTGCGTAGCCAACGGCCACGAGCACGGGAAGGGCGAGCGCACCGAACTTGCCGGTGCGCGAGAGGAGCGAGGGAAGCAGCGTCAGTGCCGCCGTTCCAGCCAGAACGCCCGCATCGGAAACGCGGCGCTCACGCGCGCGGCGCTGTTCGGCACGGGTCCAGATCCTGAGGCTGACAAGCACGACAAGCGCCATGGCCACGAAACCAAGGCCGAAGCCAAGCGCGGCCTCGAGCGTACCCCATTCGTCCGCAGCGGCAATGAACCCCGCCAGAACGAGAAAGCCAATGCCGAACAGACCCAGAAACGCGGCGAGCGCATAGAACATGGATGCGACCCGCGCGCGCTTGAGCGAGGCCGACACTTCTCCGGTCGCAACGGAGGCAAGCAGTCTTGCCAGCATCACAGCGACCTAGCGGCGCGTGGCGAGAGCCAGCAGGAAGCCGGCTCCAACGGCCAGCGCCAGCGAGGTGAACGGGCGCTCGCGAACGGTGCGGGCCAGCTCTTTCTCCAGTTCCTGCGAGCTGTCCTTCACGCTGTTGAAGGCTGCCTCGCCCTGGCCGCGCAGCTGCTCGAAGCGCTCGCCGGCCGCCTTGCGCGCCGCTTCGCCCGACTGGCCACCCATGTCCTTGAGATGGCTAATCAGTTGAGCCATGTCGGAGCGCAGCTGCTGGATGTCCTTTTCCAGATCGCCGGTGGTCACTTCGTCGTTTTTCTCGGTGCGTGCGGATTTCGCTGCCGTGGTTGCCATCTCAGCATTCTCCAATGTTTCAGTTCCAAGCCAACGCCAAACAATATGTGAAGTTCCATTTAGCACGGAACCAATTACCCGGCGGTCTATTTTCTAATGAAACATTTCTGGAAAAGTTGCATGGATCAATCACAAAGCAGCCCGGGGGGCAAACGCTCCCACATCATGACACTGGAAACCGCACTCACCGCGAGCGCGCAGACTTCGGTCATCCTTCTGGGGCTCATCGCCTTTGTCGTGATGCTGCATTACGGGCGCTTTCTGCTTGCTCCCATGACCCTTGCCATCTTCATCGGCCTGATGCTCGGCCCCATCGCAACGCGGCTTGAGCGCATGGGCGTCTGGCCTTCGATTTCGGCTGTCGCGGTGGTGCTGATCTTCATTACGCTGGTGGGGGGCTTTCTCGTCGCCATCGCCACCCCCCTGACCGCATGGGCCGACCGGCTGCCGCAGATCTGGAGCCAGTTGCAGCTTCAGCTCTCCAGCCTCCGGCAACCGCTCGACACGATCAAGGGGCTGCAGGAGCAGATCCGTTCAGTCACCGGCGGTTCCAGCGTGACGGTGTCGGTGGAAGAAGGCTCCACGGTCGAAAGCGTTGCGGTGCTTGCGCCATCGCTTCTGGCGCAGCTGCTCATCTTCTTCGCCAGCCTCTATTTTTTCGTGGCGACGCGCCATGAAACCCGCGCGACGATCCTGCGCCTGTGCTTTGGCCGGCGTCTGCGCTGGCGCGTGGCGCACATCTTCCGCGACGTGGAGAATGCGGTGTCCGACTATCTCCTGTCGATCACCATCATCAATATCGGGCTGGGCGTCGCCGTCACCGTGGCGATGTGGCTTCTGGGCGTTCCCTCCCCCGCGCTCTGGGGCGCAATGGCGACCCTGCTCAACTTCGTGATCTATATCGGCCCGGCAGTGATGGCCATCATTCTGCTGGGCGTCGGCCTTGCGACCTTCGACACGCTGACGGCAAGTTTCCTGCCGCCGCTCATCTATCTGGCCGTCAACGCGACGGAAGCCCAGTTCGTGACGCCGACCGTCATTGGCCGGCGCATGACGCTCAACCCGTTCATCGTGTTTCTGTCGATCGCATTCTGGCTGTGGATGTGGGGGCCGATCGGAGGCTTCATCGCCATTCCCGTGCTCCTGACGATTTACGCCATGGCCGGCAACATCATCCCCGGCATCGAACCGCCGACACCCGCCAAGGCCCATCGCCACAGGGCGAAGGCGATACCGCCAACGCCTATAGAAAAGGCCGCTTCCCCCCTGAGCCGGGAGTCCAGCCCGCCAGTTCGGCCAAGGCCTCCTGATTGAGGATCTTGCAGCCGCCATCCTCCCATTTCAGGTGATTGCGGCTGGCAAGGCGGGCGATCGTCTTGTTGGTGTGCACAAGAGAAATGCCCAGCGTGTCGGCCACGTGCTGCTGGGTCAGGGCAAGCGTCCCGTTCCTCGAGAGCCCGCTTTGCCGCGCGCGGTCCAGAATGAAGACAAGCAGATAGGCGACTTTCTCCAGCGCCGTTCGCCGGCCAACAGTCAGGAGATGGTCGTCGAGCATGCATTCCTCACGCGAAGCGATCCAGGTGATGTCGTAGGCGAGTTCGGGAAACTTCTTGTAGAGCGAAAACAGCTCGGCCTTCTCGAACACGCATAAGGACATCTGCGAGAGCGCCTCGACCGAGTGCTTCATCTCGCCCATCAGACTGCCCTGCAGCCCTACGAGATCGCCCGGCATCACATAATTGACGATCTGGCGACGTCCGTCTTCCAGGAGCTTGTAGCGAAAGCCCCAGCCGGAAAGTACCGTATAGAGATGCGGATTGTGCGCGCCTTCCACTAAAACGGTCGCCCCCTTCTTCACTGCCAGATCGCCCTTCTTGAAACGACCGACGAACTCCAGTTCATCCCCCTCGAAATCGCGAAAGACCTCGCGCTTTCTCAAGGGACATTGCTGGCAGGGCAGACTCTTGTGGGTGAATTCCTGTTCTTTTGTCACTGACTGGCCCCCGGTTCATTGCTGAATAGGAAAGCCGCATCCAGTGCGAGCGGTTCCCGCAAATCGTACAGACACGTCTTTTTTTAATGACAATCTACACGGGTAATGAGATGGCAAAGAGGAACGAATTCTCTGGCGTCGGAAGGATGTCTGCTTGAAGAAACCTCTGGAGGGCGCCCGCGTCCTGCTCGTCGAAGACGAAGCCATGATCGCCATGAGCATCGAAGAACTGTGCAAGGAGCACGGCGCAACGGACGTGTTCACTGTCGGCACCTTCGATGATCTGGGACCCGACGTTCTGGAAAGCCGGGGAATTTCGACAGCGATCCTCGACATCAAGCTGTCCGACAACTGGACAGACGAGTTCGCCCGCCTGCTTCAGGCGCGGCGCATCCCCTTCATCTTCGCCACCGGCTACGCCTCAAGCCACCAGGTGTTCGAGGCGTTCGGTGGTATCAGGATCGTTGAAAAGCCCTACAGGGACAGCGACCTTATCGACGCGCTGTCCCAGGCGATTGTCGGCTCAAGCGCCGGGAAGGACTGAGAGCGGTCAGACCCGATTGCCCTATGTGCGCCCCAAGGGACGCACGGCAATCCTGGCTCAGGACCTAGGCGATGAAGGCCGTATTGGTGATCTGGGTCGAGATGGCGTCCGGCCCGAAATCGCCCTCACCTGAAATCTCGAGGATTTCCTGCAGGCGCGTTCTGGCGCGGCTCACGCGGCTCTTGATCGTGCCGACCGCGCAATCGCAGATCTCCGCCGCTTCCTCATAGGAAAAGCCGGACGCGCCGATCAGGATGATCGCTTCACGCTGGTCTTCGGGCAATTGCTCGAGAGCGCGCCGGAAGTCCTTCAGATCGACCGAACCCTCCTGCGCCGGGTGCACCGACAGACGTCCGGTGATCGCACCGTCCGCATCTTCGACCTCGCGCTTGCGCTTGCGCATCTGCGAGTAGAACTCGTTGCGAAGGATGGTGAAGAGCCAGGCTTTCAGATTGGTGCCCGGCTGATAGCTGTTCTGTTTGTCCCACGCCTTGACCAGCGATTCCTGCACGAGATCGTCCGCCCGGTCCGCACTTTTTGAAAGCGAAACGGCGAAGGCGCGCAGGCTTGGCACAGCGGCCAGTAGATCGTCACGAAAGCCCGGATAAACACTCATATATATCAGTCCTTGTTTCCGGCCGTTTCAGCGCCGCTTTTCTGCTCAAGCTGATTGAGAAGGTCGCTGAACCGATCCGGAATATCTTCCGTTACCAGGTCGTCGTAATATTGCCTGAGCTTGCGTCCGATCTCTGAGTTTGCGCCGAGCGGGTCTTCATCCTTGCCGCGCCGGGTCAAGCTTCCTCGGGTGTTTGGTTTGCCGTAATTCATGCCCTGTCTTTTTCCATCAAATCTGGTCTCCCAATGACCCGAAACCGTCCGCATCGCCCGGGCCACAACTGTCTCGTCTGCTTTCAAACGCCATTGAGCGGAATTCGTTCCCTCCGACGGGAACATTTTCGCATATGGGGCGTTTCACCCGTCACAAATGCACTAATTCTCATTGCCATGTCTTGAGGGAGACTTGAAATCCATGACCCTGTCAGCGCGTATCGCTCCGCACCTTCCTTACCTGCGGCGCTTTTCCCGGGCCGTTTCCGGCTCCCAGTCCAGCGGTGACGCACTGGTGGCTGCGACGCTTGAAGCGTTGATCGCCGATACGAGCATCTTTCCCGAGGCATCGACCGACAAGATCGCCCTCTTCAGGCTCTTCACATCGCTGTTTGAAACGCTGGACGTTCCGGTCCCCGAAGGCACGCCGAGCTCGGCATGGGAAAAGCGGGCCATGAGCAACCTTTCTTCGCTCGCGCCCCGTCCGCGTCAGGCCTTCCTGCTGGTGGCCGTAGAGAATTTCCGGCCGGAAGAGGCTGCGGAAATTCTCGAGACGGATATGAAAGGCATCAACACGATGCTGCGCGAAGCCAGCGAGGAGATTTCCCGTCAGGTGGCGACAGACATCCTCATCATCGAGGACGAGCCCCTGATCGCCATGGACATCGAGGAGATGGTCGAAAGCCTCGGGCATCGCGTGGTCGGCACGGCCCGCACCCACAAGCAGGCGGTCGAAATGTTTGCCAAGACGCAGCCGAAAATGGTGCTGGCCGACATTCAGCTTGCCGATGGCAGTTCAGGCCTTGATGCGGTGAACGAGATCCTCGACGCGGCCACCGTGCCGGTCATCTTCATCACCGCCTTCCCCGAGCGGCTTCTGACGGGCGAGCGCCCGGAACCGACCTTCCTTGTGACCAAGCCGTTCAGCCCGGAAATGGTCAAGGCGCTCATCAGCCAGGCGCTCTTCTTCGATCAGCAGGCGCACGCGGCGGCCTGACAGGCCCCCGCTTCTTCACGCGTTTCTCAAAAAAGCCGCCTCCGGGCGGCTTTTCTTTTGCCCAAAATCTCTCCGGCGGAACCAAATCCGAATGCCAGACGTTTAACCGGCATAACTAAACGGAGAGACAGAATGCTATACTGGGCCCTGATATTCCTTGTCGTCGCGATCATCGCCGGCGCACTCGGTTTCGGCGGAATTGCCGGCGCTTCGGCAGGCATTGCGCAGATCCTCTTCTACATCTTCCTCGCCCTGCTCGCGATCTCGCTGATCATGGGCCTTCTGAAACGCGGTCGCTAAACGGCGACGCACACATAAACGAATGCGGCATAAGCGAACCGGACCATCCATGGCTTCCGTTTCGTGAAGACAATGAAAGGAGAAAGCCATGGAACACATCGCTGCACTTCTTTTGATTGTCGGCTGCTCAGGCAATGTGGGGGCCGGCGACACGCGCGAATGCCAGGAACTGCCCGCCCCCACCCCGGTCTACGAGACGTTTGAGGAGTGCGAGGCGGAGAAGCCGGTTGCAATGCGCGAGCTGGAAACCGAAGCGCCGCAGGTTCTCGCCACCTGCGTCTATGTGGATCCCGCACTCGTCTATGACGATGCGATCCTGGAGTGGGACATCACCAGCAATGGCGAGCTGACCGCTTCCATCGAGCCGGTGACGAGCTTTGCCGTGGCGCAGAACGAGCATGCCCGCCCCGGACACGCCGCCACGAAATAACGGGCCACGAAATAACGGCGAAGAGCTTCAACGAAAAAGCCCCGGTCGAACCGGGGCTTTTTTTAATGGCTGTATCGCGTTTGTCAGGCTTCGCGGATCGCATAGCCCGCGCCGCGAATGGTGCGGATCACATCGGGCAGACGCCCGTGGTTCACGGCCTTGCGCAAACGCCCCACATGCACGTCCACGGTGCGCTCGTCGATATAGATCGTCTCGCCCCAGACATTGTCGAGCAGCTGGCTTCGCGAGAAGACGCGGCCGGGATGCTGCATCATGAATTCCAGAAGGCGGAACTCTGTCGGTCCGAGACGGATCTCGTTCTTGCGGCGATAGACACGGTGCGATTCACGGTCGAGCACGATGTCCCCGACCGAAAGAACCGTCGAGAGCACTTCCGGCTTCGCGCGCCGCAGAAGCGCGCGAACACGCGCCACGAATTCCGGCGTCGAGAAAGGCTTCACCAGATAGTCGTCCGCGCCGGTTGAAAGGCCGCGCACGCGGTCGCTTTCCTCGCCACGGGCGGTGAGCATGATGATCGGCAGGCGCTCCGTTTCGGGGCGCATGCGCAGCCGGCGGCACAGCTCGATGCCGGAAACGGCCGGAACCATCCAGTCCAGAACGAGCAGATCGGGTACGTTTTCCTGCAGGCGCACTTCGGCTTCATCGCCGCGAGAGATCATCTCGACCTGATAGCCTTCGGCTTCCAGATTGTACTTGAGCAAGACGCAAAGCGGTTCGTCGTCTTCAACGACCATGACCTTGGGGGCAATCATGGCAGGCATTCTCCTCGGGCAGTCTACGGCCGGTTAGACATCGGATTCGACCGTCATCTGTGTTTCGTCAAGCTTCGGCCGCTGGACCGGAAGCTGGGACCCCGTCACCACATAATAGGCATTTTCGGCGATATTGGTCACATGGTCGCCGATACGCTCAAGATTTTTCGCACAGAACAGGAGGTGCGTGCAGGCCGTGATGTTGCGCGGGTCTTCCATCATGTAGGTGAGGAGTTCGCGGAAAACCGACGTGTACTGAATGTCGATTTCCTCATCCTCGTCGCGCAGCCGGATTAACGCCTCGGCATTGCGCGCCACATAGTGCTCGACCACCGAATTGACCTGTTTCAGCACGAGGCCGGCCATCGCGTCGATGGAATGCGCAAGCGTGCGCGGCGTGGCGCTTTCGCCCACGGCGCCGACGCGCTTGGCAATGTTCTTGGCCAGATCGCCGATGCGCTCGAGATCAGCCGCCATGCGGATGGCGCCCACGACGCTGCGCAGATCCTGCGCCATCGGCTGGCGCTTTGCGATGAGCGTGATGGCGCGCTCATCAAGGTCGCGCTGCTTGGCGTCCATGATCGTGTCATCGGAGATGATGCGCTGTGCAAGCGCCGTATCGGAGTGCAGTAGCGCCCTGGTGGAAGCGCGCGTCATCTCGCCGGAGAGATCGCCCATGTCGCGGATGAGGCGGTCGATTTCACCGAGTTCCTCATCGAAGGAGCTGACTGTGTGCTCGCCCATGGTCTGGTTCCTTATCTGTGCGTTTGCCGCGCCGTCAGCCGAAGCGTCCGGTGATGTAATCCTGGGTGCGCTTGTCATCCGGATTGGTGAACATCTTGTCCGTCGGGCCTTCCTCGACCAGATTGCCGAGGTGGAACATGGCCGTGCGCTGCGAGACGCGGGCCGCCTGCTGCATGGAGTGCGTGACGATCACGATCGTGTAGTTCTCGCGCAGCTCGTCAATCAGCTCTTCCACCTTGGCGGTGGCGATGGGATCAAGCGCCGAGCAGGGCTCGTCCATCAGGATCACTTCCGGCGACACGGCAATGGCGCGCGCGATGCATAAGCGCTGCTGTTGACCACCGGAAAGACCGGTGCCGGGCTCATGCAGGCGGTCCTTCACCTCATTGAAGAGGCCAGCCTTCTGGAGGCTCGCTTCCACGACCTCGTCGAATTCCGACTTCTTCGTCGCCAGACCGTGAATGCGCGGACCGTAGGCGATGTTCTCGTAGATCGACTTGGGGAACGGATTGGGCTTCTGGAAGACCATGCCGACCCGGGCGCGCAGCTCCACCACATCGATGCGGGGATCGTAGATATCCTCGCCATCGAGCGTGATCTTGCCGGTGATCCGGGCAATGTCGATCGTGTCGTTCATGCGGTTCAGGCAGCGCAGGAACGTGGATTTGCCACAGCCCGAGGGGCCGATCAGCGCGGTCACCTGGTTTTCGCGCACGTCGAGATTGACGCCGAACAGCGCCTGTTTCTCGCCGTAGAAGACGCAGACGTCTTCACCGCGCATCTTGAGGGTGTCCGAGTTCTGGCTCGCATCCAGTGCTTCTTCAACAGCAGCATCAGTGAGCATGTTCATGTCCTTCCACTCCGTTACCAGCGACGCTCGACGCGCCGCCGCAGAATAATGGCGGTAATGTTCATCACGGCGAGGAACAGCAACAACACCATGATAGCGCCCGAGGTGCGCTCGACAAACGCGCGTTCGGCCTCGTTCGCCCACATGTAGATCTGAACCGGCAGCGCCGTAGCGGGATCGAGCGGCGTGGTCGGGTAATCAGCCACGAAGGCCACCATGCCGATCAGAAGCAGCGGTGCGGTTTCGCCAAGCGCCTGCGCCAGACCGATGATCGTGCCCGTGAGAATGCCGGGCGCGGCCAGCGGCAGCACATGGTGAAACACCGTCTGGGTGCGCGAAGCGCCGAGGCCGAGAGCTGCCGCACGGATGGAGGGTGGCACGGCCCGCAGCGCTGCGCGCGTTGCGATGATGATCGTCGGCAGGGTCATCAGCGTCAGCACGAGGCCGCCCACCAGAGAGGCGGAGCGCGGCAGATGCATGAAGTTGATGAACACGGCCAGGCCCAGAAGACCGAAGACGATGGACGGCACGGCCGCCAGATTGTTGATGTTGACCTCGATAAGATCGGTCAGCTTGTTCTGCGGTGCGAACTCTTCAAGATAGATCGAAGCGGCAACGCCAATGGGCAGCGCCAGAAGCAGCACGATCATCATCATGTAGAGCGAACCGACGATGGCCACGCCCATGCCGGCCGTTTCAGGACGGCTTGATGCGCCACGGATGAAGAGACCGGTGTTGAAGCGCTGCTCCAGAACCCCGTCCGCTTCCATCGTGCGGATCCATGTGAGCTGCTGGTCGGAAACCTTGCGGCGGCTTTCGTCCACCTCGAGATTGACCTGCCCCTTCACGGCGGAATCGACATCGCCGCTCGCCAGCACCCACACATTCCGTGTCGTGCCGATGATCGCGGGATCGGACACCACCATGTCGCGCAGCTGCGTGCGCACGCCATTGGAGATGAGCCCGCCCACTTCGCGAACCAGCTTGCGGTTTTCAGGATCAACCCCGAGTTTGGCCACCAGAGCTTCGGTCGCGAGCTTGGGATAGTTTGCCGTCAGAAGCTTGTTCGGATCAGTCGCGCGCTCGCCTTTCGGGTCGATCACGCTCTCGGCGAAGTTGACGTCCAGATTGATCGAGGTCTGCCAGAAGGCGGTATAGCCATTGGAAACCACCGACCAGAGGAGCGCAGCCAGAAAGAAGATGCCGACAGCGATGGCCACGATGCCGTACATCCGGAAGCGCTGCTCTGCCGCATAACGCTTCTTGATGCCGATGTCGCGCCGCGCGGCGGCTGCGCGGGGGGCATTGCCCCCTTTGTAGACAGCGTCGCTCATTCGTATTGCTCCCGGTATTTGCGCACGATGTAGAGCGCGAAGACATTCATGCCGAGCGTGAGCACGAACAGGGTCATGCCCAGTGCGAAGGCCACCAGCGTCTGCGGAGAGGTGAACTCCAGGTCGCCGGTAAGCTGGTTGACGATCTTGACGGTGATCGTCGTCATCGCTTCGAACGGGTTGAGCGTGAGATTTGCGGCAACGCCGGCGGCCAGAACCACGATCATGGTCTCGCCAATGGCGCGTGACGCCGTAAGCAGAAGCGCACCGACAATGCCCGGCAGAGCCGCCGGCAGGATGACGCGCTTGATCGTCTCGGACCGCGTTGCGCCAAGGCCGAGCGAACCGTCGCGCATGGCGCGCGGAACGGCGGTGATGATGTCATCGGAAAGCGAGGACACGAACGGGATGAGCATGATGCCCATCACGAGGCCGGCCGTCAGAACGCTCTGCGCCTGAATGAAGCCCGGACCGCCGGCAATCGCCGCGCTGATGTCGCGCAGGAACGGGCCGACCGTGACCATGGCGAAGAAGCCGTAGACGATGGTCGGGATGCCGGCCAGAACCTCAAGCAGCGGCTTGACCACCGAACGCACCCGCTTGGACGCATATTCGGCCATGTAAATCGCCGCCATGAGACCGACGGGCACGGCAAACAGCATGGCCACGAAGGCGATGTAGACCGTGCCGGCAAGAAGCGGGATGAGGCCGAACTGGCCTTCCTGCGCCTCTGCGCCTGCGGCCGCAAAGCGCGGGTCCCAGACCGTTCCGAGGAAGAAGTTGCTCAGCGAAACCGAGCGGAAGAAATGGATCGTCTCGAACAGCATCGAGAACACGATGCCCACCGTCGTCAAAATGGCGATGGTGGATGCAGCCAGAAGGCCCCAGGTAATGACGCGCTCGACATTGTTGCGGGCGCGGCTGCGCGGGCGAACGCTTCTCAGGCCGAGATAGGCGCCACCCAGTGCGATGAGGATCGCCAGCACGGTGCCGATCATCGCCGCATTGTCCTGCATCGCATTCAGATCGAGCGCGATGGGGATCATGTAGTCCTGCGTGTCGGAGGCAAGCGCCACGCCGCGTTCGGCAAGGATCGGACGCAGGTCTTCAAAGCTCTGCGGCACCTGGGCGAAAGCGGGGTCGCCTTCAATCCGGCGCAGGCCTTCGGCAAGATTGTGCACCATGCCCAGCGCCAGCGAACGGCTCGCAATCGCGCTGTCTTCGGTCTGCGCAGGCAGTTGTTCGCTTACCGCGCGATCCACATAGGCATAGCTGCCAGCCGACCAGGCCGCCATGAAGAACAGCGCCGGCAGAACCGCAAGAAGAAACACCCACCAGCCATGGTAGTGCGCCCGCGAATGCGGCTTTTCAGTCGCGGTTGCGATCTGGTTCTTCGCGCGCGCATTGCCGAGCACATAACCGACAACGCCAATGAACACGATGATCGTAAGGAGAAGTCCCCAGGACACAAAGCCTCCTCGCCGGCAGGAACCGGCAGCGTCATTCAGACCAATTTCGCAGAGACGAAAACGCAGGCGGCCAATGAGCCGCCTGCGTCGTCATGCGAAAACCGGATTACATGGTCTCGCCAGCGGAGAAAGCTTCGCGCTGTGCGTCGCGCTCTGCATCCGGAGCCGGAACCAGGCCGTAATCGGCAAGCGGGCTCTCCGGGCCGACCATCTGGTCGTCGAGGAAGAACTCAACATATTCCTTGAGGCCCGGAACAACGCCGATGTGCGCCTTCTTCACGTAGAACTGAAGCGGACGCGACACCGGATACTCACCGGTCGAGATGGTCTCGACGGTCGGCGTGACACCGTTGATCGTGGCGACCTTCAGCTTGTCGGCATTGTTCTCGTAGAAGGAGAGGCCGAACACGCCAACGCCGGTCTTGTTGGCGTCGATGCGAGCGAGGGTCTCGGTGTAGTCGCCGTCGATGTCGACCGCGCCGCCATCCTTGCGGACCGCGATGCAGGCGTCTTCAGCGGCGTCTTCGTCCAGGCCAGCCTCTTCAGCAGCCTTCAGACCGCCAGCAGCTTCACAGCCAGCAGCGAGAACCTTCTCTTCGAAGACTTCGCGGGTGCCGTGCTTCTCACCCGGGATGTAGGCAGCAATGTCCCACTCCGGCAGGTCCGGATTGACTTCGTTCCACTTCTTGTAGGGGTTGTCGACGAGCTTGCCGTCAACAGCAACCTTGGCAGCCAGCGCCTTGTAGACGTCGATCGGCTCGAGCGCCCAGTCCTGGCCCTGGATGTCGGTGGCGAAGACGATGCCGTCATAGCCGAACTGGACTTCCTGGATTTCCTTCACGCCGTTTTCGGCGCAGGCAGCAACTTCCTTTTCGCGGATTTTGCGCGAAGCGTTGGCGATGTCGATCGTGTCTTCACCGACGCCCTTGCAGAACTCCTTCAGGCCTGCGGAGGAACCGCCGGACTCGACAACAGGCGTCTTGAAGCTCGGGAAGGTCTCGCCGAAGTTCTCGGCAACGATCTTCGCGTAGGGGAGAACGGTCGACGAACCGGCAATCTGGACCTGATCGCGGGCCGCAGCCGCACCGACCGCACCGACAAGGGCGATCGTGGCCGCCGAAGCGGTGAGGAGGAATTTGTTCATTGGAGACAGCTCCCTGTTCGGAATTCGGTCAGACGCCCTCTCGGCGTCGGGGAGCGGAATAACAACTCTGTGTAACAGTTCCATGACACTTACATGTCAGCCCGATTACGTATGAGAAAACCGTTGTTTCTCAGACTATTCGCCCATCAGGACGACAGAAGGCGCAGATCGGACAAGACAGACGCCGTCGCATGGAAACTGTCATATGAAGGGAAGAAACGGGTTCTGGCCGAGGGGCAAGGGGCCTGGTCCAGACCTGGCCGAAGGCCTGTTGGACCCGCTTAAAAAGCCGGGCGGGGGAAAGCCTGAGAAAGGCAAATCACACTTGGCTGGGTTAAAAACCCGGATAGATCCTGTTGGGGCTCGTTTGGACCACCCATGGCCCTGTGGATCTCCGCCCGCCCGGAAGCCTGATAGGTCAACCAGCGACCAATCATTTCAACTTTAATGAGAGGTTTAAGTTTATTATATGGCGCGATCACGCCAGTCGGCGTCGCTTTCAGAAAATTTGAATAAAAATGTTACCCTACAGGCAGTTAGCAATCAAAGCCGGCTCATTTCAAGATTGAATTTCTGCGCGGATGTTTCACCCAGGAGTTGATCTTATCCATCAGCGCGCGCGGACTGATCGGCTTGGAAAGATAATCGTCCATCCCGGATTCCAGGCACAGATCACGATCACCTTTCAGGGCGTGCGCAGTCACACCGATAATGGGAACGCGCGTTCGCGCGACCTTCTCAAGCCGGCGGATCTCCCGCGTTGCCTCCAGCCCGTTCATCTCCGGCATTGAGACATCCATCAAAACCAGGTGCGGCTGGCTGTGCTCCCACGCCTCAACCGCCAGCCGGCCATTGTCGACAATCTCGAAGGAAAGCCCCGCTTCGCTCAGGATCTGGCGGAAGACAAGCTGGTTCACCTCATTGTCTTCAGCAACGAGCACATCGATGCCGCCCATTGCGGTAACCGGCGGTTCCGGCTCGGAGATGAAGGTTGCAGGCTCCACTTCCTCGGACCGGACTTCCGGCTCCGCAGCGACTTCCACGCCGTCATCCCCCTCTTCTTCTCGACCGCCATGGATGGCCTTGACCACGGCATCCAATAGCGCCGAGGCGCGCGCCGGCTTGATGAGATGTGAGGCAATGGACAGGTCGCGCGCGCCAAAACCGGACAGAGACTGATCAACGGAGGTGAGCAGCACCACCGGCGTGTGCGCAATTTCGGGTTCGGCGCGGATGGCCTCCACCATGTCGAGCCCGTTCATGCCCGGCATCTGGTAATCCACGACCACACAGTCGACCCGCAGCCCGAGCTCCGTGGACACTCTCAGAACGTTCAGCGCCTCCACTGCCCCTTCGGCAACGCAGGCATCGAAGCCCCAATGGGCCATTTGCTCGCCGAGGATCATACGGTTGACGGCGTTGTCATCGACGACGAGAACTCGGGCGTGTGAAACGTCGCCGGGGGCCGAGGGCTGGGGCGCCGCATCCGTGGCCTTCGGCAGCGTCAGGGTGAACCAGAAGGTCGAGCCGCGCCCTTCGACGCTCTCGACGCCGATTTCGCCGCCCATGAGATCCACAAGCCGCGAGGTGATCGCGAGCCCCAGCCCCGTGCCTTCGTGACGGCGGGTGGAAGAGGCATCAACCTGGCTGAATTTCTCGAACACCAGTGCGAGCTTTTCCCTCGGAATGCCAATGCCCGTATCCGTCACCGAGAATTGCAGATCGACCCTGCCGTCCTCTGCCTCCTGGCCGCTGACATTGACGAGAACATGCCCCTTCTCGGTGAATTTCACGGCATTGCCGACGAGATTGGTCAGGATCTGCCGGATGCGACCGACATCGCCCACGACCGCGCGCGACAGCCCCGGCGCCACACGCACGATCAGCTCCAGATCCTTTTCCTTGGCCCGTGACGACATCAGGGTCACCACATCGCCGACGGCCTCCCCCAGATGGAACGGACCTGCATCCAGAACAATGTGCCCGGCATCGATCTTCGAGAAGTCGAGAATGTCATTGATGATGTTGAGCAGCGCATTGCCCGACTTCAGGATAATGTCGGCGAATGTCTTCTGCTTCGCCGAAAGGTCCGTCTTGGCAAGCAGTTCGGCCATGCCGAGAACGCCATTCATGGGCGTGCGGATTTCATGGCTCATATTGGCCAGGAACTCAGACTTCGCCCGGTCCGCGATGATCGCTTCCTCACGGGCGCTGCGGAGTTCTTCCTCGCGCTGCTTGAGTTCGCTGATATCGACGCGCACGCCGACAAATGTGCCGTCTTCGGTCCGGGTATCGATCGCCTTGAACCAGCGGCCATTGGCATGGCTGCGCTCAAACACCCGGTGACGAACCTGATAGGACCGGAGATAGCCTTCGATCCAGGCTTCGGGATCGACATCATAAAGCGCATCGAGGTCCGGATCGCCGCTCTGGCGGAAATATCCCGCCTCATGTGCAAGCAACACCGCATCGCGCAGGGTCTTGCCGGGCTGCATGGCCGGGATCATCGCCGGCAGGGCCTCATGCAGCTTGCGATTGGCCAGCACATAATGATCATCACGGTCATAAATGACGACGCCTGCCGGCAGGGATTCAAGCACTTCTGCAAGCTGCCGCCGCGCGTCTTCAGCGTCATTCTCGCGTTTGCGGATATCAGAGATGTCGAACAGCGCGCCGACCACATAGGGCTTGCCGCTCTGCGTTTCGACACGATGCTTCCGCACGATGCGGTAATTGCCGATGCCCGGCTGCTCGAAATCTTCTTCGACTTCGTAATCTTCGCTCGTGTCGAGAACGCGCTGCTCGCTTTCCTCGAACGCACTTGCCAGTTCCGGGGAGACGAAATCGATCGCCCGTTTGCCCAGAATGTCCGGCACATCATCGCCGAGCGTCCGCTTGAACGCGCGGTTCACCAGAACGAAACGCAGGTCCTGATCCTTGGCGAAAACCGGATTGGGCAACTCGTTGAGAATGGCCTCGGCGAGTTTCGCCTTCTCAAGGGCGTCGGCGAGGGCATCTTCATGCCGCTTGAGCCTTGTGATGTCTGTGCAGATGCCGATCCTGCCACCATCCACCAGCCGCTTCTCGCGGTGCATGATCCAGCGGCCATCATGAAAGCGGAGCACGCTTTCGAAGGCCTCTTCGCTCTGCCGCAGGTCAAGAACCTGCCGTATCCACGCATCCGCCCCCAGCCCTTCGGTTGACCAGATCTCCCGCGTGACGCCAGCCCACAGAAGCGCCTCGAACGAGGTTCCGGGCCGGATCACATCTTCCAGCCCGGCATACATCTCGATCATCGCCCGGTTGCTGAGCACCAGACAGTCATCGGCATCGTAATAGCAGAAGGCGTCATGAGTAACGTCAAGCGCCGCCATCAGCCGGGTCAGATGCCCATCCGCGCCGCTGAAGCGAAATGGCAGCGACGCCCCGTCGCCCTCATCATCATTCGCCCCGTTTCGCAGGCAATCCATGGTCGACGTCACATTGTGCGCGACGCCCCGGTAACCCAGAAATTCTCCCCGCTCATCGAAGCGCGGAAAACCGGAAACGGAGATCCAGCGGCACTGCTCCGCGCCGCCCACGAGATCGTAGATGAACTGGCTGAAGGGTTTACGCGCGGCCAGCAGGGCTTCATGCGCCTCAACATCGCTGACCGGATGGAAAGCATTGCGGGCAAGCGTGATGCGCGAGCGGCCGAGAAAGCGCTCCGGTTTCAGCCCCGTGACGCTTTCGAATTCCCCGGAGATCCAGACAAGCCGGTGCTGCCGGTCGGTTTCCCAAACCCAGCCGGCAGCCGACCGAAGCAGTTCGGTCAGCTCATCACCGGAAAATCTCTGCGCGAAACCTGCGCCTTCGCCGGTCTCCAAACTCAGTTGCTCCCTTCAGAGGCACATAGCGATAGACATGCGCATGCACCGCGTATGCTCAGCCTGGCGGTCAAGCCCTGACGATATGCTAACCATAAAGTCGATTCGCACCAATATGACAGGCGGAGCTTGCCTCTCGCTGGAGTGTGCGCCCACCAGATCATGCCTTGAGCTGGATCTGAACCGGGAGTGAATAGCGATTACAGTACACGTTCAGGTGAATTCGGCTTTTCTACCTGCAGGGGCATAAAACTTCTGGAGGACTTCATGAAAAGCGCAATGCAAAAACTCGCTATGGCGCTGGTCGCCATCGGCGCAATGGCCACCACCGCACAGGCTGCCACCGGCACCAAGCATTATGGAAAATGCTACGTGAAGGAAATGTACGGCGGCCGTGAAGTAACCAATGCCTATAGCTGTCAGGCTGCAAATGTCAGTTGCCCGAACCCCGAATGGGGCGGCGAATGTACCGTCGACGGCAAGCTGGGCACGTTCAGCGATGGCGAACGCGCGCGCCGCAACGACAAGGCACTATAGAGCTTGCACCGGCGCAATACGTCTCCGCTTCCTGAGGAGCGGAGACGACACGCCAGATTGCCCCTGCGTTTCGCTCACCCAGCCGAGCCGCATTCGGCAGAGACAGCTTCCCTTCCGGGCCTTACGCCCAGATCGCAAGCAGTAGAGACACCGCTACACCAATGCCCAGATTGAAGATCCAGAACATCTTGCTGGAGACTGCCTCGCGAAAGGGCGTCCCCCTGGTCATTCGCCAGCCGATCCAGCCACCGGCCAGAAAAGCCTGCAGCATCAGATAAACGACCAGCACAAAGGCTCGAAGATCCAGCCAGCCTCTGGAAGGAACCAGTTCGGTCAGCAGCGGAAAACTCACGAGCATGGTGGCGAACGACCAGCCCGCGCCCATCAACAGCACGATCAAAAGCGCCTTGACCCAGCCAAGCACCGCCACCCCGTATCGCCCCGCACTCATCCGCCCACCTGTTCAATGCTGCATGCTCGCCTGCAAACGCAATCGCGCATCCGCCGGCGATTCGCCCTGAGGGGCAAGATGTATTGATGGTTTTCAGGCAATTGTGCTGGAAATGCGGTGTGATGTTCTTCCGCCCGCAACACAAAATACGGACCGGAAAGGATCAAAGCCGACACGCGCGCCGGGAAACTCTGACGTTGCTTCGGTCAGCCCGGGATCTGCGCCCTCAGCGCCCGATCATAACCTCCGGCTTCCTCAGCCCCGGGCGAAGCACCCGTATTTCCGGCACGGTTCTTTTCGCTGAGTTGCGCGGGCGATTGATCGTCTTTCACCGTCTGATCATCTCCGGACGCCACCTGATTGTGGGCACAGCCCGCAAGAAGAGCGAGAACAGGCAAGGCGACGCATAAGCGGATCATGGCAATGTCCTTCGGCTTTCACCCAATGACGCAGCGTAAGACGAACGCACGGTTTGGGTAAATGGCTGAAGCATCAGACGGACAACTGCCCGGCCGCACCGTTAATGAAAGGTTATGCTGAAAAGGAGAAGTGGCACTCCCAAGGGGACTCGAACCCCTGTTTCCGCCGTGAGAGGGCGGCGTCCTAGACCGCTAGACGATGGGAGCGCAGCGATTGCGGCGATATAGGCGCGTTCGCGGCCGAATGCAACAGCCGTTTTGCGATCTTTGTGAATTCGGCCAAGTTTTTTTGGCCGACCCCGATCATCAGGGCTGCAACGTAAACCGTGCGGCCATGTTACCGTTCGAAAGATCGTAAAGACGAAGCTCTTCACCGCCATCGGCCAGACGCACATGCAGGGAGATCCGCGCGCCGTCGAGCGACTGCGAAAGAACCCGTGCGCCCTCAGGCAGATCGATCACACCTTCCATGGCGTCACCCGGCAGGGCAATCGCGGCCGCCGGCTCCTCCGGCTTCTCGCTCAGCGTCTTGTAGACAAAGGCGAGCACGACCGCCATAACCGCGGTGAACAGAATGGCCAGATTGATGCCCATGAAGCGGACCATCTTGCGGCGCACTCGCTCGGCTGCCGGATCGAGCGTCTCCTGCTCCGGGGTTTCCTGTTCTTCTGGCGTGGCCATGTCTCACCGTTTTGAAAGCAATCTCAATGCGCGATCCTGATACCGAAGACCACAACGAATGGGAAGACGCAGACGCAAGCAAAGCGTTCACCGTTGACCCCGAAGACGCCGGAGAGCGGCTGGATCGCTGGCTTTCGGGCCGGCTGGGCGCGGCGGTTTCACGCAGCCGCCTGCAGTCGCTCATTCGCGCAGGCGCCGTACGCTGCGACGAAATCCCGGTCACCGAGACCAAGCACAAGGTCGCGGAAGGCGAGGTCTACGCCCTCATCGTGCCCGAGGCGGAGCCGGCGGAACCGGAACCCGAGCCCATCCCGCTCGACGTTCTCTATGAAGACGCCTCGCTGATCGTCATCAACAAACCGGCTGGCCTCGTGGTGCACCCCGCCCCCGGCAACTGGTCGGGCACTCTGGTCAATGCGCTGCTTCACCATTGCGGCGACAGCCTTGCCGGCATTGGCGGCGTGCGTCGCCCCGGCATTGTTCATCGCCTCGACCGCGACACGACAGGCGTGATGGTCGTCGCCAAGACCGACAATGCCCACCGCATCCTGTCGGAAGCCTTTGCCGATCACGGTCGCAGCGGCGACCTGGAACGCGCCTACACCGCCCTTGTCTGGGGCGCGCCGGAGCGTATGGCAGGCACGATCGACGCACCGCTTGGCCGCCATGCGCAGAGCCGCACGCTGCGCGCCGTGGTGCCCGCCGGCCGCAGCGACGCACGCCACGCCGTCACCCGCTACAGGGTGCAGAAGCGCTATGGAACCGACGGCGCGGGCAATGCATTTGCTGCACGGGTGGAATGCCGGCTGGAGACCGGACGCACGCACCAGATCCGCGTGCACATGGCGCATATCGGCCATCCGCTCATCGGCGACCGGGATTACGCCCGCGCCTTCCGCACCAAGGCCAACAGGTTACCCGAGGAGATACGCCCCACAGTCGCCGCTTTTCTGCGTCAGGCTCTGCATGCTCACCTCCTCGCCTTCCGGCATCCGGAAACCGAAGAACTGATGCGTTTCGAGGCCGATCTGCCCGCCGATCTGCTGGCATTGACAAAGGCACTTGATATTTTGTAATAGTCGGTACAATAATAGTGTCCACCATCTGGTGACACAATGTTGACAGCAGAGTGAGACTTTAACTGTCGGGAATCGTTCCTATATGGGATATGGTGCGGTGCATCAAAGATGATCGCGCTGTTTCCCATCCCAGCAAACGCCAAGACATAAGGCGTCCCCGCATGAGGGCGGATCCGGCAAAGGAGGGTGCTTAATGGCCCAGACATTACCCAGCGTCGCCACGGGCGAAGGCGGTCTGACCCGCTACCTGGAGGAAATTCGCCGTTTCCCCATGCTGCAGCCCGAAGAAGAGTACATGCTTGCGAAGCGCTATTCGGAGCATGACGACACGGCGGCTGCGCACAGGCTCGTGACAAGCCATCTGCGTCTCGTGGCCAAGATCGCCATGGGGTATCGCGGTTATGGCCTGCCGATCGGCGAAGTCATTTCCGAAGGCAATGTCGGCCTCATGCAGGCCGTCAAGAAATTCGAACCGGAGCGCGGCTTCCGCCTCGCCACCTATGCGATGTGGTGGATCAAGGCCTCGATCCAGGAATATATCCTGCGCTCGTGGAGCCTCGTGAAGATGGGCACCACGGCCAACCAGAAACGGCTGTTCTTCAACCTGCGCAAGGTGAAGAGCAAGATTCAGGCGCTCGATGACGGCGACCTGAACCCCGAGCAGGTTTCCGAAATCGCCACCCGTCTCAAAGTGAGCGAGGAAGAAGTCGTGTCGATGAACCGTCGCCTGTCGGGCGATGCGTCCCTCAACGCGCCGATCCGCGCCACGGAAGGCGAGTCCGGCGAGTGGCAGGACTGGCTGGTGGATGACGGCGAGAGCCAGGAAGACATGCTGGCCGAACAGGATGAGCTGGAAACACGCCGCCAGATGCTTGGCGACGCCATGTCCGTGCTCAACGACCGCGAGAAGCGCATCTTCCAGGCACGGCGTCTTTCCGAAGACCCGCTGACGCTGGAAGAACTGTCGGGCGAGTTCGACATCAGCCGCGAGCGCGTTCGCCAGATCGAGGTCCGCGCCTTCGAGAAGGTGCAGGAAGCGGTGCAGAATTCGGCCCGCCAGCAGGCGCTGGCTGCGAAGACACTGGCCGCCGAGGCCCATCGGCAGGCAGGCGCCTGAACGCGCCTTCCGCAATTGAGAATGAAAAAAGCCGGCGGTGATCCCGCCGGCTTTTTTGTTTCATCGAATTTCACGCCTGCCGTCAGACAGGGCGCCTGACCTGCAAGTGGCTCTAGCCGCTCGTCGCGTTCTGCCAGGCTGCCAGAACATCGTTGAAAACCTTCTCGCCTGGAATGCCCTTCTCAAGGGTGATGAGCGCACGCCGTCCGGACTTGTAGACGATGGGAATGTCGATCCAGCGCTGGCGACGCAGCAGCAGAAGATTGGTCTCGATATCGGCCGCGCTGTCGCTGAGCGCCACGAGGAAGAAGCCATCTGCAATCTTGGCCGGAATGCCAAGCAGCGGATTGCCCGTATCCTGCTCGGAGCGCTTCAGGGAAACGCGCAGGACATTGTCGATGCTGCCGCCCTCGAATTCGTCGGGCGTCAGGAAAATCACTTCCATGATGTGGCTTGCCGGCAGTGATTCATCCGCATTGCGGCGGATCGTCATTTTCAGCTGCAGGTTCTTCTGGGGAATGGTCGCCTCGGCGCGAATGGCCGGCTCCGGCGGCAGATCATTGCCCGGCGATTCCTGCACCACGGACCAGACCACGGCGCCGACATCGGCAGAGCCCTGCGAAACGCTGGTGCGCTCTTCATAGAAGATCGCCTTCTGGCCAACCGGAAGCGCCTGATCGGCACCCGCATCGCCATTCTGGGCAGGTGCGCCCTGCGAAGCCTCGTCACCAGTCTGGGTCGCCTGCGCGACCGAAGTCCCCTCGCCCACTCCCGGCTGCCCGCCAGCCGGCCCGTCATCCACCTCGCGGCCATCGGGCAGGAGGCGCTGCGTAAACTTGCGCGCCGGTTCGGGCGCTGCCGGCTCGGCAGTGGCGTCTTCGCCGCCTGCGGCCGCAGTGTTTGCGCCGTCGTCTCCGGAACTCTCACCGGCGGCAGGCGTGGCCGCCTCACCGCTGTCGGCCGCAACCTGCTCCCCGCCGCCACCGACGAGACCTGCAAGATCGTCCTTGTAGAACCATGCACCCGCGGCAATCGCCACGAGCAGCAGAAGCGCCGCGATCAGACCGCCGGAAACGCCCTTGCGCCCCTTGGCGCGCGGCGGCGGGGGCGGCGTTTCCAGCCCCGCTTCCGGTCCATCGACCCCACGATCCCTGTCGGACGCCTGCTCTTCCACACCGGCAACGACAGGGTCTTTCGCACCGTCATCCGCCTTTGCGGCATCGCCGGTTTCAACAGGGGCGGGAGCCTTCTCGTCAGGCCGTGCGGCGAAATTGCCGTAGAGCGGGTCGGCCGGTTTTACCGGGTCGACATCAAGCTCGGCAAAAATCTGGTCCAGCTCGTCCTGATCAGGCTCTTCGGGCGGTGGCGGTGGTGCGTATTCAGCCTCAACCTTGGCGATGGCGTCTTCGAGCAGCTTGCGCTGACGTTCCACCACCGCCGCAGAGGGCGCCGGCTTCACGCTGGCAAGCTTGTTCTCGATTGTCATTCGGGCTTTCTGATAAACGCGCTCACGCGCTTCCGGAGAATTCTCCGAAAGCGCATCGATCGTTTTCTTCAGAACCGCAGAAAAATCCGCCATGCCTTATCAAACCTGTTTTACTTTTTTGATCGCGCAGCCGCCCCACGGACACGCAAAGCAGTTCTGCCCGCGAAACTAGTCCTGAAAAGGATCGGTCACAAGTATGGCGTCTTCGCGTTCGGGGCTGGTGGAAAGAATAGCCACCGGCGCGCCGATCAGCTCCTCGACGTGACGCACATATTTGACAGCCTGCGCCGGCAGGTCCGTCCACTTGCGCGCGCCCTTGGTCGTGCCCTTCCAGCCTTCCAGCGTTTCATAGACCGGCTCGAGGCGCGCCTGTGCGCCCTGGCCCGCCGGCAGATAATCGATCAGTTCGCCATCGAGCTTGTAGCCCGTGCAGATCTTGATCTCGTCCATGCCGTCCAGAACGTCGAGCTTGGTCAGCGCGATGCCGTTCATGCCGTTTGCGACAACGGCCTGGCGCACGAGAACCGCATCGAACCAGCCGCAGCGACGCTTGCGGCCCGTCACGGTGCCGAACTCATGACCGCGCGTTCCGAGGAACTCGCCGACTTCGTTGTCCTGCTCGGTCGGGAACGGACCTTCGCCAACACGGGTCGTGTAGGCCTTGGTGATGCCGAGCACATAATCGATGGAGCCCGGCCCGAGACCGGAGCCCGTGGCTGCCTGACCGGCAATCGTGTTGGAGGAGGTCACGAAGGGATAGGTGCCATGATCGATGTCGAGCATGGTGCCCTGCGCGCCCTCGAACAGGATGCGCTGGCCGGCGCGGCGCGCGTCCTCGAGGATCTTCCAGACGCGATCCACATAGGGAAGGATCTTGTCGGCCACGGACGTCAGCTCTTCCATGATCGCCTCATGCGTCACTTCTTCATGGCCGAGGCCACGGCGCAGCGCATTGTGGTGCGTGAGCAGACGGTCGATCTTCATCGGCAGCGTGTCGGTGTTGGCCAGATCCATGACGCGGATCGCACGACGGCCGACCTTGTCTTCATAAGCCGGGCCGATGCCGCGGCGGGTGGTGCCGATCTTCGTGCCGGAATTGGATGCGGCGTCCTCACGGAAACCGTCGAGTTCACGATGCAGCGAGAGAATGAGCGCCGTGTTCTCGGCGATCTTCAGGCGGTCGGGGGTGACATTCACGCCCTGCTCGGCCAGACGGCCCATCTCGGCGACAAATGCATGCGGGTCGAAGACCACGCCATTGCCGATGACCGAGAGCTTGCCGGGACGCACGACGCCGGAGGGCAGCAGCGAGAGCTTGTAGCTCACACCATCGATGACCAGCGTGTGGCCGGCATTGTGGCCGCCCTGAAAACGCGCAACCACATCGGCGCGTTCCGACAGCCAGTCAACGATCTTGCCCTTGCCTTCGTCGCCCCACTGCGAGCCGACAACCACCACATTTGCCATGAAAAAGTCCTTCCCGGCGCAACGTCCGGCGGGTCCCCCGCCTGGATGATTAAGAAAACGAATGGCCTCTATAGAGCCTCAAGGCTCCCATGGAAACCATGCTGGCATTGTCGCTGCATGTTTTAACGCCGCATCGGGCGATCATGCCGCACTTGACTGGAAAAACGGATCGGCGTAACTCCGTCCGTGGGCCACCTCTCCCCACCGAGAGGCGTGCTATCTGTAAGGATAGGATATATCATGAGCGCACTCCCCACGCCGGACAACCGTCCGGCCAATACCCATTTTTCTTCAGGTCCCTGCACCAAACGTCCCGGCTGGTCGCTTGACGCGCTTGCCGACGCTCCCCTTGGCCGGTCGCACCGTTCGTCCGTCGGCAAGGCGAAACTGGCAGAGGCCATCGACCTTACCCGTGAAATTCTGCAGGTGCCCGCGGATTACCGCATCGGCATCGTGCCCGCATCCGACACCGGCGCCGTCGAAATGGCGCTCTGGTCGCTTCTCGGCGAACGCGGCGTCGACATGGTTGCATGGGAATCCTTCGGCGCCGGCTGGGTGACGGATGTCGTCAAGCAGCTCAAGCTCGAAGACGTGCGCCGCATCGAAGCCGGCTACGGCGACCTGCCCGATCTCGGCACAATCGATTTCGACCGCGATGTCGTCTTCACCTGGAACGGCACCACTTCGGGTGTCCGTGTTCCCGATGGCAATTTCATTCCCGCCGACCGTGCGGGCCTGACGATCTGCGACGCCACCTCGGCTGCATTCGCCCAGCGCCTGCCCTTCGACAAGCTCGATGTCGTCACCTTCTCCTGGCAGAAGGTTCTGGGCGGAGAAGGCGCGCATGGCGTCATCATCCTGTCCCCGCGCGCCGTCGAGCGTCTGGAAAACTACGCACCGGCATGGCCGCTGCCGAAAATCTTCCGTCTCACCAAGGGCGGCAAGCTGATTGAAGGCATCTTCCGCGGCGAGACCATCAACACGCCGTCAATGCTTTGCGTGGAAGACTATATCGACGCGCTGAACTGGGCAAAGTCCGTCGGCGGCCTCGACGGTCTTGTCGACCGCGCCAATGCAAACTTCGCCGTGATCGACGAGTTCGTGCGAAAGAGCGACTGGCTCGATCATCTGGCCAAAGTGCCTGCCACGCGCTCCAACACCTCGGTCTGCCTGTCGATCATCGATCCCGAGATCGCCGCACTCGATGCGGCTGATCAGGCGGTCTTCGCCAAGGGCATGGTTTCGGCTCTCGCCAAGCAGGGTGTCGCCTACGATATCGGCCATTACCGCGATGCGCCTTCGGGTCTGCGGATCTGGGCCGGCGCGACTGTCGAGGCATCCGATCTGGAAGCCCTGATGCCGTGGCTCGACTGGGCATTCCAGTCGCAGAAGGCCGGCCTCAAGGCCGCAGCCTGACAGGCTCACGCTGAATTTGCGGCTCCGCGCGCGGAGCCGCCACACCTGATTTCATTGCAAAGCAACAGGAGGCCCTGATGGCGCCCCGCGTACTCGTATCCGATAAACTTTCGCCCACCGCCGTTGAAATCTTCAAGGATCGCGGCATCGAGGTGGATTACCTGCCCGACCTCGGCAAGGACAAGGAAAAGCTCCTCTCCGTCATCGACCAGTATGACGGTCTCGCCATCCGCTCGGCGACCAAGGTCACCGAAAAGCTGATCAACAACGCCACCAATCTCAAGGTTGTCGGCCGCGCCGGCATCGGCGTCGACAATGTCGACATTCCGGCTGCCTCGCGCCGTGGTATCATCGTGATGAATACGCCTTTCGGCAACTCCATCACCACCGCCGAGCATGCCGTCGCCATGATCTTCGCCGTTGCGCGCCAGATTCCGGAGGCCAACACCTCGACCCACGAAGGCAAGTGGGAAAAGAACCGCTTCATGGGTGTCGAGATCACCGGCAAGACGCTGGGTGTGATCGGCTGCGGCAATATCGGTTCCGTGGTCGCCATGCGCGCCATCGGGCTCCGGATGCACGTCGTTGCCTTCGATCCGTTCCTTTCGGCAGAGCGCGCGGCAGAGCTGGGCGTCGAGAAGGTCGAGCTTGAAGACCTCTTCAAACGCGCCGATTTCATCACGCTGCACACGCCGCTCACCGACAAGACGCGCGGCATCATCGACAAGGACGCCATCGCCAAGATGAAGAAGGGCGTGCGCATCATCAACTGCGCGCGCGGCGGTCTGGTCAACGAAGCCGATCTGGTGGAAGCACTCAAATCGGGCAAGGTCGCAGGCGCCGGCATCGACGTGTTTGAGACGGAGCCGGCAACGGAAAACCCGCTCTTCAACATGCCCAACGTGGTTTGCACCCCGCATCTGGGCGCATCGACCAGCGAGGCTCAGGAGAACGTGGCCATCCAGGTGGCCGAACAGATGTCGGATTACCTGACGAAGGGCGCGGTCACCAACGCGATCAACATGCCCTCGATCAGCGCCGAAGAGGCGCCGCGCCTGAAACCCTTCATCAAGCTCGCTGAAGTGCTCGGTGCGTTTGTCGGCCAGGTGACCGACGAAGCCATCGAAGAAGTCGAGATCCTGTTCGACGGCTCCACCACGGAGATGAACCGCCGCGCGCTGATCAGCGCCGCCCTTGCCGGTCTGATCCGTCCGCAGGTGGCCGACGTCAACATGGTGTCCGCACCGGTGATGGCCAAGGAACGCGGCATCATCCTGTCGGAAGTCAAGCGCGACAAGTCGGGCGTGTTCGACGGCTACATCAAGCTGACCGTCAAGTCCTCGAAGAAGACGCGCACCATTGCCGGCACGGTGTTCTCCGACGGCAAGCCGCGCTTCATCCAGATCAAGGGCATCAACCTCGACGCCGAGGTCGGCCAGCACATGCTCTACACGACCAATTACGACGTGCCGGGCATCATTGGTCTGCTGGGCTCGATCTGCGCCAAGCATCAGGTCAACATCGCCAACTTCCAGCTGGGCCGCAACCGGCCGGGCGGCGATGCGATCGCTCTCCTCTATCTCGACGCGCCGTTCCCTGCGGATGTCCTGAAAGAGCTCCGCGCAACCGATGTCATCCTGTCCGCCAAGCCACTCTCGTTCGACGTGGCCGGATAAGCGACCGGTTTCAGAATCGGGAAGACAGAATGCCGGCGCTATGCGCCGGCATTTTTGCGTCCGCTGTGTTCTGCCAGCCAGATGCCGCCGAGCACCAGCGTCAGCGCAACGGCGTGATAGGCGAAGAAGTCCTCGCCAAGAATGACGATGGAAAGAAGCGTCCCGAAGATCGGCACGAGATTGATGAACAGCCCGGCACGGTTGCCGCCGATCAGTTCATTGCCGCGAATATAGAGGCTCTGGGCGAGGAGCGACGGGAACACGACCACATAGCCCACCACCATCCAGCCCTGTGCATCCGGCACGATCAACCGGTCCGTCGCCGCCTCCCAGGCGACCAGCGGGAACGAGGCGAGAAGGGCAAACAGCGACAGCACGAACATCAGGCTCAGCCAATGGATGTCGGGCTTGAGGCGCAGGCCGACCGTGTAGGCCGCATAAAGCAGGACCGCGACAAGCATCAGCGCATCGCCGAAATTCACATCCAGATCGAGCAGACGCGCGAACTCGCCGTGGCTCGCAACAATCGCCACGCCCACAAGGGACAGCATGAACCCGGCAACCTGCAGGGCGGTGACGCGGAGCCGGAAAAGAAGGAAATTCACGACGAAAATCACCATCGGGATCGCCCCCTGCTCGATGGCGATGTTGATTGCCGAGGTGAATTGGGCGGAGCTGTAGAACAGCGCGTTGAACCCGGTGAAGCCCATCATGCCAAGAAACGCCAGCAGCGGAAGCTTGGCGCGAATGGCTGGCCAGTCACGCTTGAGATGCGGCCACGCGAAATAAACCAGCAGTGAGGAGCTGAGGATCCAGCGCAGCGTTGTCAGCATCATGGGCGAAACATGGCCGACAGCAAGGCGACTGGCCACGGCATTGCCGCCCCAGAACAGGGTTGTCAGACACAGAAAAATATAGGCTTGGCGATACATGAGACGAAACAACCTGCTGAAACGCGGGCTTGATAGGACCTCAGTGGCCAAACGTAAATGCCAGTGTCACAATTTGACAGCCGCACCATTGCATAAGGGGCGTTGCCGAGTTCAGAAACTGGGGCAAAGCGAATCGGCGTTTTTCATGAATTACTTGCTTCCAACTGGTTGTAAATAAAACATAACCAACTGAAGATTGCGAAGGTGATCAACATATGGCAAAGCGCAATGATGGTAGCTTGTGCATGCTGGACAGGAACAAGATTTGAACGACGCCTCCAAACCAACGGGAAAAAAGTCCGCTCCCGTTGAAGACAAGGCCAGACGCGCTGCGAAGCGCAGCCCGTCTTTGGAGGCAACGCCCGATCTTGAAGATGTTCTTGATCGCGGAGCATCCCTGCGCAAGCGCCGACTGCTGCGCAACCTGCGGCCCATGCTGCCGGAAATCCTCGCTGCAGGCGTTCTTCAATGCCTTGTCTACACGGCCTTCATCCTGAATGCATCGCGCAGCGACTGGGGCAATCTCGCCATCGTCTGCGTGATCCTGTTGGCGCTGCCTTTCGTCATAGCGCTCGCCTTGCTTGGTTTTCGCCGGCAACGAAACACGTTCACGATCGCCATCTTCATCACATTCGTGGTCTTCACAACGGCCGTTGCCTTTCTCTCGGGCCTGCGCATTCGGATCAGTTATTCTGCTTTGCTGGTCGCCTATCTGGTCGCGAACGTGTTGATGTCGATAGCCAATCTGCGTCTTCACCGCTCGCTGGAAGATCACATCGCACTGCTGGACTTTCCCGGCGCCCGTCAAGTGGCCAGCCGCCTTTCAGGCAAGGTCGCGGTCATCACCGACAAGAATGCCGATATCGGCGCTTACGACCGCATCCTGATCGACAGCAAGACCCATCACAATCCCGAATGGTCAGGCTTTCTGACCAAGGCCTACATGGTCGGCGTCGATGTCACGCCCTGGTTCAATTTTCTCGAACTGCGCGATGGCCGGGTTGATGTCGATGCATTCGATGTCTCCCATCTCGCCTATTCGCCCAGCCAGATCTATTATTCCAAGGCCAAGCGCGCGTTGGATCTGTTTGCCGTCATCATCACAGTGCCGCTCACCGTGCCGCTGGGCTTTGTGATCTGGCTTTACATCCGCATGCTGGATGGCGGCACTGCCATCTTCGTGCAGCAACGCCGGGGCTATGGCGGCCGCTCCTTCAACATGCTGAAGTTTCGCACCATGCATCATGGCCGCCAGGGCGGCTCGACGCAGGTCAACGACGACCGCATCATCAGGGGGTGCCGTTTTCTGCGCCGGCTGCGGCTCGATGAACTCCCCCAGCTCCTCAACATCTGGCGCGGCGAGATGAGCCTTGTGGGCCCACGCCCCGTGGCCGAATACGTGGCGCAGGCGAGCGAGGCGGAAGAGCCCAAATTCATTCACCGCACCATGGTTCTTCCGGGCATCACTGGCTGGGCACAGGTGAATTCCGGCTATGCAAGCACGACCCGGGAAGAGATCACCAAGCTCTCCTACGACCTCTACTACATCAAACACCTGTCGTTTGATCTGGACATGCTGATCATTCTCTCGACGATCAGAACGGTCCTGTTCGGGCGCGGCGCACGCTGAAGCGCCCCCGCACACGGCACGACATTCCACCCGCAATAAAAATGCTCTAAAGAGAAGCCCGCGCACGCTGCGTCAACAGGAGGAGACTGCCGATATGAGCCATCCGAAGATCATCTGCATGGGCGAACCGCTGATCGAGTTCAACCAGGTGGACGACACGGGCCGTTACCTCTTCGGCCATGGCGGCGACACCTCAAACTGCGCCATCGCAGCCGCGCGCGCCGGTGCATCGGTCGGGTTCTTCACCGCGCTCGGCGCAGACGAATTCGGCGACAGCCTGATGCAGCTCTGGGCAGACAATGGCGTGGATGCCAGCCACGTCCTGCGCAACCCGGATGCCCATACGGGTGTCTACTTCGTCAGCCATGGCGAGAACGGCCATGTCTTTTCCTATCTGCGCAAGGGGTCGGCGGCGAGCCGCGTCGCCCCGCGCGACCTGCCCCGCAGCGCCATCGAGAATGCGGATATCCTGCATCTCTCGGGCATCTCCATGGCCATCAGCGCCGATGCGAGCGATGCGGTTCTCGAAGCGATCGACATTGCCCGCGCCGCCGGCGCCAAAGTCTCGTTCGACACCAATCTGCGCCTGAAACTGTGGCCGCTCGAGCGCGCCCGTGCGCTGACCGAAGCCGCCATGCGCAAGGCCGACATCGCGCTTCCCGGTCTGGAAGACGCCGAACAGCTCGTCGGCATCAGCGACCCGGACGCCATCGCCGATCATTATCTGGGTCTTGGCGCAGGCATCGTCGCGCTGACGCTCGGCAAGGATGGCTGCCTCGTCGCCACGCCCGACGAGCGCCGCCGCGTGCCCGGCATCAGGGTCAGCGCCGTAGACGCCACGGGTGCGGGCGACACGTTCGATGGCAATTTCCTCGCCGAGCTCAATCGCCATGGCGACCCTTTCGAGGCAGCGCGCTACGCCAATGCGGCCGCTGCCCTTTCCACGCAGGGCTTTGGCGCAGTCGCTCCCATGCCCATGCGCGAAACGGTTTTGAAGGCGCTCGCGGAAGCCGCCTGATCTATTCCAGGAAAACATCGACGCTGGCGGAACGTCCGGCCGCGTCGATCACCGTCAGGGTCGATGCGCCGCCACCATCGGGCACCCAGCTTGCCCTGCGCCGCCGATAGGCGTCCGGCAGCGGCTCGCCATTGGCCAGCCAGCGGAACGGCGCGCGCCCGCCATTGATCTTGAGCGCAAGCGGCATGACCCGCGCCCCACGCGCAAGCCCCACATCGATGCGCGCACCCTGCGGCGGGAACACGATTTCCGGCGCGGGCTCCACCGGTGCACCGGCGCGAAACCCGCCGCCCGAGACGGAGAACCGCCGCATGGGAAACGGAAGATCGGACGCGGCAAGCCGGATCGCGCCTGCCGGTGCAGGCGGGAACGGGACGATGCCCACGCCCGAGCGTGAAAACGCCTCGAACAGGATGGGAGCGGCAGCCAGATAGCCGGTCAGCCCCGGCACCGCGCCGCCATCGGGCCGTCCGGCCCACACGCCCAGCACATGCCGCCCGTCATAGCCCACCGACCACGCATCGCGGTAGCCATAGGACGTGCCCGTCTTGTATGCGATGCCGAGACGCGGCGCGTCGCTGGGCGGCGCGACACCGGACAGGATGTCCGCGACCTGCCATGTGGCCTGTGGCGTCAGCACGGAAGGCGGATGCGCGGCAATCTCTGCATCGTCCAGATAATGCAGCGGGCGCACCCGCCCCCGATTGGCGAGCCCGCCATAAAGCTGCACCAGCCCTTCCAGCGTCAGCCCCGCACCGCCAAGCCCGATGGCAAGGCCCGGCGTCTCGCCGGGCGGCAGAGCGGGCGGCACACCGGCCCTCCGCATGCGCGCCACCAGCCGCACCGGCCCCACTGCATCAAGCAGCCGGATCGTCGGCACGTTGAGCGACATCTGCAAGGCCGTACGCACCGAAACGTCGCCCTGATAGGCCATGTCGAAATTGCGCGGGCGATAGCCCGAGAAATTGCCGGGCCGGTCTTCGATCATGGTTTCCTGCATCACCAGCCCCTCCTCGAAGGCAAGGCCATAGATGAAGGGTTTGAGCGTCGAGCCCGGCGAACGCTCTGCCACACTCATGTCGATCCAGCCGGCGCGCGCGGCGTTGAAATAACCTGCCGACCCGACCCGCGCGAGCACCGCGCCGGTCTGCGCATCCGCCAGAACCATCGCCACGGAAACGCGCGGCCCCAGCCCGCGCGCCGCTCTGGCGGCAACTTCCTCAAGCCCCGCCTGCGCGCGCCGGCTGATGGTCAGGTGATGCACACGCTCATCCGGCTCCGCCTGCACCACCGCATCGGCCAGATGCGCGGCATAGGCGGGCATGGGCAGACGACGCCCGGCAAGCTTCGCCTCAGACGCGCGCGCGACCTCGCTTTCGATGATGACGCCAGCCCCCGCCATGCGCGCAAGCACACGGTCGCGCGCGGCTTTTGCCGTCTGCGAATGCCGGTCAGGCCGGCGCGCTTCCGGCGATTGCGGCAGGGCGACCAGAAGAGCAGCCTCCTCCAGCCCCAGCTTGTGCGGCTCCTTGCCGAACCAGGCGAGGCTCGCCGCGCGCACCCCTTCAAGATTGCCGCCATAGGGCGCGAGCGTCAGGTAGCGCTCCAGGATCTCCCGCTTGGAAAGCCTGCGTTCGATCTGAAGCGCCCGCGCGATCTGTCGGAACTTGGCGCTGAAGCTGCGCGCCGCGCGTGGCTCGGTGAGGCGGGCAAGCTGCATCGACAGTGTTGAACCGCCCGAGACGATGCGCCCGTTCCGCAAGAGCTGCAATGCGGCGCGGCCAAGCGCGCGCATGTCGACACCCGGATGCGACCAGAAGCGCTTGTCCTCATAGGCGACCAGCATCTTGAGAAACTGCGGGTCGAGCGTGTCGATATCCGCCGGCAGACGCCAGCGCCCGTCAGACGCCGCATAGGCCCGCAGCAGCGCCCCGTCTCGGTCGAGCACCTCCACCGAAAGCGGGGCGGGATCAAGCGGCGGCGGATAGGCCGCGTCCAGCCGGTCGAGTGTCACCGCCCCGCCAATGGCGAGCAGGGCCGCAAGGCCAGCGGCCATGGCAACCCGGCGCATATGTCGACGCGTTTTCATCGCCGCCGCCTACTGCCCCACGATCTCCATGAAGCCCGTGGCCGTGCGGGCGGAGAGCTGCGGACGGTACATGTCTTCCACGCTCGCCGCCGGATGCGTGTAGACGCCCGGAGTCACCGCACGCACCACATAGGCGAGCCGGAACTTGCCGCCGCCATTGCGGTCGAAGGCGGCGATGAAGCGGTCGTCACGGAACTCGGTGTGAACCGCATCCGTCTCGCCAAGCCAGTCGAAATTCGCCAGATCCGCACTGCCGACAAGGCGCGGATTGTCGATCTCGAAGCCCGCCGGCAACAGGTCGGAGACCAGAACGCGTGAAGGCCAGGCGTTCTGTTCCATCATCTCCAGAACCACGACATAGCGCTCGTTCTGGCGTGCGTCGGAGACATTCGCCTCTTCACCGTCCAGCGTGTAGTAGCGCCGCTCGATGGTGAAACCCTCGCCGCCCGCCGGCAGCGGCTGCTGCGGCGCGGCCACGGTGGTGATCACCGCATCTACCGGCTCGTTGCCCTGATTGGCCACCGTCAGTGGCGCGGCCTCGATCTCCAGTCCCGAAAGCCGCCGCGAGAATGCGCCCGCATGGGCGTTGCCGTCCACGGTCAGGCGCAAATCGTCGCTCGACTGGCTCAGCGCACGGGCGGCCAGAAGCATCCACGCCTCGTCCTGCGTGCTCATGTAACGCGTGTCACCGCGCACATCGGCCACCAGATCGATCATCTGCGGCACCAGCGCCGGTTCGGGCCGGCTTTCCGCCGCCAGCGCCAACATCGCCGCACCGTCGCGCAGACGCGATCCGTAATCGGAGCGCGCCGTGTAACGCCCGCTCATGCCCTGAGCGAGACGGAAGGCGGAGGCAAAGCCCCGTTCCGCACGTTCCGCATCGCCATAGAGAGCGAGACCCGCGGCAAGCTGCGCACGGGCCAGCGGCGTGGAGAACTCATCGAGCCGCGTGTCGAGATAGTAGCGCAGGTCACCGGCCGAAGCCTTTCGGTTGCGCGCCAGCACATAAAGCGCATAGGCGATCTCGCTGCCGCGCGAGGAGACATCCGTGTCATAGGCGAGCGTGTTCGAGAGGTTCTGCAGCGCTTGGCCCATCGCCGCCTCTGGCACGGCAAAGCCCTGCTCGCCGGCGCGGGTGAGGAAGTCCGTGACATAGGCGTCGAGCCACAGATCGCCCGATCCCGGTCCCCAGAGACCGAAGCCGCCAGACGAAGACTGTGCGGCAAGCACGCTGGTGATGGCGTCCTCAATGCGCCCCTTCAGCGCCGGATCCTCTTCCAGCCCCGCAGCCTTTGAAAGCTCGCTCACATAGAGCAGCGGCAGGGCGCGGCTCGTGGTCTGCTCCGTGCATCCATAAGGATAGCGGTCGAGCGACATCAAAAGTGCCGGAATGTCGAACCCGTCGGCCCGCGAGATGTTGAGGCTCACCGAAGCGTTCTCGGCAAAGCTGTCTTCCAGAAGCGCGCCGTCCAGCGTTACACTGCCGCCATTGGCTGCAAGCGTCACCACGCTGCGGCTGGCAACCGGCATCACGCCAGGCCGCACCGGCAGGGGCACGCTCTTCTCCACGGCAAGCCCGCTCTCATGCGCAAGCGCCACCGTCAGCGCGCCCTCGCCCGTCTGGTTCGTCGCCGAAACAGGCACGGAGAGCGTGGCCTTGCCGCCCGCCTCAAGCGTGACCGTATCGGAGAGAGACCGCAGATCGGCGTCCACCGGCCCTTCGGCCATCACCGTGAGGCGATAGTCACCGGCAGGACCATCCGTGTTGGCGATTTCAAGCAGAAGCCGCGCCTCGTCGCCCGGCGCCAGGAAGCGCGGGAGGCTGGTGGTCAGCACAACGGGATCGCGGATGATCACATCCTGCTGCGCGCTGCCCACGCCCTTCTTCGACCAGGCGACCGCCATGATGCGGGCCGTGCCGTTGAACTGCGGAATCTCGAAGGAGACCTCCGCTTTCCCGTCATCGTCCACCTTAACGATGCCGGAGAAAAAGGCGACCAGCTTCTGCGTCGGCGCGCTGCCGGTGGGCGCCATGCCCCCGCCATCGCCGCCGGTGCGCAGCCGGCCCATCGCGCCGAGCGAACCATCGATCAGCCGCCCGTAAATGTCGCGCATCTCGATGCCCAGCATGCGCTGGCCGAAATACCAGGCGTCCGGCTGTGGCGGCTCGTAGCGCGTCAGATTGAGAATGCCCACATCGACCGCCGCAACGGTCACATAGGCTTCTTCACCCGGTTCCAGCCCGCCAACGCTGACGGGAATTGAAAGGGCAGCATCGGGGCGCGCCTGTTCCTCCACGCCGAGTTCAACCGAAAGATCGCGCGCACCCGGATCGACCTTGAGCCAGCGCACGCCGATGGCGCGCATGGGCAGGCGGTTTTCGGCATCGTCGCCGGGGCGGAACAGCGTTGCGGTCACATAGGCCCCGGCCCCCAGCGCGTCGGTCACCGGAATGTCCACGGTCGCGCCGGCTTCCGGCACGTTTGCGGTGAATGTTTCAAGCAGGCTCTCGGACCCCACCGTCACCAGAACCTCGCCGGCAAAGCGTGGCGAAATCTTCAGCTTCGCCGTCTCGCCCACCGCATAGGCGTCGCGGTCGAGCGCCACTTCCAGCCCGTCCGGCGTCTCGGTGGAGCCAGCCTCCACATACCAGCCGGAATCGAACGCCGCGCTGGTGATCGGCCCGCCCGCATCCGGGCTTTCCACCTCGAGGCGATAGCGCCCCCAGTCCACGGAAACGCCGATCTGCGGTTCGCTGTCGGCCTTCGCGTCCACCGTTCCCTCGCGCACGAGGCTCGCCGTGGTGATCGGCTCATAGTTCCAGGAACCGCCATCGCGATACCACTGATAGTGCCGCTCCACCTTCAGCAGTTTCCATTCGAGGCCGTCCATGGCGATGCGCTCACCCTTCGGATCAACCGCGATCACGCGGAAATTCGCCGTCGCTCCCTCGGCAACGCGACCGCCGGTGAATTCCGGCTTCAGGCCGATCATCGCGCTTTCCGGCTCGACACCGATCTCCAGCGCGCGCTCCACGGCGCGGCCACCGGCCTCGCGCATGCGCACGCTGACATCCGCCTTCAGGAGACGCGTGGTCGAGGGCGCGCCATCCAGCGCCACCGGGAATCGCGCCTGCCCTTCCGCATCGGTCTCCGGCAGACCGGGCAGCGAAACGCGCAGCGCCTCCACATCCTCCTCGTCATCGAGGCCGAAGACATAGCCGGGGAAGGCTTTCCATTCGCGCGTCGGCGCGACCGTCAGTTCGCCTTCAAGCGCAAGCCCCGCCGCCGGTGCGCCATAGAGATAGCGGCCATCGACGGTCACATCCGTCACGCCACCAACCGGCACGGTCTCATCGGCGCTTGCAAGCTCGAACTCGGTGCGGTCGGGCACGAAATCCTCAACCAGAAAATTCTTCTCGGCCAGCGCCGGCTTTTTCGGATCGGCATAAATGCCGAGCACCCAGGTGCCGCGCATCGCGCTTCCGGGCAGATCAAGCGCCACTGCATGGCCGCCAAGCGCCGCGCCCTCCGAAACGACGCGCCGGTCCTCCACGCCGTCGGGGCGGCGGAAGATGAAGGTCAGCGGCAAATCCTCCACCGCATCCGACGCGGGATTGCGCGTGAGCGCGCTCGCATGCACCGTCTCACCAGCGCGATAAATGCCACGCTCCGTCCACGCGAACACGTCGAGCGGTCCGGGCGAAGGACGCCCCGTCACGCCGCGATCCGAAAGATCGAAGCCCGCGCGCGTCATGTCGAGGAAGACGAAATCCTCAGTCCCGTTTTCAGCGATGATCGCCGCCGGCGCGAGACCGGAAGAACCGCGCGCCAGACCGGGATCGAAGCGCGCATGGCCATCGCCATCGGTCTCCGCCTCGCCAAGCACCTCATTGTTGCGCGCCACCAGCCTGAGCTTCAGACCGTCGAGCGGCTTCGCACTCGCAAGCGAACGCGCGAAGACCGAAAGCCCGTCCTCGCCGGCAAAGGTGGAAAGCCCGATATCGGAGACAAGGAACCACTGCGTGGCGCGGTTGTCCCAGTTCTGGCTCCGGTCGCCCTCCGGCACCGCCGTCATCATGTAGACGCCGGGCTTGCGCTCCGGCACCGCCTCATCGACGGGAATGCTGGTGACGACATCCTTGTTCAGTTCGGCGTCCACCTCGATCGTGCCTTCGAAGACGGGTGCGCCCATCTGGTCGGCCACCTCGTCCACCGCATATTCGTTGAGCTGGCGCAGGAACTGCCCCTCACTCAGAAGACGCGCCAGCGCGCGGTCACCGACGCGATACACGGACAGCGTCGCGCTGTCGGCATTCACGGAAACAAACGGGATGCCCCGGCGCGCCGAGGACGGCAGCACGAAATTGTCGCCGGTAAAGCGCAGCGAAGGCGCACGGTCCCGCACGTAGATTTCGAGCGGCACCGGCTCGGCAATCACCTCGCCAATGGCCGCCGGCAGGCCCTGCCGGATGACGATGCGATACTGCTCGCCATGCTTCAGACCGCTGACGCAAAGCTCCTTGTCGCTGCGATCAACGGCGAAGGAGCGCAGATTGTCGACGGTCACGAACTGGGCGTAGTCGACGCCGCTCTTCACCAGCTCCTCGGAAAACTGAACGCAGACGCGCGGGGTGGCGCTGTCGGAATCGACCGAATGATCGATCACGCGGAACCCCTTGCGGCGCTTGAGATCGGCATAAGCCTCCTGCACATCGCGCGCGGTCCTGAGCGCCAGGCTCGCCTCATAGGCGCTGAGCGCGGGGCGGAACAGGTTGCGCCGCTCAAGAGCCGGCGCAAGAACGGCCAGCGCTTCGGCGCGGTCATCGGTGCTGCGCGACAGATTGTAGGCGTTCACGGCTGCACCCGTGCCGGCGCGCTGCAGACGATAGAGGTTCATGTCGCCGGCTGGCTGCGCCACCGTCGCGGCGCGCGCAAGCCGAGACCACAGGCCCACATTGTCAGGCTCCACCACAAGGGCTGCGGTATAGGCCCGGATCGCATTGAGCGGATCATTGTTCGCAAGCGCCTGCCCGCCTGCGGCGGTCAGGGCAGCGAAACCGGCATTGACGGCATTCTGCGTGCGCAGCACCTCGTCACGATATTGATCAGCCTCGCGCAGCACATGTTCGGGCACGAAGCGCAGCGCCGGCGGCGCGCCAAGATCGGCAGCAGCGCCGCTCACCACCACCTTGCCGGCCACCGCGCCCTCGAACGGATCAAGGCGGTTGAAATCCGACTTCAGGAAGCACCATTGCGCGCTGGCGTTGTAGGTGAAGGCCCGGCACTGCGGATCGGCAAGGCACACCGCCTTGCACTGGTCGAGCGTCACATCCTTTTCGGTGCGCAGGTCGAAACCGAAATAATCGGCATTCTCGCTGGTCACGATCCGGCGCGCATCCTGCGCGGCAGCCATTGCTGCAAACCCGAAAACAAAAATGAAAAACAGGGAGAGTCCGCGTGCCGCACGCATAGCAATCCTCCAGACGCTGCCGATATCGTCCCCTTGATATTGGGACAGCTTTGCAAAAGCCAGTCAACAGGCCCGGAGAATTATTGCCCAAAGGCGCGAAGACGCCCTCTTATGCTTACAGACCCTTTTATGGTTACAGCCCCCTGGGATGGGTCATGAACTCTTCGATGATCTCTTCCGGCGGTTTGACGAAATCCGAAGTGCGGCTGACGCCAAGGCCGGTCAGCCCCTTCAGCTTCACGGCCATTTCCGCCAGCTTCACGACAATCGGAATGCCGTTGATCACCGGCGCGCCATCCACCCGGTGCGCCTGCAATTGCGAGAACAGAAGCATGGGAATGCCGCCACCGGGAATGAGCACGTCCACGCCCTCATCCACCAGCGGCCGGGCCTGCTCCTCAAACAGGGCGCGCACGGTTTCAAGCCGCTCATCGGAACCGAAGGCGGCAAGGATCTGCCCCGGCTCGAAATCCATGGCGTGCACACCGGTCACGCGTTCGCCGAGACCGTATTTGCCGATCTGGTGGTGAAACCAGGGAATGTAACGCCGGTTGATGGTGACGATGCCCGAGCGCTGGCCAAGCTGGCAGGCATGCAGCATGGACGCCTCCCCCATGCCCAGCACCGGAATGTCGACCACCGACCGCGCTTCATAGAGGCCGGCATCCTGAAAATGCCCGATGATGAAGGCGTCATAGCCCTCGCGCTCGGCCCGCACCGCATTGCAGATCACCTCGCGCGCACAGCGAAACTCCACGATGGCGTGGGCGTAGCTGTCATGCGGGGTGATGCCCTTGATGTCGATCTCAGTACCGGGATCGACGATCGCATCGAGATGCTTCCTCAGTTCATCCCAGTAGCCCGCGCCATTCTCGTAATCGACATAGCTTTGATACCAGATCTTCATGACGTCAGCTCCTGATGAGGCCCGGCAGCCACAGGGCCAGTTGCGGGAAAAGCGCAAGCAGCACGACCAAAAGCAGCGTGCAGGCGATGTAGGGCAGCGCGGCCCGCGCCACCTGCCCGATGGTCGTCCCCCTCGGGCTCACGCCAACCATGACGAAGAGCAGGAGGCCGAAGGGCGGGGTCGCAAGGCTGAGTTCCAGCGCCAGCAGCATCACCACGCCGAACCAGATCTGGTCGAACCCGTAGAGCCCCACCAGCGGCATGAAGATCGGCAGGGTCAGCATCATGATCGAGAGCTGATCCATGAACATGCCGAGAAGCAGAAGCACCAGGAACATGACCGCGAGCACCACATAGGCATTGAGCTCGAAACTGGTGGCAAACGAGATCAGGCCCGAAGACGCGCCGGAGAAGGCGAGGATCTGCGAGAAGGTGGTCGAGCCGACGATGATCATCAGCATCATGGCGGACACTTTGAGCGTGCCGGTCAGCGAGCGCACCACGGCCTGCCAGCTCAGCGTGCGATAGCACGCCGCCAGCACGACGACGGACAGCGCGCCGAAGGCTGCGGATTCGGTCGGCGTCGCCCAGCCGAGCAGGATCAGCCCGACCACCGCGAACACGACGATGCCCATGGGCATCACGTCAACCAGAACCGCCCGCATGATCTCGGAAAGGCTCGCCCGTTCCGCTGCATAGCCGGGGGCGGCATCCGGATCGAGCGCGATCTGTATGCGGATCGTGGCGATGAACAGCGCCGCCAGAAGCAGCCCCGGCACCAGCCCCGCGATCAGCAGCGCACCGACATCGATCCGCGCCAGCGAACCGAGCAGCACGGCCAGCGAGGATGGCGGGATGATCATGGCCAGACCGCCGGTCGCCAGGATCGGCCCCATGATCATGTGCGGCTTGTATCCGCGCTTGATCATGTCGGGCATCAGCGTCGTGCCGAGCATCGCCGTGTTGGCCATGGACGATCCCGACAGGGTGGCGAAGATCGTGCCACCGCCCACGGTCAGATAGGAGAGCCGTCCCTTGATGCCGCCAAAGCACTTGTCGAGCGCATCGAACACGCGAATGGCAAGCCCCGTGTGGAACAGAAGCTCGCCCATGATGAGAAACAGCGGCACCGGCACCAGCGCGAAACTGGTGACGGATGTGGAAGCATTGGCGACAAGCTGATCGATGCCGATCATGCCGCCCATGAAGATGTAGACGCCGACAATGTTGATCGCCAGAAAGGCGATGGCCACCGGCATGCCGAAGAACATCAGGAACAGGAGCCCCCCGATCATCAGGAGGGCGGATTCGTACCAGACCATCAGTGTGCTCCCCCGCTGCCGGTATAGGTTTCGCCGCGAAGCAGCATGCGCAGGAACTCCAGCGCCATCAGGCCGAAGCCCATGGACAGCATGGCGTAAAGAACCCAGGAGGGAATGTTGATGGAGCGCATGTCGACCGCGCGCGACTGCACCATTTCCAGCCCCACCGCCGCCGAGCGCCAGCACAGGAGGCCAAGCGTCAGGATGGCGAGAACCAGCACGACCCGCCCCGCCAGAAGGCGCGCGCCGTCAGGCATCGCCCCCACGAAGGAGGAGATCGCCACATGCCCGTTGTTGCGCACCAGCCAGGGCGCGGCCGCCATGGTGGAGAACAGCATCACATATTCGACGATGGCGCTGGTCGACTGGAACGGCCGGAAACCGGTGTTGCGCAGCACGACGTCGACAATGATGGCGGCAGAAATGAAAACGAGACTGGCTGCGCCCAGCACAGCCAGTCCGTTGATGATCCAGTTGTAGATGCGTAGCAGAAACATGGCGCGCGGCTTTTCAAAAGTGGTGCGGGGGAATGCCCTGCGGGCAACCCCGGAGCGATGTGAAACGCCTCTCCGGGATCGCCCGTCAGGGGAAGCTCAAGGCTTCCGCCGGCACGGGATCAGCGGTCGTAATACGCTTCGCGCAGTGCGTCGTAATACTCCGACCCGGAATCCTTCATGCGCTTCCAGGCGCTGTCATAGGCAAGGTCCAGGAACGTCGCCTGCGCATCGCCCTCCAGCTCGATGACCTCCATGCCGTTCTCCCGAACCGCCTTGTCGGTCTCCTCAATCACCTTCTGGAAATTGTCGTAGGACGTCTGCTCATATTCGGCAGCGGCGTCGTTCAGGATCTTCTTTGCTTCATCGCTCAGGCCATCCCATTTGGCCGGGTTCACCACCACGGCGAGATCCGTCTGGAAGAAGCCCGGATCGATGCGATAGCGCAGGAACTTGTCCCAGGAGAGATCCTGAATGCCGACAATGGGCCAGCCCGAACCATCGAACGTGCTGCGCTCAAGGCCGGTATAGACATCCGGCACCGGCACGGAGACGGGAATGGCCCCCAGCGCCTCGAAGAAGGCGTTGTAGATCGGCTGCGAGCGGATGCGCTGGCCATCGAGATCGATGCCGCCATCCTCGGTCCGCTTGGGCTCGTTGATCGTGTAGATGTAGAATTTGACGCCGGTGTCGAGATGGGCCAGCAGGTTCACGCCCAGCTTCTTGGTGAACGCCTCCTGCATGATGCCGAAGCCGCCATTCTCGCGCGCCTCGGCGGCCGTGACGGTGGACGCCACCCAGGCATCTGCCTCGGGCATGGTGCCCAGATAATAGGAGGCCGGGCCATACTGCATGTCGACCACGCCACGGCGCACCGCGTCTACCTGCTGGTTCGGCGGAAACATCTCCGGCCCGCCCGCATAGTTGATCTGGATGACGCCCTTGCCGCGCTCGTTCACGAGATCGACAAAGCCCTTGAAGCTCTGCGAGAAGGCAAGTGACTGCGGGAAGGCGGAAATCGCCTTCAGCGTTTCGTCCGCACTGGCCTGCCCGGCAAAGGCAACGCTGGTCAGCGCCGTTGCAAGAAGGCCGCGTCTGATGGTCCTGGCGATCGATCTGGTCGTTGCTTGGTTCATGTCATCGTCCTCTCTGGTTTTCCGGACTTGTTCCGTCCGGTCTGGTTTCACGCCCTGTTTCAGGCACCGGGCCTAAAGCACGGGTGGCCGCACGAGCCCCGCATTGTCGAGCGCCTTCAGGAAAGCCGCCATGCGGCGCTGGCGGTAAGCGTCGACGTCCACATCGGCGTAATCGAAGAAGCCGGAACCCGTCTTCAGGCCGATACGCCCTTCCTCCATGTTGCGACTGATGATGCCGGGAGCCGCATAGCGCTCATCATCGAAAGCCCCGGCGAGATAGCGGCTCGCATAGTAGAGAATGTCGCCGCCGCCCCAGTCGATGAATTCCAGAAGGCCCAGCACGCCGAAGCGCAGGCCGAAACCGTAGGTCACCGCCTTGTCGACATCCTCGGCGCTCGCAACGCCTTCCTCGACGATCCGCGCCGCTTCATTCATGGCGAGCGCCTGAATGCGCGGCACGATGTAGCCGGGCGATGCCTTGCAGACGATCGGCACCTTGCCGATGCCTTCAAGATAGGCGCGCACGAATGCGGTGGTTTCCGCATCCGTCTCATCGGCCGGGCTCAGCTCCACCAGCGGCATCAGAAAGGCCGGGTTCAGCCAGTGCGCATTGAGAAAGCGCTCGGGCGCAGAGGTGAAACCCGCCAGTTCCGTCGACAGCATGGTCGAGGTGGTCGAGGCCAGAATGGCGTCGCCATCGGCATGGGCGTCGAACAGCGCAAACGCATCGCGCTTGGCGTCCGTCACCTCGGGCACACCCTCGAACACGATGCGCGCCCCGGCAAGACCTGCCGCCGCCTCGCCGCGCGGCACGATGCTCACCCGGTCCATGATCTGTGGAACGGCGTCCACCCTGAATGCGCCAAGCGCGGCGATGGAGGCCAGCGCCGTGCGGATCTCGTCCAGCGCCTCATCGCGCAGTTTTGCAAAGGCGTCGGCGTCACGCTCTTTCGCATCGATCAGCCGCACCGCGTGGCCGGCATAGGCGACGCATTGCGCAATGCCCCGCCCCATGCGACCGGCGCCGATGCAGGCGATGGTCACCTCGCCCGTCATCACAGGCCCTCGCGCAGCATGGTCTGCACCGCCTCGCGGCTTTCGCCGGCAAGACCGATCTGCTCCATCGTGCGCCCCTCGGCGCGGAAATCACGCTCGGCCACCGCGCCGGCAATCGCCAGGAGGCCGGTCGCCACCGGACAGGGCACGCCGGCCCAGTCACCCACCGACACCATGAAGGCGAGGCCCATGCCCACATCCTCCAGCATGTAGCGGTGCGACTTCAGGTCCAGCTTCTCATGCCAGTCGCCTGAATCCACCAGCTTGTCATGCGCGAGATTGCCGTACATCCAGTCGCTGGTCTCGTAGTGATCGGCCAGCGGAAAGTGTGGCGCGCCATAGCCCAGCGCCTCGCGGATCGCCATGCGCTCATTGTCGAGCGCGGTGTGCGTGCGGCGGATGGAAGCCTGCGTGCCCTCATTGTGAATGTCCCAGCGGTCGAAATGCTCGATGGGACCGGCATTCATGAGGATCAGCGGCGGGTGAATGATCGGGCCGGCGTTCATCAGCGCGCCCGAAAGCGCATCCTCCACCGGCTCGATGGAGGCCGGGAACACCGCCGCAATGGCCTTGATCGCATGATCCGTGTGCCGCGCCGGCAGCACGCCGGTCGGCAGGCGCGAGGCCCGCGTCGTCACGCGCACTTCGAGCGGCCCCTGCTTGCGCGTCAGCCATGGCAGCGTGCCCGTTTCGGCAATCGCGATGTCGGCCTTCGAGCCCGCTTCACGAATGCGCTTCATCATCAGGTAGGAACCGAACGTGCCCGGCGGCAGGTAGATCACCTGCCCGTCTTCCAGATGCGGCGCGAGGCGGGTGGCGATGTCCTCCTGCGCGAAGGCCGGCGTCGGCGCGACGATCAGCTCCGCGCCTTTCAGTGCCGCAGCGAGATCGTCGGTCGGCACGACCGCGATCTTCCGGCTGCCCTCGTGGTCGGTGAGGGTGATGCCGCCAGCCTCCTCGACATCGGCGAAACTGGCGCGGTCGCGCCGCCACCAGCGAACCTCGTGGCCCGCCTCGGCGAAATCCGCCGCGGCTGCGTATGACCCGTTGCCTCCACCCAGAACAGCTACTTTCATGTCTGCACTCTCCTCCTTGCCCGCACACAGTCACGGGCATTTATGTCACTCACATTGGTTCAACTCCGGGGCAAAACCGCCGTCGCCTCGATTTCCACGACCGCCTCCGGCTCCACCAGACGCGTCACCTCCACCGTGGCCATGGCCGGGAAACAGCGGCCGAACACATCGCGATAGGCTCTCCCCAGCCCTTTCGGATCGGCCAGATAGTCCTCGACACTCGTCACGTACCAGGTAAGGCGCGTCAGATGTTGCGGCCCTGCGCCCGCCGCTTCGAGCACATCGCGGATGTTGCGAAACGTCTGGTGCGCCTGGGCGACGAACCCTTCCGGGAAACGGCCCTCGCGGTCCCAGCCGACCAGCCCGCCCGTGTAGATGATGCCGCCATCGGTCATCACGGCATTGGCGTAGCCCTTCGGCTGCGGCCAGCCTTCCGGGCACACCGCTTCATGCAGGAGCCGCGGCTCTTCGGATTTCGGGGCTTTCTCCAGATCGCTCATGTCGGTCTCGTCTCCAGTTTCACGGGCTCGCGAACCGGCGCGGGCGTGATGCCGCTGCCGGCGCGATAAAGCGCGTGAACATGCCTGAGGGCGTTCTTCAGAAGCGCTGCTTCGCCGGGGCGCAGCCGCGCGATGATCTCGTTTTCATGCGCCTGCGCTTCATCGACGAGGCGTGCGCCAAGCGCGCGGCCTGCGGCAGTCAGGAACACGCGCACGCGACGCCGGTCGCGTTCGTCGCTCCGGCGCTTCACCAGCCCCTTCGACGCCATGTGGTCGATGATCTTGGTCAGATGCGACTGCTCCATCAGCGCAAGCTGGGCAAGCTGCGTCACCATCTGACCGTCCTCATCACTCAGGCAGGCGAGGATGCGCCATTCCGGCACGCGCAGCCCCTGCTCGCGCACATGGGCATGAAAGTCCGTGCTGGCCGCATCGCTGGCGGCGGCGAGCAGATAGAGCAGGTAGTCGCCGACAAACCCGGCGTTGCGGTCGATCTCGATCCTGTCTTCGTCTTTCGCCATCATCTCTTCCGGTCACATGGAATTGGGTATCAGAAGCGCCATCGCCGGCAGCGCGATCAGAAGCGCGAGCCGCAACACATCCATGGCCACGAAAGGCAGGATGCCGGCGAAGATGCGCTCCAGCGGAATGTCGGGGGCCACCGTGCGCATGACGAAAACATTCATGCCGATGGGCGGCGTGATGAAGCTCAGCTCGGTCGCGATCACCACGAAGATGCCGAACCAGATCGGATCAAAGCCAAGGCCCGTCACGATCGGGAACAGGATCGGCACGGTCAGCGTGATCATCGAGATGCTTTCAAGCAGGCAGCCCAGCACCAGATAGATCAGCACGATCATGAAGATGACCTGGTACGGGCCGGCACCAAGCGCATTGATCCAGGTGCGCAAGTCGCCCGTCAGGCCGGAGAAATTCACATAGTTCAGGAAATAGAGCGCCCCGAACAGAATGAAGAACATCACCGCCGTCGTCTTCGCCGTGTCGAACAGCGTGGACAGCGTGGCGCGCAGGGTCAGCCGACCGCGCATGAAGGTCAGAAGAAACGCACCGCCTGCGCCCATGCCTGCCGCCTCGGTGGCGGTGAAGACGCCCATATAAATGCCGCCCAGAACAAACACGAACAGCGCCAGCGCCCAGACCACGCCACGCAGCGCCCGAACACGGTCGATCAGCGGCAGCTTGGGCTGCGTCTCCAGATGTTCGCGATAGACGACGAGCGACAGGCGCACGGCGATGATGTAGCCGATAACGCCGATCAGCCCCGGCAGAAGGCCGGCCAGAAACAGCTTGCCGATGTTCTGCTGTGTCAGGATGCCATAGATGACGAGAATGACCGATGGCGGAATGAGAATGCCGAGCGTTCCGCCCGCCGCAATGGACGAAGCGGCCAGCCGGTCGGAATAGCCATATTTGCGCATGGCCGGCAGCGAGATGCGCGCCATGGTCGCCGTGGTGGCGAGCGACGAGCCGCACACCGACGAAAACCCGCCGCAGGCGACGATGGTGGCCATGGCGAGCCCGCCCTTGCGGTGACGCAACCAGGCATTCGCCGCCGCATAAAGATCGCCGGCCACGCCGGATTGCACCACGAGATTGCCCATCAGCAGGAACAGCGGCACGACGGAAAGCGTATAGCTGCGGCCGCTGTCGAAGAAGACCTGCCCGAGCATGGCCAGCGCCGGGTGCCAGCCAACGATGGACACGACACCGACAAGCCCCACGGCCGTCATGGCGAAGGCGATGGGCACGCCGGCAAAGATCAGCGCCAGAAGCAGCGCCATTCCGATTGGCCAGGCCATTACACGCCCCCGCCATCGCTTTTGGGCAGTCTGAGCACCGCCATGACAAAGGTGATGATGGCGCTGATGCCGGCAATCACCGCCGTCGCCTTGGCGAACGGCCCGAGCGGCGTACGCAGGTAGACCGTCACCTCGTTATAGCTTTCAAGCTGGGCTCCGTGCTTCCATAGCTGCCAGGAAACGAGCCCCAGAACCACGGAAACCAGAAGCCGACCAAGGTTGAGCTGCACCTTCGCAGCCATGCCCTTGAGGCTCGCCGTAAGCAGATCGACGCTGATATGCCCGTCATCCAGACACACGGCCGGCAATCCCATGAACACAATCGCCATAAGCAGGATTTCGGTGTATTCGGCTGCGCCCGGAAGCGGCGACGAGAGGAGATAGCGGCCAATCACATCGGCCACCGTCACCAGTGTCAGCGCAACCAGAAACGCTCCGCAGAGCACGGCGGTCGCAAGTCGTAACCACCGCCGAGCCCGCATTGCGATCCGCTCGGAGGGGGCGGCCATTATTCAGCCGCCACCGCTTTGATTTCGTCCTTGAGCTTGCCCAGGACAACCTCGAAGTCGAGCGCCTTGGCCTCATAGGCCTTGGCGAGTTCGTCGAACATCGGCCCGGTCTTCTCACGCAGTTCGGTGAGTTCGTCCTCGGTGGCGTCATGGAATTCGACGGTCGACTGGATGACCTCCATGCCCGCCGCGTCGGCCGCGTCCCAGGCCTGACCGGCCATGCGCGAGAACGCCTCGCCGGAAACCTTCTCGATGGCCGCCTTGTCTTCATCCGACAGGCTGTCGAACTTCGCCTTGTTCATCACGAAGAAGAACGAAACGTTGTAAAGCCCACCGGGAACCCTCAGCGCCTTGTCGACCAGCGATTCCAGCTTGAAGAAGGGCACGGATTCGACGGGGAAGAAGATGCCATCGGCGATGCCACCCGACAGAATTTCATAAGACTGTGGCGACGGGGCCTGGATCGACACCATGTCCATCGCTTCGGCAAGCTTGTTGGTGATGTTGCCCGCAACGCGGATCTTCGCGCCCGACAGGTCCGACAGCGGCGAAACCGGCTTGCCCTTGGTGAACAGAAGCCCCGGCCCGTGCCCGAACACGCCCAGCACCTTGGTGCCGCGATGCTCATCGGCCTGCGCCAGATCGCTTTCGTACACCCGCCAGAACGCAACCGAGAGGCTCTCGGACGTGTCGGCCAGGAACGGCATTTCGGCGATTTCCGTCAGGGTGAAGCGGCCCGGCGTATAACCATGCACGCCGAATGTCAGATCCACCGCGCCATTGGCAGCCAGATCGAAATGCGCCGGCGGCGGCCCGAGCGGCGCGTCGAGGATCTGCACTTCGATCCGTCCGTCACTCGCCTCTTTCAGCTGTTCCGCCCAGGGAACCATCATGTCCTTGACGATGGGGTGAGACGGCGGCAGCCAGTTGGACATGCGCAGAACCGTCTCCTGCGCCATGGCGCTCAGGCTCATGGCAGCCGAGAAAATAGATGCAGATACAAGCGTTTTAAAAATGCGCGTCATCGTTTTCCTCCCGTGACGGCCTCCTCCAACTACGAAGGCTTCCACAAGTTTTAACGCGCTTCAAGCTTAAAAAGATGAAATTTCACTTTTTGAGGCTTGAAGCTTGACAGGCAAAAATATGCGAATTCATATTATTCAGACACTGCGGATGACAGCTCGCCTGCCGATGAGCTGATGGAGGCGCCGCAGAGGGAGGAGATATCGGCGATGAGCGAACTGAAGCTCAGGGTGCGCGCCAGCGAAGCGCTGACCCCGAACATCCGCACACTCGAACTGGAGGCCGCGGACGGCTCGGCCCTGCCCGGCTTTTCCGCCGGTGCGCATATCCGCGTCGTCCTGCCCGATGGCAGCGACCGGCACTATTCGCTCGTCAATGCCGAAACCGATCCCGGCGCAACCGACGCGCCCGATCATTACCGTCTCGGCGTGCGCCTCGAAGAGGACAGCAAGGGCGGCTCCCGCTTCATGCATGGGCTGAAAGCAGGCGACATCATCGAAACGTCAGCCCCGCGCAACGACTTCGCGCTGGTCGACGCGGAAGCCCCGGTGCTTCTCATCGCCGGCGGCATCGGCGTCACGCCGCTCATCTCCATGGCCGCCGAACGCAAGGCGAAAGACCGCCCCTACTCGTTTCACTATGCCGGCCGGTCGCGCACGCTTCTGGCCTTCGTCGACGCGCTTGAGGCCATCGAGACCACCGCGCTCACCATTCATTGTGACGACGAGCCCGAAACCTGCATCGACCTGAAGGCGTTGATCGGCAAGGCCCCGGCTGACGGCCACATCTATGTGTGCGGCCCGCGCGGCATGATCGAGGCGGTGCGCGAAATCGCCCATGCCCGCGGCATCGCGAAAGACCATGTGCACTTCGAACTCTTCGAGGCCCATGAAGCCGAAGCGGGCGACAAATCCTTCGAGGTCGAGATCAGCTCCACGGGACAGGTCTTCACCATCCCGCCGGGCAAGTCCATCATCGAGGTGCTCGAGGAAGAAGGCGTCGACCTGATCTATGATTGCCAGCGCGGCGATTGCGGCATCTGCCAGACCACCGTCCTGTCCGGCATTCCCGACCACCGCGACGTCATCCTCACCGATGACGAACGCGCAGCAAACGACGTCATGCAGATCTGCGTGTCACGCGCAAAATCCGACCGGCTCGTCCTCGACCTGTAGGAGGCAGGGCGGCGGCCAGCAAGGGAGTAGCAAGCCATGAGCCGTTACGCGAACAACCCGCAAGCCATCAGCAACCTGATCCGGCCAACGGAAGTCCACCGCGACGTTTACATCGATCAGGAAGTGTTCGAGCTGGAGATGAAACATCTCTTCGCCAACACCTGGGTCTTTGTCGGCCACGAAAGCCAGACGCCCAACAAGGGCGACTACTTCACCACCGAGATCGGCACCAAGCCGGTCATCATGGTGCGCCACTCCGACAACGAGATCTACGTCCTGCACAATCGCTGCCCGCACAAGGGCACGAAGATCGCCATCGACCGTTCGGGCAACACCGGCAAGTTCTTCCGCTGCCCCTATCATGCATGGTCGTTCAAGACGAATGGCTGCCTGCTCGCGATCCCGCTGCGCAAGGGCTACAAGGATACCGGCCTCGAAGAGAGCGAATCCGTGCACGGCCTTGCCTCTGTCGGCGCGGTGAAAAACTATCGCGGCTTCATCTTCGCCCGCCTCAATGCGGAAGGGCCGGACTTCGAGAGCTTCTTCGGCGAGGCGCTGAGTTCCTTCGACAACATGGTCGACCGCTCTCCCGAGGGCCGTCTGGAAGTGGCCGGTCCGCCGCTGCGCTACATGCATCGCTGCAACTGGAAAATGCTGGTCGAGAACCAGACCGACACCTGCCATCCCATGGTCGCGCATGAAAGCTCCGCCGGCACGGCCATCGATCTGTGGGAGAAGATGGACAAGCCCGAGGGCACGCAAAAGCCCATGGCCATGGAAGTGATCGCCCCCTTCATGAGCCCCTATGAGTTCTTCGAGAACATGGGCATCCGCACCTGGCCGAACGGCCACGGCCACACCGGCGTGCATCACTCGATCCACTCCGATTATTCGGCCATTCCCGGTTATTACGAGCAGATGGTCGAGGCCTATGGCGAGGAGCGCGCAAAGGCCATCCTCGGCGAGAACCGGCACAACACGGTCTATTTCCCCAACATCATGATCAAGGGGCCGATCCAGCAATTGCGGCTGTTCACCCCGATCGCCGCCGACAAAACCCTGGTCGAAAGCTACATTTACCGGCTGGTGGGCGCGCCCGACATGCTTCTGGAGCGCACCGCCATGTACAACCGCATGATCAACGCGCCCACCTCCATGGTCGGCCATGACGATCTGGAAATGTATGAGCGCGCGCAGGAAGGCCTGCACTCCGATGGCCTCGAATGGGTCAACGTCCAGCGCCTTTATCAGGAAGGCGAGAATTTCGACGAGATCGCCGTCGAGAACGGCACCACGGAACGGCAGATGCGCAACCAGTTCCACGCGTGGGAAAAATACATGACGATGACGATGGAAGGAGACGCGTGATGAAGGCCCCCACCCGCGATGACCTGATCGATTTCGTCTATGAAGAAGCCCGCATGCTGGACGATGGCCGGTTCGACGAATGGCTCGATCTGTGGACCCATGACAGCTTCTACTGGATGCCGCTCGACTACAATCAGCAGGACGAGAAACACGTTACCTCCCTGCTGCATGAAGACGCCTTCATGCGCAAGCTGCGCGTCGAGCGCTTCAAGGGCGAGCGCACCTTCTCGCAGAAGCCGAAGACCCGCTGCCACCACGTTCTGAACCGCCCCTTCATCGACCTCATGGACGAGGAGAAAGGCGAATACGCGACCCACACGGCGTTTCACTATGTGGAGACGCGGCTCGACGACCAGATCCTGCTCGCCGCCACCGCGCGCCACGAGCTGAAGCTCATCGACGGCAGGCTGAAGATCACCCACAAGCGCGTCGATCTGCTCAATTCCGACGCCGCCTTCGGCAATATCCAGATGTTCCTTTAAAGGCGCAGCAGATGAAATCGCAGATCCCGCCGTTCGACACCGTGTTCGCGGCCTTTGCCGACACCGCCGGGCGCTGGCCGGACCGCCCGTTCCTGCACGTGCTGGAGGAAACGGCCACGGTCTACGACATTCCCGCCGGCGAACTCTCCTATGGCGCAGCCCTCGCCGAGATCGAGCGGTTGAGGAACGCCTATGCTGCCGGGGGCTATCGCGCCGGCATGCGCGTCATGCTCCTGATGGAAAACCGGCCGGGCTTCTTCCTGCACTGGTTCGCCCTCAATGCGCTCGGGCTCTCGGTCGTGCCGGTCAATCCCGACCTGCAATCGGCGGAACTGGAATACATGGCCGGGCACGCGCGCCCGGTTCTGGCCGTCGCCATCGCCAGCCGCGTGGCGGATCTCGAACAGGCGGCTGCCGCCTCTGGCGTCGGCTTTCCGGTCGTCACGCCCGAGGCGGACACCCCGCCGCTCGATCCACGCTTTGCCGGCATGGAGACGCCGCAGGGCGCATCGCTCACCCGCGAAGCGGCCATGCTCTACACCTCCGGCACCACGGGCAAGCCCAAGGGCTGCGTCCTGTCGAACCTCTATTTCCTGCATTCGGGCCGCTGGTACGCGAAGTCGGGCGGGCTCTGCGCCATGAACGAAGATTGCGAGCGCATGATCACGCCACTGCCGATCTTCCACATGAACGCCATGGCCTATTCGCTGATGGCGATGGTCACGGTCGGCGGCTGCCTCATCGCGCTCGACCGTTTTCACCCGCGCAGCTGGTGGCAGAGCGTGCGTGACAGCCGCGCCACCTGCCTGCATTATCTGGGCGTCATGCCGTCCATTCTGATGAAGGCCGAACCCACGGAACAGGACAGGGCGCACAATGTGCGCTTCGGTTTCGGCGCGGGCATCGATCCCAAGCTGCACGGCCCGTTCGAGGAGCGCTTCGGCATTCCCCTGATCGAGGGCTGGGCGATGACGGAGACGGGGGCCGGCGCGGTCATCGTCGCCAATCAGGAGCCCCGCAAGCGCGGCACAAACTGCCTCGGCCAGCCCGGCCCGGACATCGAGGCCCGCGTGGTCGCAGACGATGGCAGCGAGGCAGCCCCCGGCGCGCCCGGCGAACTTCTGGTGCGCCATGCGGGCGAGGATTCGCGTTTCGGCTTCTTCTCCGAATATTACGCCAACCCCGAGGCCACCGCCGAAGCGTGGGAAGGCGGCTGGTTCCACACCGGCGACATCGTCATGCGCGACGCCGATGGCGATTTCTTCTTCGTCGACCGCAAGAAGAACGTGATCCGCCGTTCCGGCGAAAACATCGCCGCCGTGGAGGTGGAATCCTTCCTCATGCAGCATCCCGACATCAAGGCCGCTGCGGTTGCCGCAGCACCTGACGAACTGCGCGGCGACGAGGTCTTCGCCTGTCTCGTGGTCGAGAGCGGCGCGCGCGATGAGGCCCGCGCCCGCGAGATCGCCGAATGGTGTCTGGATCGCGTGGCCTATTACAAGGTTCCCGGCTACATCGCCTTTGTCGACGCCCTGCCCCTGACCTCGACACAAAAGATCCAGCGCGGCGAACTGAAAACACTGGTCGCCCGGCTTCTCACCGATCCTGGAACGGTCGACACACGCTCCATGAAGAAAAGGCGCGCGGCCTGATGGCGGGCCGCACCTCAAGACGGATGGGCTATGAGGGCGTGGTGCTCGCCGCGCCCGCCACCGCGCCCTATCAGCGCTTCTCCAAGGAAACGGCGCATTGGTGGATCGCCCGCGCGCTGCGTCAGTCGCTTCAAAGCGCCGGCCTCAGCCCCCGCGATGTCGACGGCTTCTCGGTGGCAAGCTTCACGCTCTTTCCCGACACGGCGGTGGGCCTGACCCAGCATCTCGGCCTCACGCCACGCTGGCTCGATCACATCCCCATGGGCGGGGCGAGCGGCGTCGTGGCGCTCAGGCGTGCAGCCCGCGCGGTGCAGGCGGGCGACGCCGACATCGTCGCCTGCGTTGCCGGCGACACCAATCATGTCGACAGTTTCCGGCGCATGCTCTCAAGCTTCAGCCGCTTCGCGCAGGACGCCTCATACCCTTATGGAGCAGGCGGACCGAATGCCTGTTTCGCGCTCCTGACCGACCACTATATGAGCGCCTATGGTGCGACCCGTGAGGATTTCGGCCGCATCTGCGTCGCCCAGCGCGACAATGCGCTCCGGAACCCGCATGCGGTGATGAAGAAGCCGCTCACCATGGATCAGTATCTCGGCGCGCGCATGATCTCCGATCCCATCGCGCTGTTCGATTGCGTCATGCCCGTCAGCGGCGCAGAAGCGTTTCTCGTGATGCGTGAGGAGGACGCCCGCGCCGCAGGCCTTCCTTACGCACATATTCGCGGCAGCATCGAACGCCACAACGCCTTCCCCGAAGACCCGATCCAGATGCGCGGCGGCTGGGCCATGGATATCGACGAGCTTTACGCCATGGCAGACGCCACGCCCGACGACATGGACCTGTTGCAGACCTATGACGACTACCCGGTCATCTCCATGATGCAGTTCGAGGATCTGGGGTTCTGCGGGAAAGGCGAGGGCCCGGCCTTCGTGCGCGAGCGCGATCTCACCATCACCGGCGATTGTCCGCACAACACGTCGGGCGGTCAGCTTTCAGCCGGACAGGCAGGAGCCGCCGGCGGCTTCATCGGCATGGTCGAGGCCATCCGCCAGGTCACCGGCGCAGCCGGCCCCACACAGGTGAAAGGGGCGGCGACCGCCATGGTCTCGGGCTTCGGCATGATCAATTACGACCGTGGCGTCTGCTCCAGCGCCGCCATCATTTCGGGAGCGGGCACATGACCGACGCCATCCTGCCACCGCCGAAGAAAGACCCACAGAAGCGCACCCGCACACAGACACTGCCTTCGGGCCTCAGGAGCCGCGCGGCGCTGGGGCTCACGGCGGCTGCCGCCGAGGGGCGCTTCATGCTGCAGGTCTGCGGCGAATGCGGCGCGCTGCAATACCCGCCGCGCGACGCCTGCTCCACCTGCCTGTCGACCGACCTGCCATGGCGCGAGATCAACCCGGCGGGCGAACTCATCGCCGAAACCACCGTGCGCACCAGCACCAACACCTATTTCCGCGAACGCACCCCATGGCGTGTCGGCACCGTCCGGCTCGACGCCGGCCCCTCCGTCATGTGCCACGTCCATGGCGACGCGCCACGCGGCGGCCGGGTGCGCATCATCAACCGGCTCGACAAGTCGGGCCAGGGCGTTCTCTACGCCCTGCCTCCCGAAGGGACGCCCAACATGGAAGACGATCCGCAACTGCGCGAAATCACCGCCGATCCGAAATTCCGCCGCGTGCTCATCACCGATGCACGCAGCGAAAACGCGCCGGCGCTGGCCGAGGCCTTCGCGAAGGCCGGCGCGTCGATCATCTTCATCGGCGAGCCCGAAGGCTGGCGACCCTATCCGCACCGCGCCACGCTCGAAGCGATCCCCAATGTCCAGATCGTGCCGCTCGACGTCACCGACACCGCGTCGGTCGCCGAGCTTGCCGGCGAGATCGGCGGCAAGACGGACATTCTCGTCAACAATGCCCGCTTCGTGCGCCCCGGCGGCATCATGGACCGTGGAGACACCGTGTTCGCCCGCGACGAGATGGAAGTGAATTATCTCGGCCTGATGCGGCTTGCCCAGTCCTTCGGCCCGGCCATGCGCGGGCGCGGCGCAGACGGCGACAACAGCGCCGCCGCCTGGGTCAACATCCTGTCGGTCTACGCTTATTCCAACATGCCGGCCTTTGGCGCGTTCTCCGCTTCCAATGCCGCCGCCTACTCGCTGTCGCAGTGCCTGCGCGCGGAGATGCGGCCCGGTGGCGTGCGCGTGATGAACGTCTATACGGGCCCGACGGACGACGCATGGCACCAGCCCCTGCCGCCACCCAAAGTCGCGCCCGCAGCACTTGCCCGGGCCATCGTCTCCGGCCTCAAAGACGGGCTGGAAGACGTGTTCGTCGGCGATGTGGCGAAAGACCTGATCGAGCGCTGGCGCGCCAGCGCAAAAGTGCTGGAGCGCGAGATGAGCGAAACCGACGGAGGCGGCGCATGAACGTCCACGCAACCGACCCATCCGCCCTTCTGGGCAATCTCGCGGAGGCGCTCGCCACCGGCGCCATCGAGGTGGTGGACCTCACCCATACGCTCGATCAGGATTTTCCGGTCATCGTGCTGCCGCCCGAGTTCGGCCAGTGCGCCCGCTTCCGCATGGAAGAAGTGTCCGCCTATGACCACCGCGGCCCGGCGTGGAAATGGCACAACTTCACCTGCAGCGAGCACACCGGCACCCATTTCGATGCGCCTTCGCACTGGATCTCCGGCCGCGACGTGCCCAATGGCAGCGTCGACGAGATTCCCGCCGAGCGCTTTATCGGTCCGGTCTGCGTGATCGACTGTTCTGACGGCGCTGCCGCCGATGAGGATTTCGAGCTGACGCCGGAGATCATCGAGGCGTGGGAGGCCGAGCACGGCCGCATTCCCGCCGAGAGCTGGGTTCTGATGCGCACCGACTGGTCGAAGCGCCGGGGCGCGGCCTATCTCAACATGCGCGAGGACGGCGCACATTCCCCCGGCCCCACACCGGCGGCGATCCGGCTTCTGGTGGAGAAACGCGGCATTCGTGGTTTCGGCACAGAAACGGTCGGCACCGATGCCGGTCAGGGATCGCACTACACGCCGCCCTACCCGGCCCATTACTATCTTCACGGCGCAGGCCGCTACGGGCTGCAATGCCTCAACAATCTCGACCGGCTGCCGCCCACCGGGGCCATGCTGATCGCAACCCCGCTCAAGATCAAGAACGGCACCGGCAGCCCGCTGCGCGTGGTGGCGCTCGTGCCCGGCAGGAACTGACACGATGGACAAAGAGCTGACAGCCGTCATCACCGGCGGCAACAAGGGCATCGGCGCGGACCTCGCCCGGACCATGCTGGATGCGGGCTACCGCGTCGTCTCGGTTGCGCGCCGCGCGCCGGAGTTCTCGCATGAACGTCTGAGCTCGGTCGAAGCCGACCTGCTGGACGACACAGCCGTCAGCGCAGCCGCAGCCGAGATCGCCGGCAGGCACGACGTCACCCATTTCGTGCAGAATGCAGGCCTCATCTGGCCGAACCTCATCGAAGACGCCAGCGCCGAAGACATCACCGGCCTCGCCCAGCTTCACCTGGGTTCCGCCCTCACGCTCCTGAAAGCCTTCCTGCCTGCCATGAAGGAACGCCGCTTCGGCCGAGTTCTCTTCAACGGCTCGCGCGCAGCACTGGGCGCACAGACCCGCACCGCCTATGGCGCATCCAAGGCCGGCATGGTGGGCATGGCGCGCACCTGGGCGCTGGAGCTCGCCCCCCACGGCATCACCGTCAATGTGGTGGCGCCCGGCCCGATCCAGACCGACAATTTCTGGGGCATCATCCCGAAGGGCAGCGAGCGGGAGGCAGAGCTTGCCAAACGCATTCCCGTTGGCCGGCTCGGCGCGGTGGAAGACGTCACCAACGCCTTCATGTTCTTCGCCGATCCGAAGGCAAGCTTCGTCACCGGGCAGACGCTCTATGTCTGCGGCGGCGCAAGCGTCGGCAGCATGCAGCTCTGACGCACCCTGTCGTCAGAGCGTGGCGGTGACGATGGCATTGGCCGCGCGCAGAAGCGGGTCGTCCACGCGCTCCCCGAGGCAGGCGAAAAAAAGCCGCGTCGCAGCCTGCGCCTCGCAGATCAGCTCCACCTCGCCAGCTGCCTCGGCCTCGCGCGCGGCGTCCGCATGCAACAGCCCGACCCCCACCCCGCCGGCGATCAGCGTCCGCGTGACCTGCTCCCGGTCAACGCTGATGATACGCTCGGGGCGAAAATTGTGCCGGCAAAAGAGCGCTTCCGCCGCCTCGCCGCAACATGTGTCCGGGGCCGGGCAGATCCACGGCAGATCCGCCAGCCTGCGCCAGTCGGGACCGTCTTTCGCCACCGTTCCCGGCGGGCCGGCAAGATAGATGGCGAACCGCGAAATCTCCACAACGCTCAGATCCGCTTCCGGCTCACCCGTCTCATTGTAGAAACCGGCATCGAGGCTGCCATTGCGAACCCCCTCGGCAATCGAGCGCGACGTCCCGTGCCGCAGCACCACATCCACCTGCGGGTAGCGCTCGGCAAACCCCGTCATCAGATGGCCAAGCGCTTCCGTACCGGAATTGCACCCCATGCCGAGCCGCAGACGCCCGGTCAGCGTGCTCTTGATCCGCGCCGCCTCCTCAAGAAGCTCCCGATGGGCGGCCAGCGTCTGCTCGGCCCTTTCCAGCAGGCGTTCGCCGTCGCGCGTCAGATCCATGCCGCGCGGGGTTCGCTCGAACAGCGCAAGTCCCAGCGTATCCTCCATCGCCTTGATGTGAGCGCTGACGGCGGGCTGGCTGAGATGAACCCGCTCCGAGGCGCGCGTGATGCTTCCCTCGCGCGCAACGGCGACAAATGTTCTCAGCTGCTGGATGTCCATCACCGCGCCCCGCGCCCAATTGGTCTGCATTCATTCCTATACCAGCCCGAGCACATGCCACCACACCAGATCGAGCGGCAGGAGCACGACAAGGCCGATGACGAACAGCACAAGACACAGCCGCGCGACGGCCCCCGCCGGCAGATTGCCCAGCTGCATCGCCATGATCAGCGGCGGCGCCTGATAGGGCAGGAACACGTTGGAGAAGGCCAGAACCTGCGTCATCAGAACCGTCGTCAGCGGCAGCCCCGTCAGCACGGCCAGTTTCTCCGCCATCGGCGTCATGACAGCGGGCACACCCGGCAGATTGGTGATCATCGCCACCGCCGTGGAGATGCCGGTCAGCATCACCACATTCCAGACCGGCCGGTCGACCGAGAAATCCGCATGCCCGCTCAGCCCCGCCACCACCGCCTCGCCAAGCCCGGTGGACGAGATCACCGCGCCAAGTCCCAGAATGCCGGCAACGAAGAAGAGCGATGCGTAATTCACCTCTTCATTGATGCACTTTTTCGATGTCAGCCCTGAAGCAGGCCACAGGCAATAAAGCGCCGCCGCCAGCGCAATCCAGCCCGGCGATATCTGATGAAGCGCATCCGTGAGCCACAGCGCGAGGCACGCTGCCAGCACCAGCGCAAGCCGCTTTTCCGCAGGCGTCATGGCCGTCGCCCGGTCATGCGCCGCCGGCTGGCGTCGCGGATCGGCATCGGGAAACATCTTCAGGATCAGCACCACAAGCACCCCGGTCTTGAGCAGGCCAAGCACGGGAAAATGCGCCAGCAGATAGCCCCAATAGGAAAAGCGCGCGCCATAAAGCGTTTCCGCCATGCCGGCCATGATCATGTTCGGCGCGTTTGCAGGCAGGATCGTAAAGGCCGGCAGAAACGTGCCGAAGGCCGCAGCCGCAATCATCCCCGTGCGCCCGTTCGCGCCCGCGCCATAGCCCATGTGATCGGCAAGCCCGATGACGAGGGGCAGAAGCAGCACGATCCGGCCAATGGAAGACGGCATCACGAAAGCCAGCGCCAGGCTGAACGCCGTCACGCCCATGATCACCGTGGAATAGCGCGTTCCAAGCATGCCCGAGAGCGCCGCCGCCATGCGCGCGCCAAGCCCCGTGTAACGGATCGAGGCACCCAGAATGATCCCGCCGAACAGCAGCCAGAAGGTCGATGAATAAAACCCGGAAAACACCGTCTGGGGCGGCGCGATGCCCGACAGCACCGCCACCAGAAAGAACGCAAGCGCGGTCCAGTATTCCGGCGCAGCCGCCGTCGCCCACATGCCGATGCAGAAGACGGCGAGCGCCGCCGCAAGCGCCATCGGAACCGGCAGGGAGGAAGCGGCCAGCAGTCCCACAGCGCCCGCCGCAACCGCGATGCCGATTGCTTTCAGGGTGTTCCGCGCGGGTCCCCCACCCGGCTGCGCCGCTGCGGGTGATCGCCCGCTCGCCCGCGATAAAGTCTGCTCCGACATGAAATGAACGCGCCTCGTGAAAATACAACGCGGCGACACTGCTCATTTCCGGCCCGCTCAATCCAATCGATTGTTCAGAGGGCCGCCCTCACGAAAACCGAACGCCCGGCCTCAGCCTATCCGGCAACCCACCGCATCAGCGTCTCCACCGGCCCGCGTTTGAAGGCGCGCGACCAGACAAAGGCGAACACCGCCGACGCCGCGCAGAAGATCAGCGCCGCCAGAACCGCCGCCCCCGGCGTCTGCCCGCCCAGCATGCCAAGCGCCTCCAGCGCGCCCATGCCCACCACGATATGCGCGATGTAGAGCGTCAGCGTCTGCCGCCCCGCAGGCACCACCGCCCGCATCACCGGGGCCATTGCCGGCTGCTCGGCCAGCGAGAGGCAAAGCCCGATGACCAGAGACGCCATGCCCATCCCCGCCAGCGTGTAGAGCGGCATGGGCGGCACCGGCCCCGTGGTGACCAGATAGGCCAGTTCCGGGTCGATTGCGCCCAGAAGCGGCTGCAGCCGCGCCGCCAGCACTTCCGCCAGAAGAAACGCCGCCAGCCCGCCCAGCGCAAGCGCATTGCGGACATGCCTTTCGCCAAGGTCCAGCCGGCTCAGGATCACGCCGAACAGCAGAAAACCAAGCCACGGAATGACCGGATGCCAGCCATTGAAAAAGAGGTTTCGCACAAAGCCCGCCGGCGTCCAGAAATCGGCATAGCTGTAATCCACCCAGTCGCGCCCGGTATCGTAATCCAGCACAAAGTTCATCCCCACAAAGGCGATGTTGAGCGCCACGATCACCCAAATCAGCGTCCATGTGCGCAATGGAAGAAGGAAGACGCCGAACAGGAAGTAGAACGCGTAGTAATGCAGAATGTCCGCATCGAAGATGAGGCTGTTCAAGAGGCCGACGACCAGCAGAAACAGCGCCCGCCTGATCGTGTCGGAAACCGTGCGCTCCATGCCCCGCGATGCGGCGAGCCCCATTCCCAGCCCGGCGAGCACCACGAAGGTGGCCGCCGCCCGCCCTTCCAGCAGCAACGTCATTCCGGCCAGAACACCGCCACCGCCTTCAACGCCGGCCCCAACCCCGGCCCCGGTCTCAGCCCCCATCACAATCGTGAAATTCACGATCACCATGCCGACAAAGGCCAGAAAGCGCGCAAGGTCGAGCCCTTCGAAACGGGCGCGCGACCGCACCGCCTCCACCGCAACTGCGTCAGCCATGCCCCGCCACCCCTGCGCCCTGCCGCCACAAACCCATAAGATCCATCACCGCTTTCTCCAGCCTGCCTGAAACCGATGCACCGCCGGAATCCTGTGGCTATCGCCCCTGATCCCTTGCCTCGCCCACCGCCATTCACCAATATATGAACGGTCGTTCGTTCATTTAGAGATCAAAAGCCGGGACTGCAAGATGGCCGAGAAGACAAAACCCGCCGCACATCCGCGCAAGCTGCAGATCGTGGAGGCCGCGCTGGCCTGTTTTCTGGACGCCGGCTACCACCAGACGGGCGTACGCGACATTGCCCGCCGCGCGGGCATCAGCCTTGGCAATCTCTACAATCACTTTTCGGGAAAAGAGGCCGTTCTGGCCGAGATCGCGCGGCTCGAAGCCGATGAGCTTCGACCATTCTGCACGTTTTTGACCGAAGGGCGCGATCCGCAGGCAACGCTCAGGCGCTTCGTCACCGACTACGCCGCCTATGCGTCACACCCGGAGAATGCGGTGCTTGGTCTGGAAATACTGTCAGAAGCCATCCGCGCCCCCCGGATCGCCGCTCTTTTCTCCGACAACCGCGCAGCGCTGATAACGGCCCTGGCCGACCTGCTCGCCCGCGGTTTCGAGAGCGGCGCGTTCCGCCCCTTCGACACCCCAAAAGAAACCGCCCGCCTCCTTCTGGATGTCATCGAAGGCCGCGCACTCAGAACCCTGCTGGAAGAAAAGCCACAAGCCGGACAGGACGCGCTGTGGTGCTTTGTCGAGGGGGCGGTGGGTGCTTAGGTGGACTGACGGAAAACGAAACCTGAGCTGCGCTCCTCCAAATCAAGAGAAGGGCGAATGGTTCCTATGGGCGGAGAGCGGTCATACGCAACGATACCCCACGGTCTCTGTTAGGATCAAAAGAGCAGGTATTTAAATCGTGACGGCACTGAGATGCGCTTGTACCAGTGCGCCCTGTGGATTTCGCAGCCCTTGCTACAGAAGGCGAACTTTCGGATGAGGAGCCGCTTACCTTTCCCATAATACCCGCAATCCACCGAAAGTGAGCATCGCTCTTGATTGCCCTCAGAAATAGTAGCTAGATTGCTGCAAAATCAGCAACAATGTGGGGCAACATGTCGGTTCAAGACGACAGGCGCGAAGAAGAACAGATCGAACTATTTGAGCTGAAGCGACCAACGGGGCGCTCCAGAGATGGGACTGACGCAGAGCTCGATATTGACGGCAAGCACATAGAGTTCGAACTCAAGAGCACAACAAAAACCAGCGTCACAACTGTCCGTGATTTCGGCATGAACCACATCAACAAGTGGATAGACAAGCATTGGATATTTGGTTTTTACACGGCCAATGGCAGAGCGCTTATGTACACACGCTACGCTTCGCCAAAAATGATGGCAGCATGGATAGAAGAGAAAAGAGACTATATTAGTCTAGATTATGCCTTGGCCGGCATAGCTTCAAAGATGGTCGGAATTGAAGATCTTAAACATCTCTGCGGCGACAAGACAATATACTCTCTGGAAGACGCCAAAAAAGTTCACAAGAATCAATTCACTCAAGCTAAATACAAGGAATTCTGCGACAGCGAAAAAGGCTATTCGCCGGGAAGGATGCTTAAAATCCTTCAACTCCGGTGCAAATACGTGATTGAGCGCGGCAGCACATTGAACAACCCGCACATCCCAAAACAGGTTTTGGAAACCTTTCCGAAGATCACCGCGGACCACCCTGCAGAGCTTCGAAAACTCATTCGTCAATCATTAAAAACCTGATCTCTTAAGGCTTTCGCCAACGCATAGGCAACGGGTGGGCAAACAGAGTTCCCAATCATTCCCAGGCGTTGGTAAACTGCCCCGGAAAACTCCCAGGACAGAGGGAACCCCTGAATTATCTGACACTCCTCTACACACATCCGATATGTTCCATCCTTCGTCGGAAATGATCGTGCAACCGTAGCGCTGGGTGAAATCCCATGAGGCCAAATGCCATACTCCTTCCAACGCACAACAGAAGCCGTGCTGTTTGCAATAGAGGTGGTTTGTCTCGGTCCAGTCAGCGTTGACCTTAGAGTCGGTGCCGGACCATCTTTAGAAGTCAGACTCAACCCCAACGCGCTCTGGACGCCCCGCTTTTCTGAAGCTTTCCGGATTGTCGCGTGATCGAATTTCTTCTCCAAGTCACGGCGCACACCGATGCATATTGCCCGCTTCCGTGCCTGTGGAACCCCGAATTCATCCGACGACACTACAAAAGTCGTGATTTCATAGTGCTTCGCAAGTTCAATGAATAGCCCTCTACGATAAGCAGTAAACTTGGCGCTGAGAAATCCAGGAACATTCTCTGCCATGAACGCTTTGGGACGAATTTCATCGACGCATCGCACAAATTCTGGGAACATATCGCGGGCGTCGTTTTTCCCCATTCTGCGTCCTGCAATCGAAAATGGTTGACATGGCGGACCACCGTGAACCACATCAACAGTGCCTCGAAGCGGCTTCCAGTTTTGACGAGTAACGTCGCCCTTCTCTCCAGAAAACACCTTCCATTTGGGCCGATTGCTCCGAAGAGTTTCGCCAGCAAACTTCAGGATTTCGTATGAAGCATGGTGCGCGAACCCAGCCCGATCAAAACCGAGGTCTAAACCGCCACCTCCACTAAACAAGGAAAGCGTTTTCACCGGAAGACGTTTCAGTTGCTTCATATCGTCTTCTGGCGCGTACTTAGGGCTAAGCTCAACTGCTTCCGCTTCGGCTGCAACAGCGTCAGCAGTCCTACGTGCCAGTTGCGAGGTTTTGGACGAAATCGCATATTCGGTGCGTCGGTCTTCGGAAATGTCCCAACGGATATGCGTGTAGCTCATGACCGCTCAAACCCTAGCTCTGTTTTTGTTATGTTCGCACGTTAGATGTTGAGATTCCTTTGATCAAGCAGGATGTGCGCCCAACCGTTTCGAACGTGCGACCGCAGCGATTGCCCGATAAGCGGGCTGCTCTTGCAGCATGGCATAGTATCCCCAATGACCGGCATGGGCCGAAGCCCGGCAGTCCGCCTCTGGCGCTGCGTACGTCGATAGATGAGCGCTCTGGGAGCAGCACTTGGAAGGGCATCAGCGATGTATGGCGGAGAGGGAGGGATTCGAACCCCCGATACCCTTGCGAGTATGCCGCATTTCGAGTGCGGTGCTTTCAACCACTCAGCCACCTCTCCGCGAGATGCTGGTCTGCTGTTGCCAGCGCGGCGCACTAGATAACCGGTCATCGCCTCCGACACAAGGGCCAATCTGCGGCATTTTCAACCCGTCAACTTGACCTTGTGGCAAGCTTCCGTTATGGACACGCGTCCTGCGACGTGGGAAAGCCCTGCGCCGCATGGCGTTTAACCCTCAGGACTGACAAAAAGACGGCAGGCCACAAAGTCGTGGACCAAAGCCGGACCGGACACCGAAAGGAAAAAAGATGTTCGCAGTCATTAAAACCGGCGGCAAGCAGTACCGCGTTTCCGCCAATGACCTGCTTCAGGTCGAACTCATCGCCGGCGAGCCCGGTGAGATCATTCAGTTTGCAGACGTTCTCGCCGTTGGCGAGGGCGAAGACGTGGCGTTCGGCGCGCCGCTCGTTGAAGGCGCCAGCGTGGCTGCCGAAGTGGTCGAGCAGGGCCGCGGCAAGAAGGTCATCGCGTTCAAGAAGCGTCGCCGCCAGAACTCGCGCCGCAAGCGCGGTCATCGTCAGCTTCTGACCACCGTGCGGATCTCCGAGATCCTGACGGGCGGTGCGAAGCCGTCGAAGAAGGCAGCCGCCAAGAAAGAAGCCGCGCCGAAGAAGGCCGAAGCAAAGACGGAAGCGCCCGCAGCGGCAGCTCCGCTCTTCACCGCTCCGGCAGGCGAGCCCGACGATCTGACGAAGATCAAGGGCATCGGCCCGGTCGCAGCCGGCCAGCTCGCCGAGCAGGGCATCACCACCTACGCTCAGGTGGCCGCCCTCACCGACGAGGACGTGGTGCGCATCGATGAGGCCATGCCGTTCAGCGCCGACCAGATCAAGGACTGGCGCGAGCAGGCCGCAGAACTGGCGAAATAATCGCCGCAGGGTTGAAATCGGGCGCCTGACGGCGCAATAGGAATACGAGCGCTCTCAAGGGCGCAAAGGAGCAAGCGAAATGGCACACAAAAAAGCTGGTGGTTCGTCGCGCAACGGTCGCGATTCCGAGTCCAAACGCCTTGGTGTGAAGAAGTTCGGCGGCGAGCAGGTTCGCGCCGGCAACATCATCATCCGTCAGCGCGGCACGAAATGGCATCCCGGCACCAATGTCGGCATGGGCAAAGATCATACGATTTTTGCGCTTGAGGCTGGTTCCGTGTCCTTTGCCAAGAAGGCAAACGGCCGAACGTACGTATCTGTAAACCCAATTCTGGAAGCCGCGGAATAGCCGGTCCGCGCACCAAACACCGGCGACCCATCTCGGGGACCGGTGTCTGGACATTCCGGAAATAGGTTCAAAAAGGGGAGATGGGTCGCCATCTCCCCTTTTCTATTGTCCGGAGGAAAAAATGGTCGCCGAAAGTGAAGACATCGAGGGTGAAAGTCCCAGCGTCAGCATAGATTGTCCCGTTCTGGTCACGGAACGCCTCGTCCTGCGCATCCCGCGCGATGACGATGTGACCGAGCTGGTGGAACTCGCCAACAACCGGCATCTGGCCGAAATGCTCGGCCGTCTGCCCAATCCCTATCGCGTTGCCGACGCACACAGTTTTCTGTCCAGCATTCGCGCCGGCGCGATCAGCGGCTGCACCTATGCCATCACCCTGTCCGAGAGCGGCGCCTTCATCGGTTGCGCGGGCCTGGAAAACCGCGCCCATGGTCTTGAGATGGGATACTGGATCGGCGAACCCTACTGGGGGCGCGGCTACGCAACGGAAGCGGCCCACGCCCTGGTGGACCTCGCCTTCCGCGCCACGGATATCGACCGGCTCAATGTTTCCTGCCGCGTCACCAACACCGCCTCGCGCCGCGTCATTCACAAATGCGGTTTCCAGTTTGCCGGTCAGGGCATGATGGATTCCGTGGTGGCCGGCCGGGTGCCCGTCGAGCGCTACCAGCTCGACCGCCGCACCTGGGTCAGCCTCAGAAGCTGGGGCGCTTGAGAAATTGAGACGAGAGCAGACAGGCACGCGCGCCCTGTCTGCTCTCGCACTTCAGCGCGCAATGCTGTAGACGGTTCAGCGCAACGTTACGGAAAGACGGTCCAAAACCATGAAATTTCTCGATCAGGCCAAAGTCTATATCCGCTCCGGCGATGGCGGCGCGGGTTCCGTTTCGTTCCGACGCGAGAAATATATCGAGTTCGGCGGCCCCGATGGCGGCGATGGCGGGCGTGGCGGCGATGTCTGGGTGGAGGCCGTTCAGGGTCTCAACACGCTCATCGACTATCGCTACCAGCAGCATTTCAAGGCCCAGACCGGCGTGCACGGCATGGGCCGCAACCGCACCGGCGCAAAGGGCGGCGACGCCATTCTCAAAGTGCCGGCCGGCACCCAGGTCTTCGAGGAAGACAATGAAACGCTGATCTGCGATCTGACCGAGATCGGCCAGCGCTTCAGGCTGGCCAGCGGCGGCAATGGCGGCTTCGGCAACCAGCACTTCAAATCCTCCACCAACCAGGCGCCGCGCCGGGCCAATCCCGGCCTGCCGGGTGAGGAAGCGTGGATCTGGCTGCGCCTCAAGCTCATCGCCGATGCCGGGCTCGTCGGCCTGCCCAATGCCGGCAAGTCCACCTTCCTGGCCACCGTCACGGCAGCCAAGCCGAAGATTGCCGACTATCCGTTCACGACGCTGCACCCCAATCTCGGCGTGGTGCGCATCGACGCGCGCGAATTCGTCATGGCCGACATCCCCGGCCTGATCGAGGGCGCGCATGCGGGCGTCGGCATTGGCGACCGCTTCCTCGGCCATGTGGAGCGCACCCGCGTTCTGCTGCATCTCGTTTCCGCACGCGAGGAAGACCCGGCCGCCGTCTACAAGACCATTCGCGGCGAGCTTTCCGCCTATGGCCACGGCCTCACCGACAAGACCGAAGTGGTCGCGCTCAGCCAGGTGGATCTTCTGGACGAGGACGCCCGCGCCGAGAAGCAGGCCGCCCTTGCAGAGGCCTGCGGAAAGACGCCCCTCCTCCTGTCTTCCGCCACCGGCGAAGGCGTGCAGGAGGTGCTGCGCGCCCTGATGAAGATCATCCAGGACGCCCGCGCCGAAGAAGAAAACGCCGATGCGGTTGATGAGCGCTGGCAGAAATAGGCAGACCATGACCCGCCCCGCGCTCAACAGTCACCGTCGCATCACGGTCAAGATCGGCTCCGCCCTTCTGGTGGACCGCAAGAAGGGTTTGAAGCGCGAATGGCTTTCCGCGCTTGTCGATGACATCGCCAATCTCAATGCCGATGGCGTCGAGGTTCTGGTGGTGTCGTCCGGCGCCATCGCGCTTGGCCGCACCATCCTCGGCATCGAGCGGCGCACGCTGAAGCTGGAAGAAAGTCAGGCCGCGGCTTCCGTGGGACAGATCGCGCTCGCCGGCGCATGGGACGAGGAGCTGCGCAAGCGCGGGCTCAAATCGGGCCAGATCCTCGTCACGCTCGGCGACACGGAAGAGCGCCGCCGCTATCTCAATGTGCGCGCCACCGTCTCCACCCTTCTCAAGATGGGCGTCGTGCCCGTCATCAACGAAAACGACACGGTCGCCACCAGCGAGATCCGCTATGGCGACAATGATCGCCTGGCCGCCCGCGTCGCCACCATGCTCGGCGCAGATCTTCTGGTTCTGCTCTCCGATGTGGACGGGCTCTACACCGCGCCGCCGGCCAGCGATCCCGATGCGCAGTTCATCCCCGTGGTCGACGCCATCACGCCGCAGATCGAGGCCATGGCGGGCGCTGCTGCTTCCGAGCTTTCGCGCGGCGGCATGCGCACCAAGCTCGATGCCGGGCGCATCGCCACGGCGGCTGGCACATCCATGATCATCGCCTCGGGCACGCGGCTCAATCCGCTGGCCGCGATCGACAGCGACGCCCGCTCCACCCTCTTCAGGGCAAGCACGACACCCGTGCGCGCCTACAAGACATGGATCGCCGGCCAGCTCGAGCCCGCCGGCACAATCGGCGTGGATGCCGGCGCGGTTCTGGCGCTTGCCGCCGGAAACTCGCTTCTGCCGGCTGGCGTCACACAGGTTTCGGGCAGTTTCGCCCGTGGCGACACGGTTGCCATTCACGGCCCCGACGGGCGCGAGGTCGCCCGTGGACTGGTTGCCTATGATGCCGCCGATGCCGTAAAAATCGCCGGTCTGAAAAGCGGCGACATTGCCGAGGTGCTCGGATACGAAGCGCGCACCGCCATGGTGCATCGCGATGACCTGGTCACGACGCCGCATGTGCGCCAGAACCGGATTGAAAAAGCGGAGGGTTGAATGCTGATGGAAAACAGGCAGGACAGTGCGGACATCGCCGCGCTGATGAACGATCTCGGTGCGCGCGCCCGCGCCGCCGCCGGCCCGTTGTCCATCGCCACGCCAGACGAGAAGAACGCCGCGCTGGAAGCCATGGCCAATGCGCTCACGCGCAATGAGGCGGCGATCCTTGAGGCCAACCGCGAAGACATGGCGCGCGGCGAGAAAGCAGGCCTGTCGCCTGCCCTCCTCGACCGGCTGAAGCTGGATCCCGCACGCATCGCCGCCATTGCAGAGGGCATGCGCGCCATCGCCGCGCTGAAAGACCCGGTCGGGAGCGTAATCGCCGCATGGGATCGCCCCAACGGTCTTCAGATCGAGCGCGTGCGCACCCCGCTCGGCGTCATCGGCGTCATCTATGAAAGCCGCCCCAACGTGACCGCCGATGCGGGCGCGCTCTGTCTCAAGGCCGGCAATGCGGTGATCCTGCGCGGCGGTTCCGATTCCGCGCGCTCGTCCGCCGCCATCCATGCCTGCCTCGTCGAAGGACTTGAGAAGGCCGGCCTGCCCGCCGACGCCATCCAGCGCGTGCCGGTCACCGACCGCACCGCCGTTGGCGAAATGCTGAAAGGCCTCGGCGGCAATGTCGACGTCATCGTGCCCCGCGGCGGGCGCAGCCTCGTCGAGCGCGTGCAGAGCGATGCGCGTGTCCCCGTGTTCTCCCATCTGGAAGGCATCTGCCACCTTTACCTCGACCGCTCGGCCGACACCGACATGGCGGTCTCCATCGCCGTCAACGCCAAGATGCGGCGCACCGGCATCTGCGGCGCGGCTGAAACGCTGCTGGTGGATCGCGCTGCGGCCGACCGGCTGCTCACGCCCGTTCTGACCGCGCTGCAAGAAGCCGGCTGCGCCATTCGCGGCGATGAAGAGGTCTGCGCCCGCTTTGCTTCGGCAACACCCGCGACCGAAGAGGACTGGGGCACGGAATATCTCGACGCCATCATTTCGGTGAAGCTGGTCGACGGGGTCGATGAAGCGATCCGCCATATCGGCACATGGTCCTCGCACCATACCGAGGCCATCGTCGCGGAAGATGCGGCAGCCGTTGAGCGCTTCTTCAACGAGATCGATTCCGCCATTCTGCTGCACAACGCCTCGACCCAGTTCGCCGATGGCGGCGAGTTCGGCATGGGCGCGGAGATCGGCATTGCCACCGGCAAGATGCATGCGCGCGGGCCGGTGGGTGTCGAACAGCTCACCTCGTTCAGATATCGCGTTCGCGGCTCCGGCCAGACCCGGCCCTGAGCGGCCGCTTCGCGATGCAGCAGTCCGACGAGAACAGCACGATCAGCACGCCGACGCCATCGGTGCCGCCGCGCTATCTGCGCATGCCGCATGTGGAACGCGGCATGGCGGTCGGCCTGTTTGGCGGCTCGTTCAACCCGCCCCATGCCGGTCATGCGCTGGTGGCGGAAATCGCCATGCGGCGGTTACGGCTCGACCAGCTCTGGTGGATCGTCACCCCCGGCAATCCGCTGAAGAGCCATCGCGAACTCGCACCTCTTGCCGAACGGATCGCCCTTTCGGAGAAATGCACCACCGACCCGCGCGTGAAGGTCACCGCATTCGAGGCCGGCCACCGCGTCCGCTTCACGGCGGATACGATCAAGCTGGTTCAGGCGCGCAATCACGGTGTGAACTTCGTCTGGATCATGGGGGCGGACAGCCTGCGCGACTTCCATCGCTGGGAGCGCTGGCGCGATATCGCGCAGTCCATGCCCATCGCCGTGATCGACCGTCCGGGCGCAACGCTCGCCTTTCTTTCATCCACCATGGCGAAGACATTCGACCATGCCCGCATAGACGAGGACGACGCGCCGATCCTCGCCAGAAGCAAGCCGCCGGCCTGGACATTCATCCACGGTCCGCGCTCCCCGCTCTCCTCGACCGCAATCAGAAATGCGGCAAAAGGGGCGCAATAACCGCTAAAGCTCGCAAAACATGTGATCGGCGGATGTCTTGAAACTGTAAGGAGACTCTGCCTATCTATTGGATACCGTAGGACATGCGTCCACGGTGAGCTTGTTCTTATTGGAAAGGAAAGACACTGAGAACAGCAACCACGAAGAAGGCCGACACCGTGCCTTCGCCGGCCGAGGCCAGCCGAAACCTGGTTTCCCAGGCCGTTGAAACAGCCCTCACGAGTCTTGAAGACTCGAAGGCGGAAAACATCGTCTCCATCGACATTCAGGGCAAGTCCCCGCTCGCCGATCACATGATCATCGCGTCGGGACGTTCGCATCGACACGTCGCTGCGGTCGCGGATCACCTGATCCGTGCCTTGAAGGAAGCCGGCTGCGGCAATGCAAAGGTCGAAGGCCTTGCAAGCGCCGACTGGGTTCTGGTCGATACGGGCGACATCGTCGTTCATGTCTTCCGTCCGGAAGTTCGGGAATTCTACAACATCGAAAAGATGTGGCAGACGCCCGATCTTGAGCCCGGTCTTGAGCCCGGTCTTGAGGATGAAACGGTTCACTGACCGCCGTCTTTGTTGACGGCGTTTGTGGGCTCCTCCGCCCACCGGGCAGAGAGGCTGGAATGCATATTGGGATTTGCGCCGTGGGCCGGATGAAAGCCGGCCCCGAGAGGGATTTGGCGGACCGTTATCTGGACCGCTTCTCGAAGGGCGGCCCGGCCATCGGGCTTGAATTCTCCGGCGTCAGCGAGATCGCTGAAAGCCGCGCCAAATCCACCGACGAGCGACGGCGCGAAGAGAGCCGCAAGATCGCGCAGATGCGCCCGGAAGGCTCGGCGCTCTTCCTGCTCGATGAACGCGGCAAGAACCTCACCTCCCGGGAACTGAGCCAGGCCATCGCGGATTTGCGCGATGAAGGCCGGCGGCATCTTTCCATCGTCATTGGCGGGCCGGACGGGCACGATCCCGAGTTGCGGCGCATGGCAGACCGGACCATCGCGTTCGGCGCGCAGACATGGCCGCACCAGATCGTTCGGGTGATGCTGGCCGAACAGATCTACCGTGTTTCCACCATTCTTTCAGGCCATCCCTATCATCGGGACTGAACGGCTCCACGAACAGTTCGGTGCGTCCGGATGGGCGCTCAGACGGACGCACGGCGATCAGGCAAGCCGGCGCAACCCGCCTGCATTGACAATAGGGGAAACACAACCAAAAATTGTGCAGCAATTCCCGTATGGTTGATGCTTCCTTAAGAAAGCGACGCCTATACTGCCCGAATGCGATTTCCCGACCGCGCGAAAACAGCAGACCAAGGATGATGAAAGCGCACATGCCGCGCCCGCCCTTTTCCAGGATCAGGACAGCAGCAGCCGCTGCGACCTGCCTTTGCGTCCTGACCGCCTACGCCGCGGCGCAGGACGGCATAGAGGTTCTGGAAACGCAGCATGGCAAGACGCAGACCGAATTTCAGGACATCAACCGCGAGATGGCGCTGACCGAACAGCGCCTCGCCGAAATCGCATCCGAGATCGACGCCATCAAGGATGACAATGCGGCCATCACCGCAGCCCTCATCCAGGCCGCCAAGACCGAGCGCAAGCTCAGCGAAGACATCGACGCCATTTCGCTGCGTCTCACGGAACTGCGCCATCAGGAAGGCTATCTGCGCGAATCGCTGCAATCGCGCCGCGGCGTTCTGGCCGAGGTTCTGGCAGCCCTTCAGCGCATGGGCCTGAACCCGCCACCGGCAATTCTCGTGCGCCCGGAAGACGCGCTCGCCTCCGTGCGCAGCGCCATCCTGCTCGGCGCGGTCGTGCCGGAGCTGCGGGTCGAGACGGAAATCCTCATCGGCGACCTGAAAGACCTCTCGCGCATCGTCACATCCATCGAAAGCGAGCGCGACAAACTTCAAAAAACCGTGACCGAACAGGTCGAGGAAAAGAAACGCCTCTCGCTTCTGCTCGATGAAAAGAAGCGCCTGCAGCAGGATGCCGAAAGCCGCATGGCCACCGAGCAGCGCGAAGCCGAGGCGCTGGCCGCCCGCGCCACCAGCCTGCAGGAGCTGATCGGCTCGCTGGAAACCGAGATCGCATCCCTGCGCAAGGCCGAGGCAGAGCGCGCAAGACGCCTTAATCAGCCGACTTCGCCGGAACACCGGCTAAGTGCCGGCGCATCCTTTGCCAAGCGCACGGGCGGCGTGGCCCTGCCCGTGTCCGGCCAGTTCGGAGCGCGATTCGGTGAAGATGACGACACCGGGGCGCGCCTTCAGGGCGACATTCTAAGAACACAATCGGGCGCAATCGTTACCGCGCCTGCGGGGGCGACGGTTCTGTACGCGGGACCGTTCCGTTCCTATGGTCAGCTATTGATACTCAACGCCGGCGACGGTTATCATATCGTGCTTGCCGGCTTAGAGAAGGTAAGCGTGACGCTGGGGCAATCCGTTTTGGCGGGCGAACCAATCGGCATGATGGGGGATGCTCGCCTGGCAAGCATCGCAGGACCGGGGACTGAGAACGTCACACCGGAGCTGTATGTGGAGTTCAGGAAGAACGGAAAACCGATCAATCCTAAACCCTGGTGGGCTCCGGGACACTCTGGAAGGACAGGAAATGAAACGTAACTTGTCGCTATTGTTTGCCGGCGCCCTGATGGGCGCATCTGCGGTCTCGCTCCTTCACGGTACGAGTGGCTTCTCTGCGAACGCCGCCGGTTCCGAGACCTACCGGCAGCTCGCGATCTTCGGCGACATCTTCGAGCGTGTGCGCGCCCAGTATGTGACCCCGCCGGATGACAAGAAGCTGGTGGAGAGCGCCATCAACGGCATGCTCACCTCGCTCGACCCGCATTCGTCCTATCTCGACGCGGACGCCGCCAAGGACATGCGTGTGCAGACCAAGGGCGAGTTCGGCGGCCTCGGCATCGAAGTCACCATGGACAGCGAGCTGGTCAAGGTGGTTGCGCCCATCGATGACACGCCCGCCGCACGCGCCGGCGTTCTGGCCGGTGACCTGATCTCCGCCATCGATGGCGAGGAAGTGCGCGGCATGTCGCTCAACGACGCCGTCGACAAGATGCGCGGCGCGGTCAACACGCCCATCGAACTCACCATCATTCGCGAAGGTGCGGACAAGCCCATCGATCTCACCATCGTGCGCGACATCATCAAGGTGAAGGCGGTCAAATACCGCGTCGAAGAGGATGTCGGCTATCTGAAGATCACCTCCTTCACGGAGAAGACCTTCGATGACCTGATGACCGCCATCGACACGATCAGCGAAGAAGTGCCGGACGATCAGCTCAAGGGCTATGTGCTCGACCTGCGCCTCAATCCGGGCGGCCTGCTTGATCAGGCGGTCAGCGTTTCCGACGCCTTCCTGGATCGCGGCGAGATCGTCTCCACCCGCGGCCGCGAGGCCAATGAGATTGCCCGCTTCGATTCGCGGCCCGGCGATGTTCTGAATGGCAAGCCCGTCATCGTGCTCATCAATGGCGGCTCGGCCAGTGCTTCGGAAATCGTTGCCGGCGCGCTGCAGGACCACCGCCGTGCGACGGTTCTGGGTACCCAGTCCTTCGGCAAGGGCTCGGTCCAGACGATCATCCCGCTCGGCGAGAACGGCGCTCTGCGCCTCACCACCGCGCTCTACTACACGCCGTCCGGCGAATCGATCCAGGGCAAGGGCATCACGCCCGACATCAAGGTCGATCAGCCCCTGCCCGAGGAATTACAGGGCCGGGATCTGCGCCGGGGCGAGTCCGACCTGCGCGGTCACATCAAGGGTGAGGAAGAAAGCGACGAGGGTTCCGGCTCCATCGCCTATGTGCCGCCGGAGCCCAAGGACGACATGCAGCTCAAGGCAGCGCTTGAACTGCTGCGCGGCGAGAAAACCGATCCCGCTTTCCCGCCAAATCCCGACAAGGCGGTCATGAACCGCTAGAGCCATTTCAGGAAAAGTGGAAACCGGATTCCACTTTTCGGTCCGATGCTCTAAACATCTTTTGTCACCGCCGGTTTCTCGCAAACCGGCGGTGACATTCTGGCGACACAGACCGCCAGTAACACGAATTTCGCGCATGGCTGCCTTCCGGCCGCCCTACGTTTGGAAAGACAGAATTTTGACGCCGCGTCCGCCTTCTTAGAAGATGAGGACCGGTCTGGTTTCTGGCCTCGGCCATCGTGACGGGTGGGTATGACTTCCGGGAAAAAAGACATCGATCGCCCGCTGGGCCACGACAAGCGCCCAGACAAGCCTAAGCGCCAGGGCGCCTTCACCACCGGCCGCATCGTCACCGCTCTCGCCGCCATTGCGGTTCTCGGCACGTCCACGGCTGTCGCCCTGCGAGACCGCCCTTTCCGCAGCCCTTCTCCTGTCGCCGTCACGTCACCCGTGGAAGAGACCGTCGCGCGGGCCTCCGGCTCTGACACGGCAACGGCCACGCCCGCATCCGGCGCGCCCGATGCATCGATCACCCGTCTTCAGCCGGAAGAAACGTCCGAAAACGGCGTCATCATCATTCGCGATCCTTCGGCCATGGGCCAGCATCCGCGTCTGGCGCATCTGCCCGACCGGGCGCTGATCGAGGAGTCCGAGACAGGCCCCCTGCCCGTGCGCGATGCCGGCGGCCGGCGGCCCTTCGATGTTTATGCCCGCTCCTGGTCGGGCACGCGGGGCGCGCGCATCGCCATCATCATCGGCGGGCTGGGCCTTTCGCAGACAACCACACAATACGCCATCGAGACGCTCCGCCCGGAGATCACCCTGGCGTTCGCACCGGCGGGCAACAGCCTGTCACGCTGGATGCAGCAGGCCCGCAAGGAAGGCCATGAGGTCATTCTGCAGGTACCCATGGAGCCCTTCGGTTATCCGACGCAGAACCCGGGCCGCAACACGCTCACGCTGGATGCATCCCCCGGCCAGAACATGTCGCGCATGCGCTGGGCGCTTTCCCGCCTCACCAACTATACGGGCGTGATGAACTATATGGGCGGACGCTTCACGGCCGATGACGAAGCCATGGGCGATGTCATGGCGGAGCTTGGCCAGCGCGGTCTGATGTATATCGATGATGGCACATCCGCGCGCAGCGTCGCGCAGGATCTCGCCCTTCAGGAGGGCGTACCTTTTGCCGCGTCCGACGCGCTCATCGACCCGACCGGCAAGAACCGTCGCCCCGAGCGCGCCGAAATTCTCAAGAAGCTTGATGAGCTCGAGCGCATCGCACGCGCCAGAGGCTACGCCATCGGCACAGGCTCTGCATTCGACGAGACCATCGACGCCGTAGCGTCATGGTCCAATGAAGTCACCGGACGCGGAATCGAGCTCGTTCCCGTCTCGGCCGTCGCCGCCGACCCTCAACCACGATAGAAACGGAAATCGTCCGCATGGCCGAGAAGACAAAGAACGCAGCCGATCTGCCCTATCGCCCCTGCGTGGGCATCATGGTGCTCAACGACAGGGGCCTTGCCTGGGCGGGCCGCCGCATCGTTCAGCCCGACACGGACGAGTTATCCGGCGCAACGCAGCTCTGGCAGATGCCCCAGGGCGGCGTCGACAAAGGCGAAGAGCCCCGCGAGGCGGCCTATCGCGAACTCTATGAAGAGACCGGCATGAAGTCCGTGTCGCTTCTCGCCGAGACGCCCGACTGGATCACCTACGAACTGCCCGAACATCTCCTTGGCATAGCCCTCAAGGGAAAATATCGCGGGCAGAAGCAGAAGTGGTTCGCCTTCCGCTTTGAAGGCCCCGATTCGGAGATCGCCATCAACCCGCCGCCCGGCGGACATGAAGCCGAGTTCGACATGTGGGAATGGAAGCCGATGACCGATCTGCCGGGTCTGATCGTTCCCTTCAAGCGCAAGGTCTATGAGAGCGTCGTCTCCGCCTTCCGCCACCTCGCACCCTGAGACGTCCCGGCGCTTTCGCCGGCTACTTCAGGATAGCTTCAACGGCGATCACGGTCTGCCCGCGGACCGGTTCGCCGCGCAGCTTCAATGCTCCATTGGCGCGATAGTTCTGAAACTGCGCCGGCAAACCCTTTCCCGCACCCAATTCCGGTGTCGTCTGCATATGCACGTGAAGGTGGGGCTCTGACGAGTTCCCGCTGTTGCCGCAGCGGCCAATCTCCTGCCCCTCATCGACATGCTGCCCGCCGCTCACGGCAACCGAGCCGTTGCGCAGATGCGCAAGGAAAATGAACTCTTCATTGCCCAGATCAAGCACCACATGGTTGCCCGCCGGCCGGTCTGCATCCATCTCGCCCAGAGGCTGGTCCGGCAGCCCGTCAACACGGGCAACGACCGTGCCCTCTGCCGGCGCCAGAATGGGCTCGTCCCAGCAGTAATAGTCCGTGAGCGCCGTACCATCCCCCGTGTGGGTTTTGCCCGCGCGCTGGATTACGAAGTCATAGGCAAAGCGCTGGCCCGCATCTGCGGCATGGTAGTTTTCTTCCACCGTGCGCCCACCCCAAAAGACCTTCCAGTAGCCGGCGAAGGGCAGACGCAGCGCAGCCTGTGTCTGATAGTCGAGATAGGCGGAATCCGCCTCCACGGGCACACGCCGCACGTAAAAGCCCTCGATCCCGTCATCCTGACCGAAGCTCCATTGCCAGATGAGATCCGAACCGTTCTCGTGCCCGGCACGGCGGCGGTAGGTCCGCAGTCCGTCTTTCTCTTCCGTCAGCTCTTCATGAACCGACACTTCGGGGCCATAGGCGCTGTTGATGGACGCCTGAAACCCTTTCAGATGATAGAGATCGCCAAGCGCCGACTGCATTCGCTCCGACATGTGCTGCCAGACCTCTTCAGCGGACCCTTTCTGGAAGATGTCGGTAAATTGCCGGCCAAGCGTGGCCGTTTTCGGATCAAGTTCCTCCGCCACGCCCGGGCTCGCAGCCACAACGACCATGAGCCAGCAAAGAAACCGCGCCACCCTGCGCAATGCCATGAAGTATACCCCTGCCTTTCACAATAGAAAGCAGGCTAACAAAAAAGCCGGGCATTGGCCCGGCTGTTTTCGCACCATATACGCCTGCCGATCAGGCAGGCAGAATGGCACCCTCAAGGGTCGTCAGCTGATGCAGGAAGTCTTCGGCACGCAGACGCGCCTCGTGATCCCCGGCATCTTCCAGATCCTCGCGGGCCTCCTGAATGCGGCGCGCGATATCTTCGCGGTTGATGTCATCCACATGCACAGCCGATTCGGCGAGAACCGTGCAGCCATCGGGCAGAATGTCGGCAAAGCCGCCAAACACCACATAGCGTTCGGTCTTGCCGCCAGCCGTCACTGCAACGACGCCCGGCTTGATGCTGGTCATCGTCGGCGCATGTGTGGCCATCACGGTCAGTTCGCCCTCAGTGCCGGGAATGACAACCGATTCGACGTCCTGGGAAACCAGGAGCCGCTCGGGCGAGACCAGATCGAATTTGAAGGATTGAGCCATCGTGTCCTACCGGTTTGGCATGAAGGCGGGAGGCCCGAACGGACCTCCCGGTCATTGCCTTGATCAGGCCGCTTCGGCGGCCAGCTTCTGGGCCTTCTCGACGGCCTGCTCGATGGTGCCGACCATGTAGAAGGCAGCTTCCGGCAGGTGATCGTACTCACCGTCACACAGACCCTTGAACGAACGGATCGTGTCTTCCAGGTCCACGAACAGACCCGGCGCGCCGGTGAAGACCTCGGCCACGTGGAACGGCTGCGACAGGAAGCGCTCGATCTTACGGGCGCGGGCAACCGTGAGCTTGTCCTCTTCGGAAAGCTCGTCCATGCCGAGAATGGCGATGATGTCCTGAAGCGACTTGTAGCGCTGGAGGATCTCCTGGACCTGACGGGCCACGCGGTAGTGCTCCTCACCGACGATCATCGGGTCAAGCATGCGCGAGGTGGAGTCCAGCGGATCCACGGCCGGGTAGATACCCTTTTCCGAGATGGCGCGGTTCAACACGGTCGTTGCGTCCAGGTGGGCGAACGAAGCTGCCGGCGCCGGGTCGGTCAAGTCATCGGCGGGCACGTAAATGGCCTGCACCGAGGTAATCGAGCCCTTGGTGGTCGTGGTGATGCGTTCCTGCAGGGCGCCCATGTCGGTCGCCAGCGTCGGCTGGTAACCCACAGCCGAAGGAATACGGCCGAGAAGAGCCGACACCTCGGAGCCCGCCTGCGTGAAGCGGAAGATGTTGTCCACGAAGAACAGAACGTCCTGGCCCTGGTCGCGGAAATGCTCGGCAACCGTCAGACCGGTCAGAGCAACACGGGCGCGTGCGCCGGGCGGCTCGTTCATCTGGCCGAACACGAGGGCGCACTTGGAGCCTTCGGTGGAGCCGTTGTTCTTTGCCGGGTCCTGGTTCACGCCGGACTCGATCATCTCGTGGTAGAGATCGTTGCCCTCACGGGTACGCTCGCCAACGCCAGCGAACACGGAGTAACCGCCGTGCGCCTTTGCGACGTTGTTGATCAGTTCCTGAATGAGAACGGTCTTGCCAACGCCGGCGCCGCCGAACAGGCCGATCTTGCCGCCCTTGGCGTACGGTGCGAGCAGGTCAACGACCTTGATGCCCGTGACCAGGATCTCGGCTTCCGTGGACTGATCCACATATTCCGGAGCCGGCTGGTGAATTGCGCGAACGCCGTCGCCCTTGACCGGGCCGGCTTCGTCGATGTCTTCGCCAACCACGTTCATGATGCGGCCGAGCGTTGCGTCGCCAACCGGCACCGAGATCGGGCTGCCCGTGTCACGGACTTCCATGCCGCGCACCAGACCCTCGGTGGAGTCCATGGCGATGCAGCGAACCGTGTTCTCGCCGAGATGCTGAGCCACCTCAAGCACGAGGCGCGTGCCGTTGTTCTCGGTCTCAATTGCGTTCAGGATCGCCGGCAGGTGATCTTCGAACTGCACGTCGACAACGGCGCCGATAACCTGGCGGATCGTGCCGGCCGAGCCGGTTGCTTTCGTTGCTGCGCTGGACGATGCCGAGCGGGTGGAAGCCGCCTTGCGCGCCGGGGCCGCCTTCTTGGCGGCGGTCGCGGACGCCGTCTTCGGGGTCGCTGCTTTGGCCATTTTCGTTTAACCTCTTCGGTCCGTTAGAGCGCTTCCGCGCCCGAAATGATTTCGATGAGTTCCTTGGTGATCTGCGCCTGGCGCTGGCGGTTGTAGGTGATCGAAAGCTTGTCGATCATCTCGCCTGCGTTGCGCGTCGCGCTGTCCATGGCGGTCATCTTGGCACCCATCTCGCCGGCCGCGTTCTCCAGGAGCGCGCGGAAGATCTGAACCGCGATATTGCGCGGGATCAGATCGGCAAGAATGGCGGGCGCGTCAGGCTCGTACTCGTAGACTGCGTCAGAACCCTGGCCCTCGTCCCCGGCGGGAACGGCGGCCGGGATGATCTGCAGTGCGGTCGGCACCTGCGACATCACCGATACGAACTCGGAATAGAACAGCGTGCAGACGTCGAACTCGCCCTTTTCGAACAGGCCGATGACCTGACGGGCGACGTCGTTCGCGTTGTCGAAACCGATCTTCTTGACATCGCGGAGATCCACGCGGTCCATGATCAGATCGCCATGATCGCGACGCAGGACATCATAGCCCTTCTTGCCGACGCACAGCACTTTCACCGTCTTGCCTTCGCCAAGCAGCGCGCGGATATGCTCGCGCGCCTTCTTGGCGATCTGGCTGTTAAAGCCACCGCAAAGACCACGCTCGGCGGTGCAGACCACCAGAAGATGCGTTTCGTCCTTGCCGGTACCCGCCATCAGCGGCGGCGCGTCGTTGCCCGACACGGCGCCGGCGATGTTGGTGAGCACGGCCCCCATGCGTTCCGCATAGGGCCGCGCAGCCTCGGCCGCCTCCTGGGCGCGCTTCAGTTTCGCCGCGGCGACCATCTGCATCGCCTTGGTGATTTTCTGCGTCGCCTTGACCGAGGCGATTCGGTTGCGAAGTTCCTTAAGGGAAGCCATGCTCGCTTAGCCTCAGGCGAAGTTCTTGGCGAATGCGTCGATCTGTGCCTTGAGCTTCTCACGCAGATCGTCGGAAAGCGCCTTTTCCTTGCGGATCGCATCAAGCACGTCCTTGCCGTCCGCACGCATGTGCGAAAGCAGGCCCTGCTCGAAACGGGTGACATCGGCAAGCGGAAGCTTGTCGAGGTAGCCATTCACACCGGCAAAGATCACGGCAACCTGCTCTTCCGTCTTCAGCGGCGAGAACTGCGGCTGCTTCAGGAGTTCGGTCAGGCGTGCACCGCGGTTGAGCAGGCGCTGGGTCGAGGCGTCGAGGTCAGAACCGAACTGCGCGAATGCAGCCATTTCACGGTACTGGGCGAGCTCACCCTTAATGGAGCCGGCAACCTGCTTCATCGCCTTGATCTGGGCTGCGGAGCCGACGCGCGACACCGACAGACCGACGTTCACGGCCGGGCGGATGCCCTGGAAGAACAGATTGGTCTCGAGGAAGATCTGACCGTCGGTGATCGAGATCACGTTGGTCGGAATGTAGGCCGACACGTCGTTGGCCTGCGTCTCGATGACCGGCAGAGCCGTGAGCGAGCCGGAGCCCTGCTCGTCGTTCATCTTCGCCGCGCGCTCGAGCAGGCGGGAGTGCAGGTAGAAAACGTCGCCCGGGTAAGCTTCACGGCCCGGCGGGCGGCGCAGCAGGAGCGACATCTGACGGTAAGCAACGGCCTGCTTGGACAGATCGTCATAGGCGATCACGGCGTGCTTGCCGTTGTCGCGGAAGTACTCGCCCATGGCGCAGCCGGCGAACGGAGCCAGGAACTGCATCGGAGCGGCGTCGGAAGCGGTGGCAGCGACGATGATCGAGTATTCGAGAGCGCCGCGCTCTTCCAGGACCTTCACCAGCTGTGCAACCGTGGAGCGCTTCTGGCCAACGGCAACATAGACGCAGTAGAGCTTCTGGCTCTCGTCGTCACCGTCGTTGAGCGGCTTCTGGTTGAGGAAGGTGTCGAGAACGATGGCGGTCTTGCCGGTCTGGCGGTCGCCAATGATCAGCTCGCGCTGACCGCGGCCAATCGGGATCAGGGCGTCAACGGACTTCAGACCGGTCGACATCGGCTCGTGAACCGACTTGCGGGGAATGATGCCCGGGGCCTTCACGTCAACGCGGGCGCGCGCTTTCGTCTTGATCGGGCCCTTGCCGTCGATCGGGTTGCCAAGCGCGTCAACAACGCGGCCGAGCAGCTCCGGACCGACCGGAACGTCCACGATGGCGCCCGTGCGCTTCACCGTGTCGCCTTCTTTAATGTCACGGTCGCTACCGAAGATAACGACGCCGACATTGTCGACTTCCAGGTTGAGCGCCATGCCGCGGATGCCGCCTGGGAACTCCACCATCTCACCGGCCTGGACATTGTCCAGACCATAGACGCGGGCAATGCCGTCGCCCACGGAGAGCACCTGGCCAACTTCTGAAACTTCGGCTTCCTTGCCGAAGTTCTTTATCTGATCCTTCAGAATTGCGGAAATTTCCGCCGCACGGATGTCCATCAGCCGACCTCTTTCAGTGCAAGCTTGAGCGAATTAAGTTTGGTTTTGAGCGATGTGTCGATCTGGCGCGAGCCCATCTTGACCACCAGCCCGCCGAGAATGGAGGGATCAACGGAAACGTTGATCGAAACGTCCTTGCCAGCCACTGCCTTGAGGGCGGCCTTCAGTTCCTTCTCCTGCGTCGCGTTGAGCGCGTGCGCCGCAACCACGTCCGCCGTCGTCTCACCGCGATCTTCTGCGGCGATATGGCGGAATGCGCGGATCATCTGCGGAACGGCGAACAAACGCCGGTTCTGCGCAACGACACGCAGGAAATTGCCGACCAGGCCCGAAATCCCGGCCTTGTCGAGAACGGCGCTGATCGCCTTCAGCTGGTCGTCAGCCGAGAACACGGGGCTCTCGACGAGACGCTGCAGGTCGTCGCTGCCTTCAAGAAGTTTCTCGAAGCGGTCGAGGTCAGCCTCGACTGTGGAAATCGCCTTGGCTTCCTTCGCCAGTTCAAAAAGCGAACCAGCGTAGCGCCCTGCCATTCCGGAAATCATGGAGCCAGATTGTGCCACGGGATGGTCTTCTCTCACGCCTAGAAGGCCACAAGATTTTATGCTGGAGCTACCTGCTCGGGCTAAATCTCTGACCTGATTGAATTTTTCCCCTCGCAAAAAGACATAGGACATGCCTTCCTGCTGAAAGCCGATTGCCGTCTAGCACAGGCTTCCGAGAGTCGCAACACGCATAGACCCCGCCATAACGGTTGCTTTGTCGCAGTTTCGACGCATTTTTATTCCGTCAGGCCACGAATCCCATGACAAATGCCAGCGGAAGCACCGCCAGAACGAGCGACAGAACAAGAAACACCCAGCTGTAGAGAGCCTTCGCTCCATCCGACAGCATCGAGATCACGCAGCCGAAGACCGACACGGTCCAGGCCGCACCAAGCGCCAGATAAATGAAGGGCTGCGCCAGCATCATCGCCGCCAGTCCGAAGCCGATATAGAAACCGCCAATGATGGCGCGCGGCACCACAAGCATCTCGGTGCGTTCCGCCGCCGGCTGCAGCCTGAAAAGTTTCAGCGCCAGCCGCGGCATGAACATCACGAACAGGCCGATGAGAATCGTCACCGCCGCTGCGGACCATGCCAGCCATTCGCCCTGGGTTACCGGCCAGGGAAAGGACAACGCCATCAGAACCTCCTTGGTTGTGTTGCAGGCAAACATGCCCGCGTCGCGCTTTCGGCCCTCTTAAACCGTATTGCGGTCGCAGCGGCATAGCAGCGATGCCACACTTCACAGGAAACTCTGCTCACAGGAAACTCTGCGGATCGATGTCCACCTGCACACGCACGGAGCCGCGCGGCTTCGGGCCGGCCTTCAAAAGGTCGCGCAGAAAACCCTGAATGTCCGAGCGGCGCGCGCCGTGCACAAGAAGCCGGAACCGATGCCGCCCGGCCACCACGGCAAGCGGCGCTTCGGCCGGTCCCAGCACATCGATTTCCGGGGCCTGTGGCGCTGCGCGGCGCAGGCCACGCGCGTGGCCTTCGGCCTCCATGCGCGTGGCCGCGCTCACGATAATGGCGGCCAGACGCCCGAAAGGCGGCAGGCCCGCGCGCTCGCGCTCGGCGGTCTCGCGGTCGTAGAACGCCTCCGCATCCCCCGTCACGATGGCCCGCATCACCGGGTGTTCCGGCTGATAGGTCTGGAGAAGGCCAAGGCTCTTTCGTCCCGTGCGCCCGGCGCGGCCTGTCACCTGCGCCAGAAGCTGGAATGTGCGCTCGGCCGCACGCGGATCGCCATTGGCAAGCCCCAGATCCGCATCCACCACGCCCACCAGCGTCATGCCGGGGAAGTTGTGTCCCTTGGCCACGAGCTGCGTACCGATGATGATGTCCGCCTCGCCCTTCTCGATGGCCTCCAGTTCCAGCCGCAGCCGCTTCACGCCGCCCATCATGTCTGACGACAGCATGATGGTGCGCGCGTCCGGGAAAAGCCGGTCAACCTCTTCGGTGATGCGCTCCACGCCCGGCCCGCAGGCAACCAGATGATCGAGCGTTCCGCATTCCGGACAGGCTTCCGGGCGCGGTTCGTTATAGCCGCAGTGATGGCAGACGAGCTGCCCGCGAAAACGGTGCTCCACCAGCCAGCTCGAACAGTCGGGGCACTGGAAGCGATGGCCGCACACCCGGCAAAGCGTCAGCGGCGCATAACCGCGCCGGTTCAAAAACAGCAGGGACTGCTCGCCGCGCGCCAGCGTCTTCTTCATCTCCTCGATGAGAACCGGCGAGAGAAAGCCGCCACGCTCGGGCGCGGCCTTGCGCATGTCCACCGTGGCGAGGTCCGGCAGGGCCGCATCTGCAAAGCGCGACGACAGGACGATGCGCTCATAACGCCCCTGATTGGCGTTGACCCGGCTTTCCAGCGATGGCGTTGCCGAGGCCAGCACCACGGGAAACCCGCCGATATGGCCGCGCACCACGCCCATGTCGCGCGCATTGTAGAAGACCCGGTCTTCCTGCTTGTAGGCCGGGTCGTGCTCTTCATCGATCACGATCAGGCCGAGTTCGCGAAACGGCAGGAAAAGCGCCGAGCGCGCGCCCGCCACCACCCGCAGCTGCCCTTCGGCCACCTGCCGCCAGACGCGCTCGCGTTTCTTTGGCGCAAGATCGGAGTGCCATTCGGCGGGCTTGGCGCCGAATCGGTTGTGGAAGCGTTCCAGAAAGGCCTGCGTAAGCGCGATCTCGGGAATGAGGATCAGCACCTGCTTGCCGCGCTCCAGCGCCGCCGCCACCGCCTCAAAATAGACTTCCGTCTTGCCCGAGCCCGTCACACCGTCGATCAGCGTCACGCTGAAAGCGTCGGTCCCGGCCTTTTCCCGCAGGCGCGCGGCGGCTTCCGCCTGGCCGTCGGTCAGGGTCGCGCGCCCGAAGGTCGGGTCAGGTGCGGCCACCAGCGGGCGCGGCGGGATCGAAACCGTCTCGAACACGCCCTGCGAACGCAAGCCTTCAATCACGCTGGAAGAAACGCCTGCCGCATGGGCAAGCCCGGCCCGCGTCCAGGCCTGGCCGTCGCCGGCCATTTCCATCACGCGTTCGCGCGCCGCCGTCAGCCGGTCAGGCCCCATCCCGTCGACGAGCCGCAGCCCCTCGGTCGGCGGCTCGGGATCAAACGCCGCCGGCGCGCGCAACAGCATGCGCGCCACCATGCCGGGCGGCGAAAGCGTGTAGCTTGCCACCCAGTCGACGAAACGGCGCATCTCTTCGGAGATCGGCGGGCAGTCGAAAACCGCGCTGATGGCCCTCAGCCTCTTGGCGGCCACCGCCTCGCCCGGCCCATCCCACACGATGCCGGCCACCTCGCGCGGCCCCAGCGGCACGCGCACGATGGAGCCCGGCTCCACGCGCATGTCTTCCGGCACCGCATAGGAGTAAGGCCGCTCGGCGGGCATCGGCACCATGACCGGCACGACGGTGCTCATTGGCGAATCTTTTGTCATCGGGCGTGACCTTGCCCTGTTCTTGCATTAGAGCAAAGACCGAACATGTGGAGGATGTCGTCGCATCCTCTCAATCCCGGCCTTCCGACTGCCTTAAGGAGTTTGCCATGAAGTTCTTCGTCGACACCGCCGACGTAAACGAAATCCGTGAGTTGAGCGAAACGGGTCTGCTCGACGGCGTCACCACCAACCCGTCGCTGATCATGAAGTCGGGCCGCGACATCATGGAAGTGACCAAGGAAATCTGCGACATCGTCGATGGCCCGGTTTCCGCCGAAGTCACCGCGACGGACTTCGAAGGCATGATGAAAGAGGCCGAAATCCTCTCCAGGATCGCAGACAATATCTGCATCAAGGTGCCGCTCACCATGGACGGCCTCAAGGCCTGTAAGGCGATCACCTCTTCGGGCCGCCTCGTCAATGTCACGCTCTGCTTCTCGGCAAACCAGGCGCTGCTCGCCGCCAAGGCCGGCGCAACCTTCATCTCGCCCTTCATCGGTCGTCTCGACGACATGGGCATCGATGGCATGGACCTGATCGCCGAGATCCGCACGATCTACGATAATTACGGCTTCAACACCGAGATCCTCGCTGCATCGATCCGCACCGTGAACCACGTGAAGCAGGCCGCTCTGATCGGCTCCGACGTGGCAACCGTGCCGCCGTCCGTTCTCAAGGCGCTGGTCAAGCACCCGCTCACCGACAAGGGCCTCGAAGCCTTCCTCGCCGACTGGGCGAAGACCGGCCAGAAGATCGGCTGAGGCTTCTCACGCTCGAAACATCGGTGCAGGAAAATCACCGGCATCGAAGCCCCTTCTCCCCGCAAGCGGGGAGAAGGTGAGGATGAGGGGCGAGCGCCAGCGCCAGCAGCAGGCGCGCCCTTCCTCTCCGAAAACTGTTTTCTGGAGCATTTTGCAGTCAGGTGATCTCACCTGACGTCCGCACAAATGCGGAAAAACCGATAAATTGAGCGGAGCGACGTTTCCGTGAAACGGTGAACCGCTCTAACGTCGCACGCCCATCGGCATGCGTGGTGCCAACCGTCGGCCGCTAACCTTCAAAGGTCGCGTGCGGGTCTTCGCGCAGCCGGTGCACCGTGTGCTCCTGAAGGCGCGCGGCCATATCCGCCGGCTCTCCCTCACCCAGCGCATCCGGCATGATCGGCTTGCCGATCACCATGTTGATCGCCCGGCCCTTCTTGTTCAGAAGCTCATGGAACAGCGTCATGTCGCGCAGTTCGGTGGAATAGCGCGACAGGAGATAGAACAGGCCCGAATTGCGCGCCGTCATGTTCATCGGCACGACCGGCACCTGATAGCGGCGCGCCAGCGCAACGACTGAAGGCTGCCAGGGGCGCTCGGTGAGCTTGTCCCTGTTCCAGTAGGCAATGCGCCCGGACGGGAACAGAACGATGGCCTTGCCGCCGGTGAAGGCCTTGGCCGTCATCTCCAGCGTGTCGCGGCTCTTGGCGTGGGATTTTTCGCCCGCGCGCCATTCCACCGGAATGATGAGATCGCGGAACCGCGTGTTGACCCGCAGCGCATCCCGGTTGGCGAAGATCGCGAGATCCGGCCGCACGCCCTTCATCAGATCATAGACGGCGATGCCGTCAGCGATGCCGGTCGGGTGATTCGGCGCGAGAATGAAACCGCCCTTTGCGGGGATGTTCTCCATCCCGCTCGCCGAAATCTCCAGCGACAGGAGCCTGCTGATGTAATCGAAGGATTCCCAGCCGGAGAGTTCCGCCACTTCGTCAGCCATCACCACCGCCTGGCGGTAGTGCAGGAAGCGGTAGAGGAATGGCTGCGCCAGCGGCCACAGCATGTTCTGCGAAAGATGGGTGGTGCGCTCGGCGATCAGCTGATCGACCACATGCGGGTCTTCGGGCGCGTGGACATCACGGCCCAGAACGCGGTTCCCCAGAACCGCGGCCACAGACGTCAGCGTCGTGTGCAGAGCCATGGACGAAGCGCTCCCTGAAGCATCTCGGTTCCTGTCATGACCGTCATCCCGCTCCTTCGTCTTACCCGAAGAGGATCTCTTACGGAAACTGGGCAACATTCAGAGATCACGCCTCGCAGGCTGTTTCACCGAATACTGTGACGACGCAATGACACGAACGCAAGAATGGGCTCCGTGGTTGCAACGATACCGCGAACATGCCGCCGGGTCGCGTTTACGATCCGGCCCCGGCGCGCGCCAGGTCCTGCCCGAGCGCCAGACGCAGCTGCTCGGCCAGCTCGCGGGCCGCACGGTCCTCGGCATTGCGCGCAGCGCGCAGCGCCGCAAACTCCTGACGCGGCACGTCATAGGCGGAAGAAATCTCACGCTTTCCGGTCGCGACAACCTTTCCGGTCTCGCCATCGGTCAGCTTGTAGACGGCGGTCATGGTGAGAAGGCTGGCGGTGGGCTCGTTGTCGGTGCGCACCTGAACGCGGGCCGCTGCAGAGCTCGAACGCGTGATCTTGAGATCAAGCGCGTAGCGCGCACTGGCCGGCTGCCCGGCTCCGCCGTTAAGCAGGAAAATCAGGTGGTTGCGGACCTGCTGCCCGTAGCGCGTGTCCACCGGCGCGATGGCGATGGACGACATCGCCGGCGATGAGGCAACGCCACTCGACGTCACGTCCGGCGTCGCCATAAGGGGGCGCACCGTGCAGCCAGACGCCACGGCTAAAGACAAAGCCAGGCCGGCCAGAAGCGAAACACGAAACGTCGGGTTCAAGGTTTCCCCCTGTTTTCCAAACAGCATAAATCCGGGTTCCGCAGCATCAGGCAACGATGTTGACGATGCGCTGCGGAACGACAATCACCTTGCGCGGCTGCGAACCGTTCAGCACCTTCTGGACGAAATCGAGTTTGAGCACCGCATCTTCGACCGCAGATTGATCTGCGTCGCGCGCAATTGTCAAATCGCCGCGCTTCTTGCCGTTGATCTGCACGGGCAGAACGATTTCATTGTCCACGACCAGCGCCGGATCGAATTCCGGCCAGGCGCTCGCGGCAACCATGCCTTCGCCGCCAATCTGCGCCCAGCACTCTTCGGCCAGATGCGGCATGAAGGGGGCAACCAGATGGATCAGGATGTCGACAGCCTCGCGCGCTGCGGCCTTCGCGGCCTCGTCGGCGCCGGCGTCAAGCGCGGAAAGCGGCTCCTGCAGATCGTTGACGAGCTGGTGAACACGGGCGATGGCGCGGTTGAAGGCCAGCTTCTCGATGTCCTCGCCCACTGCCTTGAGCGCCTTGTGCGCCGCCTTGGAAGCAGCAAGAACCGGTCCGTCGATTGCCGCCTTCGGCGTCACGCCACGCACATGTTCCGCCGTTTCGCAGACCAAACGCCAGACGCGCTGCACGAAGCGGTGTGCGCCCGTCGCGCCGTCGTCGGTCCATTCCACGTCGCGCTCGGGCGGCGAATCCGACAGCATGAACCAGCGCGCCGTGTCCGCGCCGAAGGACTCGATGATGTCCTCGGGGCTCACCGTGTTCTTCTTGGACTTCGACATCTTTTCCAGCGCGCCGATCGTCGCCGGCTCGCCGGTCGAGATCTCGACAGCCGAACGCGCATCGCCCGAACCGGAGAATTCGATCTCGTTGGGAGCCAGCCAGCGGCCATCGGCGGCGCGGTAGGTCTCGTGCACCACCATGCCCTGCGTGAACAGGCCCTTGAAGGGCTCCGCCAGGCTCAGATGACCGGTGTCGCGCATGGCGCGGGTGAAGAAGCGCGAATAGAGCAGATGCAGGATCGCGTGCTCGATGCCGCCGATATACTGATCGACCGGCAGCCATTCATTGGCCGCTTCCGGGTTGGTCGGATCATTTTCCCACGGCGCGGTGAAGCGCGCGAAGTACCAGGACGAATCGACGAACGTGTCCATCGTGTCCGTCTCGCGCCGCGCGTCCGAGCCGCATTTCGGGCATTTGACATGCTTCCAGGTCGGGTGACGGTCAAGCGGGTTGCCGGGACGGTCGAACTCGATGTCGTCGGGCAGCTTGACCGGCATGTCGGCCTTCGGCACCGGCACCACACCGCAATCGTCGCAGTGGATCATCGGGATCGGGCAGCCCCAGTAGCGCTGACGCGAAACGCCCCAGTCGCGCAGGCGGAAGTTCACCTTGCGCTCGCCCACCGGGCGGCCATTGATCGTCTCGGAGGAGAGGCGGTTGGCCACTTCCTCGAACGCCGCCTTCGGCTTCATGCCGTCGAGGAAGCGCGAATTGATCATCACGCCATCATCGGTGAAGGCTTCCTCGGTGATCTGGAAGGTCGCGGCGTCCGCGCCCTCCGGCATCACCACCGGCGTCACTGGCAGGCCGTATTTGTTGGCGAAGTCCAGGTCGCGCTGGTCGCCCGACGGACAGCCGAAGATCGCGCCCGTGCCGTAGTCCATCAGCACGAAATTGGCGACATAGACCGGCAGCGTCCATTCCGGATCGAAGGGATGGCGCACGCGCACGCCCGTGTCGAAGCCCTTCTTCTCGGCCGTTTCCAGCGCCGCTGCCGAGGTGCCCATGCGGCGGCACTCTTCGCAGAATGCGGCGAGCTCGGCATTGTCGGCGGAAAGCGTCTTTGCAAGCGGGTGATCGGCGGCAATCGCCATGAAGGATGCGCCAAACAGCGTGTCGGGCCGGGTCGTATAGACTTCCAGCTCGTTCGTGCCCTCGTTCATGCCCCCGGGCGCGCTCTCTTCCGTCAGCGCCCAGCGGACCAGCATGCCCTCGGAACGGCCGATCCAGTTGCGCTGCATCAGGCGCACCTTCTCCGGCCACTGGTCCAGATCGTCGATGGCGTCGACCAGATCCTGCGCGTAATCGGTGATCTTGAAGAACCACTGCGCCAGCTCGCGCTGCTCGACTTCCGCGCCCGAACGCCAGCCGCGACCGTCGATCACCTGCTCATTGGCGAGCACGGTCTGATCCACCGGATCCCAGTTGACCTTGGAGGTCTTGCGCGTCACCAGACCCTTCTCGAAGAAGTCGACGAACAGCATCTGCTGGCGGTGGTAGTAGTCCACGTCGCAGGTGGCGAACTCACGGCTCCAGTCCAGCGACAGGCCGAAGGTCTTGAGCTGATCGCGCATCACCGCGATGTTCTGATAGGTCCACTCCTTGGGGTGCACCTTGTTCTGCATCGCGGCGTTTTCCGCCGGCATGCCGAAGGCGTCCCAGCCCATCGGGTGCAGAACGTTGTAGCCCTTGGCGCGCTTGTAGCGCGCAACCACGTCGCCCATCGTGTAGTTGCGGGTGTGACCGATGTGAATGCGGCCCGAGGGATAGGGAAACATCTCGAGCACGTAGTATTTCGGACGCCCGTCATCATTGCTGGCCTCGAACAGCTTGGCCTCGTCCCAGGCCTTCTGCCAGCGGGGTTCTGCTACGCGGGGGTTATAACGTTCGGTTGCCATGGCCGGATTTTCACAAGATAAGAGCGGAAATTATGTTGGCGGACCTTCACCATGGTTTCGGCGAACCGTCAACTCCAAGAGGCCTTTTTGAAAGAGGGATCAGCGACAGGATGAGCCACGCCGTCGAAAATCTGCAGGACGTCAAAGCGAAGATCGCCGCCGCCGAAAAGGCCGCAGACCGCGCTCCGGGCGCGGTCACGCTGGTCGCCGTTTCCAAGACTTTCGAGGCCGATCAGGTGCGTCCGGTCATCGAAGCCGGCCAGCGCGTTTTCGGCGAAAACCGTGTTCAGGAAGCCCAGGGCAAATGGCCCGCGCTGAAGGAAGCCTTCCCCGATATCGAGCTTCGCCTGATCGGCCCGCTCCAGTCCAACAAGGCCGCCGACGCCGTCGCCCTGTTCGATGTGATCGAGAGCGTCGACCGCGAAAAGATCGCGCGCGCGCTTGCCGCCGAGATCAAGAAGCAGGGCAAAGCCCCGCGTCTTTATGTCCAGGTCAATACGGGGCTTGAAGAACAGAAGGCCGGCATAGATCCGCGCCAGACCGTCACCTTCGTCAAACATTGCCGCGAGGAATACGGCCTCGCCATCGAAGGCCTCATGTGCATTCCGCCCTTTGACGAACACCCCGGCCCGCATTTCGCGCTGCTCAGGAAACTCGCGGCCGAAGCCGGCGTCGAGAAATGCTCCATGGGCATGTCCGGCGATTACGAGAAGGCCGTTGCCTTCGGCGCGACCAGCGTGCGCGTGGGATCGGCGATCTTCGGCGCACGCTAAAGCAATTCCAGGAAAAGTGGGAACCGGTTTTCCGTCCGGAATTGCGCAAGAACAGTGAACTGGAACGTTCTCGCAATTCCAGGAAAAGCGGGAACGCTCTAGACCTGCGCCTTCCGCCCATCACCCGCCGGAGGTCGCACGGCCCGTCGAGCGCGCCACGATTATCAGGAACAGAAGCGCGGAAAGCAGAACGAGGGTCGCGCCCGCCTTGGCGAGGCCCTCGCCGGCATTCATGATCGCCATCGCAATGCCCGGCACCATGATGATCACGCCCACTTCAGCGAGGATCACCTGCACCCCGGCCAGCCGGCTTTCGGCCGCCGTCGGCACGAGCGTGTAGAACGTTCCGTAAAGAGCGATGCTCGCCCAGCCCACCAGGTTGAGGTGCCCATGGGCCGGCGACAGGGTGTGATCCCCGGACGCCGCCATGTAGATGCCGAAACTCATTCCGAGCACGGCGTAAAGAGCCGCCGTCACCCAGCAGATTCTTGCAAGTGTTTTCATGTCTTTGCCCAATCTGCGCCCAATCTGCGCAGGCCGCGACACCGTTCGCGCCCTGCGCGTTTCCCCCCGCGTTGTTTTTGCGGATCACAAATTTACGCCCCACGGGAGGTGGGTGAAAAGATCATCAAAAAGGCGTAGTTCCTTCAGACCCGGCACCTCAGCCATGGGCCTTGCGCCTCAGTGCAGAACCAGCTCTCCCGCCAGGCTGCGCCATTCGCTCGGCGAAATCAGCTTCCTGTGCGTGTAGGTCACCGAGTGAAGCGGCCCGTCGAGGGTCTCGTTCCAGAAGTCGATGAACCGGTAGAGCGCGGGAAAGTCCGGCGCGGTGTCGTAGTGTTGCCAGATGAAACTCTGCAATATCGTCGGGTGGTCCGGCAGGTGGTAGAGAAACTCCGCCGTCGTCAGCCCATAGCCCCGGAGCATCAGCTCCATTTCGCCCGTTTGCTGCATGTGCTGCCTTTCCGAATCAGGTTCCGGATCAAAAAAGTGTCGGGCTAAAACCGGCGACCGTCCAGTTGAAAGCGCTCACGCAGACGTAAATTTATCGTGTTATTACATATTGTTAGCAGCCTTTCGGAATCGGTGCTAACGGTCTGGACCATGCGTTCTTTCGCCGCCGCACCCGTGCCGCCAAATGTCTAATGTTGTAGCAACAGGCAGAATGGTAATAATGCGCGCGAGCCAGGAGCCTCCGCGTCGCATGACGCGATTCCAGTCCCAGCAAGTGCCTACCCGGAGGAGGAAAAATGTCCGAAGTGCATGTTCACCGCGTCCAGCCAGCGTGGAAGGAAAACGCGCTCATCGACAATGAGACGTATCTCGAATGGTATGAGAACAGCATCAAGGACCCGGAGAAGTTCTGGGAAAAGCACGGCAAGCGCATCGACTGGTTCACGCCTTACACCAAGGTGAAGAACACCTCGTTCGAGGGCGACGTGTCGATCAAGTGGTTCGAGGATGGCGTCACCAACGTCTCCTACAACTGCATCGACCGCCATCTGGAGAAGCGCGGCGACCAGACCGCCATCATCTGGGAAGGCGACAACCCCTACGACGACAGGAAGATCACCTATCGCGAGCTGCACGACAGGGTCTGCCGGCTCGCCAATGTGATGAAGTCGAACGGCGTCAAGAAAGGTGACCGCGTCACCATCTACATGCCGATGATCCCGGAAGCGGCCTATGCGATGCTCGCCTGCACGCGCATCGGCGCGGTTCACTCGGTGGTGTTCGGCGGCTTCTCGCCCGATTCGCTCGCCGGCCGCATCGAGGACTGCAAGTCCGATTTCGTCATCACCGCCGATGAGGGCCTGCGCGGCGGTCGCAAGGTTCCGCTCAAGGAGAACACCGACAAGGCCATCGCGCTTGCCGAAGCAGCCGGAGCGAAGGTGCGACACGTGCTGGTCGTGCAGCGCACCGCCGGCAAGATCAACTGGTTCGAGGGCCGCGACCTCTGGTACCACGAGGAAACCGCGAAGGCGGAGCCCGTGTGCGAACCGGAGAAGATGAACGCCGAAGATCCGCTGTTCATCCTCTACACCTCCGGCTCCACCGGCAAGCCGAAGGGCGTTCTGCACACCACGGGCGGCTATCTCGTCTACGCCTCGATGACGCATGAATATGTGTTCGACTATCACGAGGGCGACGTCTACTGGTGCACGGCCGATGTGGGCTGGGTCACGGGCCACAGCTACATCGTCTACGGTCCACTGGCCAACGGCGCCGTCACGCTGATGTTCGAAGGCGTACCGAACTATCCGGACGCATCCCGCTTCTGGCAGGTGGTCGACAAGCACAACGTCAACATCTTCTACACCGCCCCCACCGCCATCCGCGCGCTGATGGGCGCCGGCGACGACTTTGTCACCCGCACCTCGCGCAGCTCCCTGCGCATTCTCGGTTCGGTCGGCGAGCCGATCAATCCGGAAGCATGGGAGTGGTATTACAACGTGGTCGGCGAGAAGAAGTCGCCCATCGTCGACACCTGGTGGCAGACGGAGACCGGCGGCATTCTCATCACGCCGCTGCCCGGCGCAACGGATCTCAAGCCCGGCTCGGCCACCCGCCCCTTCTTCGGCGTGCAGCCGCAGCTCGTCGATGGCGAGGGCAAGGTGCTCGAAGGCGCGACCAGCGGCAATCTGTGCATCACGGATTCCTGGCCCGGCCAGATGCGCTCGGTCTATGGCGATCATGAGCGCTTCATCCAGACCTACTTCTCCACCTACAAGGGCAAGTATTTCACGGGTGACGGCTGCCGCCGCGACGAGGACGGCTTTTACTGGATCACCGGCCGCGTCGATGACGTGATCAACGTGTCCGGCCACCGCATGGGCACGGCCGAGGTCGAATCCGCGCTGGTCAGCCATGACAAGGTGTCGGAAGCCGCCGTCGTCGGTTACCCGCACGATGTGAAGGGTCAGGGCATCTACTGCTACATCACGCTGATGGCCGGAGAAGAGGGTTCCGAGGAGCTCAAGAAAGAGCTGGTTGCGCATGTACGCAGCGAGATCGGCCCGATCGCCTCGCCGGACAAGATCCAGTTCTCGCCTGGCCTGCCGAAGACCCGCTCGGGCAAGATCATGCGCCGCATCCTGCGCAAGATCGCCGAGGACGATTATGGCGCGCTGGGCGACACCTCGACGCTCGCCGATCCGGCCGTGGTCGACGATCTGATCGACAACCGTCAGAACAAGAAGGGCTGACGCCCTGCCCGGAGCCGGAAGCGGCTCCCGGGCGCATACAAACTGACCTTGGGCAGAACGCCGCGCATTCACCCGAATGCGCGGCGTTTTCTTTGCCCCTTGCACGAGACGGCATCCATCTCCACATTGTGTGTATCGTCAACGAACCGAAAGGGGGTGATCCAATGTCGAGTGATTTCCGTTCAAACGTGGTCTCGATGGATTGCCTTCACGGGGAGCAGACTTCCCGCTGAAGCGCATGAAACGCGGACGGCCTGCTCCGGCAGCCTGACCATGACCGCGTGCGAATTCGAAAACACGGGGCCGTTCCTTCGGGAACGGCCTTTTGTTCTTCGCTCCACACAGCGCACCCAAAGAATGAAGGACCGTGTTTAAGTCTCTTTCCAATTTATCCATATAGATGTTAAGGAGTGAGATGATGGGATACGATGCTCGCCAAATTGCAAATTGGTTTGTTGCCCGCTCTAAGCGAGATGGGAAGCGGCTATCTATTATGTCACTTCTTAAACTCACTTATATTGCACATGGCTGGCACCTCGAAACACGAAATGCCCCGCTTTTTTCCAATCGGATTGAAGCTTGGCAGTACGGCCCTGTAATTCCTGATGTGTACCGAGCATTTCGAAGCCAAGGCATAAATGTAGACAATCCGGCCACAATCGCAGAAACGCAGATAAGGCCGGAGGATCAAAAGTTACTCGAAGAAATATACAACATATACGGAAAACTGGATGCATTCATCCTCTCTGATTTGACACATATACAGGGAGGACCTTGGGACATCGCAACAAAAACTGGCGGTTATTATGCTCCCATTCCGGACGAGCTGATCAAGCAACACTACGTTCACAAGCGGACGGAAGCTAATAAGAAGGCTGCGAATGCCTGATGATATCCCGCCAATAGATCCCGACTTAGACGCTAACGATGCGGCCAGAAATTCGCGCCGCGAAGAGCTAGAATTTGAACTATTACAGGCTGAATCCGCCCTTCGCAGCCTCGCCAAACGAGAGATTGGGCAACGCTATATGATCAAATGGGTGGCCGTCGTTGCCGGCGTGTTTGTCATAATCGGCATGGCGGCAGCCCTTTGGCATATGGTGCACAGCGTATTCTGGGGCCCCTTCATCTTCGTAACGCCCGCCCTATCCGTCGCCATGATAGTAGCCCCCATACTATCTATTACGACAATCACTGTTGCACTTTTCGTCGGCGCATTCCGTAAGTTTGACGAGAAGGACTTAGACACCTTAGGAAACGGTGCGAATGGAGCGGTAAGCGCGATGCGCGGCATCTACTGATCTTTGCGCATCAGCAGACAAACGAAACCCGCCGGCCTCCACCATAGGCAGCCACCAGCTGCGCATCGAGCAGCCGCGCGGCCACATCGCCACCCGGTTCCGTCGCAACATCGGCCAGAACCCGCCCGTAATATTTGCCGCCGCTGATGGCGCTGATCCACACCGTTCCGCCATCCAGAAGCACTTGAAGCGCAGCCTTCGCCTGGCGGGCCGCCGCCTTCTCGGCGGCGCATCGGCTGCGAAGCTCCGGCGCATCGACGCCGCGAATGCGCACACTCACCGTGATGCGCTGCCCCGGCCATATATGCGCCTCGGCAATGAAGGAATCGCCGTCAACAACGCGCAGAACGCTCGCCCGCACGGGGCCGGGTATCGCCTCTCTGCGCCCGGCAAGCGCAGCCGTCTGCCCGCTCCAGAAGAGCGCAAGCAAGACAATGACCATGCATTTCAGGCGAGACCGGATCATGGAAGGAATATATTCCTTCATTGGGATCCGGGCAACCCTGTCAGAAATCGGTGGCGATGCCCTTCACTTCCCAGTCGCCGTAGCGTGCCGGGTCATGGCCGCCGCGCCCGCCCAGCTCCTTCGGAGCCTTTGCCGCAGCAGCCTCGATGTTCTTCCGGCGCGCCTCGGCTTCCGCCAGCGCACGCTCGGCTGCCGGCGAGAGAACCTTTGCCGACGCATCTTCTTTTCGGTCCGTTTCGTCTTTCACCGCAACTTCCTCTCGAAAACCGGATTATTGAATACACGAAGCGCGTTCCCCATCATATAAGCGATTGGTCGCGCGGTCGAAAATGCCCGGCGCGGCCTGTTTCTGGAGCTTGGACAACAATGAACACGATACGCACCGCGATGCTCTTGGCCTTCATGACGGCCCTTTTCATGGGCGTGGGCTATCTGATCGGGGGCAGTGGCGGCATGATGATCGCCTTCCTGTTTGCCGCCGGCATGAATCTGTTCAGCTACTGGAACTCCGACAAGATGGTGCTCAAAATGCACCACGCCGTCGAAGTGGACGAGCGCAACGCCCCCGAATACTACGCCATCGTGCGCGATCTGGCGGCCCGCGCCGGTCTTCCGATGCCGCGCGTCTACCTGATCAAGAACGACCAGCCCAACGCGTTTGCCACCGGCCGCAACCCGCAGAATGCCGCCGTCGCAGCCACCACCGGCCTGCTTGACCGGCTGAGCTATGAAGAGGTCGCCGGCGTGATGGCGCACGAGCTCGCCCATGTGCAGAACCGCGACACGCTGACCATGACGATCACGGCGACGCTGGCCGGCGCGATCTCCATGCTCGGCAATTTCGCCTTCTTCTTCGGCGGCAACCGCGACAACAACAATCCGCTCGGCTTCATTGGCGTGCTCGTTGCAATGATCGTCGCTCCGCTCGCCGCCATGATGGTGCAGATGGCCATCAGCCGCACCCGCGAATATTCGGCCGACCGGCGCGGCGCGGAGATCTGCGGCAATCCGCTGTGGCTCGCCTCCGCGCTCGACAAGATCGCCCGGCGCGCCAAACAGGTGGTCAATCAGGACGCCGAGCGCAATCCCGCCACCGCACACATGTTCATCATCAACCCGCTGTCGGGCGAGCGCATGGACAATCTGTTCTCCACCCACCCCGACACGGACAACCGCATCGCGGCCCTCTACGCCATGGCGGAGGAACCCCGTGGCGGGCGGCAGGCCCGGCCTTCCGCCCCACAGCGCGATCCCGCACCCGAAGAGGATGCGAACCACGGCCCGTGGGGGGCAAGACCGGGGGCGAGACCGGACGCACGGCCAGACGAACCGCCTCAGCGACCAAAGCCCGCCCCAAAGCCCCAGCAGAAATGGGGCCGTGACGCTGATGGATCGAAAGGCCCCTGGTCGTGAGCCGCCCGAACGCACGCCGCACGCCCGGGAAGAAGCCGGCCGGTCAGAACCGCCCGACAAACCAAGAGCCAGACAAGCCCGGCCTTGAAACGCGCCGCGTGGCGACAAAGCTGCTCGCCGCCGTCGTGGATGCCCATGCCTCGCTCGACGGTCTTACCGACCCGGCCCATGGACAGCTCAATTTCCGCGCGCTCGATGCGCGCGACCGGTCGCTGGTGCGCGCCATCCTGATGAGCGCCCTGCGCCATCGCAGCACCATCGAGGCCCTGCTCGCGCGCCGTCTGGAGCGCCCCCTGCCGGCCAATGCCCGCGCGCTCTCTCACGCGCTGCATGTGGCGGCAGCGCAGATCCTGTTTCTCGACGTGCCCGACAGCGCCGCCGTCGACCTCGCCGTCACCCAGGCGAGGAGCGACCCGCGCCTTGCCCGCTTTGCCGGTCTCGTCAATGGCGTGCTGCGTAATCTGATCCGCGTGAAGGCGCGCGCACTGCCCGCCGCCCTCGACCAGACGCGCGAAGCGCCGGACTGGTTTGCCGGGCGGCTGGAAGCGGCCTATGGCGCGGAGACCACCGCCGCCATTCTCGCCATGCATCGCGTCGAGCCGCCGGTGGACTTCACCGTCAAGGAAGACCCGCAGCGCTGGGCCGGGGCGCTGGGCGGCATCGTTCTGCCCACGGGCACGGTGCGGATCGCCCGGCTCGAGGCCGGCGTCGACACGCTTCCGGGCTTCGAGGAAGGCGCGTGGTGGGTGCAGGACACGGCAGCCAGCCTGCCCGCAAAGCTACTCGGCGACATCGCCGGCGCGTGCGTGGCAGATCTCTGCGCCGCCCCCGGCGGCAAGACCGCACAGCTCATCCATGCCGGCGCAAATGTCACCGCCGTCGACCTGTCTAAGAGCCGCCTGAAGCGGCTTGCCGAGAACCTGACGCGGCTTCGCCTCGACGCTGAGATCGTCGAGTCCGACATCCGCAAGTTCCAGCCGGACACGCCCTTCGACGCCATCCTCATCGACGCCCCCTGCTCGTCCACCGGCACGGTGCGCCGCCACCCGGATGTGCCGTGGACCAAGTCGCCTGAAGACATCGAGAAGCTCGCCGCCCTGCAGCGCGCCCTGCTCGACCATGCCGTCACGCTGGTGAAACCCGGCGGGCGGATCGTGTTTTCCAACTGCTCGCTCGACCGGGCCGAAGGCGAGGACATGCTTGAAGCCTTCCTGGCCGAAACGCCGGACGTGGCGCTCGATCCCATCCAGCCTGACGAAGTGCCCGGCATCGCCGCCTTCGTCACGCCCGAAGGCTTCCTGCGCACCACGCCCGCCGACACGCTCGGCGAGGATCCGCTGGCGCGGGGGCTCGACGGCTTCTTCGCTGCGCGCCTCATTCGCCAGCGCTGAGCCGGCCCTGCCATCTGTGCGTCCTGATATATTTCAACTTCGCACAAATCTTTGAATCATTTAGACTCTCGCCTGATTTGGGGTCACAGAAAGAAAACTCGGTCGTTGGATCAAGCACGAGGACATTCCCCCCACGAGCTGTGGGGCCTTGTTGCGCGGCAGGCGTGGGCGCGCCTGCGCCGCCGCTTGCGCGCGGGTCCAACCTATCGCTGGCGCTATTCCGGCCGCACGCCCGAGCGGGTGCTGATCGCCCCGCCTGATCTGCGCATCGCAGACCCGCAGGTGGCGCGCGACATCTATCACGGCCAGTTCCTGCTCGCCGGCCAGCTGGTCGAAACACGCGGCCAGTCGCCGTTCCGCGTTCCCGTTACCGACCGCCCCTGGCAGGAGGCCCTGCACAGCTTCCGCTGGCTGCGCCACATGCGCGCCGCCCAGAGCGACCTCGCCTCTGCCAATGCCCGCGCGCTGGTGGAAGAGTGGATGACGCTCTACGGCAAACGCATCTCCGGCACACCATGGGAGCCCGGCGCCACGGCCAAGCGTCTCATCGCCTGGCTGCAGCATTCCTCGGTGGTGCTGCAGGGGGCGGAGCTGCCCTTCTATCGCCAGTTCCTGAAAATGCTCGCCGTGCAGATGCGCTATCTGCGCACCAACACCCGCGAGATGCCCGATGGCGAAGACCGGCTGCGCGCCCGCATCGCGCTCGCCTTCTGCGCCCTTTCGCTGCCAGCCCCCGCCGCCGCGGTCAAGACAGCCAGCCGCAATCTCGCCCAGGAGCTCGAACGCCAGATCCTCGCCGATGGTGGCCATGTATCGCGCAATCCGCGCGCCATCATGGAACTTCTGACCGACCTGTTGCCGCTCCGGCAAACCTACACCAATCAGGCCGAGCAGCCGCCGCAGGCGCTCATCGACGCCGTGGAGCGCATGCTGCCGGCGCTGCGCTTCTTTCGCCACCGCGACGGCTCGCTCGCCCGTTTCAACGGCATGGGCATCACCCAGCACGACAGCGTCGCCGCCATCCTGCGCTATGACGACACCGGCGGCGCGCCGCTCCTGCATGCACCCCATTCGGGCTATGAGCGGCTCGCGCTCGGCGCCACCACGGTCATCGCCGACACGGCCGCTCCGCCACCGGCAGACCTCTCCCATTTCGCCCATGCGGGCTGCCTCTCCTTCGAGATGTCGTCGGGCCGGCACCAGTTCGTGGTCAACAGCGGCATCGACAATTACGGCGATGACAGCTACCGCCCGCTTGCCCGCACCACGGCGGCCCATTCCACCGTCACGCTCAACGACACGTCGCAGGCCCGCTTCAGCCTCTCCTCGCGCTGGAGCGAGCTGATCGGCACGCCGCTCATCGGCGGCCCGCGCAAGGTCGAATGCCAGCGCGACGACGCCAATGGCGTCCACCGCTTCACCGCCAGCCACAATGGCTATGTCTCGCGCTTCGGCCTCCTGCATGAGCGCGCCCTCTCCCTTTCCGAAGACGGCGCATTTCTCGAAGGCGTCGACCGCATCATGCGCCCGGATGGCTCGCCGTCCACGGCTGTCGGAAACGATGCCGTGGCCGTGCGCTTCCACATCCACCCCGACATCGACATCTACCGCGATCCCGAAGGCCGCCACATCCTCGCCGGCGAGGCGACCGACACCTGGCTCTTCACGGTCGAGAACATCGTTCCCGTGGTCGAGGAATCGATCTTCTTCGCCGGCCTTGGCGGCCCCCGCAAGAGCCGCCAGATCGTGCTCTACACCACGGCTTCCGAGAACCCGGAAATCCGCTGGCAACTGCGCAAGACACACGCCATCAACGGCAACAGCTAGATCAGGCCGGCTCAAAGCCCGGCAAATGCCGCGATCTCCTCGACAATCGCCTCGTGAACCGCCGCCCGGTCTGCGCCGTCCGGGTCGTCACACACCGGGTCGTCCTTCTCCTCGGCCAGCATTGCCGCCCCTTCCGGCTTGCACTCCGCAAGGAAGGTGAAGTGATGCGCCGGCGCAATCGTCTTCAACACGGCAGAGGGCAGCTTTCCGGCAAGATCGCTCCCGTCCGGCCCCACATCCGCCGCCTTGAACAGATGCGCCTCCCCAAGATTGATGAGCAGCACCGGCATGTCGGTCCCCGCAATGCTTTCAGGCGTCGCCGCATAGGTCATGCCCGGATCGATGGCGATGGCCCGTCCGATGCGATCATCGCGCAGTTCCGCGCCAAAGCCATCCGGCAAGGCATTCAGATCGACACCGCCTTTGGAGAAGAACACACAGTCCTGACCACCATCACCAATCCAGGCGCAATAGTCGGCAAACGCATCAGGATCGAAGCGCAGCCCGGCAAGGTTCAGCGCCGTAGCCCCGCCCAGCGAAAAACCCAGCGATGCGATGCGGGACCGGTCCACGTGATCAGCAAAAGCCGGCTCATCAAACAGCGCATCCAGCACAGCGCTCAGATCGGCCGCCCGCTCATCGAGCCGCACCGAGCGGCGTGGCGAGGAATCGCCCGACGTGCTGCCCTGGTGGTTCACCGCCAGCACCATCGCGCCGCGCAGGGCAAGCGCTGAGGAAAGCCACGAGATGGCGTCCATATTGCCGCCCGAGCCATGGGACAGCACGAACAGCGGAAACCGCCCTTCCGCCACCCCCGCGCCCACATAGGCGGACGTGCCCTGAAACACCGCATTGTCGCCCACCAGCCCGCGATAGGTCGGCGTGCCCGCCGGATACCACACCGAAGCCGCCAGAACCGACGGGCGGTGATCCGCCTTCACGGTCAGTCGGTCATAGCCGGCAAACGGCTGGGCCAAGGCCGCGCCCGTCAGACCCATGCCAATGAGAAAAGCAGAAAGCAGTTTTTTCATATCCGTCATCCTTTCATCTGGATGACGCCAATCTGCCCGGGCCACCGGCAATCCGCGTCCTTGAACCGGTTTCAGGTCGCGCCAAACCGAATTTCGCACCATGGGTTCTGGATGCCGTGCGTGGTTCGACAAGCTCACCATGAGGGATGGCATTGGTTGTGCCCCCCTCAACGGAAGCTCTTTGCAAAGCACCACTTCCCTCATGGTGAGATGGCATAATCGCTTTCTCAGGGGGCAGCGGTTGCCCCCGGCGCTTCGGTTGAACCGTGGTCGACATGGTGTCGCCACAAAGCGAAGGAGGGAGCAACCATGGAGTATTATGCCGGATTGGACGTTTCAGAGGAAGCCACATCGGTCTGCGTGATTGATGGGCGCGGGCATGTGGTTGAGGAGATAAAGGTCTCCACGACGCCTGCAAGCCTCTCATCTGCTTTGTCGGGTTTTGGCGATGCGCTTGCGCTGATCGGTCTGGAAGCCGGCGCGCTGACGCCATGGCTGGCCCGGGAGCTGAAGGCGCAGGCGTTGCCGGTTGCCGTGATCGAGACGCGGCGCATGAAGGCCTATGCCAAAGCCTCCCCGGTGAAGACCGACCGGCGCGATGCCAGGATGATCGCCCAGGCATTGCGGGCGGGGCTGTATCGGGGGGTGCATGTCAAGGACGAGGCGGCCCATAGGCAGCGCCTGATGCTGACGGCGCGCGCGACCCTGCTTTCCCAGGCCCGCCAGTTGCAGGTCAAGATCCGTGGCGATCTGAAGCCGTTCGGCATCCGGCTTGGCCGCGTGGGCCCGGGAGGCTTTGCGGGGCGGGTCAAGGAGCGGCTTGCCGCGCGTGACGACCTTATGGCTCTGGTTGCGCCGATGCTGACCATGCGCACCGCCCTTCTTGCACAGGTGCGCACCTATGAGCGCGAGATCAAACGTCAGGCCGCCGCCGACCCGGTGTGCCGGCGGCTGATGACGGCGCCTGGCGTCGGATCGATCACGGCCTTTGCCTTCAAGGCAACCGTGCACCAGCCGGAGCGTTTCGCCCGCTCGGCCGATGTGCCGGCGGCCTTCGGCCTCGTGCCGCGCATCGACCAGTCTGGCGAGTACGAGCATATTGGCAGCATCTCCAAAACCGGTGACGTCATGATGCGCAGCCTCCTGTTCGAAGCCGCAAACGCGCTCCTGACGCGCACGAGGAAGAGTTTTGCCCTCAAACGGTGGGGGCTGAAGGTGGCCCGGCGACGTGGCATGAACCGGGCCCGCGTGGCGGTCGCCCGGCGGCTCGCCATCATCCTTCACCGCATGTGGGTCGATGGCCGCGACTTCCGCCTCATGCTGCAGGAAAGGCCGGCTTCGTCCAGCGCATGAGCGCGCCAGAGACTTTCCAGCCCCTTCTTCGACAGCTCTGACAGCGGTCGAAAAGGAGCGCGTCCGTCCGGGACGCACCGGCGCGGGCAATCGACGACGACAGGCTGGACGGCGGCCACGATACAAACCGGCCGCACGACGTTCCTGAGATGGTCATGCCCGTTTCCGACGCCATCGAGCGGCAGCCCGTGCGCTGACCCGCGAACAGAAGCAGGAAGCCCGGACACGCATTCCTATTGACCGTGATTACAGAAGCTTGTCGAACCACGCACAACGTCAACGCAGTGGAAACACCGCGTACCGAATTCGAACGCACAGAAGGCGTTTCAACCTACTGAACAAGCACCGGAGCATCGGAAACCCGGAGACCACTTTTTGATCCGATGCTTCGGCGGATATTGCCACCGGCCGGTGGCGATGCCACAACCCAAGCCCTTGCAGGAAACATGCAGACACCGCCCATGCTGGTTCTTCCCATTCCGATGATCGTCGCGCTCGTGCTCGGTGCGCTCCTCATCCGGATCGCCATTTCCGGCGAGCGCCCGCCATTCCTGATGGCGCTTCTTGCGGCCTGCGCACTGCAGAGCCTCATCGTTTCGCTGCGCCAGCATTACGGCATAGACGCACTCCTGCCCCTTCAGCCCGTCACCGCCACCTTCGTGCCGCCGCTCACATGGCTGGCATTCCAGACGGCCTCGTTCCGGCCATTCTCGCTGCCGCGCGATCTCGTGCATCTGACGGCGCCGGCCTTCGCCGCCTTCTGCGTCATCTTTGCGCCCGGCACGCTGGACGTTGTGGTGCCGGGCGTCTTCGTTCTCTACGGGGTCGCCATTCTGGTGAAGCTGCGCCGCAGTGGCGACGACCTGCCTCTGGCGCGGCTTGAGGCCGGTCGCCTGCCGGCCCGGCTCTGGGGCGGCATCGGCCTCGCTCTCATCCTGTCCGCGCTCAGCGACGCGCTCATTGCGCTCGCCGTCATGACCGGCCAGAGCTGGCTGCCGCCGCTCATCATCAGCGTCTTCTCGTCAGCCGCCCTGCTCGCCATCGGCCTGTTGAGCGTGTCGCCCAGCGCCACCGGCGAGCCAGAGCCGGAAACCATGGCCGAGCCCCCGCATCCAAGCGAAGAAGACGCCCATCTCGTCCAGCGGCTCGACGCGCTGCTTCAGTCCGAAACGCTCTATCTCGATCCCGCACTCACGCTTGCGCGGCTCGCCCGACGGCTCCACGTGCCGGTCAAGCAGCTCTCTGCGGCCATCAATCTGGTGAGTGGCGAAAACGTCTCGCGCTACATCAACGCGCACCGCATTCATCATGCCTGCCGCGCGCTGGAGGATGGCGCGAATATCACCGACGCCATGCTCTCAAGCGGCTTCAACACCAAGTCCAATTTCAATCGTGAATTCCGGCGCATCACCGGCACGACGCCAAGCGAATGGAAACCCGGCCCCGCCGGTCAGAGATAGGCGAGCGCCACCGACCCGATTGCGAAAGCGGCGAACGCCAGAAGGATCACGCCGGAGATGCGCGACACCCAGCGTGACAGGCTGTCCGGCAGCCGCGTGCGCGCCAGCGCCACCCCGCCGCTCAGAATGAACCACCAGAGCAGCGAACCGAGGAACACGCCCACAACCACCACCAGCGCATCGGCGGGATGCGGAGAATCCGCCAGCCCGAGCCCGGCAAACATCGCCGCAAAGGCCAGAATGGTCATCGGATTGGTGATCGTCAGGAAAAAGGTCGCGGCAGCCGTTCCGGCGAGATCGCTCGCCCGCGCCTCCGCCGCAGCCCGAACGGGCGCAGGCGACAGGCTCTTCCAGCCCAGCCAGGCGAGAAACGCCCCGCCGACAAGCTTGAGCGGCACATCCACGACCGCCAGCGCGGCCGCGAAGGCCGCAAACCCGATGGCCGCCAGCGCGGCATAGACGGCATCGGCCAGCGCCGTGCCCAGCCCGCCGGCAACACCGGCCCACAGGCCATGCTCCAGCGTCCTGTTCACGCACAGGGCGCCAATCGGTCCAAGGGGCGCTGCCACGGCCAGCCCGAGCAGCAGGCTTTTGCCGAACAGCAGCGTGTCCATGTCAGGGCTTCTCGACCGGTGCGAAGGAGCCGGGCTCCACGGTCGACAGTGCGACGACAGACTCGCTGCGCGCCAGATAGCCATGCTTCTTCATGTCGTCCAGCACGCTCTCCACATCGGCCAGCTCCGGCACCCGCGCCTTGATGAGATAGGACCACGGCCCCGTCACATGGTGGCATTCCTCCACCGCCTTGTGCGCGGAGGCAAAGATCCGGAAGGCCTCTTCATTGACGTTCTGAACCAGCGACACCCAGATGAAGACCAGAACCGGGCAGCCAAGCGCGTCAGGATCGGCGTCCACCGTGAAACGCCGGATCACGCCGCTTGCCGTCAGCCGGCGGATGCGCTCATTGACCGCCGATGCGGAAAGCCCCACCACGCCGCCAATATCGGCAAGCGAGCGCCGGGCGTCTTCGGCGAGAAGAGTCACGATTTTACGGTCGATCTGATCCATGTCAGGCCCTGATCCTGAGAAACAAACTCAATACCGTATATTTTATCGCAAAATGAATTGCAATATGCAAAATATACAGTTTTTAGAGTTTATGCCGCATAATTTGCGGCTCCGCGTCACTTCTCACGTTCAGGCCGTCAGGCTTGCCTTTGGCAAAAAACGGCAGCGCGTTTCTTTTTGCCACAGCCAAAGGCGCGGGTCGAGCGCCACCCCGTCCAGCGTCCATGCCCGGCTTCAGGGCAGGAGAACCATTTCTGCGGCCAGCGGTCTACCGCTCCCGACCGTGCCAGAACGCATCACTGATCCGGTTCATGCCGATGCGCTCGTAGAAGCCCACCGCATCCGGCACGGAAGCCAGCATCAGGCTCACCTCCGGGCCGAGTTCGCGGCGGGTCGCATCGATCAGCCCCTGGCCGATGCCAAGCCCCTGCGCCTTCGAAGAAACCGCGAGGTCGGAAAGATAGGCGCACCACGAAAAGTCCGTCACCGAGCGGGCCACGCCCACCAGCGGCTTTCCTTCCACATTGCGCCGCGCCGTCATCACCAGACCAGCGCCCGCAATCATGCGCTGAAGCCGCGCCTCGTCATCCACCGGGCGGATCGCATCCAGACCGGACTCGCGCAGCACCTGGGCAAACTCGGACACCGGTAAATCCGGCTCGCAGGCGTAAAGAACAGCGGGTTTCTCCATCATGACGCGCAGCAATGCCGTTTTGCCCCGACAATGCAACCCGTTTCAGTGGCAAAAGCGCCCCGCAACCCGCGCCACGCTTGATTTGCATGCCGCCTGCCGGTACGTCCCCAGCATCCTTTCCCAAAGCCGGAGCCGCCTCGCATGTCCGTTGCAGCAAAGAACATTCCCGCACCCGATCTCGTTCCCGTCCGCCGTGCGCTCCTGTCGGTCTCCGACAAGAGCGGCATCGTCGATTTCGCCCGCGCGCTTTCGGGCCGCAATGTCGAGATCGTCTCCACCGGCGGCACGTCCAAAACACTCGCCGGCGAAGGCATCGCCGTGCGCGACGTTTCGGAGCTGACCGGCTTTCCCGAGATCATGGACGGGCGCGTGAAGACGCTGCATCCGGGCGTTCATGGCGGCCTCCTCGGCATTCGCGACGATGCGGACCATGCGAGCGCGATGAAAGAGCACGACATCGCGCCCATCGACCTTCTGGTCATCAATCTCTATCCGTTCGAAGAGGTGCGTTTCGGCGGTGGCGATTATGCAACCACGGTCGAGAACATCGACATCGGCGGCCCGGCCATGCTGCGCGCGGCAGCCAAGAACCACGCCTATGTGGCCGTCGTCACGGAGCCGGCAGACTATGCCCGCATCCTCGAGGCCCTTGCCGAAAACGATGGCGCACTGCCCCATCGCCTGCGTCAGGAACTGGCCGCCAAGGCCTTCGCCCGCACCGCAGCCTATGATGCGGCCATCTCCGGCTGGTTCGCTGAAACGCTCGAGGTCGACGCACCGGATTTCCGCGCCGTCGGCGGCAGGCTCAAGGAAGTGATGCGCTACGGCGAGAATCCGCACCAGAAGGCAGGCTTCTACGTCACCGGCGAAAGCCGCCCCGGCGTCGCCACCGCGACCCAGCTTCAGGGCAAGCAGCTTTCCTACAACAACATCAACGACACGGACGCCGCCTTCGAACTCGTCTCCGAGTTCTCGCCGGAGCGCTCCGCCGCCGTCGCCATCATCAAGCATGCCAATCCGTGTGGCGTGGCCGAGGGCGCGACGCTGCGTGAAGCCTATGAGAAGGCGCTCGCCTGCGACCCCGTCTCTGCATTCGGCGGCATCGTGGCGCTCAACCGCCCGCTCGACGCGGAAGCGGCCACCGAGATCGTCAAGATCTTCACCGAGGTCATCATCGCGCCCGACGCGACCGAAGAGGCGCGCGCCATCGTCGCCGCCAAGAAGAACCTGCGCCTGCTCGTCACCGGCGGCCTTGCCGACCCGCGCGCACCCGGCCTCTCCGTCAAGACCGTGGCCGGCGGCGTTCTGGTCCAGTCGCGCGACAATGGCGTGGTCGATGATCTCGACCTCAAGGTCGTGACCAAGCGCGCGCCGAGCGAGAAGGAAATGGCCGACCTCATCGTCGCCTTCCGCATCGCCAAGCACGTCAAGTCGAACGCCATCGTCTATGTCCGCGACGGCGCGACCGTGGGTGTTGGCGCCGGCCAGATGAGCCGTGTCGATTCCGCCCGCATCGCCGCCCGCAAGGCGGAAGATGCAGCCGAAGCTGCCGGCAATGCAGAGCCGCTGACCAAGGGATCGGTCGTCGCTTCAGACGCCTTCTTCCCCTTCGCCGACGGACTTCTGTCCGCCGTTGAGGCCGGCGCCACCGCCGTCATCCAGCCGGGCGGCTCCATGCGCGACGACGAAGTGATCGCCGCCGCCGACGAGCATGGCATCGCCATGGTCATGACCGGCATGCGCCACTTCCGCCACTAGAGCAATTCCAGGAAAAGCGGGAACCGGTTTTCCGTCCGGAATTGCGCAAATACAATAAGCTAGAGCGTTTTCGCAATTCCAGGAAAAGCGGGAACGCTACGCCTGAACAGACAGATCAGGAGGCATCCGCCTCCTGATGCCTGCTCTTCACGAAGGGCACCAGCACAAGGCCGATGAGGAACAGCGCCAGGATCGGCGTCACGCCAAGCCGCTGTGCATCCTCATTCGAAAAGCCGAAACTCTCCGAAGCGAAATAGCCCGTCGCAATGGCGATGGCGAACGGCCCGATAAAGGCCGTGGCCTTGCCCGAAAGGGCATAGAGCCCAAAGGCTTCCGTCACCCGCTCGCGCGGCACCTGGTCCACCAGAAGCGTGCGCGACGCCGCCTGTATCGAACCGCCCGCAGCCCCGATGAACGCACCCGCCACGAAGAAGGCGATGTCCGGCAGGCTGCTTGCCCCGCCGCCGCTGATCGGCATGAACAGGAGCTCGTCGCGCGTGGTGGAGATCACCAGAAGCGCGCACAGCGTCAGCACCACGATGGAGATGCTCACCACGAGTTTCGGCCCGAAACGCCGGTCCATCCGCCCGCCGAGCCACGCGCCCAGCGCGCCCGTCACATTGGCGAGAATGCCGAACAGGCCAATTTGCGTGATCGACCAGGACAGCACGCCCGCCGCATAAATGCCGCCAAAGGCATAGAGCGCGTTGAGCGCATCGCGATAGAACATGGATGACAGGAGGAAGCTGAAATAGCTGCGCTGTCCCGGCAGCCGCTTCAGCGTGCCGCCCAGCCGCTTCATCCCCTCGCGGATCGCTCCCGTCGCCGCCCTGCGGCGCGGCGCATCCGGCGTGAACAGGAACATCGGCAGCACGAACAGCGCATACCACAGGGCCGTCAGCGGTCCCGCCGCGCGGTCGCCCTCATGCGTCGCCGCATCAAGGCCGAAGATCGGCTCAAAGCCGAGCAGCGTGCGGCCCGTGTCCGGCTGCGCCGCCATGAAGCCAAGCACCAGCACCAGCGACAGAAGCCCGCCAATATAGCCAAGCCCCCAGGCCGAGCCCGAAAGCCGGCCAAGCTCGGAGCGCGGCACAAGGTCCGGCATCATCGCATTGTTGAAGACGGCGGCGAATTCCATGCCGAACACGGCCAGCGCGACGCCCATGAGAATGAGCGTGACATGCCCGCCGCCCGGCGTGGCGAACCACAGCGAGGCGCAGGCGATAATGCCGATCAGCGAGAACACGAAGATCCACGGCTTGCGCGGCCCCGTCGCATCGGCAATCGCGCCAAGAATGGGCGAGGAAAGCGCAATCGTGAGACCGCCGATCCCCGTCGCCAGCCCCCACAGCTCCTGTCCGCGCGCCGCATCCGGCGCCACGGAGGCGGCGAAATAGGGCGCAAAGACGAAGGTGATGATGAGGGTATGAAAGGGCTGCTGCGCCCAGTCGAACAGCATCCAGCCCCAGATGCCACGGCGGGGCACAGTCCTGTGCTCCGCCTCTGGCCGGTTCATAACCGCGTCGTCCGGCGCCCCGGCTGCATCAGACACTCAGGTCACTCATCAGACCGGACGCGACGGTGAGACGTGACACGGTCAGATCACCGCCCTCCACCAGCGAGTGCAGACGTTCGCGCACGCGCACGACATGCTCGCCGCCGGCCTCGACCCATTTCGCAGCCGGATCATCGTCCTTCGCGTAATCGGTGAGTGCTGCAATGCTCATGCCACGACGGGCCGCGCTGATCATGTCGGTGGCGCGGAACAGCGCCAGCCCGTCATAATAGTCCGACGGCACGATTGCATGCGCGGCATCCTCGATCCGGCCGATGCGGAAGGCCTCGGTGACACCGAAGAACGCCCTTGCGGCCTTCTCCAGCGGCGCACCGGATTTCTCCGCCACCAGTTCGATGTCCGGCACCATCTGCGCAACCGAGAGGAAGGCGAGACGCCTGGCCAGTTCGTCCGGCGCACCCGACGCCACAAGCTGCGCCTGACGGTTGTCCAGACGCTCGCGCATGAAGGCCGGCAGCATCGGCAGAAGCTTCGGCTCCAGCGCTTTGCGCGCGGCCAGCAGGCGCTCGATGCGCTGCCCGACGGTTTCCTTGCCGCTCACATTCTTGAGCTGCCAGGAGGTCGCCGCGTAAATCAGACGCCAGACGAGCTGGTAGAGCTCGAGCTGCGCCATGCCGTCGATCCGGTTGTCCAGCGCGTCGATGGCCCTGTAGACGTCACGCAGTTCGAAGCCCTCGCGCACCACGGCAAAGGCGGCGACAATATCGGCAGCCGGCTGCCCCGTCAGATCCTGCAGGCGCGTCACGAAGCTCGGCCCGCCACGGTTGATCACATCGTTTGCCAGTTCGGTGGCGATGATCTCGCGCTTCAGACGGTGCGCACGGATTTCCGTTTCGTACTTCTTCGCCATGCGGTCGGGGAAGTAGGCGAACAGATCCTCTTCCAGATGCGGCGCATCCGGCACCGGGCTCGCAACGATCTCATCGAACAGCACGATCTTGGCATAGGCCAGAAGCACGCCGATCTCCGCACGCGTCAGCGGCTCGCCGCGGCTTTCGCGGTCGGCCAGCTCCTGCGGCCCGGGCAGGAACTCGACCGCCCGGTCGAGAAGCCCGCGCTGCTCGAGCAGCGTCATCATGCGCGCCTGGTGCGGCATTTCCGGCATGCCCCGCTTGACCACCTGCGAGATGGCCAGCGTCTGCTGGTAGTTGTTGGCCAGCACAAGCCCGGCAACCTCGTCGGTCATCTCGGCCAGAAGCTTGTCGCGCGCAGGCCGTTCCAGCCCGCCGCCACGCATCGCCGCCGCCAGCGCGATCTTGATGTTGACCTCCACGTCCGACGAGTTCACCCCGGCCGAGTTGTCGATGGCGTCGGAGTTGCAGCGGCCGCCCTTCATGCCGAACTCGATGCGGGCAAGCTGGGTCATGCCCAGATTAGCCCCTTCGCCGACCACTTTCGCGCCCACTTCGCGCGCAGCCACGCGGATCGCGTCATTGGCGCGGTCACCCACATCCTGATCGCTTTCGCCAGCGCCGCGCACATAGGTGCCGATGCCGCCGAACCACAGAAGGTCCACCGGAGCGCGCAGGATCGCCATCATGATCTCGGTGGGAGACGCCGTCACCTTGTCGAGCCCGATCGCGTCAGCCGCCGCCTTGGGCAGCGTGATCGACTTCTGCGAACGCGAGACGATGACACCGCCCTTGGAGAGCTTGTCCTTGTCGTAGTCCTGCCAGCTTGAACGCCCCATGTCGAAGAGGCGCTTGCGCTCGGCATAGGAAACCGCCGTATCCGGATCGGGGTCGATGAAGATGTCGCGGTGATCGAATGCCGCCACCACCTTCGTGCAGGTGGAAAGCAGCATGCCGTTGCCGAACACGTCGCCCGACATGTCGCCCACGCCCACGGCGGTGAAGGGCTCCGTCTGGATGTCGCGGTTCATCTCGCGGAAATGCCGCTTCACGGCCTCCCACGCACCGCGCGCGGTGATGCCCATTTTCTTGTGGTCGTAGCCGGCCGAACCGCCCGAGGCGAACGCATCGTCGAGCCAGAAATCATGTGCCTGGCTGATGCCGTTTGCCGTGTCGGAGAACGTTGCCGTTCCCTTGTCGGCGGCCACCACGAAATACGGATCGTTGCCGTCATGGCGGACCACGCCTTCCGGCGGCAGAACCCTGTCGCCGTCCAAATTGTCGGTCAGCGACAGCAGGCTGGAGATGAAGTTGATATAGGCTGCACGGCCCGCCTCGAAGACTTCCTGGCGGTTGCCGCCAACGGGCAGACGACGCGGGTAGAAGCCGCCTTTCGCGCCCACGGGCACGATCACGGCATTCTTCACCTGCTGCGCCTTCACCAGTCCCAGTACCTCGGTGCGGTAGTCCTGCGCACGGTCGGACCAGCGCAGGCCACCACGCGCCACCGGCCCGTAGCGCAGATGCACGCCCTCCACTTCCGGACCGTAGACGAAGATTTCGCGCCACGGGCGCGGCTGCGGCAGGCCGGTGATGGCGCGGGAATCGAATTTCAGCGCCAGCGACCGCACCGCCTCGTCCTCCTTCGGACGATAATGGTTCGTGCGCAGCGTGGATTCGATGAGGTTCAGGAAGCGGCGGATGATCGTATCATCATCCAGGTTCGGCACCGCATCCAGATCGGTCTCGATGGCCTTGCACAGCGCTTCGGCCTCGTCCTTCGCGCTGGCCTTTTCGGCCCGCGCCGGGTCGAAACGCACCACGAAGAACTCGAACAGCCTGCGCGCGATCTGCGGATAGCGGTTCAGCGTCGCCGCGATGAAGCCCTGGCTCTGCGGAATGTTGGCCTGCGCCAGGAAGCGGCTGTAGGCGCGCAGAATGGCGATCTCGTCCACCCGCAGGCGCGCCGTCTGCGCCAGCGCGTTGAGGCGGTCATCATCATGCTCGCTGCGCCAGACCGAAAGGAACATCTCCTCGAACAGCGCACCCTCGTCCGAAAGGTCGATGGCCCCGTCAAAGGCGTTCTCCAGCTCCATGTCATGCACGAAAATCTGGGCGCTGTCGGTGTCGTCGGCGTCGCCGACCTCGAAGGTCCGCTCGCTGATCACACGGAAACCCATGTTCTCCAGCAGCGGCACGCGCTCGGTCAGCGGCACCGGCGTATCGTAATGATAGATCTTCAGCGCTGCCTGCGCCTCGTCCTGATCTTCATGACGATGGAAATCGATGGCGATCGGGTTCTTTCTGGAAAGCCGGCTGATGCGCTCGGCATCGATCAGCGCCGTCTCCGCAGAGAAACCGTTGCGGTAGCTGTCGGGGAAGCCAGCCGCCACCTTGGCGAGCTTGATGTCGGCGCCGGTTTCTTCCACCGCCTCCTGCAGCGCGTCGTCCCAGGTGCGCACGATCTTGCGGATTTCGGCTTCCAGCGTCTCCGTCTCGATGCGCGGGGTCTTGCCGCCCGAACGCCCGATGATGAAGTGAACACGCGCCAGCGTGCCTTCCGGGAAGGCCGGATAATAGGCCGAGACGCGACCCTTGAAGACGTCCTTCAGGTAATTGCCGATCTCCACGCGCGCCTGCGAATCGTAGCGGTCGCGCGGCACGAAAACGATCACCGACACGAAGCGGTCGAACTGGTCGACACGATAGAGGGCGCGCACGCGCGGGCGCTCGCCCAGCGCAAGGATCGCCTCGGCATGCTTGCGCAGGATCGGCAGGCCGATCTGGAAAAGCTCGTCGCGCGGATAGGATTCCAGCACATTGGTGAGCGCCTTGCCCGAGTGATCGGTGGGCGCAAAGCCGGATTTGACGATCACGGCTTCCGCCTTGGAGCGCAGATACGGGATCTTCATCACCGAGCGCGTGTAGGCGGTGGAGGTGAACAGGCCCACGATGCGCAGCTCGCCGGTCAGCTTGCCCTCATCGTCGAATGTCTTGATGCCGATATAGTCGAGATAGGCGCGGCGGTGCACCACCGTCTTGGCATTCGCCTTGGTCACGATGAACGGATCGGGACCATGCAGGAAGGCGCGGATTTCCGGCGTCGTCGAAACGGTCTCATTGCCGCGACGCAGAACCAGAACGTCGGGATCGGACAGGATGCCGAGGCCCTTCTTGTCGGCGCGCTCCAGCGTGCCGCTTTCCTCACCGCCGGTGTAGAGGAATTCGCGCATGCCGAGGAAGGTGAAATTGTCGTCGCGCAGCCATTCCAGGAAGGCAATGGCCTCGGCCACGGCGTCTTTTTCCAGCGGCACCGGCGCGTAGCGCAGCTCGGTGATCTGCTGGTCGAGCCGGGCCAGCATCGGCTTCCAGTCGGCGACGGCTGCACGCACCTGCGCCAGCGTCTTGTCGAGCTGCGCCTTCAGGCTCTCGCTCTGCTCGTCGGTCAGTTTCGGCAGGTGAACATGGATAAGGCTCACCTTGTCATCGTCGGGCCCGACCTTGGTGTTCGACACGTCGCCGACGATCTCGTCCACGCCGTTCTTGCCATGCCGGACAACCAGAACCGGATGCAGCACCAGCGTCGCCTCGACGCCGAATTCGCTGAGTTCGCTCATCACCGAGTCGAACAGGAACGGCATGTTGTCGTTCACGAGCGTCACCGTCGTGACGCCCCGGCCGCAACGCTCCACGCCGGTGCTGTTGTCCACGCGAACCACGCTGGTGCCGGGCTTGTGCGCCGAAATCGCCGACGCTGCGTCCTCGGCCGCCAGCAGCAGTGCGGCGTCCTCATACGCGCGAAGGTCCTCCGCTGGCGCGCGCGACAGAATGATCTGATGCACGCTCTCCACGCCTCCAGTCTTGCCCTTGGCTCCGCCCTTCTTGGCGGTCTTGGAGGTCTTTGCTTTGGCTACCATGCCGAAAAATCCCTGTTGGTTTACCAAACTGGCCCATCGTATTCAGACAAAAGCGGTTTGACGACCCGTCATTCCACCATGCAGGCTCCATACACCTCTATTCCTATCGAAAGGGTGTTCGCAAAATGACGCAACCGGTCACTGCATTGCATTTTCCGCCTCTTGAAGGCTTGAGCGAAGAGACGGAAGCCTATTTCGCAAAGTGCCGCGAAAAGCTGGGCCTCGTTCCCAACGTTCTGCTTGCCTACGCCTTCGATGAGAACAAGCTCAGGGCGTTTACCCAGATGTACAACGACCTGATGCTGAGCGATTCGGGGCTTTCCAAGCTCGAACGTGAAATGATCGCCGTTGCCGTCTCCAGCGTGAACCACTGCTTCTACTGCCTGACTGCCCATGGCGCGGCGGTGCGCGAGCTTTCGGGTGATCCCGTGCTTGGCGAACTGATGGTCATGAACTACCGCGCGGCCCGGCTCCATCCGCGACAGAAGGCGATGCTCGATTTCGCGGTGAAGCTGACCGAAACCCCTGACAAGATCGAGGAAAAGGACCGGCAGGCGCTTCGCGAGAACGGTTTTTCCGAGCGCGATATCTGGGACATCGCCGCCGTCGCCAGCTTCTTCAACATGACCAACCGCATGGCCGCTGCCGTCGATATGCATCCCAACCCCGAATATCATGCCGTGGCGCGGGAGCCCGCAGAGAGGTAACGGGCCCAGGGTCCTGCCCCTAGCGGTGAACCCTGATTCGGGTGCGCGGGCCGATCAGCGGCAGAATGCGGGCCATGGCCTGCGGCGAAACCGCGATACAGCCTTCGGTCGGCGGAAAACCGGGCCTGGCGATGTGGAAAAAGATCGCGCTGCCGCGATTGCGCATTGCCGGGCGCATGTTCCAGTCGGAGACCATGCACACATCATAGAGCCGGTCTTCACGCTCCATCCGTTCATGGCTTGCCGGATAGGGCAGCCGGACGGGGCGGTTGTAATTGCGGTCGCCGGAAGCATCGCACCAGCCATCGCGCGGATCGATGCGCGTCATCGCAAGGCGGGATGCGGGCGGGCCGGAGCGGGCGCGGTCGCCGCGAAAATAACCGTAAAGCAGGCGCATCTCCGTCAGCGGCGTTGCGCCGTCGCCCTCGCGTTTCAGCATGGTCGTGCCGCCGCGCCCGAGCGCACAGGGAAAAACGAGCGGCCCGACCGTCAACAGCGCCTGGGTCGGTTTTCCCGGCCTGCGCCGCACCTCGATCAGATCAACCTTTTTGCCGGCTTTGTACTGCATTCTGGGAAAAACCCGCGTCTTCGAATATGTTGCCCTGTGGAACAAATGTTCGCCATGGTCTTTTCGCACTGTCACGTTCCGCATAAAGCTGGAATGGTCAACACTGCAATTCCATTTGAACCAGCAAACGTTTTCCTGGATAGTGGATCGAATTATGACGTCACGCACCATCCTAATCGTTGATGATGATGAAGACCTGAGGACGACTCTCGTCGAGCAATTGTCGCTCTATGAAGAGTTCGACATTCTTCAGGAAGAAACGGCAACGAAGGGCATACAGGCTGCGCGCAGCGCAATTGTCGATCTGCTCATCATGGATGTCGGCCTGCCCGACATGGATGGCCGCGAGGCCGTCAAGCTTCTGCGCAAGGGCGGTTACCGGGCGCCGATCATCATGCTCACGGCGCAGGATACCGATTCGGACACCATTCTCGGGCTCGAGGCCGGCGCCAACGACTATGTGACCAAGCCGTTCCGCTTCGCGGTGCTTCTGGCCCGCATCCGCGCACAGCTTCGCCAGCACGAGCAGAGCGAGGACGCGACCTTCGCGGTTGGCCCCTACACGTTCAAGCCATCGCAGAAACTTCTCCTGGACGAGCGCGGCGGCAAGATCCGCCTGACGGAGAAGGAAGCCGCGATCATCAAATATCTCTACCGCGCCGAGCAGAAAGTGGTGACCCGCGACGTGCTCCTGGAAGAGGTATGGGGCTACAATTCGGGCGTGACGACGCACACGCTTGAGACACATGTTTATCGCCTTCGGCAAAAGATCGAACGTGATCCTTCCAAAGCTGAAATTCTTGTGACAGAAAGCGGTGGTTATAAGCTCGTTCCGTGAGTCAGCGCGTAAGGCGTTTACAGATCGTCGGGGACGGGTCGGGGACGACGTAAATGGCGCTGGACGATGACATTCGCATTCTGTCCGGTGTGAGTCTTTTCGAAGGGTTCACGCGGGAGCAGTTGCGCCTCATGGCCTTCGGCGCCGAAAGCATGACGCTTTCCGCCGGACGGGATATCTATGGGGAAGGCGCTTTTGCCGACTGCGCCTTCATTGTCGCCTCGGGAAAAGTCGTCCTTTTCACCGAATATGACGACAGGCGGCAGATCATCGAAACGCTTGGGCCGGGCCAGATCATGGGCGAATTCGCGCTGATCGCGGAAGGCCGGCGCATGACCAGCGCGATGACCGAAAGCGAAACACGGCTGATCCGCGTCAGCCGCTCGACCTTTCACCGCATTCTCGAAGAATTTCCCGAAACGGCCATGCGCCTGCACCAGCGGATTTCGAAAAATCTGCAGGCGATGATCGCGCGCATGGAAGAGGCTGCGTCGCGCCTTATCCGGTGATTCGCACGGTTTGGGGATTTTTCCGGAATTTGCTCTGAAACGGGCTCGTTTTACGCCGTTTCAGGAAAAAACCGGAAAAATTCCGAAAAAAGAAATCAGCCGAAATCGAAGCCGGCAATCACCGGCACATGGTCCGACGGACGGTCCCAGCCACGCGCCTCGCGCAGCACCTCGATCCGGCTGAGCGCCGGCGAGAGGTTGGGCGACGACCAGATGTGATCGAGTCGGCGACCGCGGTCGGAAAGCGCCCAGTCCTTCGCGCGGTAGCTCCACCAGGTGAAGATCTTCTCTTCCGGCGGAATCTTCTCGCGCATCAGGTCCACCCAGCCGCCTTCCCTGCGCAGCCGCTCCAACCCTTCGGTCTCGACCGGGGTGTGGCTGACCACTTTCAGAAGCTGCTTGTGCGACCAGACATCGGTTTCCAGTGGCGCGATGTTCAGATCGCCGACAAGGATAGAACCGGAGTTGCCGTCCTCTTCCGCCCGCAGGGCGTGCATCTCGGCGAGAAAGTCGAGCTTGTGGCGGAACTTCGGATTGATGTCCGGGTCGGGCTCGTCGCCGCCGGCGGGAACGTAGAAATTGTGCAAGAGCACGGAACGGCCGGGCGCGGCCTCGACGGAAACGGAGATGTGGCGGGTGTCGCCCATGCCGCAGAATTCGCGCTTCTCGACCAGTTTCAGCGGCCGGCGGGCAACGGTGGCGACGCCGTGATAGCCCTTCTGGCCATGGATCGCGATGTGTTCATAGCCGGCCTTGCGGAAAGCGGCGGCGGGGAACTGGTCGTCAGCGCATTTGGTTTCCTGCAGGCACAGGACATCCGGACTGTAGCGCTCCAGAAACTGCTCGACGAGCGGCATGCGCAGCCGCACGGAGTTGATGTTCCAGGTGGCGATGGAGAAGGGCATGAAACGGGTCCGGGATTGATCGCTTGCGAGAAGCGTAAAATTGCCCGGAAGCCGCCGCGAAGACAAGCGCGGCATTCTGCCGAAAAGGAAAAGGCCGGGCTGTCCACAGCCCGGCCCCTCATAAAAAGGCACAGAAACGCCCGATCAGCGCTTGTTGCGGCTCATCTTGTCGACGCGGCGATAGTCGATCTCGAACACGCTCGGATCGAAGGTCACGCCCTGCTGGACGTTGAAGATCATGACCGTCGTGTCCTTGCCCTGCGCGTCGGTGATGGTCCACTGGCGCAAATCGTAGGAGGCGGAATCGAACATCATGGTGATGGTCGAGTTTCCGAAGACCGACTTGTCGGACATCTTGATCGTCGTCAGGTCATCGTCCTCGCGAACGGTCTGAACCTTGTCGCCGGACAGGTCGATGCGCTCGTCGAGCAGCAGCTTCAACGGCGTCTTGGACAGCGGATAGAGATCCGCCGTGTTGAGCTTCTTGTTCATGATCACCACCGAGCTGCCGTCGGAGGTAACGCGGAAGCCGGAGGGGGCTTCATAGTCGAAGCGGATCTTGCCCGGGCGCTCGATGTAGAACTTGCCGCCGGTCTGCTCGCCACGCGGCCCGAACTGCACGAACTCGCCCATCATGGTGCGGACGCTGGAAAAATGCGCCGCAATCTGATCGGCGCTCTGGGCGGCCTGCGCCACCATCGGCGCGACAAGAGATGCCGCCAGAGCCAGTGCTGCAATGGCTGCGCGTCGCGCCAGAAAGTCGGTTGCCCGAAAAATCATCGTGTTCGATCTCCACATTTGCCCCACCGGTAACCAACCAGTAGGGCCGAATTTTGGCTGCCCAATAACGACCTGACGGGCCCCGGGTTCCAGCGTTGCGGGCCGGTGTCAGACCTCGTCCTGCTCGGTGGGCACGAGGATTTCGCGCTTGCCGGCGTGATTTGCCGGGCCGACGACGCCCTCTTCCTCCATGCGCTCGATGATCGAGGCGGCGCGGTTGTAGCCAATGCCCAGACGACGCTGGATGTAGCTGGTGGACGCCTTGCCATCGCGCAGCACCACGGCCACGGCCTGATCGTAAGGGTCTTCGGAATTGCCGAGATTGCCGCCGCCACCGGAGCCTGAGCCGCCGGAACCGCCATCATCCTCGTCTTCATCCTCGGTCACGGCGTCGAGATAATCGGGAATGCCCTGCGTCTTGAGATGCGCGACGATGCTCTCCACCTCGCCATCGGACACGAAGGGACCGTGGACACGCTGTATACGGCCACCACCGGCCATGTAGAGCATGTCGCCCATGCCCAGAAGCTGCTCGGCGCCCTGCTCGCCCAGAATGGTGCGGCTGTCGATCTTCGACGTCACCTGGAAGGAAATACGGGTCGGGAAGTTGGCCTTGATCGTGCCGGTGATGACGTCGACCGACGGACGCTGCGTGGCCATGATCACGTGGATGCCGGCGGCGCGCGCCATCTGCGCCAGACGCTGAACTGCGCCCTCGATGTCCTTGCCGGCGACCATCATCAGGTCGGCCATCTCGTCGATGATGACGACGATGAACGGCATCGGCTCGAGATCCAGCTCCTCGCTCTCGTAGATCGCCTCGCCGGTCTCGCGGTCGAAGCCGGTCTGCACCGTGCGCTTGATCGTCTCGCCCTTCTTCTTGGCGGCGACGACGCGCTGGTTGAAGCCGTCGATGTTGCGGACACCGACCTTGGACATCTTGCGGTAGCGGTCTTCCATCTCCCGCACGGTCCACTTCAGCGCGACCACGGCCTTTTTCGGATCGGTCACGACCGGGGTGAGAAGATGCGGAATGCCGTCATAGATCGACAGTTCGAGCATTTTCGGATCGATCATGATCAGGCGGCACTGCTCGGGCGTCATGCGGTAGAGCAGCGACAGGATCATGGTGTTGATGGCCACCGACTTACCCGAACCGGTGGTGCCGGCAACGAGGAGGTGGGGCATCTTGGCGAGATCGGCGATGACCGATTCGCCATTGATGGTCTTGCCCAGCGTGAGCGCCAGCTTGGCCTTGCTCGATTCGAAATCGCGGCTGGCCAGAAGCTCGCGCAGGAACACGGTTTCGCGCGTCGAATTGGGCAGCTCGATGCCGATGGCGTTGCGGCCGGGAACAACGGCCACGCGGGCCGCTATGGCGCTCATGGAGCGGGCGATGTCGTCTGCCAGGCCAATGACGCGCGACGACTTGATGCCGGGGGCCGGCTCCAGCTCGTAGAGCGTGACGACCGGGCCGGGCCGCACGTGAATGATCTCGCCCTTGACGCCGAAATCTTCCAGAACGCCTTCGAGAAGACGGGCATTCTGCTCAAGCGCGTCGCGGGAAAGCGACGGATCCTTGGTCGACGTCTTGGGCTCGGCCAGAAGGTGCAGCTCCGGCAGCTCGAACGTGCCGCTATCGAGGAAGGAAGGCTGGGCCTCGCGGCGCACCCGCGCGCCCTCGGCAGGCCGGGGAGCCGGGTTTTCCACGCGCTGCGGCGCAGCCGGCGCGGCAGCAGGAGCCGCCTGAGAGACAACGCGTCTCGGCGCGGCGGGCTGCTCCACGACACGGCGCGGAGCGGGCTCATCGAATTCTGGCTCCACATGGACGCGGGGTGCGGCCACGGGCGCATCATTGAAGTCCGGCTCGACGCGCGCTTCATCTCCGAAATCGTCGCCGAAATCGTCGCCGAAATCGTCATTGAAATCATCGAAGGGAACATCGTCCGCGATCGGCTCGGCAGCACGCCCGCGACGCCGCTCGCTCCGCTCGCCGCGCACAAGGTTGCGGCGGAAGAAGGCGCAGAACGACAGCCACCAATGGGCCATGTAGCCAAGAATGACCGAACCGCCGCTTTCTTCATCTTCATCAAGCGTGTCGAAGGGCGATTCGTCTTCCATCTCGTCGTCGAAGGTTTCGGCGTCGGGGCGCGAGAGAATGCCGGCGCCAAACGCAAGCAGCCAGCCAGAAGGCAGCGCCAGAACGGCGGCGATGACAAAGCCGAAAATGCCGCGCGGATAAGCACCGGTGAACTTGGCCGGAAGGGACAGGATCGCATCGCCGAGAACGCCGCCAAGTCCGGTGGGCAGTGGCCAGGTGGCGGGCGGCGCGAAAGCGCCGACAATGCCGGCAGCCAGAACCGCGCCCAGGAACCATGCGCCGGCGCGCTTCAGGCCGCGGTCGATTTCACGGCCGAGCAGGAGCAGCGCGCCCCAGCAGACGGCCGGAACCAGACCGACCAGCGCGGCCAGGCCGTAGAACTGCATGGCGAGATCGGAGAACACCGCGCCGGGATAACCCATGGCGTTGGTGACCGGATTTGCCGTGGCGTGGCTGAAACTGGGGTCTGCGACATTCCACGTGGCCAGCGCGGCCACCGCGAAGGCCACAAACGCCAGAAGCGCCAAACCACCGATTCGCGCCGCCTGACGACGCAAAAATGCCTGCAGACCGTAGCTGTTTTCACTCATGGCCAGGAATGCCGAAGACCCGGAACTCATGCGCACAATTCTCCGCTCGCGCTTGGTTTCCGACGCGAACCGCGCCGTAATGACTCAAGGCCGACCCTAGCGGCCCGATGGTTAAGGCGGCATTAACCATGGAGGGGTGGGCGATGATTTCTCGCCGCCCGACAAAAAAGGGCCCGGCGAACCGGGCCCATCAGGAAGGCAACCGGCCCGAAGGCCGATTGTCAGGCAAGGCATGCGACGACTTAAGTCGTTGTTAGCGCATCGGATTCATCCGAAAACCGGTTCCCACTTTTCGGTCCGATGCTTTAGATCGCCGTGCGTCCATTTGGGCGCACCAAGGACGATCTACACTTTTGCTGGAGCATCGGAACAACCCGAAAACCGGTTCCCACTTTTCGGTCCGATGCTTTTTCGGTCCGATGCTCATCTGCCATGCATGGGCATGAACTCGGGATAGGCTTCCACCCCGACTTCGGCCACGTCGAGACCGTTCATTTCGTCCTCGGCGCTGACGCGCAGCCCCATGGTCTGCTTGAGCACCATCCAGACCACATAGGAGACGACGAAGGTGAACGCGCCATAGGCGACGATGCCGACAATCTGCACGCTGAAGCTGGCGTCACTGTTGGTGAGCGGGACGGCGAGCGTGCCCCAGATGCCTGCAAGAAGGTGGACCGGGATGGCGCCGACCACATCATCGATGCGCAGCTTGTCGAGCAGCGGCACGGTGAGCACCACGATGATGCCGCCGACAGCGCCGATGACAATCGCCATGAACGGGCTGGGCGTGAGCGGCTCGGCGGTGATGGACACGAGGCCGGCCAGCGCGCCGTTCAGCACGAAGGTGATGTCGACCTTCTTGTAGAGCACCTGCGTGAGAAGCAGCGCCGCCACCACGCCGGCAGCCGCCGCGAGGTTGGTGTTGGCGAAGATGCGGCTGATATCGGAAGCATCGGCATTGGTGCCCATGGCGAGCTGCGATGCGCCGTTGAAGCCGAACCAGCCGAGCCAGAGAATGAAGGTGCCAAGCGTGGCGAGCGCCATGTTGGACCCCGGGATCGGCGAGACACGGCCATCAGAGGCATATTTGCCATTGCGCGCACCCAGAAGAAGTGCGCCGGCAAGGGCTGCCCAGCCGCCAACCGAGTGGACCAGCGTGGAACCGGCGAAATCCTGAAAGCCCATGGCGTCGAGCCAGCCGCCGCCCCACTTCCACGACCCGGCGATGGGATAGATGAAGCCGGTGAGAACGACGACGAAGATCAGGAACGGCCACAGCTTGATTCGCTCGGCCAGCGTGCCCGACACGATGGATGCCGCCGTGGCGACGAAAACCATCTGGAAGAACCAGTCGGAGGCGACCGAATAGTCACCTTCGTTGGCCGTGCCGGCGGCCGGCCAGCTGTAGGGCGCGAAGGAGCCGATATAGCCCGACACATCCACATACATCAGGCTGTAACCCACCACCCAGTACATGAGGCCGGCGATGGAATAGAGCGCGATGTTCTTGAGGAGCTGCATGGACACGTTCTTGGTGCGCACCATGCCGGCCTCGAGCATGGCGAAGCCGGCCGCCATCCACATGACCAGAAAGCCGCCCATCAGGAACAGCAGCGTGTTGAAGATGAAGGCCGTCTCGGCGGCCGAGGCGAATTCGGGCGCTGTTTCCTGCGCCAGCGCCGGCTGGGGCATGGTTGCCAACATGGTCGCCAGTGCGAGCCCGCCCGGCGCCAGCGGACGTGCGGCGCTTTTCAGTGTTCGATACATCATCTGATTCTCCATCGGAATATGCCGCCTAAAGCGCTTCGACGCCGGTTTCGCCGGTGCGGATGCGCACCGCGCGATCGAGCGCGTGGACGAAAATCTTGCCGTCGCCGATCTGGCCCGTACGCGCGGCCTCGGCGATGGCCTCGACCGCCCGGTCCACCAGGTCGGAATCGACGGCCACCTCGACCTTGATCTTGGGCAGGAACGTCACGGCGTATTCTGCGCCGCGATAGATCTCCGTGTGTCCTTTCTGTCGTCCGTAGCCCTTCACCTCTGTCACGGTGAGGCCCTGAATGCCGAGGCCGGTGAGCGCTTCGCGCACGGCCTCCAGCTTGAAGGGCTTGACGATTGCCATCACGATTTTCATGGCAGTTCACCTTTGCTGTTGCGGGGTTCCCGCGGGTTGCCTGCATCGCGCGAACCGCCATGCGGGCCGCGTCAGCAAAGGAGAAACAAATGCCGTGCCAGTTTGACGGCGCGTCACTCAAGACATTGAAAAAGTTATGAAAAAATAAAACCGGCGCTGAGAAAGCTCAACGCCGGCAAATCATAAATGAACAATACTTAGGCAGAATATGCGATTTGCCTATTTTGTGCGCAGGCGCACCAGACCTTCCTGGGCCACGGAAGCGACCAGCGTGCCATCGAGCGCATAGAGGCTGCCGCGCGAGAAGCCGCGCGCGCCCTGCGCGGACGGGCTGTCCTGCGTGTAGAGCAGCCAGTCGTCGAGCCTGTGCGGGCGATGGAACCACATGGCATGGTCGAGACTTGCCATCTGGATATCGGGATCGAAACCGTTTCGCCCATGGGCGAAGGTGGAGGTATCGAGCAGGGTCATGTCGGAGAGATAGGCAAGCACGGCGGCCTGAAGCGCGCGATCATCCGGCACAGGACCGGTGGTGCGGATCCAGACATCCTGGCGCGGCGGGAGCTTGTCGCGGCTGGTGTAGTGCTCGACGATGACGGGGCGCACCTCGATGGGACGTTCGCGCGCCCAGTAGCGGCGGATGTTTTCCGGCACGCTGTCGCCGAACTCCTGCAGGAATTCGCGCTGGGTACGCAGGTTTTCCGGCGGGGTGACATCCTGCGACATGGGGATCTGGTGATCGAGGCCGGGCTCTTCCTTCTGGAAGGAGGCCGAAAGCGAGAAGATCGCATGGCCATGCTGGATGGCGACGACGCGGCGCGTGGTGAAGCTGCCGCCATCGCGGATGCGGTCGACCTCGTAGATGATCGGCACGGCGGGATCGCCCGGCCGCATGAAATAGCAGTGGAGCGAATGGACATGGCGGGCGGCATTGACGGTGCGCTGCGCCGCGACAAGGGCCTGACCAATGACCTGACCGCCAAAAACGCGTTGCCAGGCCGATTGAGGGCTGCGACCACGAAACAGATTGTGTTCCAATGTCTCAAGATCGAGTATGGCGAGTAGGTCTTGCATGGCCGACGACATTAACGGATCCCCTCCGGCAGCTTGAAACAATGGCTGACGGTTTCCAAGACGAAGGCGGGGGTCAAGTCAAGCCAAGCAGTGACACGCCCGGCGAATACGGGCACAGAACCGGTGACGAACGAGGTAACGGCATGGCCAAGAGCACGAAACAGACTTCCACGCGTGAGCTGGACATCCTGATTGCCGGGGCGGGCTATGTGGGCCTGGCGACCGCCGTCTCGATCTGCCGCGCGCAGCCGAACCTGAAAGTGGCGCTGGTGGATGCCGCGCCCGAAGGCGTCTGGCAGCGCGACGGACGCGCATCGGCCATCGCCGCAGCGGCCTGCCGGATGCTAAAGCGTCTCGACTGCTGGGACGAGATCGAGCCGGAAGCACAGCCCATCACCGAGATGGAGATCACCGATTCGCGCACCGCCGACCCGGTGCGCCCCGTGCTCCTGACCTTTGGCGGCGAAGCCGAAGCGGGCGAGCCCTTCGCGCATATGGTGATGAACCGGCACACCAACGGGGCGCTGCGCGCCCGCGCCGCCGAATGCGGCATCGAGATCATCGAGGGCGTGGCGGTGGAGGGTTTCACCGATATGGGCGGCCATGTGGAGGCCAGCCTTGCCGACGGCTCCACCTGCCGGGCACGCCTGCTGATCGCCGCCGATGGCGTGCGCTCGCGGCTGCGCGACATGGCGGGCATCAAGACCGTGCACTGGGGATATGGCCAGTCGGGCATTGTGTGCGTGGTGGCGCATGAGCGCCCGCATCACGGCCGCGCGGAAGAGCATTTCCTGCCGGCCGGCCCCTTCGCCACCCTGCCGCTGAAAGGCAACCGCTCGTGCATCGTGTGGACCGAACGCACCGAGGATGCGGAGCGGCTGGTCAATGAGGACGACCTGGTGTTCGAGCAGGAGCTGGAGCTGCGCTTCGGCCTGAAGCTCGGCGAGATCCGCGTCGAGGGTCCGCGCCGGGCATGGCCGCTGGGACTGACGCTGGCGCGCGACTTCGTGAAGCCGCGCTTTGCGCTGGCGGGCGATGCGGCGCATGGCATCCACCCCATCGCCGGACAGGGGCTCAATCTGGGCTTCAAGGACGCGGCGGCGCTGGCCGAGGTGATCGTCGAGGCCGAGCGGCTGGGCGAGGATATCGGCGCGCTCGACGTGCTGCAGCGCTATGAGCGCTGGCGGCGCTTCGACACGGTGCAGATGGGCGTGACGACCGACGTTCTGAACCGGCTGTTCTCCAACGACATCGCCCCGGTGCGGGCGCTGCGCGATTTCGGCCTCGGGCTGGTTGAACGAATGCCCTCCATGAAGCGTTACTTCATCCAGCAGGCCTCGGGCATCGCCCCCGGCACGCCGAGACTGCTGCGCGGAGAGGCAATCTAGGGCGATCTGGCCTTTCCGTCTCAACGCACTATTTCAACGAGGAGAAGACCATGGCTATGAAACGGCATGCGAACGTCACCTGGAAGGGATCGCTGGTTGAGGGCTCAGGCAGCCTCGACACGCAAAGCGGTGCGCTTTCGGGCCTCCCCCTCGGCTTCAAGGCCCGCTTCGAGGACGAAAGCGGCAAGACCGGCACCAATCCGGAAGAACTCATCGCGGGCGCGCATGCAGGCTGTTTCGCCATGCAGCTCTCGCACATGCTGGCCGGCAACGACACGCCGGCCGACAAGCTGGACGTGCGCGCCGATGTCTCGCTGCAGCCGGCCGAGGGCGGCGGCTTCGAGATCACCAAAAGCGCGCTGACACTGGTGGGCAGCGTGCCCGGCCTCGATGAAGCGAAATTCATCGAGATCGCCGAGAAGGCAAAGGCCTCCTGCCCCGTCTCCAAGGCGCTTGGCGCCATCGAGATCACGCTGGACGCCAAATACGGCTGACGACACTTTCGCGATGAAAACCGTCGGCCGACGCAACGGAAGGTCGTTCGATGGACACACTTCGCAACCAAAAACCGGGTGATGCAGCTAGACTTTCCTTACGGAACAAGTCGTTCGGGAGGAATGGCATGCTGCAGACCCACACACCGCGGACCCTGAAAACCGCGGCGCAGAAATCGACACTCACAATCACCGACATCACGGCTAAGGCCGCGAAGCTGGACGCGTTCGACAATCACGAGGGCGTCTGGCACGGCCGCGATGAGGAACGCGGCCTGAACGCCATCGTGGCGATCCACAACACGGTGCTTGGCCCCGGGCTGGGCGGCACGCGCGTGTGGCCGCACGAAACCTTCGAGGCCGCCCTCACGGACGTTTTACGCCTCTCGCGCGGCATGACCTTCAAATCAGCCGTGGCGGGCATGGCGTTCGGCGGCGGCAAGGCGCTGATCATTGCCAATTCCAAGACCGACAAGACGCCGGCTCTTCTGGAAGCCTATGCCGAGATGCTGGCCGCACTGGAAGGCCAGTTCTTCACCGGCGAGGATGTGGGCTTCACGGTCGCCGATGCGGACTTCCTGCGCGCCCGCACCCCCAATGTGACGGGCACCACGGTGGGCGGCAGCGGCAACCCCTCGCCCGTGACGGCGCATGGCGTTTTCCTGGGCGTGAAAGCGGCGCTGAAGCATCGCGGCGTCGACACACTTGAGGGCGTGCATGTGGCCGTTCAGGGATTGGGCTCGGTCGGCTGGACGCTGTGCGAGAAACTGCATGCGGAAGGCGCGCGGCTTTCTGTGACCGACATCGACACGGCCCGCATGGAACAGGCGAAAGAGGCGTTCGGCGCAGAGCCTGTCGCGCTCGATGCGATCCTGCAGGTTGAGGCGGATGTGTTTGCGCCATGCGCGCTGGGCGGCGTGCTTTCGGCCAAAACGATCCCCCTGCTTGGGGCAAAGATCGTTGCGGGCGCGGCCAACAATCCGCTCGTGAACCATGAAGACGCCCGGCTTCTGATGGAGCGCGGCGTGCTCTATGCGCCCGACTATGTGATCAATGCCGGCGGGCTGATCAATGTGGCGGCAGAACTCGCGCCCGGCGGCTATGACCGCGAGGCGACCATGGCGAAAGTGGCGAAGATCCCCGAAACGCTGACCGACATTTTCGAGCGCGCGGAAGCGCAGAAGCGGCCAACCAATGACGTTGCGGCGGAGATTGCCTTTGAACGCATCGACGCCGCGCGGAACGACGCTGCGGGATAAGGCTCTGATCCAAGCTTGGACGACGGGCGGGGAACAACCCGCCCGCCCTGCCGGATGAGAATTACTTTATGCCGGTGAAGGCGGCGTCGCCCCAGACCTGCTGGACGCGCGCATCGCGGCCACAGCCCTTGCGATACCCTTTATAGGCATCCTTCTTCTTCACCAGTCCGAAGCGGGAGAGAATGCGCTCGTCGCTCTGATAGTAGTTCTGGTGATAGTCTTCCGCCGGCCAGAAAGTGGCCGCGCCAAGAACCGGCGTGACGACCGCGCCGCCAAGCGCCGCATTGGCCTCTTCCTTTGCCTTTTCGGCAGCGGCCTTCTGTTTATCGTTCAGCGCATAGACAGCGGTGGAATAGCTTTCGCCCCGGTCACAGAACTGGCCGCCGGCATCGGTGGGATCGACCGAGCGGAAGAAGATTTCCAGCAACCGGTCATAGCTGACCTTCGCATCGTCAAAATCGATCTTCACCACTTCACGGTGCCCGCCCGAGGCATAGTTGCGGTAGGTGGGGTTCTCGGTTCTGCCGCCGGCATAGCCGGACACCGTGTCGAGCACGCCCGGCACCTTGTCGAAATCCGCCTCGACACACCAGAAGCAGCCGCCGGCGAAAATGGCCGTCTGCTTTTCAGCCGATGCCGGCTGCGACACCGCCACCATGGCGGTGAAGGAAAAGGCAGCAGCCAAAAGGGAACGTCGCAACATGAAAGTCTCTCCTGTGTTCCCGCACAGAGCTACCGCGCCGGGCGACGAATTCAAATCAAGCCGCTACACGCTTGCGTGAGGTGACGGGACGGCGGGCCACCTTCCCGCAACGGCATGCCGCCATGGACACACAGGCTGCCGGGAGGCAGTATCGCGACCCGACGAACGCGCAGGCAGGAAGACGATGCTCGGCATTCTCAGAAACCAGACATATAGCCGGCTTTTCACCGCGCAGGTGATCGCCCTTCTGGGAACCGGGCTGATGACCGTGGCGCTGGGACTGCTCGCCTATGAGCTTGCCGGGGCGGATGCGGGCGCGGTGCTGGGAACGGCGCTGGCCATCAAGATGATTGCCTATGTGGGCGTTGCGCCGGTGGCGCAGGCGCTGTCGGACAATCTGCCCCGGCGCGCGCTGCTCGTGTCGCTGGATGTGTTTCGCGCGGCGGTGGCGCTCTCGCTGCCCTTCATCACCGAGGTCTGGCAGATCTATGTTCTGATCTTCCTGTTGCAGGTGGCCTCGGCAAGTTTCACGCCCACCTTTCAGGCGGTCATTCCCGACATTCTGCCGGACGAGGAGGAATACACCCGCGCCCTTTCGCTTTCGCGGCTGGCCTATGACCTGGAAAACCTGATCTCGCCGATGCTCGCAGCCGCACTCCTGACCGTGGTCAGCTTCCATTATCTGTTTGCAGGGACGGTGGCCGGCTTTCTGGTTTCGGCGGTTTTGATTCTCAGCATCACACTGCCCGCCGCCACGGCCAAAACGCGCCGCAGCTTTGCCGAACGCACGACACGGGGGATGCGGATCTATCTCGCCACACCCAGACTGCGCGGCCTGCTGGCGATCAGCCTTGCCGTGGCTGCGGCGGGCGCGATGGTGATCGTGAACACGGTGGTTATCGTGCAGGCGCGGTTCGGCCTGAGCGAGGTCGAAGTCGCGTGGGCTTTCGCAGCCTTTGGCAGCGGCTCAATGGTGGCCGCGCTGGCGCTGCCGCAATTGCTGGACCGGGTTGCAGACCGGCCCGTGATGATCGCGGGGGCGTTTATCCTGACCGTCGGCACCGCACTCGGAGCGGCGGTGAAGAACTATGCGGCCCTGCTGCCGCTCTGGCTGGTGATCGGCATCGGCTACAGCGCCGCGCAAACGCCCTCAGGCCGGCTGTTACGACGCTCGGCGCAGTCGGAAGACCGTCCGGCGATCTTTGCCGCACAGTTCGCTCTGTCGCATGCCTGCTGGCTTGTCTCATATCCGCTGGCGGGGCAGCTTGGCGCGCGCATCGGCCTTGAAGCCACCTTCCTAGTGATGGCCGCGATCGCGGCGGTCGCCATCGTGCTTGCCGTAAAATTCTGGCCGGCAGAGGAGGCAGCGGACATTCCGCATGAGCATCCGGAACTTGCGCCGGATCACCCGCATCTGCGCGAACACAGGACAGGCGGGAAGCACCGTCATGCCTATGTGATCGACGACCTGCACCCACGCTGGCCGAGCGCGGCCTGACAGGGGGCCGGGATTCCGAGAAGCGGAAACGAAAACGGGCCGGCAAAAGCCAGCCCGTCAATCTGATCTGAAAGCCTTTCACCCATACGGGCAAAGGCAACCCGGTTGGACGCGGAACACCGTTTTATGGAAACGCCGCTCCGCTCTCTCTGTTTGTCTTCGCAATTCCGGACGGAAAACCGGTCCCCGCTTTTCCTGGAATTGCGCTAGACGCGACGCTCCACCATCATCTTCTTGATGTTGGCGATGGCCTTGGCCGGGTTCAGGCCCTTCGGGCAGGCCTGCGTGCAGTTCATGATCGTGTGGCAACGATAGAGCCGGAAGGGATCTTCCAGATTGTCGAGGCGCTCGCCCGTCTTCTCGTCGCGCGAATCGATCAGCCAGCGATAGGCCTGAAGCAGCACGGCAGGGCCGAGATAGCGCTCGCCATTCCACCAGTAGCTCGGGCACGAGGTCTGGCAGCAGAAGCACAGGATGCACTCGTAAAGCCCGTCGAGCTTGGTGCGGTCCTCATGGCTCTGCTTCCATTCGGTCGCGGGCTCGGGCGTGACCGTCTGCAACCACGGCTCGATGGAGGAGAGCTGCGCGTAGGGCACGCTGAGATCCGGCACCAGATCCTTGACCACCGGCATGTGCGGCAGCGGGTAGATCTTGACCGCGTCCTGAGCAACCTCATCCATGCCCTTGGTGCAGGCAAGCGTGTTGGTGCCGTCAATGTTCATGGCGCAGGAGCCACAAATGCCCTCGCGGCAGGAACGGCGGAAGGTCAGCGTCGGATCGATCTTGTTCTTGATGTAGATCAGCCCGTCGAGGACCATCGGCCCGCAATCGTCCATGTCGACATAATAGGTGTCGACGCGGGGATTGGCTTCGTCGTCCGGCGACCAGCGGTAGATCTTGTACTCGCGCAGGTTGGTCGCGCCCTCGGGCTTCGGCCAGACCTTGCCCTCCTGGACACGGGAATTCTTGGGAAGGGTGATTTCGACCATGACTTCCTCGGCTCAGTAAACCCGCGCCTTGGGCGCGATTTTCTTGGGATCGATGCCGCCGTCTTCCGGCTTCAGCATCGGGTCGGTGTGAACGGGACGATAGTCCAGCGTCACCTTGCCGCTCTCATCGACCCAGGACAGGGTGTGCTTGCGCCAGTCCTCGTCGTTGCGGCCGCCCATCGGACCATCCTTGTAGTCCTCGCGGGCGTGTGCGCCACGGCTTTCCTTGCGCGCCTCGGCGCCGAAGACGGTGGTGATGGCGTTGGCCATCAGGTTTTCCAGCTCCAGCGCTTCCATGAGATCGGAGTTCCAGATCATCGAGCGGTCGGTGACCTTGATGTCGGGAAGCTCTTTCCAGACTGCAGTGATGCGCTCGCAGCCCTGCTCCAGCGATTCCTGGGTGCGGAACACGGCGGCGTCTTCCTGCATGGCGCGCTGCATCTTCTCGCGCAGCTCTGCCGTCGGCTGGGAGCCGTTGGCGTTACGCAGGCGGTCGAAGCGCTCCATGATCCTGTCGCAGGCGGCCTCGTTGAGCGCCGGAACCGGCGCATCGCGGTCGACAACCTCACCGGCGCGGATGGCGGCGGCGCGGCCGAACACGACCAGATCGATCAGCGAGTTGGAGCCGAGACGGTTTGCACCGTGCACGGAGGCGCAGGCGGCCTCGCCGACGGCCATCAGGCCCGGCGCGATCGCATCCGGATCGTCCTTCGTCGGGTTCAGCACCTCACCCCAGTAGTTGGTCGGGATGCCGCCCATATTGTAGTGGACGGTCGGCAGGACCGGGATCGGCTCGCGGGTCACATCGACGCCAGCGAAGATGCGGGCCGATTCGGCGATGCCGGGCAGACGCTCGTGAATGACCGCCGGGTCCAGGTGATCGAGATGCAGGTAGATGTGATCCTTGTTCTTGCCGACGCCGCGGCCTTCACGGATCTCGATGGTCATGCAGCGCGAAACCACGTCGCGGGAGGCGAGGTCTTTGGCCGACGGCGCATAACGCTCCATGAAGCGCTCGCCCTCGGAGTTGACCAGATAGCCGCCCTCGCCGCGCACACCCTCGGTGATGAGGCAGCCAGCGCCGTAAATGCCGGTCGGGTGGAACTGCACGAACTCCATGTCCTGCAGCGGCAGGCCGGCGCGGGCGACCATGCCGTTGCCGTCGCCCGTGCAGGTGTGGGCGGAGGTGCAGGAGAAGAAGGCGCGGCCATAACCGCCCGTCGCCAGAACCACCATCTTGGCGGAGAAGCGATGGATCGTGCCGTCTTCAAGGTTCCACGCCACGACGCCGGTGCAGACACCGTCGGTCATGATGAGATCGAGCGCGAAATACTCGATGAAGAACTCTGCGTGATTCTTGACGGACTGGCCGTAGAGCGTGTGCAGGATGGCGTGGCCGGTGCGGTCTGCCGCAGCACAGGTGCGCTGCACGGGCGGGCCGTCGCCGAAGTTCTGCATGTGGCCGCCGAACGGCCGCTGATAGATCTTGCCTTCCTCGGTGCGCGAGAAGGGCACGCCGTAATGCTCGAGCTCGTAAACGGCGGCGGGCGCCTCACGGGCGAGATATTCCATGGCGTCGACATCGCCGAGCCAGTCGGAACCCTTCACCGTGTCATAGAGGTGCCACTGCCAGTGGTCGGGGCCCATGTTCTTGAGCGACGCGGCGATGCCGCCCTGGGCGGCGACCGTGTGCGAGCGGGTCGGGAAGACCTTGGTGATACAGGCCGTCTTCAGCCCCTGCTCGGCCATGCCGAGCGTGGCGCGCAGACCTGCGCCGCCAGCGCCGACGACGACAACGTCGAACTTGTGGTCGACATAGGTGTAGGCGTCTGCCGCCTTTTTATCTGTTGCCTTTGCCATAACCGGGTTCAGCCTCCGAAGGCGATCTTGAGAAGGGCGAAGAGGGAGACGACGCCCAGAATGAGGGTGAAGAAGATGTTGCCGATCATCAGGGCGACCTTGCAGCCCTCTGCGTGGATGTAATCCTCGATGATGACCTGCATGCCGAGCTTCATGTGGTAGAGCACCGACAGGAGCGCGAACGCCAGAAGCACGGTGATGACCGGGTTGGCGATGGTCGCGCGGACCTCTTCATAGGATGCGCCATTGATGGCGATGACGAAGCCGATGAAGAAGATGACGAGCGGGACGTTGGCCACGGAGGTGAGGCGCTGACGCCAGAAGTGATCCGTGCCTTCCTTGGCGGAGCCGAGGCCGCGAACGCGGTTAAGCGGTGTGCGCATGTCGCTCATGATCAAAATCCTCCACGAACGGCGTAGCCGATGACCCACACGAGAATGGTGAGCACGATGGAAGCGGCGATGGTGGCCTTGGCCATTTTCGTCGCGGTGGCCTTTTCGAGGCCGCGGCCCGTGTCCCACACGAGATGGCGCAGACCGCCGATCAGGTGATGGATCATGGCCCAGGTGAAGCCGAACAGGACGATGCGGCCGAACCAGGAGCCGTAAATGCCGTTGACCAGGTCGAAGGTTTCCTTCGAACCGGCGGCGGCGGCCAGCCAGATGACGAAGAGCACCATGCCGAAATAAAGCGCGCCGCCGGTGATGCGGTGCACGATCGACATGACCATCGTCGGAATCGGGCGATAGATTTGCAGGTGCGGTGAAAGCGGCCTGGCTTTGACAGTTGTGGATTTGCTCATGGCTTCCCCAATTCGATACCGGCGCGGCGGGGTGGCTGTTGCGAGAGCGATATCGTATCCCGAACTCGCGCCCTGCGGCTGTGGCTTTCTAATGCGGTTTTTGCAGTGCGTCAAAGCCGCAACAGCGTTCCCTTCAACGAATATATCGCAGGTGTAACGCGTGGCGAGCGGCATTGCGCGGCTTCAAACGATTGAAGAGGATTTTTCGCGCGGCGACTCCCGAAATCAGCGGCGGCAGGTGATCGGCACCTTGCCGCTGACCATCCAGAGCGCCTCGCCGCCTTCAATCACGACGGCATAAAGCGACTCACCAAAACGAACGTGCTGGCCGGGCGGCGACGCCGGCAGCTCCAGCTCCAGCCCGCGCGGGCTGACGACGGAAATGCTCGAGCCCTTCGGGGTGATGCTCATCTGCATGCCGTCATCGCAGGTGAGCGTGACGGGACCGGTGAAGGCCGGCTTCGCGGCATCCGGCTTTTCAGGCGTTGCGGCGACACAGCCGGCGAGAATGCCCGCACAGCAAATGGCCACAAGCCCTGAAAGGCCGCGCTGGCGCAGCCGCATGAAGGTCGTTCCTGTAGATTTCATAATGCCTCTATTGCGCGTCCGAGCCGGGGGACCGATCCGCACCCTGGTCGAAACGAATGACATGCGTGGTCCAGTCGGCGGGGGCGGCCAGCGCCTCGTAGAGCTTGCGCCCTTCATCCGGCTGACGCGGCGCATTGAGCGCCAGACGGGCCCAGCCACGCTCTTCGGCCTGGTCGGCGATCACATCGACCAGCGCCTTGCCGATGCCCTTGCGGCGGTGATCGTGGTGCACGAACAGATGATCGACGAGGCCGTGACGCATGCCCGACACCGGGTCCGGCAGGTCGTAGAACAGCGCAAAGCCGACCAGCGCGCCATCAAGGCTCGCGCCAACGACTTCGACCGCGCGGTCCTGCAGAAGCGTCTCGGCGTAATATTCGTCGGGGCGGCGCGGCGCACCGCGCTTCAGCGACTGCGTGTAAGCCGCCAGAAGCGGCGCCAGAACATGCGCATCCTTGAGACGCAGCGGATTGATGTCGATCTGATGATTCTCGCCCATGGAGCACCCTTCCCCGAAATTAACCACGTCTGTCAATCGGCATGTTCGCGCTGCATGCTCGACGTGACAAAGGTTAAGAAAAGCTTAATGTATGAGGATCGAGGGGGCCACGAGGATTTAAGGAGCGATGGCGCATGCCTTTACGATCTTTATTCGTGGCCGCGGCCCTTGTGGCCGCAGCGACGACTGCGCCGGCGCTGGCCGGCAGTTTTGATGGCGCAGGCCAGGGCCGCGTCTATGCGGACGCCTATGGCAATCTGGTGATCGAGAGCCGCGCGGGTTTCAAGCGCATCATGGTCGGCAAGGGCTATATGGCCGGCGACTATCAGGCGCTCGACCTCGAAACACCGCGCGAGACAGCCTATCTGGAGCGCGACGGCGGCAAGCTCTATCTGCGCCGGGCAAACCCGTGCACCGAGGGCGTGCTGATCAAGGGCCGCAGCTACATGTATGGCCTGCCAGACGGCGTGTTGCCGGTTCTGGTCGCGCCCTGCCGCTGAACCATTAAAACCGGAACAGGCGAGCACGGGAGGCCCCATGAGCCGAGAGGCCGAAACCGCCCGCGCGCTGCGCGGCCATATCGACCAGATGCAGACCATGACCCGCTTCGTGCTGGCGACGCTGGCGCTGGCAAGCGGTGTCTACACCTATCTCGGCGTGCGCAGCCTGCTGGACGGCACCGCGACGCTCGTGTTTCTCGCCGCCGTCATCTATTCGGCGGCGGTTTCGGTCGGCATTTACGGGTTCTGGACCTATCTCATCCGCTTTCTGCCGGAAATGCGCGACGCGGGCTCGCGCATGGCGCTGTTCGGCGTGATGGCGTGGGCTGTTTGATGATCGTGGCCATGTCCTCCTGGCTGAACGCGGCCGCGCTGGCCGGCTCGGCTGCGGTGGAGCAGCATCTGGCGGAAACGCTGGAAGACTATACGGGCGATCTCGATCAGGCTCATTCCAATGCGCTGGGCGCGTTATCCCTGCTGCCCGACATTCAGCGCGCGGCGGAACGCTTCTCGCGCCTTGCCGAAGAGGAGCGCAATTCCGGCGCGCTGACCGGCACGTCGGGCTCGGGCAGCGTGGTGCAGCTTCTGACCCAGATGTCTGCGCAAATGCGCGAGCTGGAAAGCACGATCCAGAATTCACGCGAGACGGTGAGCGAGCAGTTTCAGCGCGGGCAGGAGCGGCTTGCGGAAATGCGCACGCTGGTTTCGGCCCCCGGCCCCATCCAGCCGCGCTCCGACCGTTTCGCGGAGGAAGCCGTGGCGCTGGCGGGCGTGATCGCCGCGCTGGAGCAGACCTCCATCGCGCCCTCCGTGGCGCGCGCGGCAGCGGATCTTTCCGCCGGCTTCATCGCGCCGGTTGCGGATGGCCGCTCAGGCGATCTGGCAGACCGTCAGGATGCGGTGATGGCGACGGTGCGCAGCTCGGTCGCCGCCCAGTCCAAGGCGTTGTCGGATGCGGCGGAGGAAATTCTCGCACAGCCGAAAGTGGCGGAACGCCGCTATGTGCCGCTTTCCTCGGCTGAAGCCGTGCTGCGCTACGCAGGCAGCTTCCTCCCGAGCTGGGCAGGCGCGATCTCCATCGACCTTTTGCCGGCTGTTCTGGTGGGCGTGCTTGCAGTGGTGTTCGCCTCGATCCGCCGGGGCGAGGCCGAGCTGACCCCGGCAGACCGGATCACGGCGGCGGACATGATGCGCTCGCTCGAGCTGCATGACGCGATCGTGGACCGCAAGGCTGCTGCGGAGACGCAGACACCGCCCGAACCGACAGAAGCGCAGCCTGCTCCGCCCGAGGCCGAGCCGCAGCCGGCGCGCAACATCACCCCGCTTTCCACACTCACCGACCGCAAACGGCAGGAACCATGAGCGACCATCTGGCTTCCCTCGACGAGAAACCGCAGCGCGGCCTTCTGATGCGCTATTTCAGCCGCTTCGATGACGGCAAGCTGATGCGCTGGGCCTTTGTGGGCGTTTTGATTGGCTCGGCAGCCGTGCTGGGCATGGATCTGCGCGAGATGGTGGACCGCAATGGCGGGCTATGGCCGGCGGAGAGCGCCGACCCGATGAAGCGCAGCGTGACGGTTCTTCCGCCGGCGGTGGAAACGCATGGCGCGCGCGAACAGTCGGCCGATCCGCGCCGGTTCGTGCGGACGGATCGCGATGCGCTGCGTGACCCGATCAGCTTCACGCTGAAGGCGGGCGGCGTGCTGGCCGCCAATGGCGCAATCGACCAGGGGGCGGCGGCGCGCTTTGAGAGCGAGCTGGAGGCGCGCGGCGAATATGTGACGCATGTGGCGCTCAATTCGCCCGGCGGTTCGCTTGAGGACGCGATGGCGATTTCCCGCCTGGTGCGGGAACGCAATCTGGCGACCAGTGTTGCCGATGGCGCGATCTGCGCCTCGTCATGCCCGCTCATTCTGGCCGGCGGCGTGGAGCGGCAGGCCGGAGACAGGGCCGCCATTGGCGTGCACCAGTTCTATGCAGCGGAAGAAATGAACAACCCGGCGCAGGCGATGGCCGATGCGCAGATCATCACGGCCCGGATCTCCCGCCATCTGGACGAGATGGGCGTTGACCCGGCGCTCTGGCTGCACGCGCTCGATACGCCACCGCGCGCGCTCTACTATCTGACGCCCGAGCAGATGAAGGATTATCGCCTCGTCACCGGCCCGCTGAAACTGGCGCGGAACTAGAGCAAGTCCAGCAAAAGCGGGAACGCTCTGGCCGGATGACAGCGTCCTTCTACCCGCCGGAGGGAAGAAGGTCCCGGCAGGGGCCGGCAAGGGGGGATGAGGGGCTGGCGCGGCGCATGAGAACCTCGCCGTATTGTGCATTCACAGAACCTGGCGCTCGCCCCTCATCCTCACCTTCTCCCCGCTCGCGGGGAGAAGGGGGCGTTGAAGGCGGTGCCTCGATAGAGCCCCCTTCAACAGAAACGGGCGTGAACCCGGAGGTCACGCCCGCTGCACGGTCTAAAGCCTGTCTTCTCAGCCTTCCTCGGGCGCAGGCTGATATTCGAGCAGGTCGCCCGGCTGACAATCGAGCGCCTGACAGATTTTTTCCAGCGTCTCGAAGCGCACACCGCGCACCTTGCCGGACTTGAGCAGGGACACATTCTGCTCCGTAATGCCGATCATCTCGGCGAGTTCCTTGGAGCGCATCTTGCGGCGCGCCAGCATGACATCCAGATTGACGACTATCGGCATGGCGATCACACGAAGTCGCGCTGTTCGGCGCGGACATCGGCCGCAACGGCCATGAGCCGGCCCGTCATGTACATGATGCAGGCAATGAGAAGCGTCAGCAGCTCCGAACTGCCGAAACCAAGTGTCAGCATCTTTTCTCCGGGCGGATTGCCCATGGTGAGCGCCAGGATCATCAGCATGCGCAGGAGAATGCCGCCGGCGGCCAAGGCGACAAAGGCCGTGCTGGCGCGCCCCATCCAGTGCGCGGATTCGCCCGAAAGGGGCTCTTCGGCAGAAAACGCACCGAACATGCGCCAGACGCTATAGAGCGCGGCAAACAGAAGACCAAGCTGGATGGCAATCAGCGCTGCGGTGATGGCAACCGCAGACGAGGTGAACACAAGCGGGCCTGACAGGTCGAGCTTCTCCCGCACCTGTTCCTCAAAGAACACTGCGTCGTTCAGCGACGCGAAGAAGAACACCGCCACCGCAAGGGCGATCAAAGCCCCGCACACCAGAACAATGCCCTGCATCAGCCGGCTGAGCCGCCGCAGGCGCGTCACGTCTTGCATACCAATCTCCGTTTGATTGAATTAATTAATGTATTACGATAATTAATTATCTCGATTCGTTTCTCATGAAAAGGGCCATACCGATGTTTTTTCGCAAACGCACCGTGACAAGCCTTGCCGGCATCTTCTGCGCTGCCGCGCTTTCCGCCTGTGTTTCGGGCAATCCCCGTACGCTTTACGAACTGTCAAAGTTCGATCCGCTCAGCGCCGACCCGGCAGGCATCGCCGTGGCGGTCAAAACGGACAGGACGCTTCATCTGAGGCAGGGAGACGTGATGGTGCGCATGGCGCTCGCGAGCGAGGACAAGAACAGGGCTTTCGATGAACGCTTCGTGCTGACGGTGATCGAAGACAAGGAGCCTGCGGGCTTCGGTCAGGCGTTGAAGCCCAATGAGCATGTCCTCTCCGCCGCCATCGCGGCAGAAGACCGGCAGCGCTTCAGGGCTGCACAGGCCAGAGCCCGCGCGGCGCGGGCCGAAGATGCAACGGAAGGCAAGGGCTCGATCAGCGTCTCGATCAATGGCGGCTGCACAAGCAGCCCGCTGGACCTGAAGGAAACAACGGTGCGCAGCTATATGCGCACACAGGCAGGCGGGCGCTTCTTTCCGCTGACGGGAGAGATGAAAATCACAGAAGTTCTGGGAAATAAAAAATCGTCAACGATTCGAATCCCCTCCTGCGAAATAAAATTATCGAAATAAAAAACAAAACAATCCTCTGAAGAATAAAATTATTCCTACAACCAAGGATTTAAAAAGCGAAGTTTAAATCGATACAATTCACTGAATGAAAAAACATTACGTCGCGTTATGTTTTCTGGAGCAATAAATTGAAGTTGTTTGTCGAGCGGGCTCGTCCTAGGAGAGGAACATGCTGCCTTTCCCAGGCAGATTGATGTTCAACCCGCTGGCAGGACACCTTCCCATGACTGACATTCCCGGTCTGCCCAGCCGCAGAAGCTTTCTCAAAGGCTCTGCAGCTGGCGTGGCCCTTTCCGCGCTCGCGACCAGTGCAAGCGCCGAGAAGGCCGAAGCCCCGGTTTCCCTCGAAGACTACAAGCGTGAATTTCTGAACGACGCCGAATGGGCGTTCGTGATGGCCGCGACCGCGCGGCTCATCCCGTCCGAAGGCGACGGTCCCGGCGCGATCGAGGCGCGCGTTCCCGTGTTCATCGACCGCCAGCTCGCAGGCGACTATGGCAGCGCCGAAGACTGGTACATGGAAGGCCCGCACGATGCGTCCGCTTCGCCTCAACTGGGCTGGCAGACGCCGCTGACGCCTGCCGAAGTCTACCGTCAGGCCATTCCAGCCTTCGACGCCTGGTGCTCAAAAACCCATGGCGACGTCTTCGCCGGGCTTGAAGCCAGCCAGCAGGACGAGGCGCTGACTGCGCTGCAGAACGGCGATGTGGAACTGCAGCCGGAGGTGCGCGACTTCTTCTCCATTCTGCTTGCCAACACGAAGGAAGGCTATTTCGCCGACCCGATGTATGGCGGCAATCACGGCATGCAGTCGTGGGTCTATATCGGCTTTCCCGGCGCGCGCGCCGCATTCCGCGAATGGCCCGAGCGCCACAACATCAGATATCCGCTCGGACCGGTTTCCATCAGCGGCGAGAGGGCTTGATCATGGCGCGTCAGGAAAAGAAGAAAGACGTCGTCATCGTCGGCCTGGGCTGGACCGGCGCCATTGCCGGCATCGAGCTGGCGCAGGACGGCCTTGAGATCGTCGCGCTGGAGCGCGGCCCGGACCAGTCGACCGTGCCGAACTTCAAGTATCCCAACCAGATTGATGAGCTGAAATACGGCGTGCGTCTGAAAATGATGCAGAAGCTGAGCCAGCAGACGGTGACGGTGCGTCGCAATGAAGACGAGACCGCCCGCCCCTACCGCAAGCTCGGCTCCTTCCTGCCGGGCAATGGCGTTGGCGGCGCAGGCACCCACTGGAACGGCCTCAACTGGCGTCCGATGCCGGAAGAGCTGAAGCTGAAATCCTACGTCATCGAAAACTGGGGCGAGGATATCATTGCCGAAGACATGACCATCGGCGACTACCCGGTGAGCTATGACGAACTCGAGCCGTATTTCACGCAGTTCGAGAAAGTGGCGGGCATTTCCGGCTATGCGGGCAATCTCAACGGCGAGATCCGCGAAGGCGGCAACCCGTTTGAGGGCTGGCGCTCCGAGGACTTCCCGATGCCGCCGCTGCCGCGCACATGGGACAGCCAGAAGTTCCACGATGCCTGTATCGCGTCGGGCTACCATCCCTTCCCTGCGCCGGCGGGCATCGCCTCCACCGCCTATGTGAACCCCTATGGCATGCAGATGGGGCCGTGCAATTTCTGCGGCTTCTGCGAGCGCTATGGCTGTTACCAGTATTCGAAATCCTCGCCGCAGACGACGATCCTCGATGCGCTGAAGCGCAAGCCGAACTTCTCCTACCGCACCCATTGCGAAGTGCTGCGGGTGGAAATGGCCGAAGACGGCAAGACGGCGACGGGCGTGACCTATTTCGATGAGGAAGCGCAGGAAGAGGTGTTCCAGCCGGCGGATCTGGTGATCCTGTCGAGCTATCAGCTGAACAATGTGCACCTGATGCTCGTCTCCGGCATCGGCGAACCCTATGACCCGGCCACGGGCAAGGGCGTTACCGGCAAGAACTATGCCTACCAGATGAATGGCGGCATCTCGATGTTCTTCGAGGACGACAATTTCAACCCGTTCGTCGGGCATGGCGCCAACGGCACCTGCATCGACGATTTCGCGATCAACCAGATCGATTTCGGCGAAGAAGGCTTCATTGGCGGCGCTTACTGGCGCTCGGGCACGTTCAACGGCCAGCCGATCCGCAACATGCCGCTGCCCAAGGGCACGCCCGCATGGGGCGCAGGCTGGAAAGAGGGCATCGGGCGCTGGTACGGCCACGCCATGTCGATCGGCTCGCACGGCTCGAACCTTGCCTATGCGAACAACTATCTCGACCTCGATCCGAACTATACGGACCGTCATGGCCGTCCGCTGATGCGCATGACCTTCGACTGGCACGACAATGATCTGCGCATGAACCAGTTCATGAAGAGCAAAATGGAGCCGCTCGCCAAATCCATGAACCCGGACATCATGCAGGTCGGCTTCAAGGGACCGGGCGCGCATTATGACGTGCGCCCCTACCAGACGACGCACAACACCGGCGGCCACATCATGTCGGAAACCCCGCAGGAAGGTGTCGTCAACCGCTACTGCCAAGCCTGGGACAAGCACAATGTCTTCGTCATGGGCGCAGGCAATTTCGTGCAGAACACGCAGTACAACCCGACGGGCCTGCTCGGCGGCCTGGCCTATTGGACGGTTCAGGCGATCCGCACCCAGTATCTGCCCAATCCGCGTCCGCTGGTCTGAGGAGCATACAGATGAAAACCTTTCTCAGAATCCTCGCCGGGCTCGTTGTGGTGGGCGTCATCGCCCTTCTGGCATTCGTGTTCGTTCCGGTGAAACGCTCCGCCCCCACCCAGAACCTGACGGCCGACTGGCAGCCGGAAGAGGGCCAGGGCCAGTATGTGATGTATGCGGGCGACTGCGTGGCCTGCCACACGGCGGAAGGCGGCGAACCGCTGGCCGGCGGCCGCCCCATCGAAAGCCCCATGGGCACGATCTGGTCCACCAACATCACGCCCGATCCGAAGACCGGTATCGGCGGCTGGTCGCTTGACGATTTCCGCGCGGCCATGGTCGACGGCCTGATGCCGGACGGCACGCATCTCTATCCGGCCATGCCGTATGAGAACTTCCGCTTCATGAGCGAGGCGGACATCCGCGCGCTGTACGACTATCTCATGAACGGTGTGGAGCCGGTGGAGAACCGGGTGCAGGCGACGCAACTCGCCTTCCCGTTCAACCAGCGCTGGGGCCTGCGCGCCTGGAACTGGATGGCGCTCTCGCATGAGGCCGGGTTCAAGCCGCTGGGCGCATCGGAGATGCAGGATCGCGGGCAGTATCTGGTGGAGGGTGCGGGCCATTGCGCCGCCTGCCACAGCCCGCGCAACGAGCTGATGATGCAGGACGGTGTGACGGCGAGCCAGAAGACGTTTCTCGCCGGTGGCGTGATCGACGGCTGGGAAGCGCCGGCGCTTTATGGTCCCAATTCGACCATTGCGGGCTGGAGCGTTGAAGAGACGGCAAACTATCTGGCCACCGGCCGCAACGCGCATTCTGCCGCCAATGGCGAAATGGCGCTGGTGGTGGAGCATTCGCTCCAGCATCTGACCGACGCGGACAATCTCGCCATCGCCGCCTTCCTTAAGGGCAAGGATGCGGAGACCACCGAGGTGGCCGGCGTGATGAAGGCGATGCCGCAGCCGGAAGCGGATGCGGCAGGTGAAGAAACCGCAGCCATGCTGACGGAAGCCAGCCCCGACATGCCGCTCGGACCGCGCCTCTATCTCGACAATTGCTCGGGCTGTCACTTCGTGACCGGCAAGGGCGCGCCGGAGATCTTCCCGGAGCTCGAGAACAACCCGATGGTGGTGAGCGCCGAGGTTGGCCCGCTGATCTCCGTCATTCTGAATGGCGCAGAGGTTCCCTCGACCGAGAAGCGGCCAATGAAGCTCGTGATGCAGGGCTATGCAGAGCGTCTGGACGACGCGGAGGTTGCCGAACTCGTCAACTTCCTGCGCTCCTCCTGGGGCAATGACGCAGCCGCCATCTCGGCGGAGGACGTGGCCAAGGTTCGCGCGGCGCAGTCGACGCACTAGAGCAATTCCAGGAAAAGTGGGAACCGGTTTTCCGTCCGGAATTGCACGAAAACAATGAATTAGAGCGTTTTCAAGACTCAGCGAAAAGCGGAAACGCTCTAGAGCGGTTCATCGTTTCAAGACAGCAAAAGAAAAGGCCGGTCGCTGGGACCGGCCTTTTTTATTGGTGCGCGATGCGGTGCGCGGATCAGCCCTTCGGCCACTCGCGGATGTCGACGAAGTGACCGGCGATGGCGGCAGCGGCGGCCATGGACGGCGACACGAGATGCGTGCGGCCCTTGAAGCCCTGACGGCCCTCGAAGTTGCGGTTCGAGGTGGAAGCGCAGCGCTCGCCCGGCTTCAGGCGGTCGTCATTCATGGCAAGGCACATGGAGCAGCCCGGCTCACGCCAGTCAAAGCCGGCAGCCTTGAAGATCTTGTCGAGACCTTCGGCCTCGGCCTGCGCCTTCACGAGGCCGGAGCCCGGCACGATCATGGCGTTGACGCTGTCCTTGACCTTCTGGCCCTCGGCGACCTTCGCGGCTTCGCGCAGATCCTCGATGCGGCCATTGGTGCAGGAGCCGATGAAGACGCGGTCGACGGCGATGTCGGTGATCTTCGTGCCCGGCGTCAGACCCATATACTCAAGCGCGCGCTTCTTGGAGATACGCTTGGTCTCTTCGGCGATGTCGTCCGGGTTCGGCACGACGCCGGTGACGGAGATGACATCCTCGGGCGAGGAACCCCAGGTGACGATGGGCGGCAGGTTGGCGGCATCGAGACGAACGATGCGGTCATACTCCGCGCCCTCATCGGTGCGCAGCGAATCCCAGTAGGCAAGCGCCTTCTCCCATGCATCGCCCTTCGGCGCGCGCGGGCGGTCCTTGATGTAGGCGTAGGTGGTCTCGTCCGGCGCGATGAGGCCGGCGCGTGCGCCGCCTTCGATCGACATGTTGCAGACGGTCATGCGGCCTTCCATGGAAAGCGCGCGGATTGCCTCGCCGGCATATTCCATGACGTGGCCGGTGCCGCCGGCGGTGCCGATCTCGCCGATGATGGCAAGGATGATGTCCTTGGCGGTGACACCGGCGGGCAGCGCGCCATCGACCTGGATCAGCATGTTCTTGGCGCGACGCTGGATGAGCGTCTGCGTGGCCAGAACGTGCTCGACCTCGGAGGTTCCGATGCCGTGCGCCAGAGCGCCGAACGCGCCATGGGTGGAGGTGTGGCTGTCGCCGCAAACGATGGTCATGCCCGGCAGAGTGAAGCCCTGCTCCGGCCCGACGATGTGGACGATGCCCTGACGCTCGTCATTGGCGTCGTAATATTCGATGCCGAAATCGGCGGCGTTCTTTGCCAGCGCATCAACCTGGATGCGGCTTTCCTCATTCTTGATGCCGAACTTGCGGTCGGGCGAGGTGGGCACGTTGTGGTCGACGACGGCGAGCGTCTTTTCCGGATGGCGCACATCGCGGCTGGCCATGCGGAGGCCCTCGAAGGCCTGCGGGCTCGTCACCTCGTGCACGAGGTGGCGGTCGATGTAGAGCAGGCAGGTGCCGTCGTCCTGCTGATCAACCAGGTGGTCGTCGAAAATCTTGTCGTAGAGCGTGCGTGCTTTGGTCATTTTGTTCATCCCTAGCGGAGCGAAATGGAAGGCTGGCCGGCTAATCTCTTGTCTCGTTGCGTTCCCGCGGCGCGTTGCGGACGGGAAGGCCGAGCCGGTTGGCGTGTCCGCCTAAGGCAGTCGGCTCAGAAGCGAGCCGGAAACCCGCGCAAAGAAGCGGCCCGGCAGGCGCTTGACGTCCTGCAGAACAAAGCCCTTGTAGGCCGGATTTCCAAAAAGTGCTTCCATGAGAGGGCTAATACCAGCCTTTCCCGGGCTCGGCAATCTATCCGTGCCGGGCGTCTTCGGCAGAAGGCAAATGTCTGCCACGTGCGCGCATGAGGGCAGGAATTCCGCTACCGGGGCATGGGCGCGACAGCCAGCCCCGGTTGCGGTGGTCTCCAGGGTCAGGACCCTAACGCTTTGCCTGATTCTTGCGCAGGCGCTGTTCCAGCCCGCGCAGGGCCAGCGACAGGCCGATGGTCAGGATGAGATAGATATAGGCGACAATCGAGTAGGTTTCGAAGAAGCGAAACGAGCCTGAAGCGTAGATCTTGCCCATCTGGGTAATGTCGGCGACGCCGAGCACGGAGACCAGCGAGGAGTCCTTGACCATCGCCACGAAATCATTGCCGAGCGGCGGCAGGATGGTGCGGATCGCCTGCGGAAGGACAATGAGGCGGAAGCGCTGGAAGCGCGACAGACCGAGCGCCTTGGCGGCTTCGATCTGGCCTTCGTCAACCGACTGGATGCCGGCGCGGAAAACCTCGGCGATGAAGGCCGAATAACCGATGGTGAGCGCGATGATGGCACGCCACAGAAGCGAAATGTCGCGCACCCGTAACTCGCCGAGAACGCCCGCCTCCTGCAAGGGCGCGGTGACCGCATTCCAGCCGGTCACGATGATCGGAACACCGGCAAAGGCGATCCAGAACAGGAGCACCAGAACGGGGACGCCGCGAATGATCTCCACGTAGAAACGGGCGATCTGGCGCAGCACCAGAGATCCGGACAGGCTCATCAGCGCCATGCCAAGGCCGACGGCCGTGGCCAGCGCAAAGCCCACCACCGTGACGAAAACGGTGATGCCGATGCCCTTGGAAACGATGGAGAAGACCTGCGCGTAGAGTTCGCTGGTGGCAATGAGGATTGCGACGCCGACGGCGATGACCCCGGCGGCAACAAGCCACCAGGGGAAATCGCGTTTGGCGGCGGGTCTGGAACCGGACACCGCCATGGGCTCTAGAGTTTCCTCGACGGGCGGCCGGTCAGGCCGGCAGGACGCGGGGCAACCACGTCCTATTCACCCATCTTGTATTCAAGGAACCATTTCTTGTTGAGGGCGTCGAGCGTGCCGTCGGCCTTCATGGCGGCGATCGCTGCGTTGACGGGTTCGACCAGATCGGAGCCCTTGGCGAAGATGAAGCCGAAATCCTCGGAGCCGAGGGCCTCGTTGAAGAGCTGGAGAGCGCCATCGGAGGCATCGACATAGCCCTGGCCGCCGGTGCTGTCGGTCAGCACCATGTCGACATCGCCGGAGCGCAGCGCCTGAACGGACGCGCCAAAGGTCTCGAAAAGCTTGATGCGCGGATTGGCTTCGTTGCCGTCGAGCACTTCATAGACGGCGGTGTAGAAGGGCGAGGTGCCGGGCTGCGCGCCCACCAGACCGTCTTCATAGGCCGCGAAGCTTTCAGCGTCGGAGAAGTTGTCTTCGTCGCTGCGCACCAGCATGAACATTTCGGAGCGCAGATAGGGGGCGGAGAAATCCACCTTTTCCTTGCGGTCGTCACGAATGGTGATGCCGGTCATGCCGATGTCGTACTGACGGTCGGCAACCGACTGGATCATCGCGTCCCAGCTCGTGTTCTGGTAGGAGAGCGAGAAGTTGAGACGCTTGGCGATCTCGTTCATCGCATCGTATTCCCAGCCGATCTGCTCGCCCGACTTGGGGTCGATGAACTGAAGCGGCGGGTAGGCATTCTCCGTGACCACCACGACTTCACGACCCTCAAGGTCGGGCAGCGTATCGGCAGCGACGGCAAAACCGGAAAACATGAAAGCGGCAGCCGCGAAGGACGCAGCCTGAAGGGACGTACGCAACGTCATGGACCAATCTCCCTGTGGCGGACCGATGCTCGGCCGGGTGATGGTCTTTTCCTTAAAGCAGAGTGTTTCCCAGTAAAAGAGCCAGAATGGCGGCAAGCGCCGTAAAGGAAACCAATCAAAACAAAAAAGGCGCACCGAAGTGCGCCTTTCTTAAAAACCCAATGCCGGAGAGACTACTCGGCGTTGTTCTCTGCAGCAGCAGCTTCCTGCGCCTTGGCGGCTTCTTCAGCTGCCTTCTCGGCGGCCAGAGCCTCAGCGGCAGCGCGCTTCTCAGCTTCGATGCGCGCCTTTTCTTCGGCAGCAGCCTGACGCACGGAATCGTTGAGACGACGGGCGCGGACGCTGGTGTTCTCGGTGATGCGTGCGGACTTACCGCGACGGTCGCGCAGGTAGTAGAGCTTCGCGCGGCGAACCTTACCGCGGCGGACCACCTCTACGCCCTCGACGAGCGGGGAGTAGATCGGGAACACGCGCTCGACGCCTTCGCCGTAGGAAATCTTGCGAACGGTGAAGTTCTCGTGGATGCCGGCGCCGGAGCGGGCAATGCAGACACCTTCATAGGCCTGCACGCGGGTGCGGGTGCCTTCGGTGATGCGAACCAGAACGCGAACCGTGTCGCCGGGCTGGAATTCGGGAATCTTGCGCTGAGCTTCGATTTTCTCGGCCTGCTCGGCCTCAAGCTGACGGATAATGTCCATCTCACTGTCCTCTTGTTCTTCTCGAACCGTCAGAGCGCTCATCCCAATGGCAGTTGTGCACCGCCTGAAGAGTGCCCTCCCAAAGGAGGAACAGGAGCGAATTCACGTGTTCTTTGGTTAGATCCAAACCGGCCGGAGCCGTTACGTTGGGTGCGCATACACGACATTGCGGGGAGAATCAATATGGAACGACGGCTGCCGCGCCCGAAATCTCAGTCCGAACCGATGCGCCCCAGATGCGTATCACGAAACCCGCTCTCATGTTTCAGCCCGTAGCCAAGCGCGCGGTCTGCGCCGATATGGGCGGCGAGAATGAGCGCCAGATGCGTGGCGAGCGGCGCGTCCAGCACCAGTCCGACGAGATAGACGAAAACCGGAGCAGGCCAGGCATGGACGAGATTGTAGCACCATGCGCCGACGCGCGGCCCTGCGAGATAGCCCAGCATGGCGAGATCCGGCGCAAACAGAAGCATGGCGAACAGCCACCAGTTGCCGCCGGAAAGCTGATAGAGAATAAGGGCGAGAACCGCCAGAGATGCGCCCTCGAGCCGCAGAAGGCGTTTCACTTTCCGCCGTCCTTATAAGCCGCCCAGAGATCGGGACGGCGCTCGCGCGTCAGCCTTTCGGCCTCTTCGCGCCGCCAGGCGGCGATTTTCGCATGATTGCCCGACAACAGGATCTCCGGGATCGGACGATCCTCGAAGAGCTGCGGGCGCGTGTATTGCGGGTGCTCCAGAAGACCACCCTCGAAGCTCTCTTCTTCGCCGGACGCATCATTGCCCATGACGCCGGGCAGAAGCCGGATCACTGCATCGAGCAGAACCAGCGCTGCCGGCTCGCCGCCGGAGAGCACGTAATCGCCGATGGAAACCTCTTCGAGACCGCGCGCCTCGATCAGACGCTGGTCAACGCCCTCGAAACGGCCGCACAGAATGACCGCGCCCGGACCGGCCGCCAGCTCACGCACGCGCTGCTGGTCGAGCGGACGGCCACGCGGGCTCATCAAAAGGCGGGGACGCGGATCATCGGCCGGCGCGGCGTCATCGATGGCGCGCGCCAGAACATCGGCGCGCATGACCATGCCTGCACCGCCGCCAGCCGGCGTGTCATCGACATTGCGGTGCTTGCTCGTGGCGTAATCGCGGATCTGGACCGTTTCCAGAGACCAGCGACCGGCCTCGCGCGCCCTGCCGGCGAGCGAGAGGTCGAGCGAACCGGGAAACATTTCGGGATAGAGAGTGAGGATCGTTGCGCGAAAGCTCACGGCGCATCCCCATCGCCCGGCATGTCTGGATTGTCTGGCCCGCCCGCATCGTCAAGACCATCGGCATCGTCCAGATCGTCGGCATCCTCATCATCGACAAGGCCGGCAGCGACGCGGTCGATCTCGACGAGCCCCTCGGAGACACGCACCTGCGGCACGGCAGCCTGCGTGAAGGGAACCATTGCCATTCCGCCCACGGCCAGCGCGACTTCCATGATGTCGCCGCCGCCGAAATCATGCAGCGCCTGAACCCTGCCGACGCGCTCGCCCTCGCCGTCGATGACGGAAAGGCCGATCAGGTCGGCATGATAAAACTCGTCTTCCTCAAGATCGGCGGGCAGTGCGGCCCGCTCGACAAAGAGAGCCGTGCCGTTCAACGCCTCGGCGGCGGTGCGGTCGCCCACCTCGGCGAAGCGGGCCACCACCACATTCTTGGCGGGGCGCACATTCAGAACAGTCAGGGTGCGGCCATCCCCGGTGGAGAGCGGGCCGTAATCGCCAATGGCCAGGGGATCGCCGGTGAATGTCTTCACCCGCACTTCGCCGCGCAGGCCCTGCGGGGCGCCGATGACGGCGAGCTGGACGCGGGTATCGTTCTTGCTTGGTTTCTTCATGTGCCTGACTTGCCATTGCCCAAATCGGGGAAAACAGGCTTATGCGTCGTTTTACGGCTTGCCGGCAAGCTTGTCGGCGAGAGTTTCCATGCGTGTGGCAAGATCGCCCAGCATGCCGGTGACGGCGGAATCGTTCCGGTCAGCCTGGCTGACCGCCTCGTCGCGCGTCTTGCGGAGCGTATTGATCTCGCCCTCCATGCCGCGCGTCTTCTTTTGCAGTTCCACCAGCTCGTCCATGACCATGATGCCGGCCATGACCGCAAGACGGTGGTCGCCGATCTCACCGAACGCGTCTTTCAGATGCGTGATGTAGCGGTCGAAACGCTGCGCGAGATTGACGAGATGATCTTCCTGCCCCTCATCGCAGGCCATGCGATAGGACTTGCCGTCAATGGTGACCGTAACCTGTGCCATCGCTTCGCCCTACCGATCCAGCACGGCACGGATCGTTTCCATGGCCGTGACCAAACGCCGCGAAACCTCGCGGTTCACCTCTTCGAGCCGCTGGGCCCGCGCTTCGGACTTGTCTATTTCCTGGGCCAGTCGCGCGCGATCGGCATTCATGCGCTGCACTTCGGCATCGGAATCGACAAATTCCCGATCCCGCTCCAGCCGGGCGTCAACCGCATCCTCAAGCGAGGACATGGCCTTGTCCAGCCGACCGATCACCTCCTTGAGCGTGTTGTCACCACTCATGGCCGCCAACCCCAGTCCTGCATTTCCGGAAGGCGCCCGCCGCATATGCGACGCCGGCACGGATTGTCCGAAAATGTTTTGACACAGGCAATCTTGCTTACTCTCTCTCGCCAAACTGCGCGATGCGCCCGCCTCCCCCACGCAAACGCCACTGGCTGTCTGCCGGGACGGTGAACGCGAATCGCTGGCGTTACTATACAGTTACGCCCAAAAGATTAGGCGCCGGGTGAAGCCCCCGTCAACAAAACACGTCGGCTAATCCCCCAAATTGGTGTAACAAGGTTGATACATAACGCTCCTCCCCCAGCGGCAGACAATCTGGTGAAAACGGCCCCTTTGTTGACTTCAAGGCCGCAAATGCTATGTGTCGCCTGCTTTTTCCAAGGGGTCAGCGCTGCCCAGGCAGCGCCCCGATAACTGCCTTATGCGGACCAGCGAGCAATCATGATCTCACGCGACAAACACGACCGGATGGCCAATGCGATCCGCTTCCTTTCCATGGATGCGGTAGAGAAAGCCAAATCGGGCCATCCCGGACTGCCCATGGGCGCAGCCGATATCGCCACTGTGCTTTTCACCCGCTTCATGAAGCATGACCCGAAAAACCCGAACTGGGCCGACCGCGACCGGTTCGTTCTTTCGGCCGGTCATGGATCGATGCTGCTCTATTCGCTGCTCTACCTGCTGGGCTACGAAGACATCACGATCGATGAGATCAAGAATTTCCGCCAGCTCGGCTCGCGCACGGCCGGCCACCCGGAATTCGGCCACGCAGCCGGCATCGAGACGACGACCGGCCCGCTCGGCCAGGGTTTTGCAAACTCCGTCGGCATGGCGATTGCCGAGCGCGTTCTGAACGCCCGCTTCGGCAACGATCTGGTCGACCACTACACCTATGCGCTGGCCGGCGACGGCTGCCTGATGGAAGGCATCAGCCAGGAGGCACTGACGCTGGCGGGCCACCTGAAGCTCAACAAGCTGATCGTGCTGTTCGACGACAACAACATCTCCATCGACGGCGAGATCTCGCTGACCGATTCCACCGACCAGTGCGCCCGTTTCGAGGCTTCCGGCTGGAACACGATCCGCTGCGACGGCCATGACCCGGAAGCGATTGCTGCCTCGATCGAAGCCGCGAAGGCCTCCGACAAGCCGACCCTGATCGCCTGCCGCACGACCATCGGTTTCGGCGCTCCGACCAAATCGGGCACCGCGAAGGTTCACGGCGCGCCGCTGGGTGCGGAAGAGATCGCCGGCGCGCGCAAGGCGCTTGGCTGGGACGCAGAGCCCTTCACGATCCCCTCCGACATTCTCGACGACTGGCGTCTGGCCGGCCTGCATTCGGCAAAGGACCGCAAGGCCTGGGAAGACCGCCTTGCTGCAGCCGACGCCGAGACGCGCGGCGAGTTTGAGCGCCGCATGCGTGGCGACCTGCCGGAGAACTTTGACGCGGCCATGGTCGAGTACAAGGAGAAGCTTGCAGCCGAGCCGCCGAAAGTGGCAAGCCGCAAGGCCTCCGAAATGGCGCTGGAAGCAATCAACGCCGTGCTGCCGGAAACCATTGGCGGCTCGGCCGACCTGACCGGCTCCAACAACACCAAGACGAGCCAGACCGGCCCAATCAGCGCCGACGACTTCTCCGGCCGCTACGTGCATTACGGAATCCGCGAGCATGCAATGGCCGCGGCCATGAACGGCATGACGCTGCATGGCGGCATCATTCCCTATGGCGGCACGTTCATGACGTTCTCGGACTATGCCCGTCCGGCCATGCGTCTGGCCTCGCTGATGCAGATCCGCTCCATCTTCGTGATGACGCATGATTCCATCGGCCTTGGCGAAGACGGCCCGACCCACCAGCCGGTGGAGCATCTGGCCGCGCTGCGCGCGATCCCGAACCATTTCGTGTTCCGTCCGGCCGATGCGGTGGAGACCGCCGAGTGCTGGCAGGTGGCCGTTGAAAGCCGCAAGACGCCTTCGACGCTCGCCCTGTCGCGCCAGAACCTGACGCCCGTGCGCACCAGCCACGAAGCGGACAATCTGAGCGCCCGCGGCGCATACGAGCTGGCCGGTTCGGAAGACGACGCCAAGGTGACGCTGTTCGCCACCGGCTCGGAAGTGGAAATCGCCATGGACGCCAAGGCGCTTCTGGATGCCGCTGGCCTCCCGGCCCGCGTCGTCTCGGTGCCGTGCTTCGAGCTGTTCGAGCAGCAGAGCGAAGACTACCGCAAGGCCGTGACCGGCAATGCGCCGGTGAAGATCGCCATCGAGGCCGGCATTCGCCAGGGCTGGGATGCGATCATCGGTTCCGACGGCGTGTTCATCGGCATGACCGGCTTTGGCGCAAGCGCGCCCGCACCGGAGCTCTACAAGCACTTCGGCATCACCGCCGAGGCCGCTGCCAGCGCCGCGCAGAAGCGGCTCGCAGAGCTCGGTTGAGGCCGATAGCGGCCTTATCAGGGTTCGGGGCGGGCGAATGCCTGCCCCGCCATCTGGATTCTTGCCTCTTGCGCCGCTATGAAGCGGCGTCTCTTTCCGTGCCAGCGCACGGCCACCCACCTGCCGGAGGAAGTTCATGACCGTCAAAGTAGCCATCAACGGATTTGGCCGCATCGGCCGCAATATCGTACGCGCGATCTACGAGTCGGGCCGCAAGGACATCGACATTGTCGCGATCAACGATCTCGGCCCCGTCGAGACCAACGCTCACCTGCTGCGCTATGACAGCGTGCATGGCCGCTTCCCTTCCGAGGTGAAGGTCGACGGCGACACGATCAGCATCGGCTCCGACTCCTTCAAGGTGTTCGCCGAGCGCGACCCGTCCAAGCTGCCGTGGGGCGAGCTGGGCGTTGACATCGTGATGGAGTGCACCGGCATCTTCACCTCCAAGGAGAAGGCTTCGCTGCACCTGCAGGCCGGCGCAAAGCGCGTTCTGGTTTCGGCTCCGGCCTCCGGCGCGGACCTGACGGTCGTTTACGGCGTCAACCATGACAAGCTCTCCAGCGAGCACCTGATCGTCTCCAACGCTTCCTGCACCACCAACTGCCTGGCTCCGGTGGCCAAGGTCCTGAACGACGCCTTCGGCATCGAGAAGGGCTTCATGACGACGATCCACGCCTATACGGGCGACCAGCCGACCCTCGACACCATGCACAAGGACCTCTACCGCGCCCGCGCGGCAGCCATGTCCATGATCCCGACCTCGACCGGCGCGGCCAAGGCCGTTGGCCTCGTCCTGCCGGAGCTCAATGGCAAGCTGGACGGCGTCTCCGTGCGCGTGCCGACCCCGAATGTCTCGGTCATCGACTTCAAGTTCGTGCCGAGCAAGAAGGTCACCGTCGAAGAGATCAACAACGCGCTCGTGGCGGCTGCCGACGGCCAGCTGAAGGGCATTCTCGCCTACACCAACGAGCCGCTGGTCTCCATCGACCTGAACCACAACCCGGCCTCGTCCACCTTCGCGCTCGACCAGACGAAGGTGATCGACGGCGACCTGGTTCGCGTCATGTCCTGGTACGACAATGAATGGGGTTTCTCCAACCGCATGGCCGACACGGCCGTTGCGTTCGGAAAGACCATCTGATCGACAAAATCAGTTGAACCATAACCGCCCCCATGCTGAGCTTCCCGAGGGGCAAGGCAAGGCGGAGGGGCGGTTATGCAAAGGCGATGGCTGAACTGGTCAGCGATGGCCGCAGTGCTCGGCTCGATCGTGTATGCGTTCGGGCCGGTTTTGCTGGACAAGTGGCTTGATGACGACAGCGCATCGGCGCAGCAGGAAATAAACCGCCAGCAGACCGAGGTTCTCGGCAAGAACGCCGAGCTTCTCGAAAATCTGAACAGAACGCTCCAGGAGCTCAGTGTTCAGCCAGACGCCCCCGGCGATGCCGAACGGCAGACGCCGCCGCCGGAAAAACCGGAGCCCCATGCCCCAAAAACATTCGAGGCCCTGTCACCGCAGGCAGCGCCAGATTCGCAGATAAATGTTGCAGCCCCGCCGCAGCCCAAAGCGCCTGCACCAGCCGCTCCTGAGCCGCTGGAAACCATTGCCCTGCCAGCCGGAGAACATGTGTTCGGCGTGTTCGAAGGACAGAATTTCGATCTTTGCAGCCATAGCGGCTTCAGGGCCGAGCTGACCTCCAAGGACGGCGTCGCCAGCGTGCTCCTCACCAGCACGGACCGCTCTGTGCCCGGACGCGGATTTCGCGGGTTCGAGAAGACCATTCCGTTACAAACGCCGGTTATGCTTTGGGAGGGTTGCACCATCGCCATCGGCAGCGCTGAAGAGCGCAGCAATCTTACACGTTTGATCATTTCCGTTGCTGAGGGAGATGCAACATGAACCGCCTTGTCATCAAAACCGCACTCGCCCTGTTTTCACTTTTGGGCGGTCTGCTGAGCGCGCAGGCATGCGAGAGTTACAAGTCGCTTGCGACCAGTGAAATGAAGGAATTTCGAGACAAGCTTAGCGAAGCGGGGGCCGACCCTCTGGATCGCCTCTTCGCCTTTGAGGAGCTTTCCTGCTCTGACAACCCGACGGTGCGCGCCTATGCCGTTCGGGAGGGACTGAAGACCGCGAAAGACCAGCTGGTGCGCGAGCAGATCGTACTGACCGCGCTGATGCAGAAAACCCGCCTCGACATCGAGCTGGTCGCAAGCGGAAACGTGACCGATGAGGACCGGAAATTCATCAAGAAGCACGCCGGTCTCTGGTCCCTGCCGATCAACTTCAGGTCCCAGAAAGATGGCTGCGTCAGCGCCTATCACGACAGCCGTTGCGACGCCCGTTATTCTCTCTTCCTGCGTGGCGACAAAGCAGAGCTCACCTATGATCGCGTGGTTGGCGAGTTTCAGCTTTCCGAAGACAACGCCCTGGTAGGCTTTGTCCGCGTGGACGCGCGGGACACCTTTGGCAGGATACCTGCGGTGATCAACCTTTTCTGAGGAACGGATCACACTGTTTTCATCGCCCGGCCATCGCGCCGGGCGTTTTTCTTTTGTCCATGCCCTTGCATCTCACTTCCGCCGCATCCTTTATGAAAAAGAACAGCAACTTGCGACGAAGTGGATGAAGAGAGGCGGATGGATCAGGGCATTTACGTCATAACGCTGGTGGGCACGGCGCTTGTGCTCTTTGCCGCGTTCTCGAGCCTGATCGCCTTTCGCTTCGGCGCACCGCTGCTTCTCATCTTTCTCGGTATTGGTCTGGCCGCCGGAACGGACGGGCTGGGCCTCGATTTCGACAATGCAGCCGTCGCCTATTTCATCGGCTCGCTGGCACTGGCGGTGATCCTGTTCGATTCGGGCTTCGGCACATCGGTGGCCGCCTTCCGACAGGCCGCCGCCCCTGCGCTCGTGCTGGCGACAATCGGCGTCTTGATGACGGCCGGGCTGGTCGGCGTCGCCGCCTACTACGTGACCGGCTTCGGCTGGCTGGAATCCCTCCTGCTCGGCGCGACCGTGGCCTCGACAGACGCAGCGGCAGTGTTCTTTCTGCTGCGGGTGGGCAACATCTCCGTGCGCGAGCGGGTGCGCTCCACGCTGGAAGTGGAGTCCGGCTCGAACGACCCGATCGCCATCTTCCTCACGCTATCGCTTGTCGGGCTGATCGCCAGCGGCGAGGCGATGCAGGCGGACACGCTGGCCGCCGATGTGGCCATCGGCTTTCTGCAACAGATGGGCATCGGCCTGATGGCCGGGCTTGTTGGCGGCTGGAGCATCGTGCGGCTGGTGGTGAAGCTCAAGCTGGAACAGGGGCTGCTGCCGATTTTCGTGCTGGCGCTCTCGCTTCTGGTGTTTGCGCTGGCCGGCGCGATGGGCGGATCGGGCTTCCTCGCCGTGTATGTGGCGGGTCTGATCGCCGGCAATGCGAAACTGCGCTCGACCGCCATGCTGAAGCGCTTTCAGGACGGCGTGACCTGGCTGGCGCAGATCATCATGTTTCTCGTGCTCGGCCTGTTCGCCACGCCGTCGCAATTCGCCGACATCATTTTGCCGGCGCTGTTTATCGGCCTGTTCCTGATCTTCGTCGCCCGGCCGCTGGCCGTGACACTGTGCCTTGCGCCGTTCCGGTTCTCGCCCGCCGAGAGCGCCTTCGTCTCGTGGGTGGGCCTGCGCGGGGCCGTGTCGATCCTGCTGGCGATCACGCCGCTGATCGATGAGCTGCCGAACGGACGGGCGCTGTTCAACATCGTCTTCATCATCGTGCTGGTGTCGCTGATCGTGCAGGGCTGGACGGTGGGACCGCTGGCGCGCCGGCTGGGACTGACGTTGCCGCCGCGCATGGGGCCGCTGAACAAGGTGGAGCTGGAACTGCCCGGCTCCGCCCGCCACGAGCTTCTGGCCTATCGCGTGGTGGCGGGAAGCCCGGTGGAGCGCGGCCAGCGCATTCCACGGTGGGCCAAGCCCTCGCTCGTGGTGCGCGACGGGCGCTCCATGACCTATCAGTATGCGGGGCGCCTTTCCGCCGGAGACCATGTCTACATCTTCGTGCCGGACCGCTATCCCCGCCTGCTCGACCGGCTGTTCGCAAGCCCTGTGGAAATGGACCCGGAGGATGCGGACTTCTTCGGCGCGTTCTCGGTCGATCCCGCACGCCCGGCCTCGGACATCGAGGCGGCTTATGCGCCGGGGCTGAGCGAGGACGAGCAGAAGAAGACCATTGCCGAACTGATGCGCGAGCGGCTTGGCGGGCGCGCTGAATATGGCGACCGCGCAACGCTTGGCGAGATCGAATTGATCGTGCGCGATGTGGACGAGGACGGGCGCGTCATCGCCGCCGGACTTTCGGTGGAGCCGCAGGCCCCCGAGGTGCGCGTGCCGCTTCTGCTCAGCCCGCGCGACCTGATGCGCCGGATTTTCCGCAGGAAGCCCCGCCCCGACGCCGGCTCATAATCACTGCGCCATCTTGCGCCCGGCGCGCGGCGCTGTATGGTCGCCAGCGAATTTATACCACCGTTCCACCAGCGGTTCCGGCGGTTGCGACATGATGCACCGTTTCAGAACCCACACAGGAGACAGCGACGCGCCATGCCGGACTTCAAGACCCTTGACGACCTCAACGACATTGCAGGCAAGCGCGTGCTGGTGCGCGTCGATCTGAACGTTCCGGTGAAGGACGGCAAGGTCAGCGACACCACCCGCATCGAACGCGTGATGCCGACCATCACGGAACTGTCTGGCAAGGGCGCGAAGGTCATCCTGATGGCGCATTTCGGCCGCCCGAAGGGCAAGGCCGATCCGGCTGCCTCGCTGGAGCCCATCGCCTATGCCGTGGAGAGCGTGCTCGACCACCGCGTTCATTTCGCCAAGGACTGCATTGGCGCACCGGCGGCTGAGGCCATTGCCGAGATGGCCAATGGCGACATTCTGCTTCTGGAGAACACGCGCTTTCATGCCGGCGAAGAACAGAACGATGCCGAATTCGCCCGGGCACTGGCCGAGAATGGCGACATCTATGTGAACGACGCCTTTTCGGCTGCACACCGCGCCCATGCCTCGACCGAGGGCCTCGCCCACCTGCTGCCGGCCTATGCGGGCCGCACCATGCAGGCAGAGCTCGAAGCGCTTGAGAAGGGCCTTGGCCAGCCGGCGCGGCCGGTGCTGGCCATTGTCGGCGGTGCGAAGGTTTCCACCAAGATCGACCTCCTGATGAACCTGGTGAAGAAGGTGGACGCGCTGGTGATCGGCGGCGGCATGGCCAACACATTCCTCGCCGCGCGCGGCACGGAAGTGGGCAAATCGCTGTGCGAACACGACCTGGCGAAAACGGCCAAGCAGATCATGATCGAGGCCGCGGAAGCCGGCTGCGCGCTGATCCTGCCGGTGGACGCCGTGGTGGCGCGCGAGTTCAAGGCCGGCGCTGAAAGCGAAGTGGTGGCCATCGACAACGTTCCGGCGGACGCCATGATCCTCGATGTGGGCCCGAAGAGCGTCGAGAAGGTCAATGAGTGGCTGGACCGCGCCGACACGGTGGTCTGGAACGGCCCGCTGGGCGCATTCGAGATCGAGCCGTTCGATGCGGCAACCGTTGCCGCTGCAAAGCACGCAGCACACCGCACCGGCGAAGGACTGCTCGTCTCGGTGGCCGGTGGCGGCGACACGGTGGCAGCGCTCAACCATGCCGGTGTGGCAGACGCATTCTCCTACGTCTCGACCGCTGGCGGTGCGTTTCTGGAATGGATGGAAGGCAAGGCGCTGCCCGGCGTCGTTGCGCTTTCGAAATCCGCTTAGATCGATTGAATTCGCTTCGTTTCACAGGTCAGGAGCCACTTTTCACCCCTGCGTTAAGCAAAGTGTGAATAGTCTGTCATTTCAATCGATTAGGGATTGAGAGGGCGCATTCCGTTTGCCGGGCGCATCTGCTATGCGCCCGGGTATGAACAGACAGGAGACCTGAAATGAGCGAACGGCTTGAGGATATTGCAGCCGCCATGGTGACCCCGGGACAGGGGATTCTGGCGGCGGACGAAAGCTCCGGCACCATCAAGAAGCGCTTCGACACGATCGGCCTCGAGTCGACGGAAGAGAACCGTCGCGACTATCGCGAGATGATGTTCCGCGCCGACGATGCGATGAAGAACTGCATCTCCGGCGTCATCCTCTACGACGAGACGATCCGCCAGAAGGCAGCCGACGGCACGCCGCTGGTCGATCTCATCAAGGCCTCCGGCGCAGTGCCGGGCATCAAGGTCGATGGCGGCGCGAAGCCGCTGGCCGGCTTTGAAGGTGAAACCATCACCGAGGGCCTCGACGGCCTGCGTGACCGCCTCAACGAGTATTACGGCCTTGGCGCGCGCTTCGCCAAATGGCGCGGCGTGATCTCGATCTCCAACGACCTGCCGCGCTGGGGCGCGGTGAAGCAGAACGCACAGGCGCTCGCGCGCTATGCAGCGCTCTGCCAGGAAGCCGGCATTGTGCCGATCGTCGAGCCGGAAGTGCTGATGGACGGCAAGCCGGGCGATCACTCCATCGACCGCTGCTACGAAGTGACCGAGTGGGTTCTGAAGACCGTCTTCGACGAGCTCTACGACGCGCGCGTTTCGCTTGAGGGCATGGTGCTGAAGCCGAACATGGTCATCGACGGCAAGAACGCCCGCAAGGCGAGCCGCGAAGAAGTGGCCGAGAAGACCGTGCGCTGCCTGAAGTCGACCGTTCCGGCCGCCGTGCCGGGCATCGCCTTCCTCTCCGGCGGCCAGTCGGACGAAGAAGCGACGGCGCATCTCTCGCTCATGAATGCCGGCTTCGACATGCCGTGGGCGCTGACCTTCTCCTATGGCCGTGCGCTGCAGGCCGCCGGCCTGAAGGCATGGGGCGGCAAGAAGGAAAACGTTGCTGCCGCGCAGCAGGCCTTCGGCCACCGCGCGAAGATGAACAGCCTCGCCGCCACCGGCAAGTGGGAGCCTGGCCTCGAAGCCGCCTGATCAGCAGGCATCGAGAAAGCATTGGAACGGCCCGTCGGCGACTGTCGGCGGGCCGTTTTCTTTTGGGTGTTGGGGTGGGTGCTTGGGGTGGTGCAGGGCTGCTGCTCAGAGCAGTTCAGTGTTTCATGGAAACGCTGCTCTGCTCCATATGCCTGTTTCGCCGCATTTATGCGGACGTCAGGTGATTCCACCTGACTGCAAAATGCTCCAGAGCAGTTCAGTGTTTCACGGGAATCACCTGCGCCCTACTCGCCCCCGCGCAGAAGGATGGTGAGCGAGACCGCGCCAAGCGCGATCAGGGCGAGCTTCCAGAAGTCGGCGCGGCGCTTCAGGCCCGGAAGACCGAGCGGCCGGATGATGTGCACGATCATCATCGCCAGAATGAGCAGGAGCAGGATCTTGGTCATGACGGTCCGATTCGGGAAACCATCGCCCCTTGTGCCCGTTGCCGCCCCCACCTGTCAAAACCATCGCCTTCACCGCAAGTCTGATTTACCTTTCCGGCAACGATCCGCTATCGTCGGGCGAGATCAGGCTCAAACCGCAGGGAGGAGGCGGGGTGATGTCGCGCTATCACGAGGTTTACCGGAGCTGGCAGCAGGATCCGGAGCGTTTCTGGGCGGAGGCTGCCGCCGAAATCGACTGGTACAGCCCCTGGGACAGGGTTTTCGACGCGGAGTCCGGCGTTTACGGGCGCTGGTTCCCCGGCGCGACCTGCAACACGTGTTTCAATGCGGTGGACCGGCATGTCGAGGGCGGGCGAAAGGACCAGCCCGCCCTCGTCTATGACAGCCCGATCAGCGGCCGCAAGAAGAGCTTCACCTATGGCGAGCTGAAGGACGAGGTAACGGCGCTGGCCGCCGTGCTGAAGGATTTCGGCGTCGGCAAGGGCGACCGCGTGGTCATCTACATGCCCATGGTGCCGGAAGCGGTGTTCGCCATGCTGGCCTGCGCGCGCATCGGGGCCGTTCATTCGGTCGTGTTCGGCGGGTTCGCGGCCCGCGAGCTTGCCGCGCGCATCGATGATGCGGCTCCGCGCGCGATCATCTCGGCCTCGTGCGGGCTGGAGCCCGGCCGCATCGTGCCCTACAAGCCGCTGCTCGACGAGGCGATCCGCCTCTCCTCCGCCAAGCCCGAGAACTGCCTGATCCTGCAGCGCGAGGAACAGGGCTGCGACCTGGTGCAGGGACGCGATCATGACTATGCGCGGATGGTGCAGGCGGCGCGTGCTGCCGGTCTTGCCGTGCCGTGCGAGCCGGTGCTCGCCACCGATCCGCTCTACATTCTCTACACGTCGGGAACGACGGGACGCCCCAAGGGCGTTGTGCGCGACAATGGCGGGCACATGGTGCGGCTCAAATGGTCGATGTTCAACGAGTTCGGCATCGAGCCGGGCGAGACGTTCTGGGCGGCGTCGGATGTGGGCTGGGTGGTGGGCCACTCCTACATCGTCTATGCGCCGCTGTTACACGGTTGCACGACGGTTCTGTTCGAGGGCAAGCCGGTGGGCACGCCCGATGCCGGCGTGTTCTGGCGGGTGATCGCCGAACACGGCGTGGCGGCACTCTTTACCGCGCCGACGGCGTTTCGCGCGATCCGCACGGCGGACCCGGATGCGGAGATGATGGCCGGACACGACCTCTCCCGCTTCCGCACGCTCTTTCTGGCCGGTGAACGGGCCGACCCCGACACGGTGAAATGGGCGGAGAAGACGCTGGGCGTTCCCGTGATCGATCACTGGTGGCAGACGGAGACGGGTGCGCCAATCAGTCAGGACCCCGTCGGGCTTGGCATGCTGCCGGTGAAGTATGGCTCACCCGGCGTGCCGATGCCGGGCTATGACGTGCAGGTTCTGGACGATGCGGGACACCCCGTGCCGGCGGGCACGCTCGGCAATGTGGTGGTGAAGCTGCCGCTGCCGCCCGGCGCACTGCCGACGCTTTGGAACGACGACAAGCGGTTTCGCGAGGCCTATCTCAGCGAGTTTCCGGGTTACTACAAGACGGCGGACGCCGGCATGCTGGATGAGGACGGGTATCTCTTCATCATGGCGCGCACGGACGACATCATCAATGTGGCGGGACACCGGCTTTCGACCGGCGGCATGGAGGAAGTGGTGGCCGAGCACCCCGCCGTTGCCGAATGCGCGGTGATCGGCATTGCCGACCAGCTCAAGGGTCAGGTGCCCTGCGGCTTCGTGGTGCTGCACGGCAGGGCCGGGGCGGACATGAGCACGGTGGAACGCGAGCTGGTGGCGATGGTGCGCGAGCGCATCGGGCCGGTTGCCGCGTTCAAGAAGGTGGTGCCGGTGAAGCGGCTGCCCAAGACACGCTCGGGCAAGATCCTGCGCGCCACCATGCAGAAGATCGCCGACCATCAGGAATGGGCGATGCCGGCCACTATCGACGATCCGGCGATCCTCGATGAAATCAGCGAGGCGCTGGACAAGTCCAGGAAGTGACGGGCGCTGCCCTTGACCTTGCCGTGCCCCAGGCGCAGGGTCCGGCCGATTTTTGGCATAAGGATTCAACATGGCACTGGACGGCAAGACAGCAATCGTAACGGGCGGCGCGAGCGGCATTGGCTATGCAATCGCCGAGCGGTTTCTGCGCCACGGCGTCAAGGTCGTGATCGCCGATGTCGATGGCGAAAAGGGTGCGCAGGCGCTTTCCGATCTGGAAAAACTGGGCGATGCGCGCTTCGTGAAGGCGGATGTGAGCAAGCGGCTGGACGTGCACAACATGCTGGCGGAAACCATCGACGCCTTCGGCGACGTGGACATTCTCGTCAACAATGCCGGCATCGTGCATGCGTCGGACTTTCTCGACCTGAGCGAAGAGGATTTCAGCCGCGTTCTCGACATCAATCTGAAGGGTTCCTTCCTCGCGGGACAGGCCGTGGCCCGCTTCATGGTCGAGAAAGTGCAGAATGGCGGTGCGCCGGGCACGATCATCAACATGTCGTCGATCAACGCCGTTCTCGCGATCCCCGAGCAGATCGCCTATTCGGTTTCCAAGGGTGGCGTGAACCAGCTCACCCGCGTCATGGCGCTGGCGCTCGCGCCCTATGGCATTCGCGTCAACGCGATCGGGCCGGGCTCGATCATGACCGAGATGCTGGCCAAGGTGAACAGCGACCAGGCGGCGCGCAACCGCATGCTCTCGCGCACGCCGCTCGGCCGCGCCGGCGAGCCAGGCGAGATCGCCTCGGTGGCAACCTTCCTGGCCGATGACGATGCAAGCTATGTGACGGGACAGACGATCTACGCCGATGGCGGACGCCTGCCGCTGAACTACACGGTGGAAGTGAAGCCGGATATCTCCTGACAAAACGGCGTCAGCACCGGTCGGCGATGATGCCCTGCCCTTTTTCTGCGCAGCGTAACAGCCCTCCTGACAGTGTGTTGTCAGGAGGGCTGTGTCATTCTGCAGGCATTGAAAATGGAGGGTTACCCAAGTGTCTGCCACTTTGCCGTTGCATGCTGTCGTCTGGGCGGAAATTCCGGTCACCGACCTGGACCGGGCACGCGCTTTCTATGGCGCTGTCGTTGAAAATGAACTGGCGCTGCGGGAAGACGGGCCGAACCCGTTTGCCGTGTTCGCCTCGAAAGACCCGCAGGAATCCATCTCGGGGCACATCTACCCCGGCAAGCCGGCTCCCGAAGGCACCGGGCCGACCATTCATCTCGCAGTCGCAGCGCCGCTTGAAGACGCCATGAAGCGCGTGACGGACAATGGCGGCAAAGTGGTGTCGCCCATCGTCACTATTCCTGCCGGTCGTTTCGTGTATTGTCTCGATCCCGACGGAAACAGCTTCGGAATTTTTGCGTGAGGAGAACAACGCATGCGCCGTGCTGACCGACTTTTTCAAATCGTCCAGCATTTGCGGGGCGGGCGCCTGGTTACGGCGCGTTTGTTGAGCGAGCGTCTCGAAGTCTCGGAACGCACGATCTATCGCGATATCGCCGACCTGCAATCGACCGGGGTTCCCATCGATGGCGAGGCGGGCGTGGGCTATCTGATGCGGGAGGGGTTCGAGCTCCCCCCGCTCATGTTCACCCGCGACGAGATCGTGGCCCTGGTGGCCGGGGCGCGCATGGTGCGCGCCTTCGGCGGCGCAGCGATGGCGCGTGCCGCCGAAGAAGCGCTCATCAAGATCGGAACCGTGCTGCCGGAACCGGAGCGCGACCGGATTGCAAAAACCGAAATTCACACCCCGCGCTGGGTGGTGAGCGACATGGACCGCCAGACCATCGATGCGCTGGAGCGCGCGGTGGAAACGCGCGACGTGCTTGCCCTCGACTACCGCGACGAGGCAGGCCGGACATCGGAGCGCGATGTGCGGCCTCTGGGCCTGTGGTTCTGGGGAAAGGTCTGGACGCTGGTGGCCTGGTGCGAGCTGCGCGGAGATTTCCGCACCTTTCGCATCGACCGCATTGCGGCGATCAAGCCGGCAGGGCGCGGGTTCCGGCCAGAGCGCGGCAAGCAGCTTGCCGACTTCTACCGCCGCATGGAAATTCATGAAGCCATGATCGGCAGGGCACAGGCCTGCTGAACCGGAAGATCGTCTGCAACAGGACTTTCTGCCGCCATCACCCGATACGAAAACAGCCTGATACGAGATCAGGCTGCTCTAATTTCTCCCCGGCAATCCGGGGAGATTATCAGGTATCGCGAATCAGGACTGATCGTCCTCATCATCGTCATTGTTTTCGGTGGAGCGCATCGACGAGAGCTTTGCGAAGACGGCTTCTGCGTCGAGTTCCTTCTCTTCCGAGGAGGACGAATCCTGCTCGCCGAGCGGCAGATGCTCGGTCTCGGATGCCGGCAGAAGCGTTTCGCCGGTGCTCTCCTGCGGCGGCAGGTAACGGGCAGCGCGCTGCACTTCCAGATCCAGATCGATCTGCGAGCACAGGCCCAGCGTCACCGGGTCCATCGGCACGAGATTGGGCGAGTTCCAGTGGGTGCGCTCGCGAATGGCCTCAATGGTCGACTTGGTGGTGCCGACGAGACGCGAAATCTGCGCGTCCTTGAGCTCCGGATGATTGCGCACCAGCCAGAGAATGGCGTTGGGGCGGTCCTGACGCTTGGAGAGCGGCGTGTAACGCGGCCCCTTGCGCTTGGTCTCCGGCACACGCACCTTCGGCTCGGAAAGCCGCAGCTTGTGGTTTGAATTGCGCTCGCCCATGGCGATTTCTTCGCGGGTGAGCTGGCCGGTCATGACCGGGTCCATGCCCTTGATGCCCTGAGCGGCGTCGCCATCGGCAATGGCACCAACCTCAAGCGGATGCAGCTTGCAGAACTCTGCAATCTGATCGAACGTCAGCGCCGTGTTGTCGACCAGCCACACGGCGGTGGCCTTGGGCATGAGAAGCGTGTTGGCCATAGTTCAAGAATCCTCTTCCTTCGCCCGCGTCCCTAGCGCGGGCGGTGGTTATAACCACCGATGTTGGGAAATTTCGTCCGCTTTATAAACTGAAACACCCCCCTTACGCAACAAATTGCGCAGCACCCCGGAACGGGGACGTCACCGAACCGTCATTGATCCGTCATCGGCGTGAAACCAAGCCCTCCGATTGTGCCGCTCCTACGGGACTTGAGGGAGTTTTGAACATGCAACGCAACGCGATCATTCTTGCTCTGCTGGCCAGCACGGCTGTCATCTTACCGGCTCAGGCAGAGATGAATTTCAACCGCATCGCCACTTTTGCCGTGGCCGAGAACCTGCCGGCCGATGCCGACCGGGCAACGGAGACCTCTTCCGAGATCATCGCCCGCAGCGCCGACGGCAAGACGCTGATCTATTCCGACAGCCCGCTGGGCGGCGTCGGCTTTGTCGACATCAGCGATGCAGCCGCGCCGAAAGCCGGTGGCGCCGTGATGCTGGACGGCGAACCCACCTCCGTGGGCGTGGTCGGCCAGAAAGCGATTGCGGCGGTGAACACCTCGAAGAGCTTTACCGAGCCTTCCGGCAATCTGGTGGTGATCGACATGGCGGCGAAAACCGCCGAAGCCTCCTGCGCGCTGGGCGGACAGCCGGATTCGGTTGCGATCAGTGCCGATGGACGCTTTCTTGCTGTCGCCATCGAGAATGAACGCGACGAAGACCTGAATGACGGCGTCATTCCGCAGATGCCTGCCGGCGACCTCAAAGTGTTCACGCTCACCGACGGCATGCCCGATTGCGACAGCATGAAAACCGTCTCGCTTGCCGGTCTCGCCGAAATCGCGCCGAGCGACCCGGAGCCGGAATTCGTGGATTTCAACGACGCGGGCGAAATTGTCGTCACGCTTCAGGAAAACAACCACATCGCGGTGGTTTCGGCCGAAAGCGGCGCGGTGGTGAACCATTTCGCCGCCGGCAGCATCGACCTCGAACAGATCGACACGCTGGACAATGGCGCAATCGACTTCGATCAGGCGGCAGCCAATGTGAAACGCGAGCCGGACGCCGTGAAGTGGCTCGACAATGACCGCTTCGTGACCGCCAATGAGGGCGATTATGAAGGCGGATCGCGCAGCTTCACCATCTTCAACAAGACGGGCGAGGTTCTGTTCGACAGCGGCAATGATCTGGAATTCCGCGCCGCAGCCGCCGGCCACTACCCGGACAAGCGTTCCGACGCCAAGGGCACCGAGCCCGAGGGCCTCGAAGTCGCGACCTTCGGCGATCAGCGATACATCTTCGTTGCGCTGGAGCGTGCTTCGCTCATCGCGGTCTACCGCGACACGGGCGGCGCGCCGGAATTCGTGCAGGTGCTGCCGTCGGGCATCGGACCGGAGGGTCTGGTCGCCATTCCCGAGCGCAACCTCCTGGTGACGGCCAATGAGGCGGACCTGATCGAAGACGGCGGCGCACGCTCGCATGTGATGGTCTACGAACTTTCCGAGGGCAAGGCCGCCTACCCGACCATCGAATCCGCCATGGACGAGAACGGCGCACCGTTTGGCTGGGGCGCTCTTTCGGGCCTCGTGGCTGATCCGGAAAAGCCCGGCACGCTCTACGCCGTGTCGGATTCGTTCTACGGCAACCAGCCCGCGATCTTCACCATCGACGCGACGCAGACGCTGGCGCGGATCACGAAAAAGACGGTCGTGACCCGCAATGGCGCGGCTGCCCAGAAGCTCGACCTCGAAGGCATCGCCAATGATGGCAAGGGCGGCTTCTGGCTCGCTTCGGAAGGCCGCACCGACCGCCTGACGCCGCACGCGCTGTTCCGCGTCGATGCAAAGGGCGAGATCAAGCAGGAGATCGCACTTCCCGCCGAACTGCTCGCCGTGGAGCAGCGCTTCGGCATGGAAGGCGTGACCGTGGTTGGCGAAGGCGACGACCAGATGCTGGTGATGGCGATCCAGCGCGAATGGAAAGACGACCCGAAGGGCCAGGTGAAGCTGGTGAGCTACAAGCCTGCCTCCAAGGAATGGGCTGCCGTTCGCTATCCGCTGGATGCGGCGGAAAAGGGCTGGGTCGGCCTTTCCGAAATCACCGCCCATGACGGCAAGCTCTACATCGTGGAGCGCGACAACCAGATCGGCTCGTCGGCGAAGATCAAGAAACTCTACAGCGTGTCGCTGGACGGTTTCGCACCGGCTGCGCTGGATGCAGACCTGCCGCTGGTGGAAAAAACGCTGGAGCGTGACCTGCTGCCCGAGATGAAAGCCGCGACGAATGGCTATGTGGTCGACAAGATCGAGGGCTTCGCCATCGACGCGAACGGCACCGCCTATTTCGTGACCGACAATGACGGGGTGGACGATTCGTCCGGCGAGACCATCTTCGTCAATATGGGCAAGCTCAGCGCGACCCACTGACCTGGATCGTTGTTGCGCAATTCCGGACGGGTAACCGGCTTCAGTTTTTCCCGGAATTGCTCTCGCAAACAAAGCCTCCCAGGGCTGAAGGCCCCGGCATCATCGCCGGGGCCTTCCTGTTTTTGGGAAAGGCGTTTTCGCCGGTGATCAAGACACTTCCAGCACGATTTTGCCGATATGCGCCCCCTCTTCCATGCGCTCATGCGCACGCCAGGCCTCGGCCAGCGGGAAGGTCATGTCCATGACCGGGGCGATGCGGCGGGCGGCCAGAAGCGGCCAGACATGCGCTTCCAGCTCCGTTGCGATGATGCCCTTGAAGGCGACAGAACGGGGCCGAAGCGTGGAACCGGTGTGACTGAGGCGCTTGCGCATGATCTGCGAGAAATCGACCTCTGCCCGCGCGCCCTTGAGGAAGGCGATCTGCACGATGCGTCCATCCATGGCCGCGGCGGTGTAATTGCGCTCGATATAGTCACCACCGATCATGTCGAGGATGACATCCGCGCCATGGCCGCCTGTCTCTTCCTTCACGGCCTCGACGAAGTCCTCGTCACGGTAATTGACCGTGCGCACCGCGCCCAGCGACGCGCAGGCGGCGCATTTTTCCGCCGAGCCCGCCGTGGCGATGACCTTCGAGCCAAGGGCTGTCGCCACCTGAATGGCGGTGGTGCCGATGCCGGAGGAGCCGCCATGCACGAGCAGGGTCTCGCCCTCTTTCAGGCCGCCGCGCTGGAACACATTGTGCCAGACGGTGAAGAAGGTTTCGGGGATGGCCGCAGCCTCGGTGAAGCTGAAACCATGGGGCACCGGCAGCGCGTTGGTTTCATGTGTCAGGCAGTATTCGGCATAGCCGCCACCGGGTGTCAGCGCCGTGACACGGTCGCCCACCTGCCAGCGTTTCACCCCCTCGCCCAGCGCGACAACCTCACCGGCGGCCTCGAGGCCCGGCAGATCGGAAGCGCCGGGCGGCGCGGGATAGAGCCCCTTGCGCTGAAACACGTCGGGCCGGTTGATGCCGGCGGCGCGCACCTTGATGAGAATTTCCCCCTCGCCCGGCTTCGGCACATCGCGTTGCTCCGGCTTCAGCACTTTCGGCTCGCCCGGCTCGCTGATCGCCACTGCCGTCATCTTCTCTGGAAGCGCCATATGATTCGTCATGCCCCTGTTGATTTGAAGAACGTCCGACAACACAATCGGCGAGTGATGCACGCGGATCAAGGGCGCGCCTGACAGGATAGCGCATCACCCTGCGGATGGAGGCGATGGGAGAACGCGCAATGGGCATTTTCGACGAGGACGACAAGAAACAGGCGGCCGGCCACCGGATCGGTGAGGACCTGTCGCTGCTCTCCGTAGAGGAACTCAACAAACGGATTGCGCAACTGAAGGAGGAGATCGTGCGGCTCGAACGGGACATTGAAAGCAAGGGTGCAACCAAGAACGCCGCAGAGGCATTGTTCCGACGGGATTAGCCTGGCGCGAAAGGGTCTTCGGATACCGCAATCGTCGCCCTGAACGACGGTTTTGCGATGGCGGCGACGCCGTTATTCGCGCATAGTGTCAAACGCGTGTCTCGAAGACGCCGCCAGTCTCTTCCCCGGCCTTGCTGACGCCATGATTCGATGGCGAAGGCGCGGTTGAACGACAACCGGCCAATTCGAACGCTACCCCCTTCGGAACCCGTACATGCTGTCACCTCTCGGCTCTATCATTGCGCTTCTTCTGGGCACCGCATTCCTGCTCACGGGATCGGGCCTTCATGGACTTCTGCTGCCGCTTCGCGGGCAGATGGAAGGCTTCCCGACGGCCTCTCTGGGTGCCTTGGGCGCTGCCTGGGCAGCGGGCTTTGTCGCCGGCTGCTTCATCGCGCCGCGCATCGTGCGCCGCGCCGGCCATGTGCGGGCCTTTGGCGCGTTTGCGGCCTCGGGCGCGATCATCGCGCTTCTGACCGGCATGTGGGTGGACCCGACCGGCTGGGTCATCCTGCGCATCTTCACCGGCTTCACCATGGCCGGCGCATTCATGGTGATCGAAAGCTGGCTGAACGAGAAATCCACCAATGAAAACCGGGGCACCGTTTTCGGCGTCTACATGATGCTGACCTATGCGTCGCTGACCGCCGGACAGATGACGGTGGCGTTCGGCGATGTGTCGAACACGCTCCTGTTCATGACGACCGGCATCCTGTTCTGCATGGCGCTCATTCCCACCGCCGTTTCCAAGGCGGTGAGCCCGCAGCCGCTAGCGCAGGTGACGCTCGACCTCAAGGGGCTTTTCGTGAACTCGCCGGTGGCATTTATCGGCTGCCTCCTTGTGGGCACGGCCAATGGCGCGTGGGGCACGCTGGGCGCGGTCTATGGCGGCGAGATCGGCATCTCAACGCTTCAGATCGCCACGATGATGAGTATTGCCGTTCTGGCCGGGGCCGCACTGCAGCTGCCGGCGGGCCGGCTGTCGGACCGGATCGACCGCCGCTTCGTGATCGCGGGACTGTCGTTCGGTGCTAGCCTTGTGGGGTTCACGATTTTCCTCACCGCACCACGCGACGGCACCTATGTGATCGCGATGACGGCGGTCTATGGCGCTTTTGCCTACACGCTTTATTCGATCATCGTCGCCCATGCGAACGACCACGCTTCGCCGGAAGACTTCGTGAAAGTGGCAAGCGGACTTCTGTTTCTTTATGGCGGCGGAACCATGCTCGGCCCGCTGGTTGGCGGCGTGCTGATGGAAAGCCTGCGCCCGGAAAGCCTGTTCCTGATCACCGCGCTTTCCCATTTCAGCCTTGCTGGCTATGCGCTGCTGCGCATCACGCGGCGTGCCCCGGTGCCGGTGGACGAGCGCGAGGCGTTCAACGCCCTGCCTTCCGAACGCGCCGTGACGCCGCAGGCTGCGGTGCTCGACCCGCGCAGCGACACGGAGGATGCCGAGGACAGCGAGGCGGAGGCCGCTGTCAAATAGGCGTCATGAAACCCGGTATAGGGTGAGCGCATCGGCATTCATGTTGCGAATGCCGGATTGCGGTTTCCAGAATGACGAAGCCCCCGCACCCGGATGACCCGAGACGGAGGCTGAAGGCCCGCAATTGGGCCGCATTATCAAGATCACGAATCAGGCGCGAAACGCGCCTGACCGGCATTCGCTTTTCGGATTGGTCCGGTTTGGGATTGGTCCGGTGCTCCATCAATGGATCAGACCGCCCCTTGCGCATCCGGATGGACGCGCGGCGATCTAGAGCCTTCCCAGTTTTCGTTGGATCGCAAGAACGCTCTAATTCATTGTTTTTGCGCAATTCCGGACGGGAAACCGGTTCCCACTTTTCCTGGGATTGCTCTAATGACGGGTCGCACCTGCCATGATCTTTTCCATCTCGTCCTTGATGGCCAGCTTGCGCCGTTTGAGTTGAGCAATGTCGAGCTCATCGACTGAAGGATGGAGCTTGGCGCTGTCGAGCTCCCGCTCCAGTTCGCCGTGTTTACGCTTCAACTCTGCAAGATGGGATTCAAGAGACATGATTGGGTTCTCCTTTGTTTCCTCGAGAACTCACCGGCCCCTCACCCGCCCGCGGGAACCGGCGATCCAGACAGTGTGCCACCTGAAATGTGGCTTGTCGAACACAGTCTGGTAGCATTTCCTGTAATGCTGAAATGTGCTATAAGCGCGGCCGCTGACGGGCCTGCCTCGACAGCTTTGATCGGCTGCAGATCCGCCCGCCGGATTCAGGCCAGAATCTTGCATATGTGGATCAGCTGACTGTGGTGACATCAGAACAGGAACAGGCGGAAATTCGTCTCGAATTCGCCCGCCTCAAACAGGATCACGCGGATTTCGACGCCGCGATCAACGCGATGATCGCTACGGGCTGCGACCCGCTTCGCATTCAGCGCATGAAAAAGAAAAAGCTGGCGCTCAAGGACCGGCTTCAGGAACTGGAAGACAACATCATCCCTGACATCATTGCGTGACTTGCCTGAATTGCCTGATTTCCTGTCGAATTCGACATCAGGCGGGCGCACGAGGTTGCGGGGAGAGACAGTTTTGACTACAGGCTGTTTTTTGATTGCGAGGGGGCTTGATGGCTGAGCGGACCGCCCGAGTGGCGATAATCATGGGAAGCCAATCCGACTGGGCGACAATGCGCCACGCCGCAGACACGCTGGATGCGCTGGGTGTGGAATATGAAGCGCGGATCGTTTCCGCCCACCGCACGCCTGAACGTCTCTACGACTTTGCCAGGAATGCCCGCGACGAGGGCTTTCAGACCATCATCGCCGGCGCTGGCGGCGCGGCCCATCTGCCGGGCATGACGGCCGCCATGACGCCGCTGCCCGTTTTCGGCGTGCCGGTGGAATCCAAGGCGCTTTCGGGGCAGGATTCGCTTCTCTCCATCGTACAGATGCCCGCCGGCGTGCCGGTTGGAACGCTGGCCATCGGACGCGCCGGCGCGATCAACGCCGCGCTTCTTTCGGCCTCGGTTCTCGCGCTCTCCGACGAAGACCTTGCCGACCGTCTCGATGACTGGCGCGCAGCACAGACGGCACAGGTGGCCGAATATCCGGTAGATTGATCATGAAGGCTCCACTTCCCCAGGGCGCAACCATCGGGATTCTCGGTGGCGGGCAGCTTGGCCGCATGCTTGCCATGGCGGCAGCGAAACTCGGCTACCGCACCATCATTCTCGACCCCGCGGAAAACAGCCCTGCGGCACAGGTGGCCAACGCCTTCATTCATGCGCCCTATGACGACGCCAGCGCCCTGCGCCGGCTCTGCGCGCAATGCGACGTCATCACCTATGAATTCGAGAACGTGCCGGTGGCGACTGCCGCAACGCTGAGCGAACAGCTGTCAGTGTTCCCGCCGCCCGAGGCGCTGGAAACGGCGCAGGATCGCCTCGCGGAGAAGATTTTCCTGAACGCGGCAGGCATCTCGACGGCGCCGTTCGTCTCCGTGGACGGCGATGATGACCTTGCGCGTGGCCTTGAAGACTTTTCCGGCAGCGGCGTGCTCAAGACACGGCGTCTGGGCTATGACGGCAAGGGACAGCGCGTATTTCGCACCGCCACGGCGGCAGATTGTGAGGGCGTGTTTGCCGAGATGGGCGGCGTTCCGCTGATCCTTGAGGCGCTGATCCCCTTCCAGCAGGAAATCTCCGTAATCGCCGCGCGCTCGGTGGACGGGCACATCGCCACCTATGAGCCGGCTCACAACGAACACCGCGACGGTATTCTGCACCGCTCCACCGTGCCGGCCGAAATTGCCCCGCAGACGCGGGCGGCCGCCACGCAGGCAGCCACGGACATTCTCACATCCCTGCAATATGTGGGGGTTCTGGGCGTCGAGTTCTTCGTGCTCGACAATGGCAAGGTGCTGGTCAACGAGATCGCGCCGCGCGTGCACAATTCGGGACACTGGACCGAGGCGGCCTGCACGGTTTCGCAGTTCGAACAGCACATTCGCGCCGTGGTGGGCCTGCCGCTGGGCGACACGAGACGCCACTCGGACTGCATGATGGAAAACCTGATCGGCGACGAGGTTCTGCGCGCAACGGAACTGCTCGCAGAACCCGACCTGATGCTCCATCTCTATGGCAAGACCGACATAAGGCCGGGCCGCAAGATGGGGCACTTCACGCGCCTTACAGGCAGCTGAGATCGCCTTCCTGGCAGTCCACCAGATCCTCGAGCTGGTCTGAACGGTCTTCGGTCAGATCTTCAAGGCACTGCGCGCGGATCATCGGTTCGATGGACCCGCCGCGCACGCCAAGCGTGACCAGATCGCATTCAGCATCGCGAAACGCGATCCAGGCGCGCTGCGCATCGCGCAGAAGCGTGCGCGCTTCCTCATTGCTCTCGTAACGCTTCATGGCGTCGCCATAGCGCGCATTGAGCTTCTTGTCGGCGGCTTGATAGGACTTGCCTGCGCACTGGGTCATGTCGGCCTGCGTCTGCGCATCGTCGCAGTCGAGTTCATCTGCATGAAGGGGAGCGGACGAGGCGAAGAGCAAAAATGCGAATGCTGCAAACGGATACCGGAAATTGCGATATGACATATGAATCTCCATAAAGCTGTGGTCATCAAAAAATCGGGCTGCCTGCAACGTGGAATCGCCGGATTCACCCTCGACAACCCGCCGAAAGGTTGACACAGGCAAGCTTCGTCGTCTATGAGCCCATCGACTTGTGGCGCGCCGGGACAGCGCGCCTTCTCATTTCGGGCCCAACGGCCAACCACGGACAAGAACGATGAAGATCAAAAATTCGCTCAAAGCGCTGAAGACCCGTCACCGCGAAAACCGCATGGTCCGTCGCAAGGGACGCATTTACATCATCAACAAGTCCAACCCGCGCTTCAAGGCACGGCAGGGCTGATCCGCCTGTTCGGGCGGTCTTCACGCGAAATTCAGTTTTCCTTTGGCTGTGCCGCGCCTATGATTGCGGCATGGTCCGATTCACTGTAGCCATTGCCGCCATTTTCATGATGGGTCTGCCGCCTCTTCAGGCGGCCGATGGCAATGAGCCTGTGACCGGCGTTGAAGCGCCGGCGACAGACAGGCAGACGCGACTCAACGCGCTTTTCTCCGACCTCAAAAAAGAAACAAACGAACGGGCCGCACGCCGGATTGCCCTGCGCATTGGCGAAGCCTGGAGCGATTCGGGCAGCGATACCGCCAACCTGCTGATGCAGTGGGCGAATGACGCCGTCAAAGCGCAGGATTTCTCCGTTGCGCTGGATTTTCTCGATCAGGTGACCGTGCTCTTTCCCGATTATGCGGAGGGCTGGAACCGGCGCGCGACGGTGCATTACATGATGAACGACTATGCCCGCTCCATGACGGACATATCGCATGCGCTGGAGCTGGAGCCCCGCCATTTCGGCGCGCTGGCCGGCATGGCGCGCATTCTGCAGGCCACGGGACACGAGCAGCAGGCGCTGACGGCCTATGAGCAGGTTCTGGACGTCTACCCCATGCTGAGAAGCGCACAGAACGCCGTGGCGGAGATTTCCGACGAGCTGGACGGCCAGGGCATCTGACGCGCTCTGTGGCGCGCCCTCGCCCAAGAAACGGCCCCTACGTTTTTCTACCGGCGCATAAAAAAGCCCGACGGGGAAACCCGCCGGGCCGTATTCTTCGTGCCAAGGAGCTGAGCGGGTCAGAGCATTTTCGCTTTTCGTTGAAACGCGAAAACGCCCTAACTCAATATTTCTACGCAATTCCGGACGGAAAACCGGTTCCCACTTTTCCTGGAATTGCTTTAGATCCCGCCCAGACCGTCCGAGCCGATATAAGCAATGCGCAGCATGTTGGTGGCGCCGGGGGTTCCCAGCGGCACACCGGCCGTGACAATCACGCGGTTGCCGGGCTTTGCAAAACCTTCCTCATACGCGATGCGGCAGGCGCGGTTGACCATGTCATCCAGATCCGCCGCATCCTCGGTAACCACGCAATGCGTGCCCCAGACGAGCGACAGACGGCGCGCCGTCTGCACAACCGGGGAAAGCGCGATGATCGGCACCTGCGGGCGCTCGCGCGCAGCGCGCAGGCCCGTGGTGCCCGACGAGGTGTAGGAGATGATCGCCGAGAGATTGAGCGTTTCGGCAATCTGGCGCGCGGCCATGGAAATGGCGTCTGCGCCCGTGGGCTCCGGCTCGCTGCGCTGACCGTTGATGATGGTCGGATAGGTCGGGTCCTGCTCCACCTTGGTCGCGATGGAGCTCATGGTCGAAACGGCTTCGACCGGATAGTCACCGGCGGCCGATTCTGCCGAAAGCATGACCGCATCCGCGCCCTCGAACACCGCCGTGGCGACGTCGGAGACTTCCGCGCGGGTGGGCACGGGAGCGGAGATCATCGATTCGAGCATCTGGGTGGCGACAACCACCGGTTTGCCGGCACGGCGACAGGCGCGGGTGATCTGCTTCTGGATGCCGGGAACGGCCTCCAGCGGCATTTCCACGCCCAGATCGCCACGCGCCACCATGAGCGCGTCGGACAGCTCGATGATCTCGGCCAGACGCTTGACGGCCTGCGGCTTCTCGATCTTGGCAAGCAGGGAGGCCCGGCCGCGCGCGACCTTGCGCACCTCGGCCAGATCCTCCGGACGCTGGATGAAGGAGAGCGCGATCCAGTCGACATCGGCGGAAAGCACCGCGTCGAGATCCTTGCGGTCCTTGTCGGTCAGTGCGCCCATGGGCAGATCGGTGTCGGGCAGGCTGACGCCCTTGCGATCGGAAATCTTGTTGCCGGCGACCACTTCACAGGTGATCGACTTGCCGTCGTTTTTCAGCGCCTTGAGCTGAAGACGGCCATCGTCGATCAGCAGGCGATGGCCCGGCTCCACCGATTTCAGGATTTCGGGGTGCGGGAGGTGCGCCCGCTTTTCGTCACCCGGCTCGGGATTGTCATCGAGCGTGAATTTCTGCCCGACGGAAAGCTCGACGCTCTTGTTGGCGAATGTGCCAACGCGCAGCTTGGGGCCCTGCAGATCGGCCAGAATGCCGATCGGATGACCGACCTTCTTCTCCACTGCGCGAATGCGCCCGACAAGGGTGCGCATCAGCTCGTGGCTGGCATGGCTCATATTGATGCGGAAGACATCCGCACCGGCTTCAAACAAACGCTGGATCGTCTCCTCTTCGGAAGAGGACGGACCGAGCGTTGCGAGAATCTTGACCTTGCGCTCGCGTCTCATCGGGAAGCACCGGTGTTCGTCAGCGTGTTGTTTTCGGCTGGGCCGTCAGTCAAATCCACCATCCAGTTTTCCTGCTCACGCGTGTCGTACTCCTGGAAACCGGCACGCTGGAAGCCCCGCGCAAAACAATCATTGGTGCCGGCTATCTTGAACTCGGTCAGTGCAACGCACATCTGGACCGATCCCTCCCAGCGGCCACCGCTCGCGGCGTCCTCTGCGTAGAGATAGTAATAGCGCGACTCCAGGGGCCCCTCGATCAGGGTTTTGCAGCTCGATTTCTCGATCCGCCACCAACCCTCGCTCACCCAGCCCGAGCCGGTGCGATAGCCAATGGCCACGCCAACGAGGTTTTGTGTGGAGTTGCAAACACGGAAGTCCGCAAATGCCGGTGTGGGCGCAAGGAATGCGCCTCCCAGTCCGGCAGCGGCGACCAGCAGAAAAGCCCCCCGGCGTTTCGCGCGCGACGCCCGTCGAAGCATTTTTGGTAACCTTGAATTCGACTTGAGCATATTTTCCTTTTCGGCAATGTCCGTGCGCCTGTCAACGCGGCAATGTCTGCCGCGCGTGTTTTCCGTCACAGCCATTGCAGAACGCAGCACATCATGAAAGGAGAAGTCTAGACTGCGATAAGCGCACATTTATGACCTCTCCGCATGTCTTCGGGAACGAATCCATGACTGCCAGCACTTATACATCTCCTTTCGAGATCATTCGTGGCGATTCGGCCCCGGGAGAGAGCATGGGGCTCGTTCTGGTTGCGGATCATGCCAAACGGGACTTGCCCGAGCGTTACGACGCGCTCGGCCTGCCGGAGACGGAATTCGAACGCCACATCGCCTATGACATCGGCGTTGAGGCGGTAACCCGCGCGCTGGCCCGGATCACCGGTGCGCCCGCCGTTCTGTGTGGCTTTTCCAGACTGCTGATCGACCCGAACCGGGGCATCAACGACCCGACACTGATTCGCCAACTCTATGACGGCACGATCATTCCCGGCAATTATCCGCTGAGCCCGGAAGAACGGCGCGACAGGCTCGAACGCTATTACCTGCCCTATCACGATGCGGTGGCAAAGACCGTGGAACAGGCGGCGGACGCGTTTCAGGCGGCCCCGCTGATCATTTCCATGCATTCGTTCACGCCCTTCATGAAGGGGCGTCGGCGACCGTGGGAGGTGGGGCTTCTGTGGGACCGCGACGACCGCGCCACGATCCCGCTGATGGAGGCGCTGAAAGCCGGCGGCGACCTGACCGTGGGCGACAATGAGCCCTATGACGGCGCATATCCCGGCGACACGATGCACCGTCACGCCACGGAGCGGGGCTTTGCCCATGCGCTGATCGAGATCCGGCAGGACCTGATCGGCGATGAGGCAGGCGCAAACGCCTGGGCGGAACGGCTCGCCCCATTGCTTCTAGAGATCAACGCACGGCCCGAGATGCACGAGGTGAAGCATTTCGGATCGCGCTCGGACCATTCGTGAAGGAGAACGCCATGACCACGCTGAGCGAGGAGAAAAAGCGCGACCTGGAAGCAGCCGCATTCCGTCGCCTGCTCGACCATCTGCGCACCCGCACCGACGTGCAGAACATCGACATGATGAACCTGGCCGGTTTCTGCCGCAATTGCCTGTCCAACTGGTATCGGGACGCCGCCGAGGCGGAGGGCATTGTGCTCTCGAAGGAAGAATCGCGCGAGATCGTCTACGGCATGCCCTATGAGGAGTGGCGTTCGAAATATCAGACCGAGGCGACCGCAGAGCAAAAGGCCGCCTTTGAAGAGAACCGCCCGAAGGACCACTGAGCGGCGCAACACCATGGCAGGAGCGGCGCGGGCCGCAACGCAAATGCCTTGACCACCGGGCGTAGCTGGGGCATCGAACCTGCCACGCCTCAACGCCCCGAGTCGCGGGCTTTAGAACAATCGACCGGAGTTTCGCATGTCCGACGACATCACCACCGAAACCGCAGATACCGTTGCCGCTGGCCAGCTTCGCGCCTTTATAGAGCGTGTCGAGCGCCTCGAAGAAGACAAGAAGACGGTTTCGGAAGACATCAAGGAAGTCTACGCCGAGATGAAGGCCAATGGTTTCGACACCAAGGCCGTGCGCAGCATAGTGCGCCTGCGCAAGAAGGATCAGGCGGAGCGCCAGGAAGAAGAGGCGATGATCGACCTCTACAAGGCCGCGCTCGGCATGGAATGATTTCGGCCACAGGCCGGACATGAAAAAGGGCGGCTCCGGGCCGCCCTTTCTTTTTGCCTGCAGTTATCTGCGGCAGATGCCCTATTCGATGTCGAAGGAGACACCCTGCGCGAGCGGCAGTTCCTTGGAGTAGTTCACCGTGTTGGTGGCGCGGCGCATATAGGCCTTCCACGCATCGGAGCCGGATTCACGGCCACCACCGGTTTCCTTTTCGCCGCCGAACGCGCCGCCGATCTCCGCACCGGAAGTGCCGATATTGACGTTGGCGATGCCGCAGTCGGAACCGCGTGCGCTGAGGAATTCCTCGGCCTCGCGCATATCGGTGGTGAACACGCAGGACGACAGGCCCGCACCAACCGCGTTGTGAAGCTCGAGCGCGTCATCGAAGTCGCTGTACTTCATCACGTAGAGGATGGGGGCGAAGGTTTCTTCCAGAACGACGCCGGCCTGTTCCGGCATCTCGACGAGAGCCGGATGCACGTAATAGGCGTCTGCATCGCCGCTGTCGAAACGCTGGCCGCCAACAACCTTGCCGCCGAGCTTCTTCGCTTCTTCAATCGCGTTCTGCATGTTGTCGAAAGCGCCCTTGTCGACCAGCGGGCCGACCAGGGCATCCGTGGTGAGCGGGCTGCCGACGGAGACCGATTCGTAGGCCTTGCGCAGGCGCGGCAGCAGCGCGTCATAAACGGATTCGTGCACGAACAGGCGGCGCAGCGTGGTGCAGCGCTGACCGGCGGTGCCCATGGCGCCGAAGGCGATGGCGCGCAGCGCCATGTCGAGATCGGCCGAGGGGCAGACGATGCCGGCATTGTTGCCGCCGAGTTCCAGAACCGCGCGGGCGAAACGCTTCGCCAGACGCGGGCCGACTTCGCGGCCCATGCGGGTGGAGCCGGTGGCGGAGACCAGCGGCACTTTCGGATGGTCGACCATGACCTCGCCAACGGCGCGGTCGCCGATGATGACGGTGAGCAGGTCCGCCGGCGCGTCATCGCCAAAGCGGGCAACGGCGCGCTTGAAGATCGCCTCGCAGGCGAGCGCCGTCAGCGGCGTCTTCTCGGAGGGCTTCCACACAACGCTGTCGCCGCAGACCAGCGCCAGCGCCGAGTTCCACGACCAGACGGCGACGGGGAAGTTGAAAGCGGAGATGACGCCGACAACGCCGAGCGGATGCCAGGTTTCCATCATGCGGTGGCCGGGGCGCTCGGTGGCGATGGTGAGGCCATAGAGCTGGCGCGAGAGACCGACGGCGAAATCGCAGATGTCGATCATCTCCTGAACTTCGCCGAGACCCTCGGAGCGGATCTTGCCGACCTCGATGGAGACGAGGCGACCGAGATCGTCCTTGGAGGCGCGCAGCTCTTCGCCAAGTAGGCGCACGAGTTCGCCACGGCGCGGACCCGGCACATTGCGCCAGGCCTTGAAAGCGGCATGCGCGCGCTCGATGGCTGCTCCGGTATCAGCAGCCGAGATGGACGTGACGGCGGCGATTTCCTCGCCCGTGACCGGCGTGCGCACGGTCAGATCGCCACCGGCAATCGCCTTCTCATCCACGCCGAGGCGCTTGAGGAGTTCGGTTGTTTCGTTCTTGACGTTCATGGGTGCTTCGCTCCCTCGATTATCTTTCTGTATTCATGCGGGCGTCAGGCGATGCCACCTGACTGCAAAATGCTCTGAAAGCCGCGCGGCCGGACGAGCCTCTGGCGGGAATGTAGGAAGACCGGGCGGTCATTGGAAATGGAAATTCGGACTGTATTCATGATGGACGGTCATGCTTTCCCTGCCAATCGGTGCCGGAAAGGCACAAGACCCCCGTCACGGCAGGTTCAGACCTGCGCGACGATCCACGCCACGAACGCGTCTGCCGAGGGGTTCTCCACGCCAAGCGGCTGAACCAGAAAATAGGCGTTCTGGGTGGCGAGCGACGTATCTCCGATCTGCACAAGAACGCCGGAGCGCAGTTCTTCCTCGATCAGATAGGCAGGCACCAGACCGGCGCCGAGCCCGGCAGTTGCGCCTGCAATGACCATGGTGAACTGGTCGAACTGCTTTCCCGGTAGCGCCGGCACATCGCCGACACCGGCCTCGCGCATCCAGTCAGCCCACGCGCCGGGACGGCTCTGGAGATGAAGGAGCGGGGCGTCGAGCAGGTTCTCGGGAGCCTTGACGCCGTGTTTCTCAACAAAGGCCGGCGATGCGACGGCGATCATCGCCTCGTCGCACAGCTTGGTGAGGCGGGCGTCCGGCCAGTTGTCGCGGCCGAAATGGATCGCCACGTCGAAACGCTCATGGGCGAGATCGAACGGATTGATGCGCGCCATGAGATTGATGCCGATGCCCGGATGCGCCTTTTCGAATTCCGGCAGGCGCGGGATCAGCCAGCGGCTGGCGAAGGTGGGCAGGCTGGCGACATTGAGCGTTGCGCCCGCCATGCCGGCGGCGATGGCGCGATGCAGGGTCTGCGTGATGCGGTGCAGATCGTCTTCCAGCGCATCGGCAAGGTTCTTGCCGGCCGGGGTTAGCACGACGCGCCGGCCCACACGCCGGAACAGGCTGAAGCCGAGTGCCGATTCCATGTCGCGGATGTGGCGGCTGACGGCGCTCTGCGTGAGGTTGAGCTCTTCGGCGGCCAGCGTGAAACTCTGGTGCCGCGCGGCAGACGCGAAGCTGCGCAAAACGGAGAAGGAAGGCAGAAAACGCCGCGCGAACCTGTCCACCATCGTCGAAAGCATGCCTCCCCTTTGCGCCCTGCACGCGACCCTGTGGTCACAAGGCCCGCACTTGCCGGTGCGTGGCCATTCTGCTCCGGTTCCCCGGAACACGTCAGCTTCTTATAGACGCCTGCCGGGCGAAATCACATAGACGATGCGCATTTCGCACATGCCGGCTAAAGGAGCCGGTGACGAGAGCGTTCCCGCTTATCGTGGAATTGCGAAAACGCTCCAATTCATTGTTTTCTACGCAATTCCGGACGGAAAACCGGTTCCCACTTTTCCTGGAATTGCTTCAGGCCATGGCCAGGATGCTGCGCGCACTCTCTTCATCGGTGATGAAGACCGTCGGCTCAACCAGCTTCATTGCGCCGATCAGCGCGTCGATCTTGTCTTCACCGCCGGAGGTTAAGATGCGCATGGGCGCGCGGCGCAGGCGATCGACATCGACGGACATGACCCGGTCATTGATCGGGTGGTCAACCAGTTGACCGTCGAGATCGTAGAAGTGGTAGAGAATGTCGCCCACCGCGCCCTTTGCTTCGAGGTCAGAGCGCACCTCTTCGGTAAGATAGCCGCCGCGATAGAAGGTGGTGGCGGAAGCGAGCCCGCCGACGGAGACGATGACGGCGTCGAGCGTATCTGCGAGCGCCAGAATTTCGTTGAGGCCGCAGCGCTCGATCAGCGCCGTCTTGGTTTCGACGCTGTCGACAACGGCGGGTGCGGGAATGAGATAGCCGTCGCCCTGGAAGGCGCGCGCAAAGCGCCAGGCGAATTCAGCCGGGTTGAAGCGACGGGCGACGCCGACACCGCCGAGAAGCGAGATCACTTTGAAGTCGGCCAGCGGCCGGGCGCGAATGAACGGGAGCGAGCCGAACAGCGTGCGCCCCCACCCGACGCCCACCGACATGCCGGCGGCCATGACGTCGGACACATAGCTGCCGGTCGCGGCGCTGACGGCGGGAATGGGATCCGCCTCGGGATCGGAGAGCGGCGCGACCACGGCGCGCTCGAGGCCGAAGCGCTGCTCCAGCGCACGTTCGATCCGGGTGATCTCGGCCAGATCGCCCTCAATGGTGATTTTCACCTCATTGCGGGCGCGCGCATCGGCCAGCATGCGCACGACGCTGACACGCCCGATGCCGAGAATCTCGGCGATCTCGTTCTGCGTCTTCTGCTCGACGAAATACATCCAGGCGGCGCGGACACGCAGCCGGTCGGTTTTGCTGGTTACGCCTCCCTTGCGGGAAGTCATTGCAATTTCTCCAGAACTGGTCGTACCGGCGGGCTGATTGTGTACCTTCGCCTTGCTCATATGGCCTTCCTGCGTATTTCCCCGGGGCGGTCACAAGCATGTCGCTTGATTTCCAGAGAGACCAAAACAATGATGTCGCCATCCGGTCAATGGCCGGCGGCAGAAAACTAATTACTTGAGGATAGCATTTTATGCTTCGTGATGCCTCGGAAGACATGGCGCTTCATCTTAAGGACCGCCTGCGTGATATCCGCGATTTCCTGCGTGCGCATCGCCACGAAAAGCAGGGCGCGGCTTCGGAAAAGCGCGGTTTTACAGACATCGAGAAGCTTCTGGGGCGGGCCGTCAGCATGGTCGACGACACGCTGACACTGGCCGAAACCGCCTCCCGCACGGTGCTGCCCGGCGGGCAACAGCCCGAACTGGTCATAAGACCGCTGGTCGATTATTTCGGCGCCGACCCGATGGAAGGCGAGCGCGCGTTCCGGCGCCACATGTATCGCGCGGCAAAGGCGCTGGCGGCCACGCTGGAAGACCGCGAGCCCCCGGCCATGCGCGAAACGACCTTCACCGGAGCGCATGAGACGCTCCGCCAACGGCAGGGCCATGTGCTGCTGGCGCTGAAGAACGCGAAGACGCCCGAAGCCATAAGGCCGCTTCTGGCGGGCCTGCTCGCGCATCTGCTTCAGGAAATCTGCCGCACCGCGCTGAGCGACCCGGCAATGCCTGCCGCAGCGCAGAACGCCGAGACCTGCATCATCGTGTTTGCGCCGGGGCTTCTCGCCTCGGGACTGGCGCTGTTCGACGAAAGCCTTTCCGCATCGGACCTGCTGGACATCGCCACGCTGGCGGTTGCCGCACGCCGGGAGCGGATGGCGCGCAGCCTTGAGGCCGATCAGCCGATTGCCGATCTGACGGCAATCTTCGAAAGCCTGCTCACGCATCTGCCCTAGGGTCCTGACCCTAGAGCGCTTCCGCTATTCGTTGAAGCGCGAAAGCGCTCTCATTCATTGCTCTTACGCAATTTCGGACGAAAAACCGGTTCCCACTTTTCCTGGAGTTGCTCCAAGATGGCAAAAGACCGGCCAACCGCATCTGCGGCAGCCGGTCTTCAAGTCTTCGATGGTCAGGGGAAGCGCACCTGACCGGAGCGCTGCTAGACTGCCTTTTCGAACAGCTCGGAAAGCTGCTTCTTGGTGGCCTGCACCGAAGCCGGGCTCATGCTGAGCTCGGTCAATCCCATGCGAATGAACTCGGGGATCAGATCGGTGCGCGCGGCGGCCTCGCCACACATGCCGATCTCGATGCCCGCCGCGACCGCTGCCCTGGCGGCCTGCTCGACCGCAGCCATGACGGCTGGATGGGCGGCGTCGTTCAGGTTGGCAACCGACGGGTTCAGGCGGTCCGCCGCCATCACATACTGCGTCAGATCGTTGGTGCCGATGGAAAAGAACGCGACCTCCTTCGCCAGCGCTTCCGCGCCGAAGACGGCAGCCGGCGTCTCGATCATCACGCCCAGCGGGAATTCGCCATGCGCAACGCCCTCGGCCTTCAGCTCGGCGGCGCATTCATCGATCAGAACACGGGTGCGGCGCACCTCTTCAACGGTCGAGACCATGGGCAGCATCACGCGCAGATTGCCATGAACGGCAGCGCGCAGCAGCGCCCGGAGCTGAACCTTGAAGATGTCGGTGCGGTCGAGGCACATGCGGATGCCGCGCCAGCCAAGGAAGGGGTTTTCCTCTTCCGGGAATTCGACGCCGGAGATCGGCTTGTCGCCGCCAATGTCGAGCGTGCGCACGATGACCGGGTGGTCCGGGAAAGCGCGGGCAAGCTCGGCATAGGTCTCGGCCTGCATGTCCTCGGACGGCAGGTGCATGTGCCGCATGAAAAGAAGCTCGGTGCGGAACAGGCCAACGCCCATTGCGCCGGCTTGCTGAGCGGCCTCGACCTCTTCGAGCGAGCCGAGATTGGCCGCCACCTGAATGACCGCGCCATCGGCGCGGCGCGGCACCACATCCTTGTAGACCTTGAGCGCTTCCCGCTCGCGGGCGGCAGCGCCGATCATCTCTTCAAAGCGCGCACGGGTGGCCGCGTCGGGTTCGACAACGACCTGTCCCGTGTGACCGTCAATGGCGGCTTGCTTCGCGTCGCGCAGTTCGTTGACGGCCTCGCCGAGGCCGAGCACTGCGGGAATGCCATGGGTGCGGGCGATGATGGCCACATGCGATGTCGCGCCGCCATGGCCACAGACCACGCCGCCAAGACGCTTGAGCGGCGCACGCGCCAGATCCCATGCGCCAATGTCCTCGGCGACGAGAATGGCCCCTTCGGGAATGTCGTCGAGGCGCGCATCTTCCTGACCGAGAAGCGTGAGGCAGATCTGGCGGGCAATGGCCTCCATATCCTCGGCGCGCGCGGCCATATAGGCGTCGTCCAGCTTGCGGAAATCATCGGCCAGGCGGGAGGATGCGGCGATGACGGCGGATACGGCGTCGAGACCGCCATCGATGGCGGCAAGCGTTTCGTCGCGCAGCGCATCATCGGAGGCGATGTCGCGCAGCGCCGCGACGATGCCGCGATCGCTTTCCTGCATGCCATCGGATGCAAGCGAACGGTCGAGTTTTTCCTGAAGACGCTGGATCGCTTCCGCGAAGCGCTGCTTTTCCGGCTCGATTTCGCCGGCGGAAAGCGTCGTGTTGTTGGGAACGATCTGCTGCGGGAAATGCGCGAAGACAGGACCGAGGCCAAGCCCGGCGCTGGCGGCAACACCATGAAGGCCGCCATCGGCGACCAGAGGCGCAGCCGGTGCGGCAGGCGCTGCGGGCGCAGGCGTCTCGGCGGCGGGCGCCTTTGCGGGCTCGCCCACGCCTTCCTCGACACCCGACATGGGGTTTTCAAGATAGGCGATGAGGGCATCGACGGCCTCAATGGCGTCGGCGCCATCGGCGCGAATGGAAACTTCGTCGTTTTCCTTCACACCAAGCAGCATCAGCTTCACCGAGCTCTTGGCGCTGACAGCCTTTTCGCCCTTGATAATTTCCACATCGCTTTCGAACCCCTTGGCGAGGCGCACGAAGCGTGTGGCGGGACGGGCATGCAGGCCATCCTGCACTCTGACGATGGTCGAGCGTTCCATAACGGTCTCGTATCTGTTGTTCAGTTCGTTACGGCGTTATGCGCCGATGGTGATGACTGCATCCGTCTTCAGGGCTGCAACAAGCGTTGCCGGCTCGACGACGGAGGCGCAGATCTCGCCCGGACGCTCCACGGCGTTCGCGCCATTGAAGTTCACAACCACATGGCCGATCTCGCGCACCTTGTTCCAGGCGGCTTCGCCCATGGCGGTGATTTCGGCGGTCACATCGCCCACGGTAACGCGGGCGCCAGCGGCCGGCGCGGCATCGGACGGACCTTCCTGCACCGCATGCAGAACGGAAACCTCGGCAAGTTCCTCCGGCGCGCCGTCAGCGAAAAGAATCAGGACACCGCCTTCCGCCAGATCCGCGACTTCGGGACCGACTGCAGTAATACGCGTTTTGAGAAACACCGACATTCAAATAACTCCATGCAAACATTCGTTTCGGGAAGGGCGGCCGCCCAAACGACGACCGCCACCCCGTTGTTTTAAAGAACCAGCAGGCTGACGCCCCAGGCAATGGCCACGGAAACCGGTCCCATGACCTGACGGCTCAGAAGCACCGCAGGGACACCGATCTCAATGGTCTTGGGTTTCGCTTCGCCGAGGGCCAGGCCCACCGGAACGAAGTCACAGCCTACCTGCGTGTTGTAAGCGAACAGCGCAGGCAACGCCATGGCCGGTGAGATCGTGCCGTTGGCAATCTGCGGTCCGATGATCGCCACGCCGATCACCTGCGCGATGACCGCGCCTGGCCCGAGAATGGGCGACAGGAACGGCAGGCCGCAGATGGCCGAGATGATGAGCAGGCCGATAATGTTGTTGGCCAGCGGTCCCATCGGCTCGGCGAGAATGTCACCGATGCCCGTGTAGAGGATCAGACCGATCAGCATGGTCACGAAGGCCATGAAGGGCAGCACGTTGCGCACCACCTGGTCGATGGTGCGGCGACCGGCGTTGAAGAACACGCCAACCACATTGCCCATCACGCGGCCGACGCTGCTGATGAGGCCGACAAGGCCGCCTTCCTCGGTGGCCGGCGCCGCAGCCGGAGCACTCTCCGGCTCTGAAGACGCGGCCGCGCCGCCAGCGACAGCGGCCGCTTCCGTGCCGTCGGCCATCTCGATGTTCTCCGGCGTGACGCCCGAGACATAGATGTCCTCGGTGATGAACTGGGCAAGCGGGCCTGCCTGGCCGACCGGGGTCAGGTTGACGGTGGGAATGCGCTTGCGCGGGTAGACGCCGCAGCGGGCGGTGCCGCCGCAATCGACGACCACGACAGCCATCTCGCCTTCAACGGGCGGGCTCTTGAAACCGTCAACGGCTTCACCGCCCGTCATCTCTGCGATGCGCTTTGCGACGGGGTGGATGCCGCCGCCGGTGACCGACACGATCTTGTTGCGCTGGTCCGTCGGTTCGATCACGAGCGGACCGCCCCAACCAGACGAGCCCCTGGAGATCTTTACTGCTTTGTATGTTTTAGCCATGTCCTGCGCCTCCCCTAGAGCTCAACGCCCTGGCGGCGCGCCAGGATGGCCGTGATCCGCTCGGTCAGCATGCCCTTGAGCAGGATGACGAGGAGACCGACCAGCGCGTACCAGATGGCCACGGTGATGTGATAGCCGATGGGCACGACGCCCTGGCTCTCAAGCTCGAGCAGAGCGACGAGAATGCCGCCCCAGACGAAGTACTCACCCGGGTTGATGTGCGGGAACAGGCCGAGCGGCGGGTGCACATAGGACACGGCGGCGTCGTAGAATGCCGGCTTGTGCTTTTCCTCAAGGAACGAGCCGAAGGTGTAGGCCATCGGGTTCGTGAGGAAGAAGACGGCGAGAACCGGAAGCACCGTATAGCGCGTGAGCGCGATGCGGCCGGCGCTCTGGGCAAGGCCGTGAACGCGCTTCTCGCCCACCAGTTCGGTGATGGCGTAGAAGGCGGTCATCAGCACGACCAGCGTCGGGATGATGCCGGTGACGAAGCCAGCAAAGACCTCGCCGCCCTTCTGGAAGATGCCGATGAAGTACTTGCCGGCGGCGGTGAGCCAGCCGAGCTGTTCTTCCTGGGCAACCGAGTCCAGCTTCTGCCGGAACTCTTCGACCGAAAGGTCGGTGCCTGCCTGAGCAAGCACGACCAGATCGTTTGTCGCCGCCTTGGCGGCGAGTTTGCCGTGCAGTGCGGCATCACCCGCCACCGCGCCGGCCATATGCAGCCCCTGCATCGCCGTATCGGCGTGCTGGGCCATCATGGAAATGACAGACATAGTCCTCCCTCTCTATTCTGCTCACCCCGGTAATTGAGCCCCGGTGAGCGCGCAGTCCCGTATGTCATGCTTTTGAAGCGGCCAGAGATTGCCGAAGCGGCGGCTCCTCGCCTGCCCGCGTACGGTCTATCTGAGCAACCGCCTGCGTAATTGCCGCGGTCAGCCCCGGCTGCTTTTCTCCGAAAAGCGCCGGTTCGGCCCGCAACTGATCAAGGGTCATGCCCTCGAACTGCTCATGTCGCTTGAATTTTGCGAAGACGGAGCGGCCACTCATGGTCAGGATCCGGCGCACGGCGAGATCCGGCGAAACCACGACGATGGCAATTGCACCGCGTTTCAGGAAACGGCCGTGAAATGCGCCCGTGCCGACGAAACCATCCGCATATTTCTGCGTGATGCCTTTAAAGACGTCGGAATAGTGACGCATCTGCAGCCACACGCCGTAGGACTGTAGCGCCCATACGACTGCGAGGAGCAAAAGCCCCCATTGCCATAGTGCCATCAGGCATTACCTCCCGAAACGCTCTTCCCAAGCGTACGCACGTCAACACACTTAATAATCCTGAAATTAAGAACATTTGTTTTTTGAAATGTCAAATTGTATATTCCTTCAAATACGTGGATCGCGGCTTATTTGATTGGAACCGACATGCCGCATGTTATGGTTCCGGCTAAGGAGTTCACCCGTTGGATCTGGATTTCAAGAACGAACTTGCAGTCATGCCCGATTTACGCCACCGGCTGCGCCAGTTGCGCTGGTTTCGCACGACCTTTCGCGGCAATGCGAAGGCTGTGACGCAGCATTACGGTGTCGTGTTCGAGGTGGATGAGGAGAAGCTCACCCGCGTCTTTCTCGACTGGGTGGAGATGGTCGATGCGCAGAAGGCCTATGCCCGGCTCGACCGTGGCGATTTCATCATCTATGCCGCCGGCCTCGCGCTGAAGGAGATGATCCGCCATGCGCCGGTCACGGTGACGCCGGAAAGCACGGTGACGGGCGACGCGGAGAATTCGGAGATCGTCAAATTCTGGCCGGAGGGCTTTCTCTACACGAACTACTGCGTGTGCGCGATTGCCGCCATCTTCGAGCAGGAATTCGGCGAAGCGCCGCGCCTGGCCCGCTGTGCGGACGATCTGCGGACCTGGTGGTCCTACCGCGAGAACACGCGCGAGATGCCGGCCTCGGCCGTCGCCTTCCTCGACCGTTTCCTTGGTGCGGAGCCCAACTGGGTTGCGCCCGATCTCGTGGAAGGGCGGATCGCCATGCGCAACGCCATCGAAGCCGGGCGCAAGAGCATCGAAGCACCCTCGATCTTCCCTGACCCGGCGAGCTAGATCGCAGGGTGTTTTCAACTGACGAAAAAATGCCCTAAAGGGCGGCATTCATTCGCCACGTTGAAACGCAGCCTCCCCCTCAGCCCCGAAAGTCCGGAGTTTTCATGACTACCCCCCTGATCATATTCGATTGCGACGGTGTTCTCGTCGACAGTGAACCGCTTGCCGCAATCGCCTATGAGCGCGTTTACAACAAGCACGGCCTGGCGCTGAAACGCGAGATCGTCGGCCAGTGCATCGGCATGAAACAGGCCGACATCATCACCCGCATCGAAGAGCTGACCGGCTTTGCCTTCCCCGCCCATGCGGATGGCGACATCTGGCTGGAGACGAAGGCGCTGCTGGAAGAAGAACTTCAGCCGACGCGCGGCATCGTGCCTTTCCTGAGCAATCTGAAGACGCCGCGCTGCGTCGCTTCCTCATCCTCCATGGAGCGGATTGAGCTCAGCCTCGGGGTCTCCGGCATTGCCGATTTCTTCGGCGACGACGTGTTCAGCACCTCGATGGTGAAGAACGGTAAGCCTGCCCCGGACATCTTCCTGTTCGCTGCGGAGAAGCTCGGCGGCGCTCCGGCCTCCTCCGTGGTGATCGAGGACTCGCCCTTCGGCGTGCAGGGGGCCGTGGCGGCCGGCATGACCGCCATCGGCTTCACCGGCGGCAGCCACACATTCGACGGCCATGGCGAGAAGCTCAGCGGTGCGGGCGCACACGCGGTCTGCGCAAGCTGGGATGAGATCGAAGCGGAGCTGAGGCAGCGCGGCTTCATCGGCGAGGCGGTGGCGGGCGCTTAAAACCTCTCCACGCTTCCGGAACGGCTTCCGGGCAAAAGAAAAGGCGCTGCCTGTGATGATGGCAGGCAGCGCCAGACGCGGTCAAAGTCGTTTTCGGTATTCTTCAGGCGGTGCGCCGTTTCATGAGAACGGCGGTCCGCCTTTCTTTTTGGTGGGCTTCCCCGGTGGCGAGCCCCCAAGCCGACCGGGAAAGCCTGTCCGGAAATTCCGGTCAGACGAGCATCGCCATCGGGTTTTCGATGACCTGCTTGAAGGCGGCGAGGAGTTCTGCGCCAAGCGCGCCGTCCACCGCACGGTGGTCGGTCGAAAGCGTGACCGACATCACGGTCGCAACCTTCACTTCGCCATCCTTCACCACGGCCCGCTGTTCACCTGCGCCGACCGCGAGGATCGTCGCATGCGGCGGGTTGATGACGGCGGCGAAGTCCTTGATGCCGAACATGCCCAGATTGGACACGGCCGTGTTGCCGCCCTGGAACTCTTCCGTCTTCAGCTTGCGCGAACGCGCCCGCGCGGCCAGATCCTTCATCTCGTTGGAGATGGCCGACAGCGTCTTCTCGTCGGCGCGGCGCACGATCGGCGTGATCAGACCGCCGGGGATCGACACGGCAACGCCCACATCGGCGTTTTTGTGCTTCACCATGGCGTTCTCGGTCCACGACACATTTGCATCCGGCACCATGGCCAGCGCCTTCGCGTGGGCCTTGATGACCATGTCGTTGACCGACAGCTTGTAGGCCGGCTTCTCGCCATCCCCGGTCTTCACCTTCGGCGCGGCATCATTGAGCTGCTTGCGCAGCGCCAGAAGCGCGTCGATCTCGCAATCGAGCGTCAGGTAGAAATGCGGGATGGTGGACTTGGCCTCGACCAGACGACGGGCGATGGTCTTGCGCATGCTGTCATGCGGGATGAGCTCGTAGGAGCCTTCCTCGAACAGTTTCAGCACCTGATCGTCGGACATGGCCTGCGGCGCGGACGCCGCGGCGGAAGCTGCTTCAGCCGGTGCGGCTGCGGCGGCTGCCTTCGCACCGCCATCCTTGCCTGCTGCTTCCACATCGGCCTTGACGATCCGGCCCTTCGGCCCCGAACCGGCGATGGCGGACAGGTCGAGACCCGCTTCCTTCGCCAGACGGCGGGCGAGCGGAGAAGCGCGGACGCCGGAGGATGCTTCCGCAGTCGCTGCCGGAGCAGCGGCGACGGGTGCGGCGGCCTCAACGGGGGCCGGCGCTTCCGCCTTTGCGGGCGCTTCGGCTGCGGCTTCGGCGGGCGCAGAAGCCGGCGCATCGGCCACGGCCTCCCCTTCTTCATAGATCCACGCCACAACCTGACCGACCGGAATGTCGATGCCTTCCTTGCCGGTGATGTTGCGCACGATGCCGGCGGCAGGAGAATCGATCTCCATGGCCGCCTTGTCGGTCTCGATCTCGAACAGGAGATCGCCCTTCTTCACGGTCGCGCCTTCCTCGACAAGCCAGGAAGAAATGCGGCCGGTCGACATGTCCATGTCGACCTTGGGCAGGATGACTTCAACAGCCATGTCAGCGCGCTCCCGTAACCAGATCGCGGGCCGCCTTGACGATGCCGTCGACCTGCGGAACCGTCGCCTTTTCCAGCTCCGGATTGTAGGGGATCGGCGTTTCCGCGCCGCCCAGACGGACGACCGGTGCGTCGAGATAATCGAAGGCCTCGCTCTCGGCGATCATCGCCGAAATCTCTGCGCCGACGCCGAGCGTCTTAACGCCCTCATAGACGCACATCAGGCGGGACGTCTTGCACACGCTGTCGATGATCGTCTGGCGATCCATCGGGCGGATGCTGCGCAGGTCGATGACCTCGACGTCGATGCCTTCTTCGGCCAGCTGCTTTGCAGCGTCCAGCGACTTGTGCACCATGATCGACGTGGCGACGATGGTGAGATCAGCGCCCTCGCGACGAACGGCAGCCTTGCCAATCGGCACGGTGTAATAGCCTTCCGGCACTTCGCCCTTCATCTTGTAGAGGAGCTTGTGCTCGTAGATCATCACCGGATCGGGATCCTCGATGGCCGCAAGCAGCATGCCCTTCACATCGTGCGGGGTGGACGGCTGGATGACCTTCAGGCCGGGCACATGGCCGAGCCACGCTTCGAGGCTCTGGCTGTGCTGCGCGGCAGCGCCCGTGCCGGAACCGGCCGGGAAGCGCATGACGACCGGCACCGAAACGGCGCCGCCCAGCATGTAGCGCATCTTGGCGGCCTGGTTGACGATCTGCTCCATGGCGAGCGTCGCGAAATCGGAGAACTGGAACTCGAAGATCGGGCGCATGCCGGTCACGGCTGCACCGACTGCGACGCCAGCGCCGCCCAGTTCCGAGATCGGCGTGTCCATCACGCGCTCGGGGCCGAAGCGCTCCACCAGATCGCCGGTGACCTGGAATGCGCCACCATAGACGCCGATGTCCTCGCCCATGAGGAACACGCGCTCATCGCGCTCCATGGCAATGGCCATGGCTTCCTGGATGGCCTGCGCGTAGCTCAGTTCACGCGTGGCTGTCTCGACTTGCGCGTCCATCAGGCCTGCTCCGTGTAGACGTATTTCTCAAGATTGGCGACTTCGGGCATCGGGCTTTCCTTGGCGAACTCGATGCCTGCTTCGATTTCCTTGCGGACCCCTTCGCGGATCGCTTCGATCCCGGCGGCGTCGATGACGCCGAACTCGACGAGTTCTGCCTCGAACGCCTCGATGGGATCACGCTCGGTCATCCACTCTTCGATCTCTTCCTTGGTGCGGTAGCGATTGCGGTCGCTCTTGGAGTGGCCGCGATAGCGATAGGTCTTGCACTCGATGAGCGTCGGTCCCTCGCCATTGCGTGCGCGCTCGGTCGCCTCGTGCATGGCCTCGGCCACATCCGACACGACATTGCCATTCACGATCACGCCCGGCATCGCATAGGCGGCGGCACGGTCGGCAATGTTGGGAACCGCCGTCGCGCGGGCAACGGAGGTGGACATGCCGTAGCCATTGTTCTCGCAGACGAAGACGACCGGGAGCTTCCAGATGGCGGCCATGTTGAGCGCCTCGTGGAACGCGCCCTCATTGTTTGCGCCGTCGCCGAAGAAGCAGACAACGACATTGCCGGTCTTCATCTTCTTGGCGGTCAGGGCAGCGCCAACGGCAATCGGGAGACCGCCGCCGACAATGCCGTTTGCGCCGAGGTTGCCCGTCGACACATCGGCGATGTGCATGGAGCCGCCACGGCCACGGCAATAGCCGGTGGTCTTGCCGAAGAACTCGGCGAACATGCGCGAGACGTCCGCACCCTTGGCGATGCAGTGGCCGTGACCACGGTGCGTGGAGGTGATCTGGTCTTCATCAGAAAGGCCGAGGCAGATGCCGACAGCGCTTGCTTCCTGTCCGATGGACAGGTGCATTGTGCCGTGGATCAGGCCACGCATGTAGCTTTCTTCTGCGCCTTCCTCGAACTGGCGGATCAGATACATCTTGCGCAGCGCATCGCGCAGCTTTTCCTGATCGAACTGCCTGTAGATGAAAGGCTGGTTGGCGCCATCGGTTTTCGAGGCGCTCTTTTTGGCCGTGGCCGACATTTTTACGCTCCTGTCTAGAGCATCGGACCGAAAAGCGGGAACCGGCTTCCGGTCCGATGTTCCATCAATAAATCAGATCGTCCGTGTGCGCCCGAACGGGCGCATGGCGATCTAGCCGTAAACGAGCTTGTCCTGACGCGCGCGCAGCTCGGCGATCTTGGAACCGGCCGGCGGGGCAGCGTTGTCGGACGTGATCAGTTCACCCTTCTTGATGGGCTTGGTGACCGTGCCGCCCTGAAGCAGACCGCAGGGGATGGCCCTGGAGGCGCGGGCCTCGGGCACCGTCATGATCCATGCGCGGTAGCAATATTCACCGATTGCATCGAGCGTCTCGCCCGGCTGCATGTCCTTCTTGGCGACGGCGCAGACTTCCGCAACCGGCTTGTCCAGCGGCACCATGTCCGGCTTGCCGTAGAGAACGACGCGGGCGCAGGTGAGCGGCACTTCAAGCGAGGTGAGGTGATAGGGACGGTGGAAGGTGAAGTATGGGCCCTTGCCCATTTTCAGGTCTTCCATGCGCTCCGAAATGCGCGGATGCGACATGTCGGCGACAACGAAGACGCCGGGCGCAACGCCCTTGCCGATGGAGTAGTCCACCACGCCAACGCGCGACAGCACGCCGCCATCCTTTTCCGGCACCAGTACGGAGGACAGCACGTCCAGCGTCGCCTTGGGGCCATGCATGCCCGGCTTGTCCGGCACGAGACCGGTGGCGTTGGCGATGGCCGCCATCTCGACCATGGTCTTGGAACCATCGACGAACTCGACCAGCATGCGCACATTCATGTTTCGGCGCGCTGCTTCCTCGGCGTAGTCGTCCGGGATCGCATCGATGTTGAGCGGGTTGTTCTTGCCCTTGCCGGCGGCGACGATGGGATGCCCCATGGCCGAAACGAACTCGATCAGCTCCATGCAGGAGGACGGCTCGTCGCCAGCGCCCAGCGAATAGGTAACGCCCAGGCGGTCGGCTTCGCTCTTCAGATAAGCGCCGATGGTGACATCAGCCTCGACATTCATCATGACGAGGTGCTTGCCGTGCTCCATGGCCCGGAGGCCGATTTCAGCACCGACAGCGGGAACACCGGTCGCGTCGATCACGACGTCGATGAGATCGTTCTCGAGAAGCAGATCGGCATTGTTGGTGACGGCAACTTTGCCGGCTTCCATCGCCGCGGTCATTGCGGATTGCGTGTCCGCTTCCTTGGCGTGCCCTTCTTCCTGATAGGCGATATCCACGGCGCGGCTTGCCGCAGGCAGATTCAGCTCCGAAATGGCGCCGATTTCAATGCCGGGCATATGTGCGACGCGGGTGACGATATCGGTACCCATTTCGCCCGACCCCACAAGGCCGATACGGATCGGCTTGCCGGATTTGGCCCGATCCTCGAGATCCCGGGCAAGGCCGGTAAGCGCAACGTTGGCAGACATTTCTGACCACTCTCCCAGATGGCGTTTCCTCAGATTGAGGCTTATTGAACATATGTTTAGGTGTCAATACGAATGTCCATGAACGCAGCAACAACGCCCTGCTCTCCCCAGAACCGTCAGCAGCAAAAGCCCGCACAGCAGACATGACGCCAGGGAAAGAGAAAATCGTAACATTCCAGCTTTTGTGAACGCTCTGTTTCAGTTTTCCGATCTGAACGAACGCAAATGGGCTTCCTAAATGAAGAACCAGCCAGGGAAGACGCCTCGGCTTCGAAGTAATAACACACTTCCCTGACGGAAATGTGAAACGCTTGTTGATAGCTAACTGGAGTACTGAAAATGAAAACTGCTCTCTCCGCTCTCGTTATTTCCACCTTTATTGCAGCTCCGGCATTTGCCATTGAGCCGATCAAGGGAAGCATCACCTATGACGGTCCTTCTCAGTCGACGCTGAGCAAAACGCCGGTCGGTTCTGTTCTTCAGCACCAGTTCAACGGGAACGGCAATGAATATCGCGAGATCTATGTTGTCGGTGACGACGGCCGTCCGGTGCTCGTAAATCGCACGATCGTAGACAACAGCTAATGTTCAAATGAACATTGCAAGAAAGGCCCGGACATCGATCCGGGCCTTCTCTGCATCAGGGGGAACTCTACTTCGAAACGCGATTACCTGTTTCGCAATACAACACAGGGCAGCCCGCCACTGCGAAAACGGCGACAGACACGCACCGCATCCGGCCGGCTGTCAGCGCCGATGCGGACCGCATAGATGCCGCGCCATCCGCGCGGCGAGCGCACCCGGGTAACGACCGGCTCGTAATCCTTCAGAAGCGCTGCATGCCGGCGCAGAACCATCTGCCACAGCCTTATCGCCACATCGCGGCGAAAATGCCCTGCCACCTGCACGCCCCAGGGCTGGGTGTGAACACTGGCCATCGCCATGACGGCGCGGGCGGAAACAGGCAGAGCAAGACAGGCCTCATCGAACGACTTGTCGGGATGCAATGGCTGAACCTTTGCAGCGCGCGTGCGCTCGGAGAACGTATCGACCGGCTCCCCCAGGATCGCCATGACGTAATTCTCGGTTTCGAGCGGCAGGAAACCGCCCTTCGAGAGCCAGCGTGAGACACGCCCCTCTCCCGCATTGTAAGCGGCGGCGGCCAAACCGAGATTGCCGTACTTCTCTTTCAGCTCCGCCAGATAGGCAGCCGAGGCCGGTATCGCCTTTTCAATATCAAATGCATCGTCGAGGCCGCGCATCGCCGCTGTGCCCGGCATGAACTGCGCCACGCCCTCCGCCCCCTTGGGACTGACGGCATTGGGATTGAAGCGACTTTCCTTCCAGAGGAGCCGGGCAAGGAAGGCGGGCTCCATGCGATTGTCCCGCGCCTCAGCCTCCACGATCCGGCAGATGGAGGCGATGAGCGTCGCCTTCTCCGTTTCATCCTTCTTCTGGTCGCCCTGCTCCGCGCGAACGGAAGAAAGGCCGGGCAGAAGCATGACGAGCATGGCAATATGCAAGATCAGCCAGCGGGAACGGACATGCTGCATCGGGCACCCTTTCGCTCTGGCCGAAGCGTAGGGCCAGCCCCGACGACAGGCAAGCCGCAGGAGAGAAGCCGCAATGGCAAAGAGCCGTTTGCCGCATCAAAAAGCCGTCGATCATTCCGAAGGAGGCATGGTGGAGCTGAGGGGAATCGAACCCCTGACCTCGTCATTGCGAACGACGCGCTCTCCCATCTGAGCTACAGCCCCGTTCCACCGATTGCACGCATTTAGGTATGCGGAAGCGGGCCTGTCAAGAAGTGCGCGCGCAAGAAGAGAGCGCATGGAAACTGCACCCTGCGCCGTGCAAAAATTCCCTCCAGACTTGCCGCATCCACCGCCAATGGCTACATGTCGCAAAATTGCCGGCATGCAATGCAGGAACCGCCTGTGCGTGCCGCGCTTAACACGGCCCAGGAGACCGGCATGCTCGCGCTTATCCAGACCATCATCATGGCGCTCGACATCTATTGGTGGCTGATCATCGCCTCCGCCATCTTTTCCTGGCTGTATGCCTTTAACGTGGTCAACCCGCGCAACCAGTTCGTCGGGTCCATCGGCAACTTTCTCTACCGCGTGACGGAGCCGGCGCTGCGCCCCATCCGCAAGGTCCTTCCGGACCTCGGCGGCATCGACATTTCGCCGATCATCCTGCTTCTGGCGCTGTTCTTCATTCGCCAGTTCATCCTGACCACCGTCGCCCCGGCGCTTCTCTGATCCATGTCGGAACTGCCCGCCTTCTGCCGACAGGCCGATGACGGGCTGGTGCTGTTTGTGCGCCTGACGCCGAAATCGTCGCGCGACGCCATTGAAGGCCCGGCGGAAACGGCGGATGGTCGCTGCCATCTGAAAGCGCGGGTGCGCGCCGTGCCGGAAAACGGCAAGGCCAATGCCGCGCTTGAAAAACTGCTCGCCAAGCAGCTTCGCGTGCCCGCAGGCAGCGTTTCGGTGACCGGCGGAAGCACTTCGCGCCTCAAGACCGTGACAGTGGCGAACGCCGACAAGGACGTGCTCGACCGGCTCTTCAGGCTTCGCTGCAGAAAAATAAGGCTCCCCTGTCGAAACAGGCTATGCTCCGCCCCCAAGGGGGATGAGGGTGATGAAGAGGAGCCTGCCCATGAGAATGGCACTGACCAGACTTGCGATAGCGGGACTTGCGATGGCGGCGATGGCCGGCACGGCGCGAGCGGTCGACATTGAAAGCGCATATACAGAGCTGAACACCAAAGAGAACTGCGCGCCCTTTGCCGCGCCGGGCGGCGACGACCCGGGCGACTGGGTCAATCTCGTATGCTCGGGCTGGAAGGGCTATCCCGTTCTTGTCTACTACAGTGATGCACGGGAATCGCTGTTCTATGGCTTCCCGCCGGCCGGCGATCTGGCGCCTGAGTGGGAAAGCTTCTCCGCCTTCAACTCCACCGGCCCCACCATCGAATGGCGCATCATGAAGGATGGCGACCGCGAATGGCCCGTCGCGACGATCCATCGCTGGTTCGTGGATGACGATTTCGGCGACAAGATCGAAGTGCTGGTGGTGGAGAAGGTCGGGCAGCTTCTGGAACGGCAGGGCTGCGTCGTTGGCTATGTGGTTGCGACAGGCAACGAAAACGCCAATGAAAAAGCCCGCCGCATTGCTGATCGGCAGGCCTATGACTTTGCTTGCGGGGCCGACCAGCCGGTCGTTGACGCGGGCGAGGTGCCAGCCCCGATGAGCGCGGGTGGCGGCGGCTAGAACACGGGACCGAAAACTGGAATCGGCTTTCGGTCCGATGTTCAGGTGATCGTCTGGATCGCCCGTGGTGCGCCCTGATGAACGCAGGCCGATCCAGACGCCGCCAGCGCCATGCTTACTTGCTGGTCTTGGCCCGCTCGATGGCCTCGACGATCAGCCTGCGCGCTTCGCCGGCATCCAGCCAGTCGCCGATCTTGACCCACTTGCCGGGCTCGAGATCCTTGTAGTGCTCGAAGAAGTGCTGGATCTGCTGGAGGGTGATCTCGGGCAGGTCCTTGTAGTTGTGCACGTTCTCGTAGCGGCGCGTCAGGTGAGCCGACGGCACGGCGATGATCTTCTCGTCCTGTCCGGAATTGTCTTCCATGACGAGAACGCCGATCGGGCGCACATTGATGACGCAGCCGGGAATGAGCTGGCGCGTGTTGCAGACCAGAACGTCGATGGGGTCGCCGTCATCCGACAGGGTGTGCGGCACGAAGCCGTAATTGCCCGGATAGGTCATCGGCGTGTAGAGGAAGCGGTCGACGACCAGCGTTCCCGAATTCTTGTCCATCTCGTATTTGATCGGCTGACCGCCGACCGGGACCTCGATGATGACGTTCACGTCTTCCGGCGGATTATCACCGGTGGAGATGGCGTCTATGCGCATGGAGAAGCAACCTTTGTTCTGGCAGGTGATGGCTGCCGGAGACCGGCGCGGCGACCGATAAGGTCCACCGGACGAGGCAACCCGGAAATGGATGGCTGCCGCTTTATCGCGTCACAGGCCGCATGGCAATGCAGCGAATGGTGCAGTGCGAAATTTTGATGGTGCGCGCGCGGACCGGAAAGACATGCGCAGCAGGGTCGAAGCTCAGTCCCAGACGAAGGCCAGCTTGCGCAGCGCCCGGCTGTGAAACACCTCGACGCCCTCGGCAATGTCGCGCCCGCCGGCACCGGCATAGAACGCCAGCGCTGCCTCATTGTCTTCCAGAGCCCACACGACAAGACCGTTCAGACCATGGGCCGACAGCATGTCGCGCGCGGCCTGGAAGAGCCGCGTGCCAAGACCGACGCCCTGATATTCAGGCCGCAGGTAGAGCTCGTAGATCTCGCCTTCCTGCGTCAGCTCACGGGCGCGGTTGCGCCCGAGCGTTGCGTAGCCGGCAATCTCACCGCCGATTTCGATGACGAGAACGGTGGCGGACCGACGAATCGCATTGGCCCACCAGCGCGGACCACGACGACCGATCATGCGCCCCAGCGCCTGATAGGGGATGATGCCGGTATAGGCCCCGCGCCACGCGCTATCGTGGACTGCGGCCACCGCCTCGGCGTCTTCCGGCTCTGCTCGTCTGATGTCGATCGTCAGCGTGTTCATAGTTTCTTAACCATAGCTGCGTCGGGTCGACATGCGCAAGCATTAGAGCGCTCATCTTTGCGGTCGCGCACAGGCAGCCGAAAGCGCTCAGATTTCCGTCAAACGGTCTTCGATTTCATTGGGATTAAGCCGGCCGGCGGGGAAATGCTGTGCAAGCACCTCTCCGGCGTAGCCAACGGTTTCGACAAACCCGTCGGCCAGCGTGCCGCGGCGCGCGTGCTCCAGCATCATGGCGACGCCCTCGTTCCAGACACGCTGTTCGACACAGGCGTCGATCTCGCGGTCAGCCACGATTTCCACGTAGCGTTCCGCCAGCGAAACGAAAATCAGAACGCCGGTCCGCCCCTCGGTCACATGGATGTTGTGGGCGAAAAACTGGTTCTGCGCTTTCTCGTGGGCGCGCCGGTATTTCAGCGCCCTGGGCACAAGCGCTACGCGCAGCCCCCGAAAAGCGATCAGAAGAGCGCCAGCCGCGGCAAATGCCGCGAGCTGCGCAGCGGCGAAAACCACGGGATCGACGGAAATCCACCAATGCCTGAGCGCCAGCGCCAGAAACGGCCCGAGAATGAGGATTGCCAGCGCGACGATGAGGCCGGCGGGATAGAGGTAGGGATCGCTGGACCGCGCGAGCACGCAGTAGATTTCGCCCGCAGTGCTGCGCTCGGCGTCACGGATCGCCTTTGCGATGCGGGCGTGTTCTTCGTCCGTCAGTGTCCTGATCTTTCGCAACATCCTACCAGCTCCCCGAAGCACCGCCGCCGCCGGACGAACCGCCGCCGCCGGAAAAGCCCCCGCCACTGCTGCCGCCGGAAGACCATCCGCCGGAGGAGCTGCGTCCGGAGCGCCCGCTGGACTTCTTGTAATTCACCTTCATGCCGAGCCACTCATACTGGCCCGGCCCGATCTTGCGCCCGAAGATGGGCGGCAGAAGCGCCATGGCGAAACCGCCGAAGAAGAAGGTGCCCCAGACGATAAAGAACAGGATCGTCGGCCAGGGAATGCTGTCATCTTGCTGCTGGCTGCGCCGGGCGCGGGCCTCGAGCTCCGCCGCATTGCCCTCCAGCACCATGATGATGTCATCCACCGCGCCATCGATGCCGGCGTCGTAATCGCCAGCGCGGAAGGCCGGCACCATGGTGTTTTCGATGATGAGTTTGGAGTGCAGGTCGGTCAGCGTGCCTTCGAGACCATAGCCGACCTCGATCCGCATCTTGCGGTCATCGAGCGCGACCAGAAGCAGGACGCCATTGTCCTCACCCGCCTGCCCCAGCCCCCATGCGCGGAAGAGACGGTTGGCGAATGGCTCCAGCGCCTCGCCATCGAGGCTGCGAATGGTGGCGACGACGATCTGGTCGGAAGATTTCTGCTCGAAAGCTTCGAGTTTTCCGGTCAGGCGGGCCGTGGTTTCCGCATTGAGGATGCCGGCGTCATCGACCACCCGCCCGGTGAGCCGGGGCAGTTCCGCAGCGGCCAGCGCCGATGCCAGAAACAGAGCGACAAGGCCAGCCGCAAGGGCAAGCCAAAGGCGCTGGCGATCACGTGCGGCGGGAAACCGCCGGACTGCCTCCCCCATCGATCAGTCTCCGTCAGCCGCCGCTGTTCGTGCCGAAATTGACCGACGGCGCATCCATCTGCTCCTGCGAGATGGTGAAGGTCTCATAAGGCTCGTTGCCCGTGAACCAGAACATCGCCCACAGCATGGAGGGCAGTGTCTTCAGCGACGTGTTGTAGAGGCGAACCGCCTCGATATAGTCGCGCCGGGCGACGGCGATGCGGTTTTCCGTGCCCTCAAGCTGGGCCTGCAGCGCCAGGAAGTTCTGGCTCGCCTTCAGATCCGGATAGTTCTCGACGACAGCCAGAAGGCGCGACAGCGCGCCGGTCAGGCCGGCCTGGCTCTCCTGAAACGCCTTGAAGGCTTCCGGGTCGGTGAGCATGTCCGTCGACACCTGAACCTGGGTGGCCTTTGCGCGCGCCTCGACGAGGCCTTCCAGAACCTCGCGCTCGTGGGAGGCATAGCCCTTCACCGTTTCGACCAGGTTCGGGATGAGGTCGGCGCGGCGCTGATACTGGTTCAGCACTTCGCTCCAGGCGGCCTTGGCCTGTTCCTCACGGGTGGGGATGGTGTTGAACCCGCAGGCAGAAAGCAGCGGCAACATCACGAAGAGCGCCAGAAGAGAAAGAAGGCCGCGCTGAGAGACAGCGGCAAGCGGCTTGGCAATCGGCATGAAGGAGCGCCTCCGAAACATTGGTTCTGGGAACATTAGAGCATCGGACCGAAAAGTGGAAACCGGTTTTCGGTTATTCCGATGCTCCATCAATCGCTTAGATCGTCCTTTGTGCGCCGGAATGGGCGCACGGCGATCTAGAACATGGGCCACTGACAGGAAACCAATTCCGATCAGGCTGCCCATGCTGTACGGTTATCGCAAATCCACTGCAACGGGTTTTCAGATGGGGTCGGGAAACAAACAGGATCAGGAAGCCGAAGCGGAGTCGCGCCGGATTCTCGAGCGGGTTGGCCGAGAGAGCGAAGGCAGCTCCATGATGACGCGCGTGCGCGATCACGTGGCGGCTACCGATGCAGAGCAGAACGACCCGATTGAACTCTGGGGCACCCGCATCGGCAGGGCCATCGCCGTGACCACGCTGACGGCCCTGATCCTCTGGCTCCTTCTCTACGTCTTCGGCATAATCGGCGGATAACGGACAGCATGACCAATCAGGACAACCGGGGCGAGGCGCGCGCCGTTATCGTCATTTCAAGCCATGTGGCGCGCGGCAGCGTTGGCAACAGGGCGGCCGTTTTCACCCTTGAGGCACTGGGCTTTCCGGTCTGGGCGGTGCCGACGGTCATTCTGCCCTGGCACCCCGGCCATGGGCCGGCGACGCGGATCGTGCCGGAAGCAGATCAGTTCGCGCGCTTCATTCACGATCTGGAAAACGCCCCCTGGCTGGGTGAAGTGTCGGCCGTGCTGACAGGCTATCTGGGCGGGCCGGAACAGGCGACGGCGATTGCCGGGCTGGTGAAAACCCTGAAGGCACATAACCCGCAGGCGCGCTATGTCTGCGACCCCGTTCTGGGCGACAAGGGCGGGCTTTACGTGCCGGAGGCGACGGCAACGGCGATCCGTGATCAGCTGCTGCCACTGGCCGACATCACCACGCCGAACCGCTATGAGCTGGCGTGGCTGACTGGGATGGAGATTTCCGGCACGGAAAGCGCCATTCGCGCGGCGCGGCAGGCCCCGCCGGCGGATGTGATGGTGACGTCAGCGCCGGCCAGCAGCCCCGACCGGCTCGCCAATCTTCTGGTGAGCGAGACGGACGTTCTGCGCGCCGTGCATGACAGCATTCCAAGCGCGCCGAACGGGACGGGCGATCTGACGGCAGCGCTCTATCTCGCCCGGCTGCTCGCAGGCGAGACGCGTGAAGAAGCGCTTGCAAAGACGACGGGCTCGGTTGTGGCGATCCTCAACAAGGCGGCAGAACGCGGCTCGAACGAACTGATGCTCGAAACCGACCGGCAGATCCTGACGCGCCCGGAAATGAGCATCGAGATCGAGCATGTGGCGGAAACCGCGGAGGCATGACGGCGGTCTGAGCCTGCGGGCAAACGCATAAACCGGATTGCCCGAAGAACGGTTTACCGTTATTCGGAATTCCATGACCCATCTGCCAGACCGTCTTATCGCCGGCTACCGCAACTTCATGGCGGGCCGTTACAGCTCCGAGAGCGATCGCTATCGCGCATTGGCCAAGGATGGCCAATCCCCGAAAACCATGGTCATCGCCTGCTGTGATTCACGCGCGGCGCCGGAAACGATTTTCGACTGCGGCCCCGGCGAGCTTTTCGTCGTGCGCAACGTGGCCAACCTCGTGCCACCCTATGCGCCGGACGGGCAGCATCACGGCACGTCCGCAGCCCTGGAATTCGCGGTGCAGAGCCTCAAGGTGAAGCACATCGTCGTGATGGGGCATGGACGCTGCGGCGGCATTGGCGCGGCGCTGAACCGCTCGGCCGAGCCGCTTTCGCCCGGCGACTTCATTGGCAAATGGATGGGGCTGGTCAAGCCGGCCGCAGAAGCCCTGGCCGAGAACGAGATGATGACAAAGGCCGAGCGCCAGACAGCGCTTGAGCGCATCTCGATCCGCTACCAGGTGGAAAACCTGCGCAGCTTTCCCTGCGTGAAAATTCTCGAAGACAAGGGCAGACTCACCCTGCACGGCGCGTGGTTCGACATTTCGAGCGGCGAGCTGTGGGTGATGGACCCCAAGACCGGCGATTTCGAACGGCCGGACTTCGAGTAGACCCGATGCTGTCAGGCGGGATCGCCTGACTTTTCACCAAAAGCGAAGCGCGATGGCCCCGTATCAGACGGGGCCTGTCGGGCCATGCCGCAATGCCGTTGCCAGCGTTGGCTCCGGCAGCCTGTTCCAGATGATCCATGAAACGATTGCCACCGTTCCAAGCGTCGGGATGATGAGTACCATGGCCAGAACGGGATCGCCGATGAGTGCGGCGATGGTTCCGCCGGCGAGCCCTGTGGTCATCTGAAGAAAGCCCGTCAGCGACGATGCGGAGCCCGCAATGCGGGGGAATGGGGCAAGGCCCGCCGTCATCATGGCCGGCATCACGAAAGCGATGCCGAAGGCATAAACGCCGACCGGCCCCATCACGCCGATGAAGCTTGGCTCGAACAGGGTGAGCGCAAACACCAGAAGCACGCTGCCCACACCGATGGCCGTGAGGCCGATGGGCACGAGCCTGTAAGCGCCGAGCGACTTCATCAACTGCCGCGCGGCGACAGCGCCGACGAAATACATGCCCGATTGCGCCAGCATGCCGAGGCCAAACTCGGCGGGTGTCATGCCGACATTGTCCATTAGAATGAAAGGCAGAACGGTTGCCTGCGTATAGAGCGCGCCGACCGCACCGGCGATGACGAAGCTCGACAGCATGAAGTAGCCATTGCTCAGAAGCAGGCCATAGGAGTGGACCAGCGCCTTCGGGCTGATGCGCGAGAGATCGCGCTCGACGGTCTCGCGCATACAGAAATGGATGATGAGCGCGATCACCAGTCCCGCCACCAGCATGAGAATGAAGATGGCGTGCCAGCCGGCTATCTGCATCGTCAGACCGCCGAGCGTCGGCGCGAAGGCCGGCCCCACGGCAAGAATGATGCCGACCAGGTTCATGATCCGGGCGGAACTTTCATTCGTGAAAAGATCGCGCACGATGGCGCGTGAAACGGCCACGCCGACGGCCGCGCCAAAGCCCTGTAGAAAGCGGGCGGCGATCAGCGTTTCAATGTTGGGTGAGATCAGCGCGATGAAGCTCGCCACCACATAGATCGCGATGAAGGCGAAGGTGACGGGCTTGCGCCCGAGGCCATCCGACAGGGGGCCGCAGAACAGCTGCGCCACTGCAAAGCCGGCAAAGTATAACGAGATGGTCATCTTGACCGCCGCTTCCGTGGTGCCGAAAGCCTCGACGATCTCCGGCAGCGCAGGCGTGAAAAGCGCCATCGAAACGGGCCCGAGCGCCACCAGCAGCGCACCGATGATGCTGACCCGCCGTTCGCTCATCAGCGGCGGTGGCGGGGTTTCGGCATCCGGTGCTTCTGCGCGCATGTTCATAAAGGCTCCCCCTGCCGTGGCGCGGCAGGCTTTTGCGACAGGCCCGCCAGATTGGCCCGCACCACTTTCAGTTTCTCGAGCATTTCGTCCCACTCGGCTTCGCTGAGCGTGCCGGCAGCGCTGCGCCGCATCTCGGTGCCCACCCGGCCAATGGCCTCAAGCACTCCATCGGCCTTGTCCGTCAACTCGACGAGCTTTGCCCGGCGGTCGGACGGGTCGTTCGCACGGCGCACGAGATCGCGCGCCTCAAGCCGGTCGAGATAGCCGCTCAGCGTCATCGCCTCGACGCCCATGCGCTCGGCGAGAACATTCTGGCGAACTGCGCCGGCGCGCGCGGCATGAACCAGCGTGCGCGCCTCACCGGGCGTCACGCCGATACCGGCATTGGAAATTGCCCGATCCATCGTGTTTCTGATCAGACGATAAACGTCTGCGATGAGGAAACCGAACGATTCCGGATTCACGTGCTGCGTCATCAAAAAGACCCTTATTATAAGGCAAACTTAATATAAGCCATACATATAGTCAGCCCCTATCATCGTCAACTCCGGCCATTGCGCCGCCAGCCGCCAGCGCTTACATCGCAAGGGCTCTGTTCCTCCAACGAACCGGAAACGCCATGCAGAAATCCGCTCCCATCGATCTTGCAACGCACCCGCTGACGAACTGGACCGGGCCGCACGGCCTGCCGGATTTCACCGCATTCGACGATGCCGCGTTTGCGCCCGCTTTCGAGGTAGCCATCGCTGCCCATGAGGCGGAGATCGAGCAGATCGCCAACAATCCGGACGCGCCGGACATCGAAAACACGCTGGCTGCGATGGAACTCGCCGGCGAAGCGCTCTCGCGGGTCTCGGCCATCTTCTGGTGCCGCGCAGGCGCACACACCAATGAGACGATCCAGGCGCTGGAACGGGAAATCTCGCCGCGCATGGCCCGGCACATCTCGTCCGTTCTCATGAACGCGGCGCTGTTTGAGCGCATCGACCGGCTTTATCAGGCGCGCGACACGCTCGACCTTGATGCAGAGACCGACCGCGTTCTTGAAAAGGTCTGGAAGCGCTTTGTGCGCGGTGGCGCGCAGCTCGACGCAGACGACAAGGCGCGGCTTGCCGTGATCAATGAGGAACTGGCCGGACTTGGCGCGACATTTGGCCAGAACGTGCTTGCAGACGAAAGCGGCTGGTCACTGTTTCTGGAGGAAAACGACCTGGCCGGGCTCTCCGACGCGCTGAAGAGCGCGATGGCGGAAGCCGCCGAAGCGCGCGGCGAGCAGGGCCGCTATGCGGCAACGCTCTCACGCTCCATCGTGGAACCGTTCCTTGCCTCCTCCGAACGGCGCGACCTGCGCGAGAAGGTGTTCAACGCATTCGCCAAACGCGGCGAGAATGGCGGCGACACGGACAATGCCGACATTATTGCGAGCACGCTGAAGCTTCGCGCAGAAAAGGCGCGATTGCTCGGCTATGAAACCTATGCCGCGCTGAAGCTGGACGACACGATGGCGAAAACGCCGGAGGCCGTGCAGGAGCTGCTGCAGCCGGTCTGGCGAAAGGCGCGCGAGAAAGCCGCCGAAGACGAAAAGGAACTGGCGAGGCTGGCAGCCGAAGACGGCCAGAACCACGCCATCGCCCCCTGGGACTGGCGCTATTATGCGGAGAAGCGGCGCGCCGAGCGCTTCGCCTTCGATGAAAGCGCGCTGAAACCCTATCTCGCACTCGAAAACGTGATCGCCGCCTCCTTCGACGTCGCCAACCGGCTGTTCGGCCTGACCTTCGAGGAGCAGAAGGGCGTTCCGGCCTGGCATGAAGACGTGCGCACCTTCATCGTGCGCAATGCCGACGGCTCGCAACGCGGCCTGTTCCTGGCCGACTATTTCAATCGCCCGTCCAAGCGCTCCGGCGCATGGATGAGCGGGTTGCAGTCGGGCTATCGGCTGGGCGCCGGCAAGACGCCGATCATCTACAATGTGATGAACTTCGCAAAGCCGCCCAAGGGCACCCCTGCCCTTCTCTCGGTCGATGAAGCACGCACATTGTTTCACGAATTCGGCCATGCGCTGCACGGGCTTCTGAGCGACGTGACCTGGCCGTCGATTTCCGGCACCTCGGTCTCCCGCGACTTCGTGGAGCTGCCCTCGCAGCTCTATGAGCACTGGTTCACCGTGCCGGAGGTGCTGCAGAAATTCGCCCTGCACCACGAAACCGGCCAGCCCATGCCGCAGGAACTGCTTGAGAAGATGCGCGCGGCGCGCACCTTCGACGCCGGCTTTGCAACGGTGGAGTTCACCGCCTCGGCGCTGATGGACATGGCGTTCCACAGCCAGGCCGAAGCACCCGAAGCGCCGCTGGACTTCGAGGCGGAAACGCTGAAGCAGATGGAAATGCCGGACGCCATCGTGATGCGCCACCGAACGCCGCATTTCCTGCATGTGTTTGCGGGCGACGGTTATTCAGCCGGCTATTATTCTTATTTGTGGTCGGAAGTGCTCGACGCAGACGCCTTCCGCGCCTTCGAGGAAACGGGCGATCCGTTCGATCCCGAAACCGCGAAGAAACTGCTCCGGCACATCTATGCGGCCGGCGGGTCGGCTGATCCCGAAGAGCTTTACAAGGCGTTCCGCGGGCGCATGCCGACGCCGGAAGCCATGATGGAAAAGAAGGGGCTCGCCTAGGCCCGAGAACCTGACGATGACGGCCTGCCTGCGGGCCGTCATTCAATGGTCAGATAGATGTCACGCCGCCGATAACCGGTTGCCACACTAAACGGTGAAATTGCCTCCCACGACCCAACCAGATCGAGGGAGACTGTCATGAAGTCCTTTGGAGTGAGCACCCGCCGCAAATTCCTGATCGGAAGCGGCGCAACCGCACTTGCCACCACGCTTGGCGGGCTGGCCATGCCCGCCATTTCGCGCGCCTCGTCGCGCCCCGTCTTCACCCATGGCGTCCAGTCCGGCGACGTGGACACCACGACCGGCATGATCTGGACCCGCACGGATCGCCCGGCGCGGGTGGAGTTTGAAGTCTCGACCACCGAGAGCTTCGCCAACCCGACCCGGCTGCCGAGCCTCGACGCCCTGCCCGACAGCGATCTCGCCGTGAAAAGGCTGCTGGAGAACCTGACGCCCGATCAGGATATTTTCTACCGCATGACCGCCGTGGATCTCTCCGACGTTTCGGCGCGCTCGGAGCCGATTGTCGGACGCTTCCGCACCGCGCCCTCTGCACGCCGCGACATCCGTTTCGCCTGGTCGGGCGACACCGCCGGCCAGGGCTGGGGCATCGATGAGACCGGCATGAAGACCTATGCCACCATGTCGAAGCACGAGCCCGACTTCTTCCTGCATTCCGGCGACACGATCTATGCCGACGGCGCGATCCAGGACGAGGTGGAGTTGAAGGACGGCTCCAAATGGATCAACAAGGTGGTGATCGACGAGAAGCGCAAGGTCGCTGAAACGCTGGACGAGTTCCGCGGCCAGTGGAAGTACAACATGATGGACGACCATGTGCGCGCGCTGAACGCCGTGTGCCCGACCTTCTTCCAGTGGGATGACCATGAAGTGGTCAACAACTGGTCGGCCTCCAAGGACCTCACCGAAGACGACCGCTACACCGAGAAATCGGTGGCGCTTCTGCAGGCGCGCGCTGCCCGCGCGTTCCACGAGATGTCGCCGATCCGCTTCACACCGGCAGAGCCCGGCCGCGTCTACCGCAAGATCGCCTACGGGCCGATGCTGGACGTGTTTTTCCTCGACCTGCGCTCCTATCGCGGCCCCAACACCGCTTCCATGCAGGATGAGCTGAGCGATGAGGCCCGCATTCTGGGCGATGCGCAGATGCAGTGGCTGAAGCGCGAACTCTCGAACTCGCGCGCCACCTGGAAGGTGATCGCCTGCGACATGCCGATCGGCCTTGTGGTGCGTGACGGCGAGAAGATCGAGGCGATTGCAAATGGCGACGATGGCGCTGCCAAGGGCCGCGAGCTGGAAATCGCCGAGCTGCTGCGCTTCATCAAGAATGCGGGCATCGAGAACACGGTGTGGCTGACCGCCGACGTGCACTACACGGCTGCCCACTACTACAATCCCGACAAGGCGCAGTTCCAGGACTTCAACCCGTTCTGGGAATTCGTTTCCGGCCCGCTGCACGCCGGCACGTTCGGCCCCAACGATCTGGACCAGACCTTCGGCCCGGAACTGAAATATGTGAAGGCCCCGAGCAAGGAGCAGGGCGTGAACCTGCCGCCTTCGGACGGCTTCCAGTTCTTCGGCCTGGTCGACATCGACGCCGACACCCAGCAGATGACGGTGCGCCTTATGGATCGCGATGACAACGAGCTCTACACAATGACGCTCGATCCCGTGCGCTCGGCCTGACACTGAGCGCATGCACTCGAACCGGGACCTTTGCGCCCCGGTTTTTTGTTTCGCGCGAGCGCATGTGCCACGCAAATGACTGGAGGTAATCCGGTTACTCTTAGAAAATCATGCCCAATTGGTCGCAGTCTGCGAAATTGCATCTTTCCGCAACGCACACTAACTAAACTCGGAAAGCTGTCGAAAACCGTGGAGAGCAAGATGCATCAGACAGGCGCGCCCCAGGGAGCCGAAATGACCGCAGACGCAGGTCCTGCCCGGCCCGACGTGACCGTCTTCTTCGACAGGCGCACCTTCTCGGCACAGTATGTCGTCGCAGATCCGGCGACCGGCAAATGCGCAATCATCGATCCCGTTCTCGATTTCGACGAGAAATCCGGCGCAACCTCCACGGAAAACGCCGACCGGCTCCTCGCCTTCATCGAGGAGAAGGGGCTCGAGCTCGAGTGGATTCTCGACACCCATCCCCATGCCGATCATTTTTCAGCCGCGAGCTATCTGAAAACCAGAACCGGAAAGCCGATCGCCATCGGCGAGAAAGTGGTCGAGGTGCAGAAGCTCTGGAAAAGCATCTACAACTGGCCGGAGTTCCAGGCAGACGGATCGCAGTGGGACAGGCTTTTCGCTGACGGCGAGACCTTCACCATCGGATCTTTGCCGGCAAAGGTCATGTTCTCGCCCGGTCACACGCTGGCCTCGATCACCTATGTGATCGGCGATGCGGCCTTCGTGCACGACACGCTGTTCATGCCCGATTCCGGCACCGCGCGCTGCGACTTTCCCGGCGGCAGCGCGGAGCGGCTCTGGAAGTCCATTCAGGACATTCTCAGCCTGCCGGACGAAACGCGCATCTTCGTCGGCCATGACTATCAGCCGGGCGGACGCGAGCCGCGCTTCGAAAGCACGGTTGCCGAGCAGAAGGCCACCAACAGCCACATGTCGAAATGCGCGACAGAGGCGGAATTCGTTGCCGTGCGCGAGGCGCGCGACAGGACGCTGCCCATGCCGAAGCTCATTCTGCATGCGCTTCAGGTGAACATGAATGCGGGCCAGCTTCCCGCGCCGGAAGCCAATGGCGAGCGCTATCTGAAGTTTCCGCTCAACGCGCTTGAAGGCGCGTCCTGGGGCTAGAGCGCCGTGCATCGTGCTTTCCGAAAATCGATCCCGATTTTCGGGCCGATGCGCTAGACAATTCCAGGAAAAGCGGGAACCGGTTTTCCGTCCGGAATTGCGCAAGAACAATGATTTGAGCGGTCCCGGGGTCGACAACGGGCACTGCGGACTTTCGCAATTGCGAAAAAACCTGTAAGAGCGCGGCAACGCAACAGGGCCGCGCCTTGCCTTTCGCGCGCCTACCGACCCCAAAGAGCACATATGAAACTGCGCAACATTGCGATTATCGCCCACGTTGACCATGGGAAAACGACACTCGTCGACGAGCTTATGAAGCAGTCCGGCGCGTTCCGCGAGAACCAGCGCGTCGCCGAACGCGTCATGGACTCCAACGAGATCGAAAAAGAACGCGGCATCACCATTCTCGCCAAGGCCACCTCGGTGGAATGGAACGACACCCGCATCAACATCGTCGATACGCCCGGACACGCCGACTTTGGTGGTGAGGTGGAGCGCATCCTCTCCATGGTGGATGGCGCAGTTCTTCTGGTGGACGCGGCCGAAGGCCCGATGCCGCAGACCAAGTTCGTTGTCGGCAAGGCGCTGAAGGTTGGCCTGAAGCCGATCGTCGCCATCAACAAGATCGACCGCCCGGACGCACGCGCCGACGAGGTGATCAACGAGGTGTTCGACCTGTTCGCAGCACTCGACGCCACCGACGAGCAGCTCGACTTCCCGATCCTTTACGGTTCGGGCCGCGATGGCTGGATGAACTACAGCCCGGAAGGTCCGAAGGATGAGGGCCTCACCCCGCTCTTCGATCTGGTGCTGAAGCATGTGCCGGAGCCAAGCACGGAGCCCGGTCCGTTCCGCATGATCGGCACGATCCTGGAAGCCAACCCGTTCCTCGGCCGCATCATCACCGGCCGCGTGGCAGCCGGCTCCATCAAGCCGAACCAGGCGGTGAAGGTGCTGCATCACGACGGCACGCTGCTTGAGACCGGCCGTATTTCCAAGATCCTCGCCTTCCGCGGGCTCGAGCGCCAGCCCATCGAGGAAGCGCAGGCAGGCGATATCGTCGCCATTGCCGGCCTCTCCAAGGGCACGGTGGCCGACACGTTCTGCGATCCCTCCGTCAACCAGCCGATGGAGGCACAGCCCATCGATCCGCCGACGGTGACCATGAGCTTCATCGTCAACGACTCGCCGCTGGCCGGCACCGAGGGCGACAAGGTGACGAGCCGCGTGATCCGCGACCGCCTCCTGAAGGAGGCCGAGGGCAATGTCGCGCTGAAGATCGAGGAAGCCGACGACAAGGATTCCTTCTACGTCTCCGGCCGTGGCGAGCTTCAGCTTGCCGTTCTGATCGAGACCATGCGCCGCGAGGGCTTCGAGCTTGCCGTTTCGCGTCCGCGCGTGGTGATGCAGAAGGACGAGAATGGCAATCTTCTCGAGCCAATCGAAGAAGTCGTGATCGACGTGGACGAGGAGCATTCCGGCATCGTCGTGCAGAAGATGTCGGAACGCAAAGCCGAGATGATCGAGCTGCGCCCCTCCGGCGGCGACCGCCAGCGCCTTGTCTTCCACGCACCGACGCGCGGCCTGATCGGCTACCAGTCGGAGCTCCTGACCGACACGCGCGGCACGGCCATCATGAACCGGCTGTTCCACGATTATCAGCCCTACAAGGGCGAGATCGGCGGCCGCATCAACGGCGTGCTCATCTCCAACGATGACGGCGAGGCGGCAGCCTACGCGCTGTTCAACCTGGAAGACCGCGGCCCGATGGTGATCGACGCCGGCGTGAAGGTCTATCAGGGCATGATCATCGGCATTCACTCCCGCGACAACGATCTGGAAGTGAACGTGCTGAAGGGCAAGAAGCTCACCAACGTCCGCGCCTCCGGCAAGGACGAAGCCGTGAAGCTGACCCCGCCGATCCGCATGACGCTGGAGCGCGCGCTTTCCTGGATTCAGGACGATGAGCTGGTGGAAGTGACGCCGAAGTCGATCCGCCTGCGCAAGCTTTACCTGGACCCGCACGAGCGCAAGCGCTTCGAGAAAAGCCGCGCCGGCGCGGCTTGAGGTCTGACTGCTTTCCGGCCAGGTTGTTCACATGAGCAACCTGGCCGAAACACTTTATGCCGACGCTGATGTCGCGCAGTTCTATGATTATCGCGGGGCAGCGCGCCCCGACCTCGCATTCTGCAGGAAACTCGCCAGCGATGCCCACTCGGTTCTCGATCTTGGCTGCGGAACAGGCGAGCTGGCCACTCAGCTGGCCGACAACCATCGTTTTGTAGGAATTGATCCCGCAGGGGCAATGCTCGACATTGCACGCGGTCGCCGTAATGATCCGTTGGTGGAGTGGATCGAGGGCGATGCCCGCACAATCCGGCTGGCCGAACGTTTCGATCTGATTGTCCTGACCGGCCATACGTTTCAGGTTTTCCTTACCGAGGCCGATCAGCGAGCGGTCATTGAGACCATCGCCAAACACCTGAAACCCGGTGGCCGCTTTATCTTCGACAGTCGCAATCCGGACTTCCCGGGTGGGAAAACCCGCACGAAGGAAGAGACACTGCGCCGTTTCACACATCCCAAGCATGGTGAGGTCGAGGCGTGGAACGAGTCCGTTTTCGATGATGAGACACAGATACTCAGCTATCGAAACAGCTACCGGGTGCTGAAGAGTGGCGAGGTCCACACGGCAACGGCGCGCATTCGCTATACGCCAAAGAACACTCTTGCGGCACTGCTGGATGACTGCGGGCTAACGGTCGACCGCTGGCTTGGGGACTGGACCGGCAGGCCGCTCGAGCCAGCGTCGAGAGAGATCATCCCGCTTGGGCGCAACATGGCATCGTAGCCCGTTGAGGGCCGCTACAGGATAGAACCGACTTCAACGCCGCGTCAGGCACCCTCGCCCTTCGACAAGCTCAGGATGAGGGTTGTTGAGGCGTCGGGTGCCAATCCAGTGGCTGTGGCTGTGTGACCGGCATCCCATCAGGCTGCAGCATGGGCGGCTGAAGCATCCGCCAGGCCCGTTTTTACATGCGTCCCAATAACCCTCATCCTGAGCTTGTCGAAGGGCGAGGGCGCCTGGCGCGGACTGAGACGCGGCCTCTCCTTCACGCCACCTCCCAAGGCAGCAGCCCGACGCAGCCGGGTTGACAGCAACCGAACATCCCGCGCTAATCGCCACAAGGTTGTGGAGGAGATCTCAGATGGATCCGGCATTTCTGCTCACGGCGCTTGTCGTTGTGCTGATTCCCGGCACCGGCGTGATTTACACGCTGGCGATTGCGCTTGGTCGAGGCGGCCCCGCTTCGGTTTCGGCGGCATTCGGGTGCACGCTGGGCATCCTGCCACATATCGCAGCCGCAATTCTCGGCATCGCCGCGCTGCTGCATGCCAGCGCCATGCTTTTCCAGATCGTCAAATTCGCCGGCGTGCTCTACCTGCTCTGGATGGCATGGGGCGCGCTGAAGGAAAACGGCATGCTCGATGCAGAGCCAGACCGCACGGCGATTGCACATCGCGCCATCATCCGGCGCGGTTTTCTCATCAACATTCTGAATCCGAAACTGTCGATCTTCTTTCTGGCGTTCCTGCCCCAGTTCATCCCTGCTGAAAGCACCCTTCCCGCGCTCGACATGGCGTGGCTCGGCTTTGTCTTCATGGTCATGACGTTCGTGGTCTTCGTGCTCTATGGGCAGATGGCGTCGCTGGTGCGCGGCAGGGTTCTGTCGAGCCCGACGATCATGAAATGGCTGCGCCGCTCCTTCGCGGCAGCCTTTGCGGCGCTGGGACTGCGCCTCGCCCTTTCGACAAGGTAGTCAGATGGAACTCTCCGCTCTCGTCATCTTCGCCGGCGCGCTTCTGGTTGCTGCCGGCACGCCCGGCCCCAGCATCGCCGCCCTCGTGGCCCGTGTGATCACGCGCGGCTGGGGCGATGTCCTGCCCTTCATGGTGGCGATGTGGATCGGCGAAGCGGTGTGGCTTTCCTTCGCGATTTTCGGCCTCGCGGTTCTCGCCGAAAGCTTCCACCTGGCGTTCTCGGTCATCAAATATGCGGGCGTGGCCTATCTGCTTTATCTCGCATGGAAAATGTGGACCGCGCCGGTGACGAACCCGGACGACGCCGTGCCCGACGCGCAATCGGGCGGGCGGCTGTTCTTCGCCGGTCTGGCGGTCACGCTTGGCAACCCCAAGATCATGATGTTCTACGTCTCGCTGCTGCCCACGATCATTGATCTGGCTTCGGTGACCCTGATGGGTTGGGCAGAGCTGACACTGACCATGCTGCTCGTGCTGCTGGTGGTGGACGCGGGCTGGATCGTCGCGGCGGCGCAGGCCCGAAAGCTGCTCAGAAGCCCGCGCGCCATGCGCATCGCCAACCGTACAAGCGCATCGCTGATGGCAAGTGCAGCAGCAGCCATCGCGGCGCGGTAGGGCGTTCGGCGCTCAGACATTCAGGGCCGCGTTTCCCTGCAACGGTGAACCGTTCTAGGGTCAGGACCCTAGACGTCAGCGCCAATCCACTCGATCCAGCGGCCATGGAAGTCGCAGCGCGCCAGATCGCGGCGCGTGCCTTCCGGCCACAGGGTGAGCGAAACGCGCGCGAAGGGCTCCTTCATGTCGGAAGGCTCCATGCGCAGCCAGGCGATGGGCGCCCCGCCGGCGCGCCCCGCCTTTTCCAGCGCGCCCTCGATGCGGGACTGCGTTTCGAACGGCAGATATTGCCACATGATCGAGTGAAACAGCACCAGCACCCGGTCGGGTTTGCGCATGGCAAGCGCCGCCTCGACAAAATCGGCCGCATCCGCCTTTTCCAGCGAGAGAGAAGCGCCGTCCGCAAGGCTGATCGCCGCGACCAGACGTTCGAGCCGCGCCGCCTGATCGGCCCAGACATAGGAGGTGAGGCGCAGGCGCTCGCTCTCCAGCGCAACATCGATGGGGGCGATGTCATTGCCCCCGCGCGAGGCGATTTCAAGCCTGCCGGAAAGGTCGGGCGCAGCGCCCCGCACTTCTGGCGCGAGCTTTACCGGTGAGGCGGCATCGCCCCAGATGCTCTCGCCGTAACAATAGTGGAACCGGTCGAACAGAAGGTTCAGCCCCGCGCTTGATCCGATCTCACGAAGGTCAAGCGGAAGGCCGGTTTCGCGGGCAATCGTGAGGAAACCCGGCAGGAGCATGGCCGAGCGGGCGATCTCATTGGTCTGCGGCGCGCTGTCCAGAGTGGCGCAGAGCCGTGCATCATGGCGCGCAATGGTGCCGGCGACAGCCGCGCCAACGGCATCACGCGAGGCCGTTCCGGGTGGATAGACGCCGGCTAACTCCGCGTCCTCTCCCGCCAGAACCAGCGCATGAAGCCCGCCGCAAAGCCGCAGCGCCAGCGCATCTTCGCCGGGCGCTCCGGACCAGTCGAGCACGCGCGCGCCGGTTCTCGTGTTGCGATCCAGAATTTCAGGCAGGAGCCGGCACAGCTGGGCGGTGAAGGGGGAGCCCATACGGTCGCAGGCCTCGGCCTGCTTTTCGAAATGTGCGCTGATCCGGCTTTCCATGCAGTTCTCCTTCAAAGTTTGAAGGAGAGGCTAGCACGCGTCATCCGAGAGATCTGTTGCAGCGCAGCATTTTTTCTGGACCAGCCAACTGGCACAGAAAAATCAGCCTGCCGGGCGCTCCGCCAAAAGCTTTTCGATCTCGGGCATCAGGTCGTTCTGCACGCTTTCGGGCGTGAAAGGGCCGACATGCTTGTAGCGGATCCTGCCTTCCGGCCCGACGAGAAAGGTTTCCGGAACGCCGTAGACACCCCAGTCGATGGCCGCGCGGCCATTCTGGTCGACGCCGATCGCATCATAGGGGTTGCCGAGATCGCCGAGAAAGCGGCGGGCGTTTTCCGGCTTGTCCTTGTAGTTGAGGCCGGCGATGACGAAACGCTCGTCCTTTGCCAGCTCCATCAAGAGCGGATGCTCCTGCCGGCAGGGCAGGCACCAGGAGCCCCAGACATTCACCAGCGTGATCTTGCCCGCAAAGGCGTCTGAGGAAAGTCCCGGCAGGGACATGCCCTCAAGCGGCGGCAGATCCGTCTGCGGCGCATCACGGCCGATCAGCGCCGAAGGCACGAGCGAGGTGTCCCGCCCGGAAAAAAGCTGCATGAGGAAAACGGCGGCCAGCGCCAGGAAGACCAGAAGCGGCAGCAGAAACAGCAACCGCCGCGAACGGTTGGACTTTTCGCCGGTAACGCTCATTTCTTCTCTGCCTTACGCTCGGAACGGCGGCGAACGCCGCGCTCTTCGAGTTCCCTGAGTTCGCGCTTGCGGCCTGCCTGATCGATCAGGATCCAGAGGCAGAGCCCCGCAATCACCAGTGCCGAAATACCATAAGCGGCGAACACATAACCTGCGTGGGTCATCGCGCTGCCCTTTCTGCCGCGCGCGCCGAAAGCCTGCGCATGGCGATCACACGCCGACGCCAGATCTCCGCACGCATGGCCATCAGGTGAAGCGTGAGAAGCACGAGCGTGAAACCAAGCGCGCAGACGAGCAGCGGCCAAAGAAGCGATGTGTGGATGGTGGGACCATCGAGACGGAACACGGATGCCGGCTGATGCAGCGTGTTCCACCAGTCCACCGAGAACTTGATGATCGGGATGTTGACGAAACCGACAAGCGTGAGGATCGCGGCGGCCCGCGCCGAACGGCCGGGATCGTCCATCGCCCGCGTCAGGGCGATGATGCCGAGATACATCAGGAACAGGATGAAAACGGAGGTCAGCCGCGCGTCCCAGACCCACCACGTGCCCCACATGGGCTTGCCCCAGACGGAGCCGGTGAACAGCGCCAGCGCGGTGAAGGCCGCGCCGATGGGAGCGGCGGACTTGAGCGCCACATCCGCGAGCGGATGCTTCCACACAAGCGTGCCAAGCGCGGACGCCGCCATGAGCGAGTAGCAGAACATGGCGAGCCAGGCGAACGGCACATGGATGTACATGATCCGCACCGTGATGCCCTGCTGATAATCCTCGGGCGCGGTGAAGGCCATGTAGAAGCCTGCCGCAAGCACCGCCAGCGCCGTGCCGCCAAGCCAGGGCACGAGCGTGTCTGCCAGCGCGAGAAAGCGCGTGGGATTGGCGAGCGCCGTCAGGCGACCGGAGAGCGTGGAGGCTTGCGGGGTGGCGTTTGTCATGCCTGAACCCATAGCGTCGAGTGTCCTGTTCCGCAATCGAATCGATTGCCGCACATCAATCGCCGCCCCACCGCAGTGCGAGCGAGGCGGCCAGCGGCCCGATGACCGCAAAAAACAGCATCAGCGCGGCAAGAATGAGGAAGGGCGGCAAAAACGGGTCCGGATCGGCAACCGCGCCGCGCGCCGCCGCCACGCCGAAGATCAAAACCGGGATGGTGAGCGGCAGAACCAGAACCGAGACCAGAAGCCCGCCCCGTGGCAGCGCCACGGCAAGGGCCGCGCCCACCGCGCCGATGAAGGTGATGGCGGGCGTGCCGACGGCCAGCGTCGCGGTCGCAGCCAGAATGCCCACCGGTTCGACATTCATGAAGAGGCCGAGCAGCGGCGTCACCACCACCAGCGGCAGGACGTTCACCGTCCAGTGCGCGAGGCACTTCACGAACACGGTCAGCGCCGTCATGTGGCGGTTGTCGGCGAGAAGCATGAGATCAAGCGAGCCGTCTTCGCGATCAGCCTGGAACAGGCGCTCAAGCCCGAGCAGGCCCGCAAGCAGCGCGCCGATCCAAAGGATGGCCGGGCCGATCCGCGCCAGAAGGTTGAGGTCCGGTCCCACGCCGAAGGGGATGACGGCCACCACGGCGAGGAAGAACAGGACACCGGTGAGCGCGCCGTTTCCGGTGCGCACGCCGATCTGCAGCTCGCGGCGGAAAAGCGCTAGCATGACTGGAAAAGCTCCTGACCGGGTGTGGGACCGAGAGCGCCTGACAGCCGCGCGGCGTCAAACGTCCTCATGCCTGAACCTGCCCCATGCGCAATTCGCGCGCGCCGGTCAAGCCGAGCGGCAGATGGGTGGCGGCCACGATCAGCCCGCCATCTTCCAGATGCACGCCCATCAGTTCGGCAAATTGGGCTTCAGACGCCTTGTCGAGGCCGGAAGTGGGTTCATCCAGAAGCCAGACCGGCCGGTAGCTGACGAGAAGCCGGGCAATGGAGGCGCGCCGGCGCTGGCCGGTGGAGAGATAGCCGAAGGGCAGATGGCCGATATCACCGAGCCCGACCATTTCCAGCGCTTCGAAGGGCGAAAGATGCGGATGCCCCAGAAAGTCCTGCCAGAAGCGCAGATTCTCTTCGACGCCAAGTTCCGCCTTCATGGCATTGCGGTGGCCGAGATAGTGGCAGGCCGCACCGGCATCGGGAAATTCGTCGCCACCGCCGGAAAACGACACCACGCCCTCCGCCATGGGCAAAAGGCCGCAGAGCACCCGGAGCAATGTCGACTTTCCCGCGCCGTTCGGCCCGGTCACCGTCAGCGCCTCGCCAGCTTCGAGCACGAAGGATATGCCGGAGAACACGGTTTCACCGCCCCGCTCGCCACTCACGTTTTCGGCGACGAGCCGCATCATGTCTTCATCCTTCGGCAAGGGTGTATTCCTGATTTTTTCACGACGCGGCAGATTTGCCGTTTCCCACTCTAGAACTCTTCTACAAAATTCTCTATATCCGCCTCAACCACGCCAGCGGTCGGCGTGTAACTCTTTGTGCCGATACCCCGCGCGCGCGCCGCCTTGAACGGCCGGGACGCTTGGGGGCGGACAGCGGAAATGACCGTACCCGCACCTTTTGCGCGTGATGCCTCGAGGAGTCCGTTCCCGTTTCGGATAGCAGAACAGGATAGGATCGCCCGTGACCAAATCACTTGACAGTTTCAATTGCCGCCGCACCCTCCAGGTTGGGGATGCAGAGTATGTTTATTTCGACCTCAAAGAGGCCGAAAAGAACGGTCTTGAAGGCATTTCCCGCCTGCCCTTCTCGATGAAGGTGCTGCTCGAGAACCTGCTGCGCAACGAGGACGGACGCTCGGTCACCAAGTCCGACATCGAAGCAGTCGCAGCATGGCTCGACGACCGCGGCACGGCCGGCCACGAGATCGCCTACCGCCCGGCCCGCGTGCTGATGCAGGACTTCACCGGCGTTCCCGCCGTGGTCGATCTGGCAGCCATGCGCGACGCCATGGTGTCGCTCGGCGGCGACCCGCAGAAGATCAACCCGCTGGTGCCCGTCGATCTGGTCATCGACCACTCGGTCATCGTCGACGAGTTCGGCACGCCGAAGGCATTCGACCGCAACGTGGAACTCGAGTATGCGCGCAATGGCGAGCGTTACCGCTTCCTCAAATGGGGTCAGAACGCGTTCAAGAACTTCCGCGTCGTTCCGCCCGGCACCGGCATCTGCCACCAGGTGAACCTCGAATATCTCGGCCAGACCGTCTGGACGAAGGAAGAGGACGGCAAGACGATTGCCTATCCGGACACCTGCGTGGGCACCGATTCGCACACCACGATGATCAACGGCCTGGGCGTTCTCGGCTGGGGCGTGGGCGGCATCGAGGCAGAGGCGGCCATGCTCGGCCAGCCGGTCTCCATGCTCCTGCCGGAAGTCATCGGCTTCAAGCTGACCGGCAAGCTGAAAGAAGGCGTGACGGCAACCGACCTGGTGCTGACCGTCGTGCAGATGCTCCGCAAGAAAGGCGTTGTCGGCAAGTTCGTCGAGTTCTTCGGCGAAGGCCTCGACCACCTCACGCTGGCGGACGCCGCGACCATCGGCAATATGGGCCCGGAATACGGCGCGACCTGCGGCTTCTTCCCGGTTGATTCGGAAACGCTGAACTACCTCAACGTCTCCGGCCGCTCCAAGGAGCGCATCGCGCTCGTGGAAGCATACTCCAAGGCGCAGGGCATGTTCCGCGAGACGGGCACCGAGCATCCGGTGTTCACCGACACGCTCGAGCTCGACCTCGGCGAGGTCGTGCCGTCCATGGCCGGCCCGAAGCGTCCGGAAGGCCGCATTCCGCTCGAGAACATCGCATCCGGCTTCGCCGAATCGCTCGAGAAGGAATACAAGAAAGACCCGTCCACGCTGGAACAGCGCTGGCAGGTTGAAGGCGAGGATTACGACCTCGGCCATGGTGACGTGGCGATTGCCGCCATCACCTCCTGCACCAACACCTCGAACCCGAGCGTGCTGATCGGCGCCGGCCTTCTGGCCCGCAACGCCAACCGCCTGGGCCTCAAGCAGAAGCCCTGGGTGAAGACGTCGCTCGCTCCGGGCTCGCAGGTGGTTGCCGAGTATCTGGAGAATGCCGGCCTGCAGAAGGAGCTCGACCAGATCGGCTTCAACCTCGTCGGCTTCGGCTGCACGACCTGCATCGGCAACTCCGGCCCGCTTCCGGCCCCGGTCTCCAAGACCATCAACGACAAGGGCCTGATCGCTGCCGGCGTTCTCTCCGGCAACCGCAACTTCGAAGGCCGTATTTCGCCCGACGTGCAGGCCAACTACCTGGCTTCGCCGCCGCTGGTCGTCGCCTATGCGCTCGCCGGCTCGGTGACCAAGGACCTGACGAAGGAGCCGATCGGTCAGGACAAGGACGGCAATGACGTCTTCCTGAAGGACATCTGGCCCTCCAACCAGGAGATCCAGGAGTTCATCCAGAAGAACGTTACCCGCGACCTGTTCGAGAAGAAGTACGCAGAGGTCTTCAAGGGCGACGAGAACTGGCAGGCCGTGCAGGTGCCGGAAGGCGAGACCTACGCATGGGACGACACGTCGACCTATGTTCAGAACCCGCCCTACTTCGCCGGCATGACCAAGTCGACCGGCAAGGTGACGGACATCGAGGGTGCGCGCATTCTCGGCCTGTTCGGCGACAAGATCACCACCGACCACATCTCCCCGGCCGGTTCCATCAAGGCACAGTCGCCTGCCGGCAAGTACCTGATGGACAATGGCGTGGGCGTTGTCGACTTCAACCAGTACGGCACGCGTCGCGGCAACCATGAAGTCATGATGCGCGGCACCTTCGCCAACATCCGCATCCGCAACCACATGCTGGGCGAGAACGGCACCGAGGGCGGCTACACGATCCACTATCCTTCCAAGGAAGAGATGTCGATCTATGACGCAGCCATGGAATACCGCAAGGAAGGTGTTCCGCTGGTGGTGTTCGCCGGTGGCGAATACGGCAATGGCTCCTCGCGCGACTGGGCTGCCAAGGGCACGAACCTGCTCGGCGTCCGCGCCGTGATCGCAGAGAGCTACGAGCGCATCCACCGCTCCAACCTGGTGGGCATGGGCGTCATCCCGTTCGTCTTCGCTGAAGAGACGAGCTGGGAGAAGCTTGGCCTGAAGGGCGACGAGACGGTGAGCATCGAGGGTCTTGAGACGCTCAAGCCCCGCGCCAAGGTCAACGCCAAGGTCACCTTTGCCGATGGTTCGGTGAAAGAGGTTCCGCTGCTCTGCCGCATCGATACGCTCGACGAGCTCGAGTACTTCAAGAATGGCGGCATCCTGCAGTACGTGCTGCGCGACCTGGCTGCATAATCCAGGTCTGCCACCTGCCTGAGACAGACCGTCGGCGGAAACGCCGGCGGTCTTTTTTGTTTCCGGCTGCATTTCCTCACCGGAACGTGACTTCTTGTTGAGCCCGCCCGCCACCTATAGTGCCTGAAAACAGGATCGGGTTCAGTTTCCGAACGGAGTACAGATGACTTGGCTCACCACGCGCCGCCAGCTGCTGGCGGCGGTTGCAGGCTTCTACGCCCTTACCGGCATTGCCGGCGCCCAGGAGTTGGCGCGCCCGGTCGGTGTGGTCGAGCTGTTCACCAGTCAGGGCTGCAGCTCCTGCCCGCCAGCGGATGCGCTGCTCAGCGAACTGGCGGAAAGGAATGACGTCATCTCCCTCGCCTATCACGTCGATTACTGGGACTATCTGGGCTGGCGCGATGCGCTTGGCAGCGCCGCGAACACCGCGCGGCAGAAGAACTACGCGCGCGCGCTCCAGAAAGCCTCCGTCTACACGCCACAGATGATCGTGAATGGCCGCACCGACATGAACGGTGCGGACAGGAGCAGGGTCACCGCATCGCTCGACAGCATGGCCGGCACGCCGGACGGGCTACAGGTGGATCTGTCGCTTCAGGACAGGGGCGACACCATTCTCGTCGAAGTCGGCGCATTTCGCGGCGACGCGGGCAACGAGCTGCTCGACGCGCATCTGGTCTTTGTCGACTTTGCGCCACGCGCGACGGTGGAGATACGCGCCGGAGAGAACCGGGGCCGCACCATCGAATATCGCAACGCGGTGAACCAGATCCAGACAATCGGCATGTGGGACGGAACGGCCAAGAGCTTCGAAATGCCCAAGAGCGAGCTGGTGAAGAAAGGCAATGGCTGCGCGTTGCTTCTCCAGCGCGTCGACAGGGAAGGAAGGCCGGGCGCCATCCTCGGCGCTGTCGCAATCACCCCGTGAACCAAAAGCATGGGCACCCCATGAACCAAGCATGGGCACCCCGTAAGCCAACCCCGTAAGTCAAAAAACCCGGTGGTCCCAAAAGAAAAACCGGTGCTGAATCATTCAGCACCGGTTTTGATCTTTTGGGACCGTTGCCCGGCTCGGAGATCCGAGTTGGTTCGATCCGGTCATGACCCCGAGGGCGGGGGGGCTTGGGGTTTTCGGGATCCGTGTCCGGACCGAACCGTCTCAGGCAACGGTCGGATCGTCGCGGCACAATGGGGCGTGAGCTTGGACAAAATGTGTCGAGAAAAAGGCACGTCATCACCAATTCCGACAAACGGTCCCGATTTGTGACTACCGGCTAACGATAGTGGCTTGCAGGTTCACAAAACATGCGTCGGCAAAATGTCAGGGATGATCTAACCACTCCGAATATAGCACGGCATCAAGAAAGGTTAAAAGGCTTTTCCAACCTATCCCGCGCGGCCTGAGCATCGGACCGAGACAGTGGAGACCGGTTTTTCGGTTGCCCCGATGCCTCTGGACAATCTCGATCGTAAGCCGGGAAGGAATGCAGGGCTTGCATTTCCGGCTATGGCGGGCGAACCTTTCGTGTCACCAAATCGTCATGAGGTTTAGCCAATGAGCGATTACGGCAGCGCCGGGGAGGATAGGGACAGCTCCGGGATACTGATCCCGCTGCATGAAGAGCGCCGTGCGCGCTCCAGCCTTCCCGTAACCTTCGACCGGCGCGAACTGGACCAGATTCTTCGCATCTACGGGCGCATGGTCGCCGCCGGGGAGTGGCGCGATTATGCAATCGACCACCTGAAGGACCGGGCCATCTTCTCCGTTTTCCGGCGCACCAGCGAAGTGCCCCTTTTCCAGATCGTGAAAGACCCCAAGCTCACGCGCAAGCAGGGCGCATACAGTGTGGTTGCGGCCACCGGCGCGATCCTGAAGCGCGGGCACGAACTGACGCGGGTGCTCGCCGTGTTCGACAAGAAGCTCAAGCTGGTCACCTGAGCAAAGCCGGCTGGAGCATCGCTGGTCTGGATCGCCTTTGTGCGTCCGCCCGGACGCATGGCGGTCTGCCCCCTCGGTCAGCCCCCTTGGGTCAGCCCACAGTCTCACCGCGAAACAGCCGCTCGGGGAGCGATTGAGGATCGGGTGGCGTGTTCGTTCCCCCATTCAGCGTGCGCTGCATGAACACCGTGTCGAGCCAGCGGCCATGCTTGAACCCGCTGCCGCGCAGCACCCCTGCATCCTCGAACCCCATGGCCCGGTGCAGCTTGACCGAAGCGCTGGTTTCCGAGCCATCGCCAATGACCGCAACGATCTGGCGGAACCCGCACAGCATGCAGGCCTCGACCAGCGCTTCGAGCAGAGTGCGGCCGATACCGCGCCCCTGCGCCTGCGGGTCGAGATAGACGGAATCCTCCACCATGAAGCGATAGGCGCGGCGCGGACGAAACGGCCCCGCATAGGCATAGCCAAGCAGCACGCCCTCCTCCTCCGCCACCAGATAGGGATAGCCGCTACCGAGGAGCACGCTCATGCGCTCACGCATCTCGGCCTCGCCCGGCGGATCAAGCTCGTAGCTGGCCGTGCCTTTGTTCACGGCATGGGCGTAGATGCGGGTGATGGCGGGCGCGTCATCGAGGCTGGCGGGGCGGATGGTGAGCGGCATGGAGCAAAAACGCCTTTTGGGAAACCGGATCAAAGAAAAGGGCGGCCCGAGAGCCGCCCTTTCGTATCGTCGTTCAAAGTCCTGCGCCCGCTACTCGCGATTGCCGAGGAACTGCAGCATGAACATGAACAGGTTGATGAAGTCGAGGTAGAGACGCAGGGCGCCCATGATTGCCTTGCGGCCGGACACGGTGGCGTCGTCGCCCTCGTAGTACATCTCCTTGATCTGCTGGGTGTCGTAAGCCGTGAGGCCGGCGAACACCAGCACACCGATCACCGAGATGGCGAACTGCAGCGCGGACGAGCCGAGGAAGATGTTCACGATCGAGGCAATGATGATGCCGATCAGACCCATGAACAGGAACGAGCCCATGCCCGAGAGGTCACGCTTGGTCGTGTAACCCCAGAGCGACAGCGCGCCGAACGATGCGGCGGTGATGAAGAAGGTGCGGACGATGCTCTCACCCGTGTAGACGAGGAAGATCGTCGACAGGGAAAGACCCACGAGGCCCGAATAGACCCAGAATGTCGTCTGCGCAGCCGCGACACTCATGTTCTGAATGCGGAAGCTGAGGAAGAACACCAGCGCGAGCGGTGCGAGGATGACAACCCAGCGGAAGGCGCTGGCGTAGATGAGCTGGCCGAATGCGGTCAGCTGGCCATCCGCGATGGCGAGATTGAATGCACCAAAGGCTGCAAGACCGGTGATGGCCAGGCCAAGCGCCATAAGGTTGTAGACGCGAATCATGTAGGCGCGCAGGCCCTCGTCGATGGCCGCGTCCGCGCGTACGCCGGGCGTTGCGCGGGCCTGATAGTTACGAAGGTCAGCCATAATTATCCCTTTCTGGCTTTAATCCCGTCGGGTGACGGCCATACGACCGTGCGCCGCTGGCGGGATACCAGCATGCGTAATGCAAATATGATGTCAGTTTAAGCTGACGACAAGACCTGAAACGCCCAGAAATGCAGATGCGGCAACACTTCGCGGGCAAAAAAAGCGCTTCCCCGGCGGGACGGTTAACGCTTTTTCATGCCTGAGGCTGCCGGAAGCGGCCCAAAGGCCGCCCCGCTGTTTCAGAGTCTCTCGCTTTAGAGATTGCGCAGAACCGGAGCCGCCTTGTGCCCGAGCACCCGCCAGGTGCCGACCAGGCCGAAGCCGACGGTCAGGACGAGCGCCACCGCAATGGTTGTCAAAGCCACCTCCGGCAGGAAGCTCGATGGCAGGCCCATGACCTGCGCAACAACGAACCATGCCGCGACACCGCCGGCAAGCAGCGCGAACACCGCTGTCGCCAGACCGATCAGCAGATATTCGAGCGAGAAGGCCGCGATCAGCGTGCGCCGTGTCGCGCCCAGCGTCTTCAGCACCACCGCATCATGCACCCGCGCCCGGTTTCCGGCCGCCAGCGCACCCGAAAGCACCAGAACCGAGGCGATCAGCGCCACAGCGGCGGCGGCGCGAATGGCGGTCGCCAGTTGCTCGACCAGCCGGTTCACCACATCAAGCGCATCCTTGACCCGCACCGTGGTCACGGTCGGGAAGCTGCGCGTGACCGCGTTGAGGATCTGTGATTCGTCAGCCTGCGTTGCCTCGGCATCCGTCAGCGTGGCGAGCCATGCATGCGGCGCACCGGCAAACGTGCTGGGCGAGAACACCATCACGAAATTGATGGCGAGCGATTCCCACTCGACCGCGCGGAAATTGGCGATCCGCGCCGTGACATCGCGCCCCAGCACGTTGACGGTGATCGTATCGCCGATCCTGAGCCCGAGCTCGCCGCCCTCCTCCGCCGTGAAGGAAACCAGCGGCTCGCCTTGATAATCGGCCGGCCACCATTCGCCCTGGGTCAGGGTGGAATTTTCCGGTGCATTGCGGGCATAGGTGATGCCGCGATCGCCGCGCAGCACCCAGCCGCCCTCCGGCGGGATCTCCATGTCGCGCACATTGACACCATTGAGCGCCGTGATGCGGCCACGCAGCATGGGCACCTGGATCAGCTTGCCGTCGGGCGCCTGCTCGTTCACCAGATCGGCGAAGGCTTCCACCTCACCACTCTGGATATCGACGAAGAAGAAGTTCGGCGCGACCTCCGGCAGATTGCCGGTAATTTGCCGACGCAGATTGCCGTCGATCAGCGCCAGCGTGGCGAGCAGCGTCAGGCCAAGCCCCAGCGAGAGAACGACCGAGGGCGTGAGCGCGCCGGGGCGATGGATGTTGCCAAGCGCCAGACGCAGGGGGGTGGACGCAACACGCGGACTGCGGCGCGCCAGCCACTCGATGCCGAGCGCCACCACGCGCAGCACGATGAAGGCAAACACCGTCGCACCGACGAACACCGCCGCCATGCGCCGGTCATCGGAGAACCAGATGGCGAAACCGGCGAGCGAAGCAGCGATGGCCATGGACAGGAGGATGTAGACGGGGCGCGGCCAGCCACGACCATCGACACCCATTTCGCGGAACAGCGCCGTCGCCGGCACATCGCGCGCACGACCAAGCGGCATGAGCGCGAAGACCAGCGTGATCATGACGCCGAACAGCGCCGCAACGACAAGTGCTGCCGGATAGAACCCGCCCGTGGCCGGCACCGGCAACACGCTGGAAAGCACGGCCGATGCGCCGAACGGCATCAGCGCGCCGATCACCAGACCGGCAAGAATGCCGATCCCGGCGATCATCAGGATCTGCACCAGATAGACCGTGAAGACGAACGCGCCCGATGCGCCGAGGCTCTTGAAGGTGGCGATGACGGCGCGCTTGCTGTCGAGATAGGCGCGCACGGCATTGGCCACGCCAACACCACCGACCACCAGCGCCGTCAGGCCCACAAGGGTGAGGAATTGAGAAAACCGCTCAATGTTGCGGGAAAGCGAGGGCGCGGCATTGCTGCGCGTGCGGATGCTCCAGCCGGCCTCGGGGAACTCTGCGCCGGCCTGCGCCTGTGCGGCCTCCAGCGCACCGGCATCGGTGTCGCCGACAAGCCGCACCTTGTAGACATGCTCGACCAGACTGCCGGGCTGGATGAGGCCCGTCGCTTCCAGCGCATCAAGCGAGATCATCAGCCGTGGCGCGAACCCGAAACCGTCCGAGACAGCATCGGGCTCGGTGGTCAAAACGGCCCGCAGCTCGATCGGCTGGCCGCCGAGCATAATGCGGTCGCCGGGCGCAATGCCGAGACGTTCAAACAGCAATGCCGGAGCGGCAGCGCCGAATGCACCATCCACCGCGGCAAAGAGATCGTCATGCGAAAGTTGCGGTTCGGTCACGCGCTCGCCATAGAGCGGGTAGAGGCCGTCCACCGCCTTGACCTCGACCAGCGTTTGATCGGAACCGTCGGGCAGACGGGCCATGGAGCGCATGTTTGCGCTTTCGGAAACATCGCCGAGACCGGCGAGGAACGCGCGCTCGTCTGCACCCGCACGGCGCTGGTTCAGCTCGAAGCGCAGATCGGCAGCGAGCAGAGACTGCCCCTCCGTCTCCACCGCCTCGGTGATCGCGCGGGCGACCGAATTGACGCCGCCAATCGCGCCGACACCCAGCGCGATACAGGCAAGGAAGATGAAGAAGCCGGACAGGCCGCCGCGCATTTCACGGAGGGAAAAACGGAAGGCAAGACGCAGGGTTCGGCCAAAACTCATGTCGCCGGCCCTCATGCCATTGCAGCCTTTTCGGCCTCGGCTGCAGGTTCGATGCGGCCCGAGCGCATCGCCACCTGGCGTTCGCAGCGGGCGGCAAGGGCCGGGTCATGCGTGACGAGCACCAGCGATGTGCCGCGTTCGCTCGCCTTGGCAAACAGCATGTCGGCAATCTGCCGGCCCGTCGCCTGGTCAAGATTGCCAGTAGGTTCGTCGGCAATGAGGATGGCAGGCCCGGGAGCCAGCGCACGCGCAATCGCCACGCGCTGCTGCTCGCCGCCGGAGAGCTCGCCGGGATAATGCGTAAGGCGCTGCGAGAGACCGACAGCGGCCAGCTCTTCCTCCGCTGCGCCGAACGGGTCGGGATGGCCCGCCAGTTCCAGCGGCACGGCCACATTTTCGAGCGCCGTCATGTTGGGAATGAGATGGAAGGACTGGAAGACGATGCCGATGGAGCGGCCGCGAAAGGCGGCGATGGCGTCTTCACTGAGCCCGTTGATCTGCGTTCCGCCGACACGCACCGTGCCGCCGTCAATGCGCTCCAGCCCGGCGATGACCATCAGAAGCGTTGATTTTCCGGAGCCGGACGGGCCGACGATGGCGGTCGAGCGGCCACGCTCCACCGACAGGCTGACCCCTTTGAGAACATGGACCGAGGAAGCGCCCTCACCCAGCGTCAGCGACACATTCTCAAGTTCGATCACGGCTTCTGTCACGGAAAAGATATCCTATATTGGGAAAAAATGGCGCTGGGATCGTACAATTGCACGGTTCCGGCAAATATGGGTTATCCCGCATGGCATTCAATTTTTTTCGATCTTTCGGCCAGTTCACAAAAATTTCATCGGCCGCAGCGGCTGTGACGCTCGCGCTTGTCACGGCTCCCGCAGCGCTTGCAAACCAGGTCGAAATCGTCGGTTTCGGCGACAGCCTCATGGCCGGCTACAACCTCGCGCCGGGGGAATCCTTTCCCGAGCAGCTCGAGGATGCGCTGAAGGCGGAAGGCTATGCGGTGAAGGTGGCCAATGCCGGCGTTTCCGGCGACACGAGCAGCGGCGGGCTTTCGCGGCTGGAATGGTCCATCCCCGAGAGCGCCGACATCGTGATCCTGGAACTCGGCGCAAACGACATGCTGCGCGGCATCCCGCCGGCTTCAACGGAAGAGAACCTCGACCGGATGATCGCCAAGCTGGATGAGCGCGGCCAGCGGGTCGTTCTGGCGGGCATGCTCGCCGCCCCCAATCTGGGCGAAGACTACGCGTCGGCCTTCAACCCGATCTTCAAACGGCTCGCGGAGAAGCATGACGTAACGCTTATCCCCTTCTTTCTCGATGGCGTGGCGGCGGAACAGTCGCTGCTTCTGGAAGACGGAATGCACCCGAACCCACAAGGGGTTAGGCGCATGGTCGAACGCATGCTGCCAACCATCCGCGGCGTGATCGAAGCGCATCAGGGAGACGACGCCTAAAAAGCGCGGCAAAAACCGCTTGCCGAGACTGGCGATCAGTGATTCGCTGATGGCGACAGTTCGATTCGAGGAGGTTGCCATGCCGCGACTTTTCACCGCCCTCGAGATCCCGCGTGACGCGGCTTTGTCGTTGTCACTCCTGCGCGGGGGTCTTCCAGGAGCTCGCTGGATCGACGTCGAAAACTATCACCTGACATTGCGTTTCTTCGGCGATGTGGAAGGCCATACGGCCGACGAGATCGCCAATGCGCTTGATCGGGTTCGGCGTCCCTCTTTCACCATGAAGCTCTCCGGCGTCGGCGCCTTTGGACAGAAGAAGCCGCACTCCATCTGGGCCGGCGTTTCCGCCTCGCCGGATCTCTACGCCCTGCAGGGCGAGATAGAGAGCATCTGCCGGCGGCTGCGACTGCCGCCCGATCCCCGCAAATTCACGCCGCATGTGACGCTCGCCCGCCTCAAGAACGCCAATCCGCATGAGGTGGCGCACTATCTTTCGGCGCGCGGCAATTTCGCTTCGGTGCCGTTCACCGTGGGGCGTTTCGTGCTGATGTCGTCACGCGCTTCCGTCGGCGGCGGCCCCTATGTGATCGAAGAGGCCTGGCCGCTGGTCGGCGCGGACTATGACCGTCAGTCGAGCCTGGACAACAGCGCTTCCGAGGCTTCGCGGATCGTCTGGTAGACGGACGCGAAGCCGTCATCGCCCCCGTAATAGGGGTCGGGAATGTCGATCATGCGCCCGCCCGCATAATCGAGAAAGAGATGAACGCGGTCCGCCGCTCCGGCAGGCGCGCGCTCGCGCAGGGTGCGGACATTGCTGTGGTCCATGCCGAGCAGCAGGTCGAAGCGGTCGAAATCCCCCGCCACCACCTGACGCGCCCGCTGACCGGTGATGTCGACGCCGAAATCACGGGCAATCGCCACCGAGCGCGGATCGGGCGCATTGCCCGCATGCCAGGCGCCGGTGCCGGCCGAATCGATGAGAAACGCATCCTCCCTGCCCTTTTCCGCAACGACGCTGCGAAACACGCCCTCGGCAAGCGGCGAACGGCAGATATTGCCGAGGCAGACAAAGAGGATCGATGTGCGGGGCTTTGCGTTCATGCTCATGGCGCTATCATCCGGAAGTGACATTCCACACAGGCGATACCATGGAGAGACGCGATGACAAGACCAAAGCTCGATCCGACGGCACTGGAAGAGGCCCTTGAAAAGCTCGAGGGCTGGGAACTGGCCGAGGATGGCGCGTCGATCCAGAAGCGGTTCGTCTTTGCGGATTTCTCCGAGGCCTTCGCCTTCATGACCCGCGCGGCGCTGGCGGCGGAAAAGCTCAACCATCATCCCGACTGGTCGAACGTGTACAAAACCGTGGACGTGGTGCTTTCCACCCATGACGCCGACGGGCTGACCGAACTGGACCTGAAGCTTGCCGCCGCTATGAACCGTTTTGCCCGGACTTGAGGCGTTCTAGGGCGGCTCAAAACGGGCAAACATTGAATTTCGCCACGCATCTCCCACATTTCTGCAATCAGGAGACGCTATGGACGACGTGAAAATCGGCGAAATTCTCGAACCGGTCGAGCCGCGCGAAAACCGCAGGCGCGAAGAGCGTGTGCGCGCAAAATTCTGGCGCACGATGAAGAAGGCCGCCCGCCAGGTGCCCTTCATGGAAGAGATTGTCGCCGGCTATTACTGCGCGCTCGATCAGGACACGCCACCCCGCGTGCGCGGCATCCTGCTGGCGGCGCTCGCCTATTTCGTGTTGCCGCTGGACGTGGTGCCGGATTTCCTGCTCGGCTTCGGTTTCACCGATGACGTGGCGGTTCTCGCCGCTGCGCTCAACGCCGTGCGCCGTCATATTACGCCGGCTCACACTTATGCCGCGCGGAAGGCGCTCTCCGAGACCGGGTTCGACGCATAACCAGTCAAAATCTTGCCTCTTTCATTCGTTTCAACCGATAACGAAGGGGTGTTCGGCAGTTGTCGCACCAATTGTGTGATGACGGATCGGGGTTTAGCGCATGCAGAATTCGTCAATTCGCTTCACGCTTTGGTAACCCAGATTAAGTAAAAATGAAGTGATCTAGAGAGAGGCTACCCGGCCTCGAAACACTGGCAAAAAAGACGGTCAAGACGATGCGCGTACTGATTTCGACACTGATGCTCATTTGCGGAATGGCGGCAGCGAGCCCTGTACTGGCCCAGGCTACGGCGGTGGGGCAGCATCGCGATTGGGGCGTTTACAGCTACCAGTCCGGCAACGGCAAGGTGTGTTACGCCATGAGCGTGCCGAAAGCGAAGCAGCCGGCCAGCCTGGACCATGGCGACATTTTCTTCTTTGTGAGCCAGAAGCCCGGCCAGAACGTTGCCTCCGAGCCCCAGTTCATTGCCGCCTACAATTTCCAGACGGGCTCCAAGGTGATTGTCACCGTCGGCAACAAGAGCTTCACCATGTTCACCAAGGGCCAGTCGGCCTGGCTCGAGAATGCAGCGGAAGAGCCGCAGCTCATCGCGGCCATGAAGGGCGGCGCCGACATGAAGGTCGCTGCCAAGTCCGGACGTGGCAACGACACCAGCTACACCTTCTCGCTGAGCGGTGTGACGGCTGCGATCAACGCCACGCAGAACTGCAAATAGCATCCTGCAAAGAGAGGCTGCCGACCACCAGAGGTGACGGCAGCCTTCAGGCGTGCTATGAGCGCGGCAAATGAAGGGCAGCCCCGTCATTCGGAGAGCGCTGCCCGCAACCGTTTCAAGAACGCCATGGCACTGACACTCGATCTATCGACGCCCGAGGGGCGCGCTGAGCTGCGCCCCGCCGCAACCGCCGAAAAGCAGCCGCTGATCGGCCTTTCGCGCGAACAACTCGCTGAAGCGCTTCTCCCGCTCGGCGTGCCGGAAAGGCAGGCGCGCATGCGCGTGCGCCAGCTCTGGCACTGGCTTTATGTGCGCGGCGTGTCGGACTTTTCGCAGATGTTCAACATCTCGAAGGACCTGCGCACCAAGCTCGATGAGCACTTCACCATTGCGCGCCCCGAGATCATCGAAGAGCAGATCTCGCAGGACGGCACCCGGAAATGGCTGATGCGCTTTCCGCCGCGCGGCGCAGGACGCCCGGTGGATGTGGAAACGGTCTACATTCCCGAAGAAGGCCGCGGCACGCTGTGCGTTTCCAGCCAGGTGGGCTGCACCCTGACCTGTTCCTTCTGCCACACCGGCACCCAGAAGCTGGTGCGCAACCTGACGCCGGGCGAAATTCTCGACCAGCTTCTGGTGGCGCGCGACAGGCTCGGCGATTTCCCCGAAGCCGATACGCCCGACGGCGCGATCGTGCCGGCCGAAGGCCGCAAGGTCACCAACATCGTCATGATGGGCATGGGCGAGCCGCTCTACAATTTCGAGAATGTGAAACAGGCCCTGCTGATCGCCTCCGATGGCGAAGGCCTGTCGCTCTCCAAGCGCCGCATTACGCTTTCCACCTCGGGCGTGGTTCCCGAGATTTACCGCACCGGCGAAGAGATCGGCGTGATGCTCGCAATCTCGCTGCATGCGATCCGCGACGAGCTGCGCAACGAGCTGGTGCCGATCAACAAGAAGTATCCGCTCAAGGAGCTGCTCGACGCCTGCCGCGCCTATCCCGGCCTGTCGAACGCACGCCGCATCACCTTCGAATATGTGATGCTGAAGGGCGTCAACGATTCGCTCGACGATGCGCGCGAGCTCGTGCGGCTGTTGAAGGGCATTCCTGCCAAGATCAACCTGATCCCCTTCAACCCATGGCCGGGCAGCGATTACGAATGCTCCGACTGGGAGCAGATCGAGGAGTTCGCGGATCTGGTCAACAAGGCTGGCTACGCCTCTCCCATTCGCACCCCGCGCGGTCGTGACATCCTCGCGGCCTGCGGCCAGCTCAAATCCGCTTCCGAGCGCATGAAGAAAGCCGACCGGCTGAAGCTTGAAGCGATGATGATCGCCGGCCACGGCGAGTAGGACCAAACCACCTTCAAACAAAAACGCCGGCGCGCGATCTGCGAGCCGGCGTTTTTGTTTGTCTGGTTTCCCCGATCAGCGGGCCTGCGCGGTCAGAATCTTCAGCGCAAAGGCCGAGAAGACGCCGGCAAAGAGATAATCGACCACGCGGGTGACCCGCGGGCTCTTTTTCAGGAACTTCGAAAAACTGTCTGCCGCAATCACCATCGGCGCAACGATGGGGAGCGCAAGCGGGATGAACAGCAGCCCCAGAAAAAACAGCTTGCCCGGCGCATCGGGATCATTGGCCGAAACGAACTGCGGCAGGAAGGTCATGAAGAACAGGATGATCTTCGGGTTCAGGAGATTGATGCCGAGCCCCGTGGCCCAGTTCTTCAGGAGCGAACGGCCCGAACCGCCCTTGTTGTCCGGCGTGAAGGCCGAGCCCTTGCGGATTGCCTGAACGGCAAGCCAGATCAGGTAACCCGCGCCAAACACCTTGAGCGCAAGGAACGCCTCCGGCGAGGCGACGATCAACGCCGAGAGCCCCAGCGCCACGAGCGCCGTATGGATCATGATGCCGGTCATGGCGCCGAACATGCAGGCAAAGCCCGCTGCACGGCCCTGGCTGAGCGCACGACCGACAAAAAGGGTCATGTCCGGCCCCGGCGTGATGGAGATCACAAAGGTGGCCAGCGCGAACTGAACGATGGTGGCGAAATCCGGGATGAAGGTCATGGGAAGCTTCCGGCACGGGTTGAAGTGCCGGAAGCTAACGCATCGGCCCGAGAATCGGAACCGATTTTCGGAGAGCACGATGCGCAGATTCAACAGGGTAGAGCGTCAGATGGTCTGGGTGACCTTGTTGAGCTTGTCGGGCGTGTCGGGGTTGAGGCCACGCTCGCGCGCAACGCGCTCGATCAGGCGGTAATAGCCAACCAGCGAAACCAGCGGGTCGATATGACCGTGGCCGGTGGTCGGCGTCTTGATGGTGCGCTCACCCACATCGCGCGAGGAGAAGCTCGCAATCTGCGCGCCGAAGCCACGCAGTTTCTCAAGCGACTGCTCGCTGGACGCCAGCGCCTCGTCCTCGGGCACGAAGGCGAGGATCGGGAAACCCTTGTCGACCAGCTGCATCGGCCCGTGCATGAGCTCTGCCAGCGAGAACGCTTCGGCGTGAAGCTGCGCGGTTTCCTTTGCCTTGAGTGCCGCTTCCAGTGCAATGGCGAAGCCCGGACCACGGCCAGCCGTGTAGACAGAGCCGGCATCGGCGAGAAGCGGCAGGGCCGGTTCCCAGTTCACGTCGCAGGCAGCAGCCAGCGCCTCGGGCAGCCGGTCGAGCGCACCCTTGAGCGCGGCGCTGGCGGACGCGACCTGCGCAACACCGGCAAGCGCTGCAGCAGAAGCGATGAAGCTCTTGGTGGCCGCGACGCTGCGCTCCGGTCCGGCATGGATCGGCAGAACGATGTCGGCGGCGTTTGCGAGCGGGCTGTCGGCAACATTGACCACGGCCAGCGTGACTGCGCCACCCTTCTTGGCCGATGCCTGCGCCGCCACGATATCGGGGCTGCCGCCGGACTGGGAAATGGTGATGTGAAGCGCGCGGTCGAGCTTCAGCGATGCATCATAGACCGAGGCAACCGAAGGACCGATGGACGCCACGGGAATGCCCGTGTGGATCTCGAACAGATATTTGAAGAAGCTCGCCGCATGGTCCGAAGACCCGCGCGCGGACATGCTGACCAGCGCGGGCGAGCGCTCGGCGATGACCCTGCCAAGCTCGGCAAAGGCCTGCGCCTCATTGGCAAAGAGCCGGCCAACAGCCTCGGAAGCTTCGGCGGTTTCCTGAAACATCAGGGAAGGTGTCTCGGTCATTTCAGTCTTTCCATATGAATCATGCCTGTGGGGCGGTGCGGAGTGGGGCGGTACGGGACGGGCCGTTCAGCCCGGTTCGTCGAGTGCGCGGTGAAGGTCGTCGCCATGACGCGCCAGCGCCGCAGCGGCTTCCTCGGGCGACAGGCCGCGCACCACCAGCACAGCCGGCTTTACGTGAAAGGCGGTCTTCTCCAGCGCGGCGCGTGCCGATGCCTCATCGCACTCCGCGACCTGCATCAGCATCTCGACGGCGCGCTGCACCAGCTTCTTATTGGTCGGCTTCATATCGACCATGCGGCCGCGATAGACCTTGCCGAGGCGCATCATGACAGAAGTGGAGAAGAGGTTCATCGCAATCTTCTGGCTCGTGCCTGCGGCCATGCGCGTGGACCCGGCCAGGACTTCGCCACCGGTCTCGAGAAGCACGTCGCACTCGGCGTTTTCGAGAAGCGGGCTGCCGGGATTGTTGGCAATGCCGATGGTGAGCGCGCCACGCTCGCGCGCCGCCTCGATGGCCGCGCATGTGTACGGCGTGCTGCCACTGGCAGCCAGGCCGACCACCACGTCACGCGGGCCACAGTCGACACCGGCGATCTCGGCGCGGGCCGCATCCTCATCGTCTTCCGCGCTTTCGCGCGCCTCGGCCACACTGATGCTGCCGCCGGCCAGAAGAAAAATGCAGCGCTCCTCCGGCCAGCCGAATGTCGGATAAAGCTCGACGGCATCCAGCATGCCCACACGGCCCGATGTGCCCGCACCGACATAGATAAGCCGGCTATCAGGATCAACCAGGCGGCTGGCCGTTGCTTCAATGGCTGTTTCAAGCGCCGGCAGCGCGGCCCTGACCGCCTCCATTGCGGCCTGCTGACCGTCCAGCATGGCGGTGAGCATGTCGGCTGTCGCGAAGCGTTCAATGTCGCGATAGGCCTGGCTGGCGGTTTCCGTCGGTTTTGTCATGGCGAGCTCATCGGTTTCCGGTTTGCATGGCCCATGATAGACCAATCTAATACCAAATAGCTTATACAGGCTTTTTCTCCGGAATCCATTCCCTCTCTGCAGATCTCTTCGCAAATTCGGAAATTCGCCCCCAAACCCTGTAATCATTATGCTTCAGAGATAAGACAGTGTGGCCAGACGCAATGCCGGACTTGCAAATCGGTATGGCCGGCTTCATAATTGGGCTTATATTGTTAAGACCAATTTTTAATCGACAGGGAAACGCCAGACCCATGACCGACACCCGGCAGGACCAGGGAGAACCCCTTGGCGCGTTTCTCGCACGCGACATGCAGGCCAGCGAAGCGGATGCGACCCCGCTTTACATCCGGCTCGCCAATGCAATTCGACGGCTGATCGATGCGGGGACGCTGGAAGCGGGCGCCGCCCTGCCCTCGGAGCGTATTCTGGCCGAGGCGACAGCGCTGTCACGCGTGACCGTGCGGCGGGGGATTGAGCTGCTGGTGCGGGAAGGCGTTCTGGAACAGCGCCGGGGGTCGGGCACCTATGTGCTGGAGCCGGCAGAGCGTTTCGAGCAGCCGCTGGCGGCGATCACCAGCTTCACCGAAGACATGCTCTCCTATGGCCGCAAGCCGGAAACACGCTGGCTGGCGCGCGAATACGCCAATCCGTCTGCCCAGGAAGCGATGGTGCTTGGCCTGTCGCCGGGCGACCGCGTGGTGCGGCTGCACCGGCTGCGGCTGGCCGATGCCCTGCCGCTCGCGGTGGAACTGGCCATCGTGCCGGCCGACCTTCTGCCCGATCTCTCAGCGCTCGGCACATCACTCTATGAAGCGCTGGCGCAGGCGGGCGCACGGCCGCACAAGGCCCTGCAACGCATGCATGCCTGCGCGCTGCCGGAGTTCGATGCGCGCCTGCTGGAGGCTGACGCCGGAGAGCCCGCGCTTTTTCTGGAGCGCATATCCCGCACGGCGGAGGGGCGCGTGGTCGAGTTCACGCGCTCCTATTTCAAGGGCGACAGGTTTGATTTCGTTGCCGAACTCAACCTGCAGCAGGAAGCGGGCAGATAGAGCAATTCCAAGACAAGCGGGAACCGGTTTTCCGTCCGGAATTGCGCAAAGACAATGATGCTTCAGACCTTACAGGCGCTTCAAAGCGACTCGAGAAAGCGGACCAGATTGTCCCGGTCCTGCTTCGCCATTTCGACCACCCGGTCGCGCGCGGCCTGCGCCTCGCCCCCATGCCAGAGCACGGCTTCAAGCAGGGTGCGGGCGCGCCCGTCATGCAGGAAGGTCGCTTCCTCATTCACCGTGCCGGTGAGCCCGATGCCCCAGAGCGGCGGGGTGCGCCATTCATAGCCATCGGCAAGCCCTTCGGTCCGGTGATCGGCGAGGTCTTCACCCATGTCGTGCAGAAGCATGTCGGTATAGGGCCAGATCAGCTGGAACCTGAGCGCCGGATCGTCCACATCGCGACGCGTCACATATTTCGCACGATGGCAGGAGGCGCAGCCGCTTTCGTAAAACACCTTCTTGCCGGCGAGCACCTGCGGGTCGTCGATATCGCGACGGGCCGGAACGGCGAGATGGCTGGAATAGAAGGTGACGAGATCCAGCAGATCCTCGGGCACCTCTTCCGCGCCCAGCCGCTCCTGCGCACCGTGCGGCAGAGCGCGGCAGGCAGTCTGGGCTTCAGTGCAATCGCCCCAATGGTCGGGCGCGAGCGGCGATGAGAGCCCCATGTCGCCGGAGAAAGCGCCTGCGCTCTGCTCGGCAATGGTCGGCGCAATCGCCTTCCAGCCGAAACGACCGAGACGCCACTCTCCCTGTGCATCGCGCACGCGGGCGGGCCGCCCGGAAATGCCATCGCCATCCTCGTCGTCCGGGTCCGCCCAGGCGAGGATATCAGCTTCGTGAACACTCTCCAGAAGTCCAAGGCCGATCATCGGCGGCGCAACGCGCGCCGACAGCATGAGATCATCACGGAACGGGCCGAAACCGGGCTCGGTGATGCCGAGCACCGGCCGGCGCAGGGTGACGGTCTCGCCGCCCGCGAGCGCCACGGGCACATCCTCATAGGTGATCTGCACGCGGCCTTCGGGGTTGAGGCCGGCCACGGCGTGATCCTGAAGCTGCAGCCCGTACACGGGATCGGGCGCGGCATGCAGCCGCCCGTCGGCAATCGCCTCCTGCTGCTCCTTATTCGGCGGCACCGAAACGCGCACAAGCAGCGACACGGCGGAATCTTCAACCCGCGCCGGCGCATGGCCGCGCCCGTCCTTGATGTGGCACGACTGGCAGGCCCGCGCATTGAACAGCGGCCCCAGCCCGTCGGAGGCCTGCGTGGAAGCGGGCGACGACACCCAGTCCTTGCGGAACAGGCCGTTGCCCAAAAGGAAGCGCTCCAGCGCCTCGAATTCCAGATTGGCCGACGAATGGGAGAACGCATCGGCATTGATGCGCTTGGTGGAGGTCGCCGCGCCCGCGGCCATACGCTCGAAGCGCTCCGCCTTTTCAAACTGCCCGGCGGGCTTCGTGACCTTTTCGACCCGGGCGCGGTCCTTCTCCGTCAGGTCGTCGCGCGTGTCGGGCAGCGAACCTCCCGCATGGGCGGTCATGACAAGGGCTGAAAGAAAGACGACGAGTGTCGTGCTGCGGGCAATCATGTTCATGGCGGAACTTGTTGGCTGTGTCGCCGGGCCGGCATGGCGGCCCGGCGGCAATTGGCTCTTATTCGAAAACGGCTTCCGGATTGTCGAGACTGTCGGAACCCTCAAGCTCGATCCCGGACAGGTCGAGCGCGACGATGACGCGTTCCAGCGAACGGGTCTGATCGACGAGACCGTCAATCGCCGCCTGAACGACCGCGTTGCCCTCTTCATTGCCCTGACCGATCATCTGGTCATAGGCCTCGCCGCCTTCGGCGCGCGCCTTCATCACGGCCATCGCTTCAAGCGTGGTGTCGAGCTTCGCCTTCACTTCATCGGCGAGGGCGGTATCCTTTTCCGACACCAGATCGGCGAGGCTTGGCCCCTCGACCGTGGAACCGTCGACACGCTCATAGGCGCCGAAATAGACGTTCCGGATGCCAACGACATCGTAGTAATGGCTGTTGTGCGTGTTGTCGGAGAAGCAGTCATGCTCCTCCTCCGGGTCGTTCAGGAGCAGGCCGAGCTTCATGCGCTCGCCCGCCAGTTCGCCATAGGAGAGCGACCCGAGACCGGTCAGCATCGCCGTCAGGCCCGCCTGCGGGTCCGCCATCACTTCGGCACGGGCCTCCCCTTCGGTTTCCCAGTTGGCGACCATCTCTTCGAGATCCGTGATCAGGAGATCGGCGGCAGCCTGGAGATACTGCGCGCGGCGCTCGCAATTGCCGCCCGTGCAGTTTTCCGTGTCGAAATCCGTGTAAGCGCGTGTTCCCGCACCGGCGTCGGTGCCGTTCAGGTCCTGCCCCCAGAGAAGAAACTCGATGGCGTGGTAACCGGTGGCGACGTTGGCCTCGATGCCGCCAACCTCGTGCAGCGACGCGATCACCTCGGTGGTGATTTCGGTAACGTCGATATCCGTACCGCCAGCGCTCACCTTGTCATTGGCGATCACATTGACCGTGTAGAACTCGTTGGCGTCCGACTCCGTGCCATAGCTTGCATCAACATAGTCGATGAGGCCCTCGTCCAGAGGCCAGGCATTCACCTTGCCTTCCCACTCATCCACGATGGCGTTGCCAAAACGGAAGGCCTCGGTCTGCTGGTAGGGAACGCGTGAAGCGAGCCATGCCTCGCGGGCGGCAGCCATGGTCTCTTCCGACGGTGTTTCGACAAGCGCATTGATCGCCGTACGCAGCTCTTTCGCCGTCTCGAGACTGTCCTGATAGGTGGCGAGAGCGATATCCGCGTAGGTCTCGACCACTTCCTGCGGTTCAGCGGCAATGGCCGGCGCTGCCATGACCGCCATGATTGCAGAGCCGAGCAGTAAACGACGTTTCATGAAGACTTCCCCTCTTCCAAACCTGAAAACAGGCGCTGCCATTGCCATCGACAACGGACGCGCACGGCCTCGTGGCCGCCACTCAATAATGTGGACTTAAATTATCAGGTTTAGAAAGGCAAGCCCGACGGGCGCATTGCGCGCCCGCTATTCCATGGCTTTCACCGCGATAACGGCATTGGTGCCACCGAAAGCAAAACCATTGCTGAGGGCGACACGCACATCGCGCCTGCGCGCTTCATTGGGCGTGACGTCCAGATCGCATTCCGGGTCGACTTCGCGATAGCCCGCCGTCGGCGGGACGATACCCTCCCGGATCGCCATGACGCAGGCGATGAGTTCCAGCGCGCCCGATGCGCCAAGGCAGTGAGCATGCATCGACTTGGTGGACGACACGGAAAGCTTCGAGGCATGTGCGCCGAACACGCGCTTGATCGCTTCGGTCTCGATGCGGTCATTGGCCTTGGTGCCCGTGCCATGCGCGTTGATGTAATCGACATCGGAAGGGGCGAGACCGGCCTCGTTCAGACAGGCCTGAAGCGCGGCGGAAGGCCCCTCGACCGTGGGGGCCACGATATCGGACGCATCGGCCGACATGCCGCCACCGGCCAGCTCGGCCAGAATGGTCGCGCCACGCGCCTGCGCATGTTCGAGCGTCTCAAGCACCACCATGCCAGCACCTTCGCCCAGCACCAGACCATTGCGGTCGGCAGAGAACGGGCGGCAGGTTTCCGAAGCCAGAACGCGCAGCGCTTCCCAGCCCTTCAGGATGCCGTAGATCAGCGGCGCATCGGAGCCACCGGCAAGCATGACATCGGCACGACCGAGACGAAGCTGGTCTGCCGCCGAAAGGATCGCGTGGTTGGAAGACGCGCAGGCAGAGGTCGCGCCGAACACCGGGCCGCGCAGCCCGAGCGTCATGCTGACCTGTCCGGCAGCTGCACCGGGCATCACGCGCGGAACCGTGAAGATGCCCGTTCGCGGCTTCCCTTCCAGAAGGATCGCGCGATAGCTTTCCTCGATGGCTTCCCAGCCGCAGACACCGGTGCCGACCACGGCACCAACGCGGTGCGTATTGGCATCGTCCACGGCAAAGCCCGACTGGCTCATGGCCTCCTGCGCCGCAATGGATGCGAGCAGGCTGAAGCGGTCCATGGTGACGAGCCGCTTGCGGTCCAGACCGTGCTCCGGCAGCTGCTTGATCTCGGCGCCAATGCGCACTTTCAGTTCATGCAGCGGCGCCGTGGTGATCGGGCCAATCGCCTGACGGCCCGCGCGCATGCCCGACCAGATGGCCGGGGCATCCGTTCCAAGCGCGCAAATGCCACCAATGCCCGTTATGACGATGCGTGGAGCTGTCATCTAGTTCTTGGAGTCCACCAGTTCGCGCACGGCGGCGACGATGTCCCTGACGGTCTCCATGCTTTCCCACGCCTCGGCGGTGTTCATCTCCACTTCGATGTTGAACTCGTCCTCGACATCGAAAATGATCTCGGTGAGTTCGAGGGAGTGAATGCCAAGGTCGGCGAGCGGCGTATCGAGCGTTATCGTCTCGACCTCGTCCTGCGCATGGGTCTTGATCTTCTCAAGGATCGTCTTGCCGATCTCATCCGTGCTCAAACTGGTCTCAGCATTCATGAAGCGTCTCCTTGGACAACTTTTACGCAGGCTAGGATGCCATCGGGCAAGGCGTCCACGCTCAACTCTATAAAATCGCAGACATAAGAAACCAAAGCGTGTCCTGCGGCAAGAGTTTGCAGTGCAATTCCGCCGCGCATCACCGCGTCAGTTTTCGTTCACGCCACCCTTTACGAAAATGGTTACGGTGCCGTCCTCACCATAGTCCAGCGCGACCACATCGCGGACCTGGATGGAACGCGAATCCACTGCATGGAAGAACAGCGCACTGCCTTCGATGGCTTCACGCAGAATGGCAATTTCTTTCTCATGCTCGGCAATCGCCTTGGCGATGTCCTGCCCCTTCCTGTCCAGATCGGGCAGGAGAACGATATCCAGTTCTTCAAGCGAGAAGGTCTTGCGCACGCGCTCGGCATTCTGCGTCGTGATGCCGATTGCCGCGATGATGCGCTTGCTCGCCGTCTCCGGTTCGACTTCCTCGGTTTTCACCTCGGAGCCCACAATGGCATCGATTGCTTCTTCGCTCTTCAGCCCCTGCGCGAAAAGCGGAGACTGCAAAGCGATGACCATCGTCAATGCAAGTGCGGCTCGTAGCGGCATGGGCCGACATCCGATGTTCAAGGTCATGACTCAATCCTGTAGATTCGCCGCGCAGAAAACATGTTCTGCCGGAGAAGGCAACGGGCGGGGCGCCCGGCGGGTTCCCTCAAAGCCGGGTCGCGTAATCCGAAACCAGCAGCCGACAGGGCTCCTCATCCTCCTCGATTTCGGAGAAGCGGGCGATCGGCTCTGCAAAGATATTGTCCGTCACATCATCATTGACGGTAGACACCTCCCCGATGAGCACATCCTCTTTCTCGCCCCAGAATGCATGCCAGACGCCCGGCAGAAGCGTGACGCTCTCGCCCGGCTCCAGACGCAGGACTCCGCCGGCATCCACGCGCCGTATCACGCCATCGGTCGGCACGCGCACGGGCGAGACACGGTCGATCCCGCCTTCCGGATCAGACCCGAAAAGCTCGATGCACAGCGTGCCGCCGCCGCGGTTGATGATGTCTTCGGCCTTGATCGCGTGGGTGTGCAGCGGCGCGAGCTGGTCACGCCGGGAGATCATGATCTTCTCGGCATAGAGCATGCCGCGGCCATGCTTCAAATCTTCCTGATTGCCGTTACGCACCGTGAAGAGAAAGAGGCCGCGCCGGTCGAAATCGCCAGCGCCATAGTCGGTGATGTCCCAGCCGAGCCTTGCATCGACAATGCCGTCGATTGCGGCACGCCGGTGCCTCATCTCTTCCGGGGTCCAGTCGGCAAAGGGCGGCAGCACATAGCCGAAGGAGCGGATGAACTCTTCTCCCTGGCGCAGGATCTCGTTCACTCTCGAGCGCTTCACCGCAACCTCCCTCGTGCGAAACCGACTTGATGTGTGGTCGTACCGCAAGCCCGGCATTCCGCCAAGGTGTTTTGCCCGGCCGGATCTTGCGTAACCCACTTGATCTTGCGCAACGCACCGGCCAGCCTCATCAATAGAATGCCCATCCTCAAACCGGCGATGCGCACGGCGTCGCACCGGACACGAAGCACAAACCCGGGTCTTTCCATGTATCTGAACGCCATCATCCTGCTGACCGTCGTTGCGGTGATGCTGGCGCTGTGGTCGCCGCGTCTCCATGGCCGGCCGACATGGAGGGCGATGACCACGCCGCTGGCCTCCATCATCGGCAGCGGGTTTCTCGTTCTGGGGCCGATCCTCAATTTCGCCTACGGCGTCAATGCGCCGCTCGTCATGCTGGCGCTGTGTCTGGGCGCGTATCTGTTCGGCGCGGCGATCCGCTACAATATGAGCATGCTTCAGGCGGAAGCGGGACGACACGGCAGCAGGCTGGAAACGCTTCTGGAAACGACAGCCTCAGCCAGCCTCGGCTTCGCCTACATCGTGTCGGTCGCCTATTATCTGAATCTGTTCGGCGCTTTCGGCGTGAGCCTGACCGAAGCGAACCAGCCAACGGACGCCCGGCTTCTGACATCGGCCGTCTATGTGCTGATCCTGATGGTTGGCTGGACACGCGGTTTCCGGGCGCTCGAAAAGATGGAGTACGCGTCCGTCGCGCTCAAGCTCGCCATCATTGCCGGCCTGCTGGTCGGTCTCGGCATCTTCTTCATCCAGCATGTGTCGGCGCATGACATGATCCTGCGCGCGCCAAGTGTGAGCGGCTGGCACGCCATCGCCCTTGCCTTCGGACTGATCGTGACGGTTCAGGGGTTTGAGACATCGCGCTATCTCGGCCGCGACTATGACACGCCGACGCTGATCCGCTCGATGAAGCTGGCGCAATGGATCTCGACCGGCATCTATATGAGCTACATCCTGCTGATCAGCTACACATTCGACATCGACGGGCAACCGCTCACGGAAACGGCCATCATTGGCATGATGGCCGCCGTCGCGCCGATCCTCTCCGTGCTTCTGGTGGCAGCGGGACTGGCCGCGCAGTTCAGCGCGGCAGTGGCGGACACGAGCGGATCGGGTGGGCTTCTGACAGAGCTGACGCGCGGCCGGCTTACGCCCAGGCGGTCCTACGCCCTGCTTGTGGCGGTGGGCCTCGCTCTCACCTGGTCGGCGGATGTGTTCCACATCATCAGCTACGCGTCGCGGGCCTTCGCGCTTTACTACATGCTGCAGGCCGCACTTGCCGCAGCCAAGGCATGGCGTGATGCAAACAGCCCGTGGCGCGCGGCGGGGTTCGCCGCGCTGGCGCTGCTCGGCCTGGCGATCGTGGTTCTGGGGGTGCCGGTCGAGACGTAAGACCGGACCGGGATCAGAACGCCTTGAAGGTCAAAGTGGTGAGCGAACGGCGAATGCCGGGCACATTGGCGATGTTCTCGCTGACGAACTTGCCGATATCGACACCGTCATCGATGTAGACCTTCATGAGCAGGTCGTAATCGCCGCTCGTGGAGTAAAGCTCCGAGGCGATTTCGCGCTTGTAGAGTTCGTCGGCCACCTCATAGGTCTTGCCGGGTTTGCAGCGCAGTTGAACGAAGACAGGTCTCATAAGGGCTCCATGGAGCAAGTTCGAAACAGGGTCGGGCCAGACTTGGCCCATCGCGTTACGCTGTCAACAGACAGCGCACGATCTGATGGGATGAATCCACGAGCCCGTCAATGACATCGAAATGATGGCGGTCGGGTTCTTCCACAGCGGCGGTCTGCGCACCAAGCCCGACCCAGACATTGGCGAGAAGCGCATTCTGGCGCAGGAACTCGCCCCGCTCCGAAGCGCCAACCCAGCAGGTCAGGCGCACGCCGGGGATGGGCGCGAGCAGCGCCGGGCTTTCCGCCTGCGCCTCCTCATGCGTGATCTTCAGCCCCTCATTCATCGCCGTCTTCATCATCGGGCGCAGATCATGCACGCCGGAGATCGACAGGACATGGCGAAGGCGCGCGCGCACATCCGCAGGCAGCGGTGAGGTCTCGCAGGCCATGCGCGAAGCAAGATGGCCGCCCGCCGAATGGCCGGTCAGGACGAGCGGTCCATCGACGCGTCCGGCAGCGGCGGTGACCGCCGCGCCGATCTCGCGCACGATGCCGGAAATCGAGTTTTCAGGGCACAGCGTGTAGGACGGCATGGCTACCGCATAGCCGCTGTCGACCGCACCGGCGGCCAGATGCGACCAGAAGCTCTTGTCGAGTTTCAGCCAGAAACCGCCATGGATGAACACCACCAGACCGGCCGGCTTTCCTTCGGGCAGAAACAGGTCGAAGCGGTTGCGTGCGCCGTCGCCATAGGGGATGTCGAGCTCGGCCCGACCAGCGGCCGAAAGCGCATCACGATAGGCCTGCGCCGGGGCTACCCAGGCATCCGGCCAGCGGTCGCCCTGCGGAATGTTGACGCCATTCGCATAGGCGTCATCCCAGTCCGAAACCTGACGATAGAACATGTTCAATTCTCCCTCCGCGCCGCCCTCCGCACGTGGCAACAGGGCCTGCATAGCCGTGCCAGCCTCCACTGTCATCATTGCGGATCGTGATGTACACTGCGCCCAGACCGGACATATTTCAACCTTAAAATTTCATGCTTGAAATGTCGTCTGTCCGGTGCAATGCTCCAAGCTTACAAAGCCAGGCGTAGAGCAATCCTGGGAGGAAGGAGCTCGAGCATGAAAGTCGCAATTCTCGGCGGTGGTCCGGCGGGCCTCTATTTCGCAATCTCCATGAAGCTGCGCGATGCAGCCCACGACATCACGGTCTTTGAGCGCAACAAGCCCGACGACACGTTCGGCTGGGGCGTGGTTCTCTCTGACGAAACCCTCGACAATCTGGCGGAAAACGACCCCGTCAGCGCCGAGCGCATCCGCGAGCATTTCGCCTATTGGGACGACATCGCCGTGGTGCACAAGGGCGTGCGCACGCTCTCCACGGGGCACGGTTTCTGCGGCATTGGCCGCATGCGCCTGCTCATTCTCTTGCAGGAGCGCGCCCGCGAACTCGGCATCAGGCTCGAATTCGAGACGGAGATCGATGATCCCCGCCCCTTCATGGCCGAATACGACATGGTGCTGGCCTCCGACGGCCTGAACTCGCGGACGCGAACCACCTTCGCCGACGTGTTCAAGCCCGACATCGACGTGCGCAAATGCAAGTTCGTCTGGCTCGGCACCCATCAGAAATTCGACGACGCCTTCACCTTCATCTTCGAGAAGACAGAGCATGGCTGGGTGTGGGCGCACGCCTACCAGTTCGATGACGAGACCGCGACGTTCATCGTGGAGTGCGGCCCGGAGACCTGGGAGAAGTTTGGCTTCGGCGAAATGAGCCAGCAGGATTCCATCGCCGTATGCGAGCGGATCTTCAAGGATCATCTGGGCGGCCACAAGCTGATGACCAACGCCAACCACATTCGTGGTTCGGCATGGATCAACTTCCCGCGCGTGCTGTGCGAACGCTGGTCGCATGAGAACATCGCGCTGATGGGCGATGCGGCGGCAAGCGCGCATTTCTCCATCGGCTCGGGCACCAAGCTGGCGCTCGAAAGCGCCATCGCGCTGGCCGAATATCTGCACACCGAACCGACACTGAAAGAAGCCTTCGACAAATACGAAGACGCTCGGCGGCTGGAAGTGCTGCGCCTGCAGTCGGCGGCGCGCAACTCGCTGGAGTGGTTCGAGGAGGTGGAGCGCTATCTCGATCTCGACCCGGTGCAGTTCAACTATTCGCTGCTCACCCGCTCGCAGCGCATCAGCCACGAGAACCTGCGCATGCGCGATCCCGAATGGCTTGCGGATGCGGAGACCTGGTTCCAGCAGCAGGCAGGCGCCGAGGACAATGCCGCCCGCGCGCCCATGTTCGCGCCCTACAAGCTGCGCGGCCTGACACTGAAGAACCGCGTCGTCGTCTCGCCCATGGCTCAGTACAAGGCCGTCGACGGCTGCCCGACCGACTGGCACATGGTGCATTATTGCGAGCGCGCCAAGGGCGGCGCGGGTCTCGTCTATATCGAGATGACCTGTGTGAGCCCCGAGGGCCGCATCACGCCCGGCTGCCCCGGTTTCTACAAGCCGGAGCACGAAGCCGCTTGGACGCGCATCGTCGATTTCGTTCACCGTGAGACCGATGCGCGGATCTGCGCACAGATCGGCCATTCGGGTCCCAAGGGCTCGACCCAACTCGGCTGGGAAGAGATGGACGCACCGCTGAAAGACGGCAACTGGCCACTCATGGCCGCCTCCGAAGTGGCATGGTCCGACGCGAACCAGACGCCGAAGGCGATGGACCGCGACGACATGGACGCGGTGCGCGACCAGTTCGTCGCTGCCGCCGGGATGGCGGAGCGCTGCGGGTTCGACATGCTCGAACTGCACTTTGCGCACGGCTATCTCCTGTCGTCCTTCATCTCGCCGATGACCAACAAGCGCACGGATGACTATGGCGGCAGCCTGGAAAACCGCATGCGCTATCCGCTGGAGATCTTCGCTGCGGTTCGGGCCGCATGGCCGGAAGACAAGCCGATCTCGGTGCGCATCTCGGCCAATGACTGGGTGGGCGACGCAGGCGTGACCCCGGCCGAAGCCGTGGAGATTGCGCGCATGCTGCAGGAAGCCGGCGTCGACATCTGCGACGTGTCGGCGGGCCAGACCTCGAAACAGGCGCGCCCGGTTTATGGCCGCATGTTCCAGACCCCGTTCTCCGATCGCATCCGCAACGAGACCGGCATGGCGACCATGGCCGTCGGCAACATCTATGAGCCGGATCACGTCAACTCGATCCTGATGGCCGGCCGCGCAGACCTCGTCTGCCTCGCCCGTCCGCATCTGGCCGATCCCTACTGGACGCTGCATGCTGCGGCAACGCTGGGCGACAGGGGCGTGTCCTGGCCCGATCCCTACCTGCCCGGCCGCGACCAGCTCTACCGGCTTGCCGAGCGGGCCGAGCAGATGACGGGGAAGGTGTGATCATGTTTTCCGAGCGCTGGCTCCGCCCCTCATCCTCACCTTCTCCCCGCGCACGGGGAGAAGGGGGCATCAACGTCGCCGCTTCGTCCTTCTCCCCGCCTGCGGGGAGAAGGTGCCGGCAGGCGGATGAGGGGCATCGCCCGGCTTCAAAGAAAGGGCCGACACGATGACCGGTTCACGCCACGCACTTGTGACAGGCGGCGGAACGGGCGTCGGCGAGGCCGTTGCGCTTGCGCTCGCGGAGGCAGGCATCGATGTCACGATCTGCGGGCGGCGCGCCGAGCCGCTGGAAAAAGTGGCGGCCCGGCACGAGCGCATCCATGCGCTGACTGCCGACGTGACCGACGAAGCCTCGATGCAGGCGCTCTACGAGACGGCGGAAGCCGCGCGCGGCCCCTTCGACATCGTCATTGCCAATGCGGGCACGGCCTCCAGCGCGCCCGCCCATCGCACGAAGCTCGAAGACTGGAACCGCATCCTCGACGTCAACATGACCGGGGCGTTCCTGAGCGTGAAGCCCGCGCTTTCGCCCATGGCCAAGCGCGGCAATGGCCGCATCATCTTCATCGCGTCCGTGGCCGGCCTGAAGGGCTACGCCTATGTCGCGCCCTATGTTGCATCGAAGCATGGCGTCATCGGCCTGATGCGCGCACTCTCCGTCGAGCTGGTGAAGACCGGCGTGACGGTGAACGCGATCTGCCCCGGTTACGTGGAAACCGAGATGCTGGAAGAGTCCATTCAGCGCGTGGTCGAGAAGACCGGGCGCAGCCACGAGGAAGCCCGCAAGGGGTTCGTCGAAGCCAACCCCCATGGCCGGCTGATTCAGCCCCGGGAAGTGGCCGCTGCTGCGCTTTGGCTCATCAGCCCCGAGGCCAATTCGGTCACCGGCCAGTCGATTTCCATCTCTGGAGGTGAAACATGGTAAGCGCTCCCCTCGCCGCTGTTCGCAGCGGCGCTCCGGCAAAGGAACGCCTGCGCCTGTGGATCAGAATTCTGCGCGCCTCGCGCCTGGTCGAGGCTGTTCTGCGCGAACGGCTCAAAGCCCGCTTCAACACCACGCTGCCGCGCTTCGATGTGCTGTCGGTGCTCGACCGCGCGCCCGAAGGCATGGCGATGAGCGACATCTCGCGCTTTCTCCTCGTGTCGAACGGCAATGTGACCGGGATCGTGGAACGGCTCGTCACCGACGGGCTCGCCTGCCGCACGAAGCGCGACGGCGACCGCCGCACCTCGATCATCAAGCTGACGCCGGCCGGCAAGGAAGCCTTCGCCGCCATGGCCGAAGCGCATGAACGCTGGATCAACGAACTGCTCGGCAATCTGCCCGAGGAAGAAGCCCGGGCGCTGGCCGGCACACTCAAGACATTCGAAAGCAATTGGGAGGGCGGGGTATGAGCTCCATGGCGGGTTTAAAGCCGCAGCATTTCATCTGGCGGATGGAGGGCAATGTCGCGCTGATCCAGCTTGACCGGCCCGACCGCAAGAACCCGCTCACCTTCGAGTCCTATGCCGAGCTGCGCGATACGTTCCGCGCCCTCCCCTATGCAGATGACGTGGATGCGGTCGTGTTCCTGCCCAATGGCGGAAACTTCTGCTCGGGCGGCGATGTGCACGACATCATCGGCCCGCTGGTCGACATGGACATGAAGGGCCTGCTCGCCTTCACCCGCATGACCGGCGATCTGGTGAAGGCGATGATCGCCTGCAACAAGCCGATCATCTCCGCCATCGACGGCGTGGCGGTTGGCGCCGGCGCAATCATCGCCATGGCGTCCGACCTGCGGCTGGCGACACCGGAGGCGAAGGCCGCATTCCTGTTCACCCGCGTCGGGCTGGCAGGCTGCGACATGGGCGCATGCGCCATGCTCCCGCGCATCATCGGTCAGGGCCGAGCGGCGGAACTGCTCTACACCGGCCGCTCCATGAGCGCGGAGGAAGGCGAGCGCTGGGGCTTCTACAACAGGCTCGTCGCCGCCGACGCGCTTGAAGCGGAGGCGCTGAACATGGCCGCGCGGATCGCCGCCGGGCCGACCTTCGCGCATGGCATCACCAAGACGCAGCTCAATCAGGAATGGTCGATGGGTCTGGAACAGGCCATCGAGGCGGAAGCCCAGGCGCAGGCGATCTGCATGCAGACCCGGGATTTCGAGCGCGCCTACCGCGCTTTCGTCGCCAAGGAAAAACCGGTTTTCGAGGGGGATTGATGGCTGATCGTTCGTTTCTGGACTGGCCTTTCTTCGAACAGCGCCACCGCGACTGGGCCGACAGGCTGGATACGTGGTGCGCCAAAAACCTCCCCGTCGACCACAGCGACGTGGACGCCGCCTGCCGCGACCTCGTCGCCCGGCTTGGCGAAGCGGGTTTCCTGAAACCCACCGCAGTCGACACGGCCAATCCCGGCCCGCTCGACGTGCGCACATTATGCCTGACCCGTGAAACGCTGGCCCGTCATGACGGGCTGGCCGATTTCGCGTTCGCCATGCAGGGCCTCGGCACCGGGGCGATCAGCCTGTTCGGTACGCCGGAGCAGCAGCAATGGCTCGACAGAACGCGGGCGGGCAAGGCGCTCTCGGCTTTCGCCCTGTCGGAACCGCGCTCCGGTTCGGACGTGGCGAACATGGACATGGCCGCCACCCGGGACGGCGGCGACTATGTGCTGTCCGGCGAGAAGACCTGGATCTCCAATGGCGGCATCGCCGACCTCTACACCGTGTTTGCCCGCACCGGCGAAGCGCCGGGCGCAAGAGGCATCTCGGCCTTTCTCGTACCTGCCGACACGCCGGGGCTGGAGGTCGCGGAGCGCCTCGACGTGATCGCGCCGCATCCGCTGGCGCGGCTTGCCTTCAACGATGTGCGCGTGCCCGCCTCCGCCATGATCGGCAAGCCGGGCGATGGCTTCAAGATCGCCATGTCGGTGCTCGACGTGTTTCGCTCGACCGTGGGTGCGGCCGCACTCGGCTTCGCACGCCGCGCGCTTGATGAGACCCTGGAGCGGGCAGGCAGCCGCGAGCTTTTCGGTGCGCCGCTGTTCGACCTGCAGATGGTGCAGGGACACATCGCCGAGATGGCGCTCGACATCGACGCTGCAGCACTCCTCATCTACCGCGCCGCATGGACCAAGGACATGGGCGCGCCGCGCGTCACCCGCGAGGCGGCAATGGCCAAGCTGTTCGCCACCGACCGGGCGCAGGAGGTGATCGACAAGGCAGTGCAGATACATGGCGGCGACGGCGTGCGCCGCGGACACATTGTGGAGAGCCTGTACCGGGAGATCAGGGCGCTCCGCATTTATGAGGGCGCATCGGACGTCCAGAAAGTCGTGATCGCACGGCAAACGATGAAATAGGGAGGAAACATGCTCGGACCGACAGGTCATACCGATACCTTTGCGCGGGACAATCTCCCGCCGGAAGACCAATGGCCGGCCTTCCTTCTCGATGGTTTTGACTACCCCGAATATCTGAACGCCGGCGTCGAGCTGACCGACCGCCTGGTCGAGCGCGGTTTCGGCGATCATGTGGCGCTGATCGGCAATGGACGCCGCCGCACCTACAAGGAACTGGCGGACTGGACGAGCCGCCTTGCCAATGCGCTGGTCGAGGATTACGGCGTCAAGCCGGGCAATCGCATCCTGATCCGCTCGGCCAACAATCCGGCCATGGTGGCCTGCTGGCTCGCCGCCACCAAGGCGGGCGCGGTTGTGGTCAACACCATGCCGATGCTGCGCGCGGGCGAGCTGGCCAAGATCGTCGACAAGGCCGAGATCGAGCTGGCGCTGTGCGACACGCGCATCAAGGACGAGCTGGTGGCCTGCGCCAAGGAAAGCCGCTTCCTCAAGAAGGTGGTGGGCTTTGACGGCACGGCCAATTTCGATGCCGAGCTGGATCGCATCGCGCTCGACAAGCCGGTCACCTTCGACGCGGTGAAGACGGGCCGTGACGATGTCGCGCTTCTGGGTTTCACCTCCGGCACCACCGGCATCCCCAAGGCCACCATGCACTTCCACCGCGATCTGCTGATCATCGCCGACGCCTATGCGAAGGAAGTGCTTCAGGTCACGCCGGACGACGTGTTTGTCGGTTCGCCCCCGCTTGCCTTCACCTTCGGGCTTGGTGGTCTGGCGATCTTCCCGCTGCGTTTCGGCGCAACGGCGACGCTTCTTGAAAGCGCCACCCCGCCCAACATGATCGAGATCATCGAGAAGTACCGCGCGACGGTGAGCTTCACCGCGCCCACCGCCTACCGCGCCATGATGGCGGCGATGGACGAAGGGGCGGACCTTTCCTCGCTGCGCGTTGCCGTTTCGGCAGGCGAGACCCTGCCGGGACCGGTGTTCGAGGCATGGACGGAGAAGACCGGCAAGCCGATCCTCGATGGCATCGGCGCAACCGAGATGCTGCACATCTTCATCTCCAACCGTTTCGACGACCGGCACCCGGCAACCACGGGTCGCCCGGTGACCGGATATGAAGCGCGGATCGTGGACGAGGACATGAACGAGCTGCCGCGCGGCGAAACCGGCCGGCTGGCCGTGCGTGGCCCGACCGGCTGCCGCTATCTCGCCGACGAACGGCAGAAAGAGTATGTGCGCGCCGGCTGGAACCTGACGGGCGACAGCTTCTATCAGGATGAGGAGGGCCGCTTCCATTTCGCCGCCCGCTCCGATGACATGATCCTTTCCTCCGGCTACAACATCGCCGGCCCCGAGGTTGAAGCGGCATTGCTCGCCCATGCCGAGGTGCTGGAATGCGCCGTGATCGGCGCGCCGAACGAAGAACGCGGGCAGATCGTCGAAGCGCATGTGGTGCTGGCCGAGGGTGTGGCCCGCGACGAAGCAACGGCGAAACGCCTGCAGGACCACGTGAAGGCGGTGATCGCGCCCTACAAATATCCGCGCTCGATCAGGTTTCTCGATGCTCTGCCAAAAACAGAGACGGGCAAGATCCAGCGTTTCCGCTTGAGAGAGACAGACTGAACCATGGCCAGCCAACCGGAACTCGATGACGACAACGCGGCGGACATCAAGCCGCCCATGTCCTACAGCGACTATCTGCATCTGGAGAAGATCCTCGATGCGCAGGAGCCTCTGTCTCCGGCACGTGACGAGCTGCTTTTCATCATCCAGCACCAGACATCCGAACTCTGGATGAAGCTCGCCATCACCGAGATCCGGTCGGCGCGCGCCGCCATCGCCGATGACCAGCTGCGCCCCGCCTTCAAGATGCTGACCCGCGTGGCCCGCATCTTCGAGCAGCTCAACAGCGCATGGGACGTGCTGCGCACCATGACGCCGAGCGAATACTCCATGTTCCGCGATGCGCTTGGCCAGTCCTCGGGCTTCCAGTCGTGGCAGTACCGCTCCATCGAGTTCCTGGCCGGCAACCGCAACCTGGCGATGCTCAAACCCCATTCGGACCTGCCGCAGATCACGGCGCGTCTTGAGGAGATCCTTGCCGAGCCGAGCCTTTACGACGAGGCGCTGCGGCTTCTGGAGCGCAATGGCTTCGACATCGGCGCTGACGCCGGACGCACCGACTGGCGCACAAGGCGCGAGGCCAACGACCAGGTGCAGAAGGCCTGGAAGGCCGTCTACTCAAAGCCCGACGAGCACTGGGCGCTTTACGAACTCGCCGAAAAACTGATCGACTTCGAGGACTATTTCCGCCGCTGGCGCTTCAACCATGTGACGACGGTGGAACGCATCATCGGCCTGAAGCGCGGCACGGGCGGCACGTCCGGCGTTTCCTATTTGCGCAAGATGCTGGATGTGGAACTATTCCCCGAGCTCTGGCGTGTCCGCACGGACATGTAACCTGAGAAACGGGTGACAAAGCCGAAAATAACGGCAACTAATAACCTGGGAACCATTGGGAGACACTTCATGAAAAAGCTTATTGCAGCGAGCCTGTTTGCCCTGTCGGCAAGCGTTGCCGGCAACGCCTTTGCCGAGCCGGTCAAGATCGGCATGATCACCACGCTTTCCGGCGGCGGCGCAGGACTGGGCATCGACGCCCGCGACGGCTTCATGCTGGCGATCGAACAGTCCGGCAACAAGGACATCGAGGTCATCACCGAAGATGATGCGCGCAAGCCGGAACTTGCCGTGCAGATTGCGGACAAGATGATCCAGAGCGACAAGGTCGACCTGATGACGGGCATCATCTGGTCGAACCTGGCCATGGCCGTCGTGCCGTCGGCAACGGCGCAGGATGTGATCTACCTGTCGGTCAATGCCGGCCCCTCGGCTCTTGCCGGCGCAGGCTGCAGCCCGAACTATTTCAACGTCGCCTACCAGAACGACAATTTCCACGAAGCGATGGGCGAGGCCGCCAACAAGGACTTCAAGAAGACCTTCATCATGGCCCCCAACTACCCGGCCGGCAAGGACTCGCTCACCGGCTTCAAGCGCTTCTACAAGGGTGAGCTCGCCGGCGAGGTCTACACCAAGCTCGGACAGACGGACTATGCCGCCGAGATCGCGCAGATCCGCGCATCGGATGCAGACTCGGTGTTCATCTTCCTGCCGGGCGGCATGGGCGTCGCCTTCACCAAGCAGTATGCGCAGTCGGGCGTCGACCTGCCGCTGATGGGGCCGGCCTTCTCGTTCAGCCAGGACGTTCTGCCGGCAATCGGCGACGCGGCGCTTGGCGTGAAGAACTCGGCATCGTGGGCCTATGACCTCGACAATGAAGCCAACAAGACCTTCGTCGAGGGCTTCAAGGAAGCCTATGGCCGCCTGCCCTCCGTCTACGCGGCGCAGGCCTATGACACGGCGAACCTGATCCTCTCCGCCGCCGGCAAGGCAAGCGTGAAGGACAAGGATGCGTTCCGCGCAGCACTGAAGGAAGCGGATTTCGATTCGGTTCGCGGCAAGTTCTCGTTCAACAGCAACAACCACCCGATCCAGGACTTCTATGTCCGCGAGGTGGTGAAGGACGGTGACACGCTGACCAACAAGATCGTTTCCACGGCGTTCACCGACCACCAGGACGCCTACGCGGCCGAGTGCAAGATGTAGGACAGCCTCCTTCTCCCCGCTGGCGGGGAGAAGGTGCCGGCAGGCGGATGAGGGGCCTGCGCCAGTCTTTGCGGATCATGGCGCAGCCCCTCACCCTCACCCTCTCCCGGTGAACAGGGAGAGGGAGACGTCCACGCAGCGCTCCACCTCAAAACCAGACGGCGAAAGCTCCCCGTGTCCCTGACCCTTTTCATAGAGCAGATCCTGAATGGCCTGCAGTTCGGCGTGATGCTGTTCCTGATGGCCGCCGGCCTGACGCTGATCTTCGGCGTCATGGGGCTCATCAACCTTGCGCATGGTTCGCTCTTCATGGTCGGCGCATTTGCCTGCGCGACCGTGGCCGCAGCCACCGGCTCCTTCTGGCTGGGGCTTGTCGCCAGCCTTGCCGCCGCAGCCGCCGCCGGCGCGCTCGTCGAGATCCTCGTCATCAGACGGCTCTACGAACGCGACCATCTCGACCAGGTGCTCGCCACCTTTGCGCTGATCCTCATCTTCTCCGAGGGCACGCGCTGGGTGTTCGGCTCCTTTCCGCTCTATCTCGATATTCCGCAGCTTCTCTCGGGCGCGGTGCATCTGCCCGGTGGCGCGCAATATCCGATCTACCGGCTGGCCGTGATCGGCGTCGGCATCGCGGTCGCCATCGGGCTCTATCTCCTGATCGGCAAGACACGGCTGGGCATGCGCATTCGCGCTGGCGAATCCGACCGCGAGATGATCGGCGCGCTCGGCATCGACATCGGCACGCTCTACACGCTCGTCTTTGCGCTGGGCGCAGCCCTTGCCGGTCTGGCTGGCGCAATGGTGGGCGCGCTTCAGTCGGTGCAGGTGGGCATGGGCGAACCGGTGCTGATCCTTGCCTTCGTGGTTATCGTCATCGGCGGCATCGGCTCCATCAAGGGCGCGCTGATCGGCTCCATTCTGGTGGGGCTGACAGAGACGCTGGGCCGCTTCCTGCTGCCGCATTTCTTCGGCCTCTTCATGCCCAATTCGGAAGCCGCCACGATTGGCGCGGCTCTTGCCTCCATGCTGATCTACATCGTCATGGCCCTCATCCTTGCCTTCAGGCCCCAGGGCCTGTTCGCGGCGAATGCGTGAGGGACCGGCCATGACACGCGAAACAACCATCAGCATCCTGATCATTGCCGGCCTGCTTGCCGCCGCCTTCATTGCACAGGCGATGGGCGAGACCTTCTACATCACGCTGGCGACCCGCATGGCGATCCTCGGCCTTGCCGCCACCGGACTCAACATCGCGCTCGGCCTTGGTGGTCTGGTGTCGTTCGGCCATGCCGCCTTCTTCGGCATTGGCGGTTATGCGGCCGGCATTCTCGCCACTCATGCATTCAACAGTGAGCCGCTTCTCCTCGGTCTGCCCGGCACCAACCAGATGATCGTCATCTGGATCACGGGCGCGATTGCCGCCGGGCTCGTTGCCGTTCTGATCGGCATGATTTCGCTCAGGACCTCCGGCGTCTACTTCATCATGATCACCCTCGCCTTCGCGCAGATGATCTACTATTTCGCGATTTCCTGGCCCGCCTATGGCGGCGAGGACGGTCTGTCGATCTATGTGCGCAACGCCTTTCCGGGCATGAACACGCTCGCGCCGATGAGCTTCTTCCTCATCTGCTTCGGGCTACTGGCGCTGGGCCTCATCGTCTTCGCCATGCTTCGCGACTCGCGCTTTGGCGCAGCGCTGCAGGCGGGGCGACAGAACGAGACCCGGCTTGCAGCCGTCGGCATCGGCCCGTTCCGGGTGCGGCTCACGGCCTTCGTGATCTCGGCCATGATGACCGCGCTTGCCGGCGCGCTCTTTGCCGATCTCAACCGCTTCGTCAGCCCCTCCATGTTCTCCTGGCACATGTCGGGCGAGCTGATCGTTCTCATCATTCTTGGCGGTGTCGGCCGGCTTGCCGGGCCGCTTGCCGGGGCCATTGTCTATGTGCTTTTCGAGTTCGCGCTGGGCGGCATCACCGAGCACTGGCAGTTCTTCCTCGGCCTGATCCTGCTGGCCGTGGTGCTGTTTGCCCGCGGCGGCGTGATGGGACTTCTGGCCGGGAGGGCGCGTCATGGCTGAACCGATCCTCGACATTCGCGACCTGAGAAAAAGCTTCGGCGCGCTGAAGGCGACCGATGGCGTCAGCCTCGACCTCAGACCGGGAGAGATCCACGCGCTGATAGGCCCGAACGGCGCCGGCAAGTCGACTCTGATCCACCAGATCGCCGGCTCACTCACGCCCGACAGCGGCGAGATCCGCTTCGAGGGCCGGGATGTGAAGCCGCTCGATGTGGCGGCCCGCGCAAGGCTCGGCATGGGGCGCACATTCCAGGTGTCCTCGCTCGCGCCCGAGTTCTCGGCGCTGCGCAATGTGATGCTGGCGGTGCAGGCGTGTCAGGGCTCCAGCTTCCATTTCTTCAAACCCGTCATGCGCGACCGGAGCCTCACCGAACCCGCCCGGGAAGCGCTCACGCGCGTGGGTCTTGCCGACCGCGCCGATGTGCCGGCGGCCGAGCTTTCGCATGGCGAGCGGCGGCAGCTCGAGATCGCCATCGCACTGGCGCTCGGCGCAAAGGCGTTTCTGCTTGATGAGCCGATGGCGGGCATGGGGCCGGAAGGCTCGCAGGCGCTGACCGGGTTTCTCGATCGTCTGCGCGACGAAGCGCCGATCCTTCTGATCGAGCACGACATGGACGCCGTCTTCGCACTGGCCGACCGCATCTCCGTTCTCGTCTACGGGCGGATCATCGCCACCGGCTCGGTCGACGACATTCGCAACCATCCCGCCGTGCGCGAAGCCTATCTGGGAGACGGCGCATGAAGCTGCTCGACATCCAGGATCTCAAAACCTTCTATGGAAAGTCACAGGCGCTTTTCGGCGTCGACCTTTCGGTCGAAGAAGGAGAGGCCGTGGCGCTGATGGGCCGCAACGGCATGGGCAAGACGACCACGATCCGCTCCGTCTGCCACCTGACGCCACAGCAATCCGGCAGCATTGCCTTTGCCGGCAAGGACATCACGCGGATGAAGCCGCACCGGATCGCGCGGCTCGGCGTGGGACTGGTGCCGGAAGGCCGGCGCTGCTTCCCGAACCTGACGGTGGAGGAAAACATCCTCGCCGCCGCACGTCCCGGCAAATGGACGCTCGATGGCGTGAACACGCTGTTCCCGCGACTGGCGGAGCGGCGCGATCAGTATGCGAGCACGCTTTCGGGCGGCGAGCAGCAGATGCTTGCCATCGGCAGGGCGCTGGCTACCAATCCACGCCTGCTCATTCTCGACGAGGCGACCGAAGGGCTTGCCCCGGTGATCCGGCAGGACATCTGGCGCGCCATCCGCGCCATCCGGGCGGAGGGCCAGTCGATCCTGATCGTCGACAAGACGCTGAGCGAGTTACTGCCCGTGGCAGACCGCTGCGTCATTCTCGAAAAAGGCCGCACCGCATGGACCGGTGCGCCCCTGGCGCTCACCGATGAAATCCAGCAGCGCTTCCTCGGCGTGTGATCACGCCTTTCGTTCCCAAGCATGAAGGAAATAGCATGACTGTCCCGCTTCACCAGATTCTCCAGCCAGCCGACTGGGTTCCTGCCAAGGGGTATTCCAATGGTGTTGTTGCAAGGGGGCGCACCGTCTTCCTTGGGGGTCAGATCGGCTGGAACAGCAATCAGGTCTTCGAGACCGACGACTTCATCGGCCAGGTGCGTCAGGCGCTTGAGAACATTGTCACGCTTCTCAAGGAAGCGGGTGCCGGGCCGGAGCACGTGGTGCGCCTGACCTGGTTCATCACCGACAAGGAAGCCTATGGCAGCCGTCTGCGCGAGCTGGGCGAAGCCTATCGTTCCGCCATGGGCCGTAACTTCCCGCCCATGAGCGTCGTGCAGGTGGTGGCGCTGATCGAAGACGAGGCGAAGGTCGAGATCGAAGCCACGGCCGTTCTGCCGGACTAGCCGAACGTGGCTCAAGCGCCGGGCATCAGAGAACGACGCCCGGCGCTATCACTTTGCTGCGGTGCCAAGCGCCCTCGCCCTTCGACAGGCTCAGGATGAGGGCTAGTGGAAACGCCGTGCTTCTTTCCAACGTGGAACGCGGACGCAGGAGCATATGCCGTGCGTGGCGCTACGGCTTTTCTGAGCGGGGTAAGTAGCCCTCATCCTGAGCCTGTCGAAGGGCGAGGGCGCTTGGGCTCCACACCGCGAAGGCTCATCGCCCCACGCCCAGTTCGCGTGTGTCCACCTCCCGCTCGGCATCTTCCCGCGCATTGCGGCGCAGTGTGTAAACGAAGGCCACAAGGAACATGCCCGTCATCAGAAGCACGATGGTCGGGGCCGGCGCGCTGTCGATGAAGAAGCTCAGATAGACGCCAAAGAACGAGGCGAACAGCGCCACCGCCAGGCTGACAAGCAACATGCGGTCGAAGCGCCGGACGAGCAGGAACGCCACCGCGCCCGGCCCGATCAGAAGCGCAATCGCCAGAATGATGCCCACCGCCGTCAGAGCCGCCACGATGGTCAGCGACAGGATAGCCAGAAGCCCGTAATGCAACACCCGCACCGGCAGGCCGATTGCCTTGGCGTGCTGCGGGTCAAACGCATTGAGAAGCAGGTCGCGGCGGAACAGAAGAATGGCCGCGCACACAAACAGCGCAATGATGCCCGTCTGCGTGATGTCGCCCCAGGTCACGCCCAGCATGTCGCCGAACAGGATGTGGTCGAGATGCACCTCGGTCTGGATCTTGGTGTAGAGCAGCAGGCCGAGCCCGAACATGCCGGAGAAGACGACGCCCATGATGGTGTCTTCCTTCACCCGGCTGTTTTCCTTCAGATAGCCGATGCCCACCACGCAGGTCATGCCAGCCACGAATGCGCCGATGGCGAAGGGGATGCCGATGATATAGGCGATGACCACGCCCGGCAGAACGGCATGGCTGACGGCGTCACCCATCAACGACCAGCCCTTCAGGATCAGAAAGCAGGAAAGCAGCGCCATGGGCGCGGCGATCAGCACCGAGATGATGAACGCCTGCTGCATGAACGGAAAGGCGAAAGGCATCAGCGCCATGTCGAGAAAGCCGCTCATGCGCCCGCCTCCTGCATCGACTGTTCCAGCGCCTCACGGGCGCGTCGGCGCGCGGCCAGCATGCCGTGCTTTGGCGCAAAGACGAAGGCGGTGAGGAAGGTCAGCGTTTGCAGCACAACGATGATCCCGCCCGTCGCGCCATCAAGGAAGTAGCTGGCATAGGCGCCGACAAAACTCGACACCGCCCCGATGGCCACCGCGATGGCGACCAGACGCGGAAAACGGTCCGTCAGGAGATAGGCCGTCGCGCCCGGCGTCACCACCATGGCGATGACGAGAAACGCGCCGACCGTCTGCATGGCGGCAACCGTGCAGGCGCTCAGAAGCGTGAAGAAGATCAGCCGCAGAAAACCCGGATTGAGACCGATGGAGCGGGCGTGGTTCTCATCGAAGAAGGCGACCATCAGGTCTTTCCACTTAACCGCGAGCACGGCCAGCGTGACGCCGGAAATGATGACGAGCTGCAGCGTGTCGGACGGCGTGATGGCGAGGATGTTGCCCAGAACGATGGTCTGGATATTCACCGAGGCCGGCGACAGCGAGATCATGAACAGACCGAGGCCGAAGAAGGACGTGAAGATCAGACCGATGATCGCATCCTCCCGCAGCCTTGTGCGCTGGTTGAGGAAGAACATCGCGCCCGCCGCCAGACCACCGGCGAAGAACGCACCGATGGAGAATGGCAGGCCAAGCATGTAAGCGCCGGCGACGCCGGGCACGATGGAATGCGAAAGCGCATCGCCGATCAGCGACCAGCCCTTGAGCATGAGATAGGCCGACAGGAAGGCGCAGACCCCGCCCACCAGCGCGCTCACCCACATGGCGTTGACCATGTAGCCATAGGAGAAGGGTTCGAGCAGATAGGCGCTCATTTGCGCTTGCCCTCGTCCGGGCGTCCGTTCTTCTCATCGCCATAGATGACGAAGGGCCGCTCATCGTCGGTCAGAACGGTGACCTGCCGGGAATCTTCCTCGGCATCTTCATGCAGCTCCGCGCCGCCGAGCGTGAACTGGCGCAGGACGCCGCCAAACGCCTTTTCCAGATTGGCGCGCGTGAACACATCCTCGGTGGGACCGGCTGCCAGTACCGTGCGGTTGATCAGGATCGTGCGGTCGCAGAAACGCGGGACGCTGCCCAGATTATGCGTCGAGACCAGCATGACATGGCCTTCTTCGCGCAGCGCCTTGAGCAGCGCGATGATGGATTCTTCGGTCCGCACATCGACGCCGGTGAAGGGCTCGTCGAGCAGGATCACCCTGCCCTCCTGCGCCAGCGCGCGGGCCAGGAAGACGCGCTTTTTCTGGCCGCCCGACAATTCGCCGATCTGACGTTTGCGGAAATCGGCCATGCCGACGCGCTCAAGCGCGGCCTCGACCATTTCATGGTCCTGCCGGCGCGCCCAGCGCATGAAATTCATGTGGCCATAGCGGCCCATCATCACCACATCCTCGACCAGAACCGGGAAGTTCCAGTCGACTTCCTCGGCCTGCGGGACATAGGCCACGACATTGCGCTTGAGCGCCCGACCGGCCGGCTCGCCCAGGATGGAGACATCGCCCTTTGCCAGCGGAACAAACCCCATGATCCCCTTGAACAGGGTGGACTTGCCGCTGCCATTCACGCCGACAAGGGCCGCAATGGTTCCGGTGGGGATGGAGAAGCTCGCATCGCGCAGCGCCGTGTGGCCATTGCGGTAGGTGACGGTGACATCACGAACGTCAATGCCGGCGGACTGCGCCGCCGGCTTCTTCTTCATGTTCACAACGGGTGCGTTCATTGCCCGGTCAATCCTTCGGCAATGGTCTCACTGGTGACCCTTAAGAGATCCAGATAGGTGGGAACCGGGCCGTTGTCGTCGCTGAGCGAGTCCACGTAGAGAACACCGCCATAGGCCGCCCCCGTCTCGCGCGCCACCTGCTTTGCGGGGTTGGGCGAGACGGTGCTTTCGCTGAAGACGGCCGGCGCATTGGTTTCGCGGATCTGGTCGATCACGTGACGCACCTGCTGCGGCGTGCCCTGCTGGTCGGCATTGATCGGCCAGATGTAAAGCTCCTTCAGCCCGAAATCACGCGCCAGATAGCTGAACGCGCCTTCACTGGTGACAAGCACCCGGTGATCTTCGGGAATGGCCGCCAGCCGCTCACGGATCGGATCGACAACGGACTGGATCTCGGCCTTGTAAGCCTCCGCGTTCTTCGCATAGATCCCGGCATTCTCCGGATCATATTGCGAGAACGCGTCCCGGATATTGTCGACATAGATCAGCGCATCGCTGGGTGACATCCAGGCATGCGGGTTTGGCTTGCCGGTATAGGGTCCGTCACCGATGCTCATCGGCTCCACGCCTTCCGAAACGACGACACTCGGCACATCCTTCAGATTGCGGAAGAAGCGCTCGAACCAGAGTTCGAGATTGAGCCCGTTCCAGAGTATCAGCTCGGCGTCCTGCGCCCGCAGGATGTCCCCGGGCGTCGGCTGGTAATTATGGATTTCGGCATTGGGCTTGGTGATCGACTCGACCACCGCAGCATCGCCGGCGACATTGCGCGCCATGTCCGCGATGACGGTGAATGTGGTGACCGCCTTGAAACGTTCGTCCTGCGCAAAGGCGGAGGACGCGGCAAGCATTGCAATGACGAAAGTGGCCAATCGCTTGGCTGATGGCATGAGAATCCCCTGAAACACATCGAAACTGCTGCAACGCTTCATAGTTATGGTGAATTCCGCCGCCCGTCAATGCAATTGCAAATCGTTTGCAATAAAAAAGCAAAGAATGCCGGGAATGCGGGCTTTCCTGAGGAGAAGCACCGGCAAGTGAAGATCGAATCTTTGCAACTGATTGTCATCTGGCGCATAGTCTGCCGATGAATCAGCACCCCGCCCACAAGCCGGATTACGAGAAGGAACTGCGCCGCGCCGGTGTTCGCATCACCAGGCCGCGCAAGATCATTCTTCGCATTCTGACGGAAACGGACGATCATCCCGACGCGATGGAAATCTTCCAGCGCGCGACGATCATCGACCCCAGCATCTCGCTTTCAACCGTCTACCGGACCATGAAACTTCTTGAAGAAATGGGCGCGATCCACCGCCATGCCTTCGAGGGCGGACGCGCACGCTTCGAGCAGGCCGACGGTGAACATCACGACCACCTGATCGACATGGATACGGGTGACGTGATCGAGTTTCACTCGGACCGGATCGAGAAGCTTCAGGAAGAGATCGCCCGCTCGCTCGGCTACGACATCGTGCACCATCGGCTGGAGCTTTACGGCAGGAAACGCAGGAAAACCTGACCCCTGAACGCAAGAGCCGCCGTGGTGGAGGGGAAACCACGGCGGCCATGCTTGAAACACCGCGGCAGCCCGGAGAGGGGGGATGAGGCTGCCGCTATTTCGTCCGGTAAAGGCGGGGGACGAGCCTTTTGCGGACCACGGCGAAAAATGCCGCTGTGTGTTATTTTGTGCTTGAACGTGGCTATTCAAGGGCACGGGACATTACAACTTCGTAACAAACGCGTGATAGAAAGCGGTAGGCCCCGTTCCACCTTGTCAGGACACCTGTCCGAAAGGCGCGGACAGCCCCCCTTTTCCATGGACAGGCGCACCCCGCCGCGCTACCCGTAGCAGCCATGAAAAAAGGCGATCATCTCTTCCTCGTTGACGGTTCGGGCTACATCTTTCGCGCCTATCACGCGCTGCCCCCGCTGACCCGCAAATCCGACGGCCTGCCGGTGGGCGCCGTCGCCGGCTTCTGCAACATGCTCTGGAAGCTTCTGCAGAATGCGCGCGATACGGAGGTGGGCGTCACCCCGACCCATTTCGCGGTCATCTTCGACCATTCCTCGAAGACGTTCCGCAACGATCTTTACCCGGAATACAAGGCCAACCGCTCGGAGCCGCCGGAGGATCTGGTGCCGCAGTTCGGGCTCATCCGCGAGGCGACGCAGGCCTTCGACCTGCCCTGCATCGAGCTGGCCGGCTTCGAGGCCGACGACCTGATCGCCACCTATGCGCGGCTCGCAAGCGAGGCCGGCGGCGACACCACGATCATCTCCTCCGACAAGGATCTGATGCAGCTCGTGACCGAAAACGTCTCGATGTATGATCCGATGAAGGACCGGGAGATCAACATTCCCGAGGTGATCGAGAAATGGGGCGTGCCGCCCGAGAAGATGATCGACCTGCAGGCGCTCACGGGCGATTCCGTCGACAATGTTCCCGGCGTGCCGGGCATCGGCCCCAAGACGGCGGCCCAGCTTCTGGAAGAATATGGCGATCTCGACACGCTGCTCTCCCGCGCCGAGGAGATCAAGCAGAAGAAACGCCGCGAGAACCTGATCGAATTCGCCGACAAGGCGCGCATTTCGCGCGAGCTGGTCAAGCTCAGGATCGATGTTCCGGTGGAGCACGCCATCGACACGTTCGAGCTCGCCCCGCCGGACGGGCCGAAGCTGATCGGCTTCCTGAAAGCAATGGAGTTCACCACGCTGACGCGCCGTGTGGCCGAGGCCACCGGAGCCGAAGTGGCCGAGATCGAGGCCGCCCATGTGGAGGTCGAAGCCGGCGCGGACGCGCATGGCCCCGACCTCACGCCGGCCGAAGACACGGGCGATGCGGACACACCGTCGAAGCTCGCCAACAGGATCGCAGAAGCAGGCTCGGCACAGACTTTCGATCACGCCGGCTATGAATGCATCCGCGATCTCGACACACTGAAAAAGTGGGTCGCGGAAGCCTATGAGGCAGGCATCCTCGCTTTCGACACCGAGACCACCTCGCTTGATCCGATGCAGGCGGAGCTGTGCGGCTTTTCGCTTGCGACCAAACCCGGCCGCGCAGCCTATGTGCCGATCGCGCACAAGAGCGGCAGTGGCGACCTTCTGGGCGGCGGGCTGATCGAGAACCAGCTTTCGCAGGAAGAGGCGCTGGAGGCGATCCGCGCCATGATGGCCGATCCCGCCGTTCTCAAGATCGGGCAGAACCTGAAATATGACTGGCTGATCATGTATCGGCTTGGCGTGGAGATCGTCGGCTGCGACGACACCATGCTGATCTCCTATGTGCTCGATGCCGGCACCGGCAGCCACGGCACGGTGGGCCACGGCATGGACGCGCTTTCCGAGCGCTGGCTCGGCCACAAACCCATCCCCTACAAGGAACTGACCGGCACCGGTCGCAAGCAGATCACCTTCGACATGGTGGATCTGGAGCGCGCCACCGCCTATGCCGCCGAGGATGCCGACATCACGCTGCGGCTGTGGCAGGTGCTGAAGCCCCGGCTCGCCGCCGCAGGGCTGGTCTCCGTCTATGAGCGGCTCGAGCGCCCCATGATCCCGGTGATCGGCCGGATGGAGCATCGCGGCATTTCCGTCGACCGCCAGATCCTGTCGCGCATGTCGGGTGACTTCGCCCAGACGGCCGCCGGCATCGAAGACGAAATCTACACGCTGGCCGGCGAGCGCTTCACCATCGGCTCGCCCAAGCAGCTTGGCGAAATCCTGTTCGGCAAGATGGGTCTGCCGGGCGGCAGCAAGACCAAGACCGGCCAGTGGTCGACCTCGGCGCAGGTGCTGGAGGACCTGGCTGGCGCAGGGCACGAACTGCCGCGCAAGATTGTCGACTGGCGGCAGGTGACGAAGCTCAAATCCACCTACACGGATGCGCTGCCGGGCTACATCAATCCCGAGACGAAGCGCGTTCACACCTCCTACGCCCTCGCCTCCACGACGACGGGCCGCCTCTCCTCCTCCGAGCCGAACCTGCAGAACATCCCGGTTCGCACGCCGGAAGGCCGCAAGATCCGCACCGCCTTCGTGGCGCCGGAAGGCGCAAAGCTGATCTCTGCCGACTACAGCCAGATCGAGCTTCGCGTGCTTGCCCATGTGGCCGACATTGCGGAACTGAAAAAAGCGTTTGCCGACGGGCTCGACATTCACGCCATGACGGCGTCGGAAATGTTCGACGTGCCGGTGGAAGGCATGCCATCGGAGGTGCGCCGGCGCGCCAAGGCGATCAATTTCGGCATCATCTACGGCATTTCCGCCTTCGGTCTTGCCAACCAGCTCGCCATTCCGCGCGAGGAAGCCAGCGCCTATATCAAGCGCTATTTCGAGCGCTTCCCCGGCATCAAGGACTACATGGACGCCACCAAGGCCAAGGCCAAGGAACTCGGCTATGTCGAGACGATCTTTGGCCGCCGGGCACACTACCCGGAGATCCGTTCGTCCAATCCGCAATTGCGCGCCTTCAACGAGCGCGCCGCGATCAACGCGCCGATCCAGGGTTCGGCGGCGGACATCATCCGCCGCGCCATGGTGCGCATGGACGAAGCGCTTGCGGACGCCGGATTCGGCGAGGTGAAAATGCTTTTGCAGGTGCATGACGAACTGATCTTCGAAGCGCCCGAAAGCAAGGTCGACGCGGTCATCCCGCTGATCTGCGACGTGATGGAAAACGCCGCCCTGCCGGCCCGCTCCCTCTCCGTCCCGCTTCAGGTTGAAGCGCGCGCCGCCGACAACTGGAACGAGGCGCACTGACGCCATGACTGTCTTCGGGCTCGATCTGACCGTTGTCGCTTCATTCGCTCTGGCATCGACGCTGATCGAGCTTACGCCCGGACCGAACATGGCCTATCTGGCCCTGATCTCCGCCTCGGAAGGCCGCCGCCCCGGCTTCGCGACGGTTGCTGGCGTGGCGCTCGGGCTCAGCATTGTCGGCATCATTGCCGCGCTCGGCGTGGCACAGGTCATTCAGGCCTCCGACCTGCTCTATGAGGGGCTGCGCTGGGCGGGTGTGCTCTTCCTGCTCTTTCTGGCCTGGGATGGCTGGCGCGATGGCGGCGACGTCTCTGCGGCAGGAGACAAGCCAGACGGCGCGCATTTCATGCGCGGTCTCGTGACAAATCTGCTCAATCCCAAGGCGGCGGTTTTTTACATCGCCGTTTTACCGACCTTCGTGGACCCCACGCAGCCACTGACGCCGCAGACCATTCTCCTCACCTCGATCTATGTGGGCGTGGCGACACTGATCCACGGCATGATCGTGGTGCTGGCAAGCACGCTGCAGCCATTTCTGACCGATGCGCGTCGCGAGCGGATCGCCCGACGCACGCTCTCCGCCCTTCTCGCACTCGTCGCGCTCTGGTTCGGCTGGTCAACGGCGCGCTAGGTCACTGAACGTCCAGAAAAACCCCGCTGCGAAGCAGCCAGCCGCTAACCTGAGTGCGGCTGCACTTGAATCGGCTCCGGCGTTTAGCGAAGCTGACATTCGCGTCAGGTAGGCGCATAGTCGCTTCCGGCCCTTTGCGGACATTGAGGACGATTGCCAAATGTGGGTATTTGCGTGGAGCCAGCTAGGAGTATTGCGCGATGTTGCCGCCCACTGATGATGCTTGGGACGCATGGTCCCCGGAACAGCTATTCAGCCGTTTGGGCGCATCAGCCAGTGAATGGTATGTTGTGGGGGGCTGGGCACTGGACCTTTGGCACGGAGCACAGACGCGCGATCATGACGATCTGGAATTCGCAGTGCCTGCCGATCAGGCACTGCACTATCGCCACATCTTATCGGATCTGGAGTTCTTCTCTGCAAAGGATGGCAGTCTTTCTCACCTTTCCCCAGCGCAACAATTGCCCGAAGATGTCTGGCAGCAATGGGGTGCAGACATCTCGGAAGGGCGCTGGCGCATCGACATGATGGTTGATCGGGGGGCGCCTGATCGCTGGACCTACAAGCGCGATCCTGCGCTGTCCCTGCCGAGAGCAGAAGCCATTCGCGCCACCGCCTCCGGTATGAGATATCTCGCCCCCCATCTCGTCCTGCTGTTCAAAGCGAAGCATGCACGCGAGAAAGATGATGCCGATTTTCAGACAGCACTCTCCCACCTGGAGGCGGGCGAAAGGCTAGACCTTTGTCGGTGGCTGGAGCGGTTCCACCCCGGGCATGTTTGGCTTCGAGCGCTTCGCTCGTCCTGACCGACCGTTTCGTCCGCATTGCTGCCGTCCGCTCATGCCGCGGCGAATGCCCGGTTTCCGGGCAACGAACGGCGGCTTTCAGGGCAAGGTCGAGCGCTGGTGAATGACCAGTTTGCGGGCGCGAAGCGGGCGGTATCCGTTCATGCCAGCACAGGGCGGGAAGTCGCCGTTTCTTACTTGTTGCAGATTTATGAAGCATATCCGAACCCCAAGGTTCTGCTGGACCAAGGGGCTCGGCTTGTTCTTTTACCATACGCCCGCATGCAGGTTAGGGGCTGGCTGCGACGACGGCGTTTTCTGTATGGAGGTGGCCAGAACCGGCTCTCACCATAATTCGTAGCGCAGACCAACGCGGATCTCGTGCGTGGCAAGATCGCTGTCGTGGCCCTGCACGCCCGTCGCACCGGCTGCGGCCGTCGCGGCATCCCAGGCGAACATGTTGCCGCCATCCACATGACGATAGCGGTAGCCGAGGTCCACCTTCATGTTGTTGGAGAAGTCGTAGGACATGCCCGCCATGAGCGCGTAGGTGAAGCGCCAGTCCGACTCGCCCGAATGCCTGGACGTGCCCGCAAAGCTGGTGCCGCCGCAGCCGCCACCCACGCAGTAGGCGCTGTTGGCGAGTTCATCCCAGCGCATATAGGTGTAGCCAATGCCCGCGCCCACATAAGGCGTGAAGCCCACATAGGTGCCAAGATCGACATAGGCGTTTAACAGCGCGGAATACCCGGTAACTTCCGAGCCGTCCTCGGAACGACAGGTCGTTCCAGCAGGAGCGCCCGGACAGGGAACCGCGCTCGAGGTCGTCCCGTTGAAACCGGCGGTAAAGCGATCAAGCGTCGCGTCGGCGCGGAACCAGTCGGTGAAGGAATAACCAAAACCCAGACCGAAGCTGAAATCCTTCGAAAGGGAGACGCTGTCGAATGCGGCGGAACCGTAGTTCACGCCATCGAAGGTGCGATAGGTAAAGGGGTCCTTGGCGCTGGTTTTCAGCGAATAGCCAATGTCGCCGCGCAGATACCAGCCGCTGCCAATCTCCACCGGCACCACGTCAGGCGCTTCTTCAATAATGATCGGTGGGTCATAGTCAGCGGCCTGCACTGCGCCGATGGAAACCAGCGTCAGAGAAACCGAAGAGACAAGCAGACGGGTGATAGTGCTCATAATCCGAACTCCGCGAGACGCGACGGATTAAGGGTGCCCCCGCCGCTTTATCTCCCCATAATTAACAATTCGGGTTAAGCGGCGGTTAAGGCTAACGCATGGTTATCGCAGGCGTTTACGATAACGACTGCGCAAAAGAAAACCGCCCGGCAATCTGGGCCGGGCGGTTTTGAAAAATGCAGACTATCTTACGCGTAGGTCTTACTTGTAGACCGGCGGCTCGAAGGGCGGCGGATCGTAGGTGACCACCTGAGGCGCGGCGCAGTTGGTGTTGCCACCGAACTGATAGCGCAGACCCGCGCGGGCCTCGTGAACGTTGAAGCCCTTGTCGAAGCCCGGAGCAACGCCCGAAGCATACTCAAACATGCGACCGCCGTTCACACGCGTGAAGCGATAGCCCATGTCGAGGTTCAGATTCTCGGTAAGGCAGTAGGAAGCACCGGCCATCAGCGAGTAGGCGAAGCGCCAGTTGCTGGAACCCTCGTGAACCGTCGTGCCATCGGGCGTGGTGTTCGTCAGGTCGTCCCACTTGATGTGAGCGCCACCGATACCCGCACCGACATAAGGCGTGACGCCGTGATAGGTGCCAAGGTCGATATAAGCGTTGGCCATCAGCAGCCAGGCGCTATAGGCCGAGGTATCCGTGGAAACGCAAGGCACACCGCCCGAGCACGTGCCCGACGTGGAGCCGTTGAAATCGGACTTGAACCAGTAGTCCGCCGTCAGATCAGCGCGAAGGTAGCGATTGATCTGGTAACCGACACCGGCGCCCAGCGACATGGCGCCCTTCAGGTCCGTCGTGTCGAAGGAGGCCGTTCCTCCGCGAAGGCCGCCGGCCCCCGGACCATAGGTGATGTATTCGGTGCCGCGCAGCTTCGACCAGTGATAGTCGACATCGCCGCGAATGTACCATCCGCCAAATTCCGGTGCGGCGGGCTCGATGATCGGCGGCAGTGGTTCGGGCGCTTCGATGATCGGCGGTTCATAGAGATCGGCGGCATAGCCTGCGGTCGGAGCAAAAAGCAGCAAGGCCGCCCCGAAGACCTTCGTAGACTTCAACATATGTTCCCATCCTTGGCGTTGCCGCGCCCCCCTGGGCACACCGGCAAATTGCAACTCGACGGGAGTATTCGACCAAAAAAGTTAAATACGACTTAACCTTAAGCCTTAACCACGACGCGAATACACGCCTGACGCGCAAAGGCGCAAAATCAAAGCCAAAAATACAAAAAGCCAGCACGAATGCCGGCTTTTCAGAATGCTTTTTCGACAGTGCCCATCAGGGCCTGGCTCAGGCGGCGCTCTTTGAATCCGCGATCGCGCCAATCACGTCATCGACCACGCTTTCCACGAGTGCGGGATCATCGGCCTCGGCCATCACGCGGATCAGCGGTTCGGTGCCGGAGGGACGGATCACGAGACGGCCCTTGTCGCCCAGGCGGGCCTCTGCGTCGGCGATGGCCGATTTGACCGGCGCAGCCTCCAGCGGCTTGCCGCCGCTGATGCGCACATTCTTGAGCAGCTGCGGCACCGGCTCGAACTGTTTGCACACTTCACTGGCCGGGCGATCCTCGCGCTTGATGCAGGCCAGAACCTGCAGGGCGGCCACCAGCCCGTCACCCGTGGTCGTGAAGTCGGACAGGACCACATGGCCCGACTGCTCGCCGCCGATGTTCAGACCGTCGGCGCGCATGCGCTCGACCACATAACGGTCGCCCACCTTCACGCGGTGAAGGTCGAGCTTCAGGTCGTGCATGAAGCGCTCGAGACCGAGATTGGACATGATCGTCGCAACAACGCCGCCGCCCTGGAGCTTGCCGGCCTTGTGCCAGAACTGCGCGATCAACGCCATGATCTGGTCGCCATCGATCACCGTGCCGTTCTCATCGACGATCACAACGCGGTCGGCGTCACCATCAAGCGCGATGCCGATATCGGCGCGCACTTCGTGCACCTTCTTGGCGAGCCCCAGCGGATGGGTGGAACCGCAATCATCGTTGATGTTGACGCCATTCGGCTCGTCATTGATCGCGATAACCTCTGCGCCAAGCTCCCAGAGAACTGCGGGCGCCACCTTGTAGGCAGCGCCATTGGCGCAGTCGAGAACAATGCGCAGACCCGAAAGCGACATGGAGCGCGGCAGCGTCCGTTTGGCGAACTCGATGTAGCGGTCATGCACGCCATCGACGCGCGTCGCGCGGCCCAGCGCGCCATTATCGGCCAGCGCCAGCTCGACTTCCTTGTCGAGCATGGCCTCGATGCGGCCCTCGATCTTGTCCGAGAGCTTGTAGCCATCCGGGCCGAACAGCTTGATGCCGTTATCGTAATAGGGATTGTGCGACGCGGAGATCATCACGCCGATATCGGCGCGCAGCGAGCGCACGAGCATGGCGACAGCCGGCGTCGGTATCGGGCCGAGCAGGAAAACATCCATTCCCGCCGCGCAGAAACCGGAAACCAGCGCGTTCTCGATCATGTAGCCGGAAAGCCGCGTATCCTTGCCAAGAACGACGCGATGACGGTGGCTGCCATTCTTGAATGCCAGGCCAGCCGCCATGCCCACCTTCATGGCAATCTCGCCGGTCATCGGAAAACGGTTGGCGCGCCCACGGATACCGTCCGTGCCAAAATACTTCTTTGCCATTTTTTCCTTACTGCCCCTACGGCGCACTTTGTCTGGTTTGCGTGTCAAAGCGGCGTCCCTCACTCACTTTTTGCCACAGGAGCAACACTCGTTCGCATCAAATTCTGTGAGCCAGTGTAACGCTTTGCCAATAAACGTCTGCTTGCGAATTATGATTAACAACACGTTAAAAGGCACATAAATACTCGTGATTTCGCCTTTTGCGCGATTTTGGTAACATTATCAAGAAACCAAAAACGCCGTGAAACTGAGTTCACGGCGTTTTCATTTGTTACGGCAATTGGCGTTTTGAGATCTGCCTAGCCCTGCGGCTGAGGTTCCATACCGCCTTCCGGTTCGTCGCCATCCTTCTTCTGGCCCTGGGAGCGCGTACCGGTTTTCGGCACGGCGGAGCCGCGGGAAGGGGGCGTGTCGTCACCGGCATCGCGCGAGGGCTTCTCACCACGCAGCAGCGCCTTGATCTCATCACCCGACAGGGTCTCATATTCGAGCAGGCCTTCGGCAATGGCGATCCAGCCATCGTTCTTCGTGGTCAGGATCTCACGCGCCGTCGCATAGGCCTCATCGATCAGACGGCGAACTTCGCTGTCGATCTTCTGCTGCGTTTCCTGCGACATGTTCTGCTGGCGTGCAACGGAATGGCCGAGGAAGACCTCTTCCTGGTTCTCGCCGTAAGCCACCTGGCCGAGTTCGTCCGAGAAGCCCCACTGGGTCACCATGGCGCGGGCAAGCTTGGTGGCCTGCTCAATGTCGGAAGACGCGCCGGAGGTGATGTTCTCCTTGCCGAACTTCAGTTCTTCGGCAACGCGGCCGCCCATCATGATGGCGAGACGCGACACCATCCACTTGTAGCTCATCGAGTAGCGGTCGCCCTCGGGAAGCTGCATGACCATGCCCAATGCACGGCCGCGCGGAATGATGGTCGCCTTGTGGAGCGGATCCGCCTTCGGCACGTGGAGCGCGACCATGGCGTGGCCGGCCTCGTGATAGGCGGTCAGTTCCTTCTCTTCCTGGGTCATGGCGTGCGAGCGGCGCTCGGCGCCCATCATGACCTTGTCCTTCGCGTCCTCGAATTCCTGCATGGTGACGAGACGCTTGTTGCGGCGCGCCGCCATGAGGGCAGCCTCGTTGACGAGGTTGGCGAGGTCCGCACCGGAGAAGCCCGGCGTGCCACGCGCGACGACCTTGAGGTCGACATTCGGCGCCATCGGCACGTTGCGCACATGCACTTTCAGGATCTTCTCGCGGCCAGCCACATCCGGGTTCGGCACCACGACCTGACGGTCGAAACGGCCGGGACGCAGAAGCGCGGGGTCGAGAACGTCCGGACGGTTGGTCGCGGCGATCAGGATGATGCCTTCATTGGCCTCGAAGCCGTCCATCTCGACCAGAAGCTGGTTCAGCGTCTGCTCGCGCTCGTCATTGCCGCCGCCGAGACCGGCGCCGCGATGACGGCCAACCGCATCGATTTCGTCGATGAAGATGATGCAGGGCGCGTTCTTCTTGGCCTGCTCGAACATGTCGCGCACGCGGGAAGCGCCGACACCAACGAACATTTCAACGAAGTCAGAACCGGAAATCGTGAAGAAGGGCACATTCGCTTCACCGGCCACGGAGCGGGCCAGAAGCGTTTTACCGGTACCGGGAGGGCCAACTAGCAGCACGCCGCGCGGGATCTTGCCGCCCAGCCGCTGGAATTTCTGCGGATCGCGCAGGAATTCAACGATCTCCTCGAGATCCTCCTTGGCTTCGTCGACACCCGCCACGTCCTGGAAGGTCACGCGGCCATGCGCCTCGGTAAGCAGCTTGGCCTTGGACTTGCCAAATCCCATGGCGCGACCGGAGCCCGACTGCATCTGGCGCATGAAGAAAATCCACACGCCGAGAATCAGGATCATCGGCAGCCAAGAGATCAGGTAGCCAAGGAAGGAGTTGGAGCTGTCGGTTTCAGGCCGGGCGTTGATCGTGACGCCGCGATCCTCCAGACGCTGCACCAGCGACGGATCGCCAGGAGAATAGGTCTGGAAGGTCGTGCCATTGCCGGTATAGGTGCCGGTAATCCGCTCGCCGGTGATCGTCACCGACTCGACGCTGCCCGAAGAAAGCTCCTCAAGAAACTGCGAATACGCGATGTCGCGCGTCGCGCCGCGCTGCTGCGGCGCCTGGAACAGGTTGAAGAGCGCAATCAGCAAGACGGCGATGATCGCCCAGAGCGCAAAGTTTCTGTAATTCGGATTCATATAAGTCCCGCAAACTCGCCGGTTGCCGGCGATCGTCCGTTTTTCGTGGTCTGAAATAACATAGGGAGCCAGTGCTTTCTTGCCAAGCCAAGCCACGGCATCAGCTCGCCTTTAGGTTAAGCCTCTTCGCTGAATGTGGTCCGCTGATGGCGACGCGATAACAGTTTTGGCACCGGTCAGCCGGATCAGCGCCTGCGCCAGCACCATATCGAAGGAGGGAAGAAGATGCGCCCATGGGGCGGGAACCCGCAAACCGCCATCCTTCATGCGGTTTCGCGCGGGGCCCAGGCAGGTTTCCCCCTCCCAGAACGCCGGTTCGGCAAATTGCGCAGCAAATAGAACGTCCTGAGGGGTCACAGACGCCGTTTCCGGCAGGCAGTCGCGCGCCAGAACGCCAAACGGCGCGATCATCACCCCGGCATCCGCGCCAAGACGGTAGCGCCCATCCCACAGGAGCGGCTGGGCCGCACGGTCCATGGCCGGCAGATTGCGCCGCTCGCGATGCAGATAAAGACCACTTGAACGAAGGTCTAAGACCGCCCGCGACAATGTGGCGCAAAAACCGTCACGCAACCGCAGCAGGACGCGTCCGGAGGGCTCGATCGCCGGCAATTGCGCAGCGCCACCGGCCATCGCCGCCAGAACGCGCAGCGCGTAGAGCAGCGCAGCCTCATCATCCACTTCCAGAAACCCGGTTTCGGCGCGATAAAGCCCCGGCGCAACACAGCGCCAATGCGCATCGATCAGACACGCCGCGCGCGCGCCCAGCGCCATGCGCTCGGCCGCCGCATCCGCCGCCTCGAGAACCAGCATTCGGGCGGTTTCCGCATCAAGCGCCTTGCGCACACGCACACGCTCATAAGCCGGATTGTCATTGGTCGGATCGTCGATCCAGCGCAGGTCGCGCGAAACGAGATAGTCGCGCAGCACCGCACGGTGAAGCCCCAGAAGGGGGCGGGCAAACCAGACTGAACCATCGTGAAGCGTGGCGGGCGCAATGCCGGCGCCGCCGCGCCCCGCGCCACGGTCGGCGCGCATCGAAACGGTCTCGGCCTGATCGTCCTGCGTGTGACCGGTGAAAATCAGGCCAGCGCCCGCATCACGGGCGGCCTGCGCCAAAAGATCGAGCCGCGCCGTGCGGGCAGAAGCCGAAACGCCCGTCGCCGGCTTTTCGCCGCGCCAGACCATTGTTTTGTGCGCAATGCCGTGGCTCCGGCACAGGGCAGCGACAAAGCGCGCCTCATCTGCCGATTCCGGCCGCAGGGCATGATCAACCGTCACGGCTGTCAAAGCCGGCGCATCAGCCTGCGTGTCGAGAAAATCCTTGAGAAGAAACAGAAGGGCGAGAGAATCGCCACCGCCGGAAACTGCCGCAATCACGCTGCTCTGTTTGGCAAATGCGTAATCGCCGAAAAGCGCTCCGGGATCAGGAAGAACCACCGGGTTCAGCAACCCGCAAGGGCCTTTTCCTGTTTGACACGCTCACGCAGCGCGCTGGAAATGTCGGGGTATTTCTGGCCGATTTCATTGTAGGTAACACAGGCCACATCGCGCTGGTTCATCGCTGCCAGCGAGATACCGAGCTTCAAGAGCATATCGGGAGCCTTGTCCGCACTGGGGTAGTCGCGGCTGGCGCGCAGAAAGATCTCTGCGGCATCGCGGTAGCGATCCTGACCGAGCAGAGATTCACCAAGCCAGAAATGAGCGTCGGAGGTGCGCGCATCGCCCGGGAAGCGCTCGATGTGCTGACGGAAACCGGCTTCCGCCGTCTTGTAGTCGCCCGACAGGATGAATTCGTAGGAGTTTCTGTAAAGCTCGTCGGGATTGTCGGCCGAAGGCAGCGCCGCCACCTGATCGTTTTGGCCAAGACCGTTTTGACCGACACCGTTTTGACCGGCGCCGTTCTGGCCAATGGGGCCAAGCTGGCCGATTTCGCCCGCCTGGGTCAGATCAACAGGCTCGCCGACCTCGCCACCGATGATGTTGCCATTCTGGTCGAACCGCACGCTGCCGAGCGAACGTGGCGGCGCGCCGACGGTTGGCGCGTCCCGCGACGCGCTCTGTGTACCGTCAGCGGCGCCACCGGGCAGGGGGGCCTGCTCGGTTCGCTGATCGGGCATTCCGCCAGCCGGCGCAGCACCCGAGCCACCGTTCTTTTCCAGCTCCTGAAAGCGGAACTCATTGTCCTGCTGCATGCGGCGCATTTGATCCTGCATCTGCAGAATCTGGAAGTTCAGCTCTTCCACGCGCCCATTGAGCTGCCGAAGCTGCTCTTCCAGAGCGCCAACGCGCGGATCGCCAGCCTGGGCAAAAATGACATGCCCGGAGTTCCGTTCAGCCGAGCCCATTTCGGGCATTGTCGCGGGACCGAAAGCAAACGCCGACCCCGCCATGAGAAATGGCAGCGCAAGAACGCCGCCCACAACCGTTCGCAAAAACATTCCAATCTCGCTTTCGCAATAGATAACGGGGCTGTTCACTGCCCCATTTGCTCTTTATCAGGGCGTGAGACTTCGGCCAAATTTTGATTTCAGCCATCCGTTGCTCGACAGCATGGCGCTTTTCGCCCTCGTAAGCGGACGCAGAAACCGCTATATGGCGCCTCAAAGGACAAGGAATGGCACGCATTTATCAAACACGCGCATGGGAAAGCCAGCTTTCGCCGTCGCTCCAGGAAATGGAGCTTCTGGCGCTAGAATCCTATGCGAACTTCCCGGAAGAGTTCCGCAAGCTGACCGGTGAGATCATCATTCAGGTCGCTGAGTTTCCGACGGAAGAGATCATGGACGATCTGGCGCTGGAAACGCCGTTCGATCTGCTTGGCCTGTTTGAGGGGCGCGGCATCGCCGAACGCTGGAACCCGGCCACGGGGGAAGGTCCCAACCGCATCACGCTTTATCGGCGCGCGATCCTTGATTACTGGGCCGAGAACGAAGAAACGCTGGGCGACATCATCAACCACGTCCTCATCCATGAAGTGGGCCACCATTTCGGCCTTTCCGACGATGATATGGCGCGCATCGAAGAGTCGGTAGCCTGACAACACCAGCCGCAGATCGCGTTGATCACGTGGATCAATAGTCCCCGAGCTTCATGTCCGGGGTGTATTCAAGCCCGTCGATTTCCTTGCAGACCGCCTGACCGCAGCGCATCGTTTTGGTCTCCGCGTCATAGGCATAGGTGGGCGAGCCCTGCAGGACCCACCCCTTGTTGAGCGCCGCCGTCACCTTGTGGCAGAAGCTGGAATCGTCCGGACCGGTCAAAAAACGATAGAGCCTCATGGGGCCGTCTCCCTGTTGTCTTTCTCTCTGATCGCATCGGCGCGCGCCAGCAATGTCTGCGCCATTTCCAGATGCAGGCGCTCCACCATGCGTCCATTGAGCGAAATCACGCCGCGCCCGGCGTTCTTCGGATCAGCAAAGGCCGTGACAATGGCCTCGGCTTCGGCGATCGCCTCGGAAGAGGGCGCGAAAACCGCATTGGCCGGCCCGATCTGCGCGGGATGGATGAGCGTCTTGCCATCGAACCCCATGGAGCGCGCCTCAAGGCAGCTTGCCTCGAACGCCTCCAGATCGCGGAAATCATTGGAGACGCCATCAAGCACCGACAGGCCACCGGCCCGCGCGGCCATGACAAGCTGGAACAGGAAGGGCGACAGGTAGCGCCGGTCAGCGGTCAGCTCGATGCCGGTTTCCTTGGCCAGATCGTTCGTGCCGGCAACCAAGCAGGAAAGACGCGCAGCCGGATCGCGCCCGAGCTCTGCGATGGGCCCGAGATTGAGAACGCCGCGCGGCGTCTCGATCATCGCCCAGAGCTTCAGACTGCGCGGCGCATCGGTCTCGTCCAGCATCGCGTCCACATCGAGAATGTCGCGTGGCCGGTCGACCTTGGGCAGAAGAATGGCGTCGGGCCGCATGGCGCGGGCTGCCAGAAAGTCTTCCGTGCCCCAGATGCTCGAAAGCGCATTGATGCGCACGACGATCTCGCAGCGCGGCCGGTCGCCACCGTTCAGGAAGTCCCGCAGCCGCTCGCGCGCCGCCAGTTTTTCCTCCGGCCCCACCGCGTCTTCGAGATCGTAGATCACCACGTCGCAGGCCAGAGACGTGCTTTTGAGCAGCGCCTTTTCATTGCTGGCGGGCGCGTAGAGAACGGAACGGCGAAGACGTGCGGGATGGTGCTGCATGCCCGTTTCATGGCCCAGTACCGCATCCGAAGCAAGAGAGCTTTGCTTTGCGGAGCCGGCTTGTGTATGGAGGTGCGGCAGATAAAATGGCCGCTCAGACAACGGACCAGGATTTATGGACAAGTTCACCAAGCTGACGGGCGTCGCCGCGCCCATGCCGATCGTCAATGTCGACACCGACATGATCATCCCCAAGGATTATCTGAAGACGATCAAGCGCACCGGTCTCGGCGCCGGACTTTTCGCCGAAATGCGCTTCAACGAAGACGGTTCCGAGAACCCGGACTTCGTGCTCAACAAGCCTGCCTACCGGAATGCCAGCATTCTCGTTGCCGGCGACAATTTCGGCTGCGGCTCGAGCCGTGAGCATGCCCCGTGGGCGCTGCTCGATTTCGGCATTCGCTGCGTGATTTCCACCAGCTTCGCCGACATCTTCTACAGCAACTGCTTCAAGAACGGCATCCTGCCCATCAAGGTGAGCCAGGAAGAGCTGGACATGCTGATGGACGACGCCCAGCGCGGCTCCAACGCAACGCTGACGGTCGACCTGGAAACGCAGGAAATCCACGGCCCCGACGGCGGCGTGGTGAAGTTCGAGATCGACGCCTTCAAGCGGCACTGCCTGCTGAACGGCCTCGACGACATCGGCCTCACCATGGAGAAGGCTCCGGCCATCGAGACCTTCGAGAACAAGTACACGGAAAGCCATCCGTGGGCTTAACCCAAGATGATAGAGGCGGCCCGCGCCGCCTCATCTCCACGGGGTCTCCCTTCGAAAAGACCGCAGGCTACAGCCGCGCGGTCGTTGACGGAGACTGGTGCTTCGTTTCCGGTACCACGGGCTATGACTATGCAAGCATGGCCATGCCCGACAGTGTGGAAGAGCAGACACGCAACTGCCTTTCCACCATTCGCGCAGCGCTGACCGAGGGCGGCTTCGAGCTCGCCGATGTGGTGCGCGCGCATTATTACGTGACCAGCCGCTCTTATGTGTCCCGTGTCTTTCCGATCCTCGGAGAAGCCTTCGGCGATATTCGACCCGCAGCGACGATGATTGTCTGCGAGCTGAACGAACCGGAGATGAAAATCGAGATCGAGGTGACCGCCCTCAAGCGCAACCGTACCGCTTCGTACGGCAGCAGCCTTGCGCAATCCGGCAGAGCGGATTAGCAAGTCCCTCGAATTACCAGTTCGAGAGGCATTCCATGGCAACGCGCAAACTCCTTCTTCTCCCCGGCGACGGCATCGGCCCAGAGGCAATGGCCGAGGTCAAAAAGCTCATCGACATGATGAACGCCGACTTCAATGCCGGTTTCGAGACCGAGGAAGGCCTCGTGGGCGGCTGCGCCTATGACGCGTGTGGCCAGTCGATCTCCGATGCCGACATGGACAAGGCCATGGCGGCGGACGCCGTTCTGTTCGGCGCGGTCGGCGGTCCCAAGTGGGACGGCGTTCCCTACGAGGTTCGTCCGGAAGCCGGCCTCCTGCGCCTGCGCAAGGAGATGGAGCTGTTCGCCAATCTGCGTCCGGCCATCTGCTACCCGGCGCTGGCCGCCACGTCCTCCCTCAAGCCTGAAGTTGTCGAGGGCCTCGACATCCTCATCCTGCGCGAGCTGACCGGCGGCGTTTATTTCGGCGAGCCCAAGGAGATCATCGATCTGGGCAATGGCCAGAAGCGCGGCATCGACACACAGGTTTACGACACCTACGAGATCGAGCGCATTTCCGGCGTCGCTTTCGAGCTGGCGCGCACGCGGAGCAACAAGGTCTGCTCCATGGAAAAGCACAACGTCATGAAGTCGGGCGTGCTCTGGAAAGAGGTCGTCGCCAACACGCACAAGGCGAAGTATTCCGACGTCGAGCTGACGCACATGCTGGCCGACGCCGGCGGCATGCAGCTCGTGCGCTGGCCCAAGCAGTTCGACGTCATCGTCACCGACAATCTGTTCGGCGACATGCTGTCTGACGTTGCCGCCATGCTCACCGGTTCGCTTGGCATGCTGCCTTCGGCTTCGCTTGGCGCGCCGGACGAGAAGACCGGCTCGCGCAAGGCGCTTTACGAGCCCGTGCACGGTTCCGCACCGGACATCGCCGGCCAGGGCATCGCAAACCCGATCGCCATGATCGCTTCCTTCGCCATGTGCCTGCGCTACTCCTTCAACATGGTTGAAGAGGCGGACCGTCTGGAGAAGGCGATCGCTGCGGTTCTGGAAGACGGCCTGCGCACCCGTGACCTCATGTCTGAAGGCATGACCGAAGTCGGCACCACCGCCATGGGCGACGCCATTGTCGCCAAGTACAAGGCGCTCGCCTGATCGTCTGTGCCCGTCATGGCCCCATGAAGGCCGGGCCACAAAATGCCGAACGGGCCGCTCAGGCCCGTTCATTTACGCTATTGCGTTGACTTGCGACCGATTCAGCGTAAAACAACGCCCGGAAACGGAGACCCCTTTGCCATGCGCGCGCATCACGAAGCGCCATTTGCACAAAGTTTTTTGAACGCAGCCGGGAACGGCAGCGTCGGTCTCTGCTTTACCAAAACGACAGCCAAAACGACGACCAAAACGGTCTGACACCTCGGCTGCTCGTTCTCTCCCCGGGCCTAGCCGGGGAGAAGATGCCTGCTGGCTGCAGGCCTTCAAATCAAAGCCAAGCGGAGAGAGACAGGAGTTAAAAACCACATGGGTTTCAAGATAGCTGTCGCCGGCGCCACGGGGAATGTCGGCCGCGAAATGCTCAATATCCTCGAAGAGCGCGGCTTCCCGGCAGACGAGATTGTCCCGCTTGCTTCACGCCGTTCGGTCGGCACCGAGGTTTCCTACGGCGACAAGACGCTGAAGGTTAAGGCACTCGAGTCCTACGACTTTTCCGACACCGATATCTGCCTGATGTCGGCCGGCGGTTCGATCTCCAAGGAGTATTCTCCGAAGATCGGAAAGCAGGGCTGCGTCGTGATCGACAATTCGTCGGCCTGGCGCTACGATCAGGACGTGCCGCTGATCGTTCCTGAAGTGAACCCCGAAGCGATCGAGGGTTTCACCAAGAAGAACATCATCGCCAATCCGAACTGCTCCACGGCGCAGCTCGTGGTCGCGCTGAAGCCTCTCCATGAGGCAGCGACGATCAAGCGCGTGGTCGTGTCCACCTACCAGTCGGTTTCCGGCGCGGGCAAGGAAGGCATGGACGAGCTGTTCGAGCAGACGCGCGCCGTTTTCGTCGCCGATCCGATCTCGACCAACAAGTTCACCAAACGCATCGCCTTCAACTGCATTCCCCATATCGACGTCTTCATGGAAGACGGCTTTACCAAGGAAGAGTGGAAGATGGTCGCCGAGACCAAGAAGATGCTCGACCCGAAGATCAAGCTCACGGCCACCTGTGTGCGCGTGCCGGTGTTCATCGGTCATGCGGAAGCCGTGAACCTGGAGTTCGAGAAGCCGATCACGGCCGACGAGGCGCGCGAGATCCTGCGCGAAGCGCCGGGCTGCCAGGTCATCGACAAGCGCGAGGACGGCGGCTACGTGACGCCTTACGAGAGCGCCGGCGAAGACGCCACCTATATCAGCCGCCTGCGTGAAGACCCGACGGTCGACAATGGTCTGGCTCTGTGGGTCGTCGCCGACAATCTGCGCAAGGGCGCTGCCCTCAACACGGTGCAGATCGCCGAGCTTCTCGTGGCGCGCGGCCTGATCCAGCCGAAGAAGGAAGCTGCCTGATCTCAGGCGGGTTCTTTGATGGAAGAACGAGAAAAGCGGGCCTTTGGGTCCGCTTTTTCTTTTACGCCGTGGTTGTTCGTTGAGGCCGGCGCTCGCCCCTCATCCGCCTGCCGGCACCTTCTCCCCGTATACGGGGAGAAGGAAGATGGCCGCAACGTGGATGCCTCCCTCTCCCCGCGCGCGGGGAGAGGGTAAGGGTGAGGGTCAAGCGCCATCACGGGTAGCGTCACACCACACCCCAAACAAAAATGGCGGGCCTTTCGACCCGCCATTCTCAATTTCCGGGCCGCAAGAGCCCGAAGGATGCAAAGCTTACTCGCTTGCAGCCTCTTCAGCCGGAGCCTCGGCAGCAGCAGCGGCTTCAGCTGCAGCAGCCTTTGCCTCTTCCTCAGCCTGCTTGGCAGCGTCGATGCGCTCCTGCGCCTTCTTGCCCGGCAGACCCTTCTTCGGGTTGCTGCGCTCGTCGCGCTTTGCAATGCCAGCCTGGTCGAGGAAGCGCAGAACACGGTCGGTCGGCAGTGCGCCGTTCTCGATCCAGTACTTGATGCGCTCTTCGTTCAGAACAACGCGCTCGCCGTCCTTGGCCAGCATCGGGTTCCAGGAGCCGACCTTCTCGATGAAGCGGCCGTCGCGCGGGCTGCGCACGTCGGCGATGACGACGTGGTAGTAGGGGCGCTTCTTGGAGCCCGCACGGGCCAGACGAATTTTCAGTGCCATGGGATGTTCCTTTCGATAATGGCGTTCAAGCCGGCAGGGCGTGCCGGAATCTCAGGCGCGGTTCACCGCGCAGTTCAGTCGAAGACATGGGTTCGGCACCCAGTCTCCTTGCAACGGCCTGTGAGGCCAGATTGTCCGGGTGGACGAAGCTCATAAGCGGCGGCAATTTCAGGTCTTCGGCTGCCCAGACCTGCACGCGGCGTGCTGCCTCCACCGCATAACCCTTGCCCTCGAAGCCCTCATAGAGGCTCCAGGCAAGCTCCGGCTCATCAATCGCCGGCGGATGCCAGAGACCAACGAAACCAGCAACAGCATCGGCGTCTTTCGGCTGCACGGCGAACATGCCGTAGCCATTGAGCGCCCATGCGCCGACCATGGACGAGAAAGCGGTCCATGCCTGAAATGCGTCCTTCGGTCCGCCGGTATGAAGCGTGCGCTTCGCATCCGCGCAAAAGGCTGCATAAGCGGGAAAGTCTTCCCGCTGCCAGCCGCGCAGGATGAGGCGCTCGCTTTCGAGAACCGGCGTCATCTTCAGGCGTCCCCGTTCCTGGCCGCGCCATTGCCGTGCTCCTCGGCAATGGCCTCGTGGTGACGGATCACCTCGTGAATGATGAAGTTCAGGAACTTCTCGGCGAAATCCGGATCGAGATTTGCATCGTTGGCAAGACGGCGCAGGCGCGCAATCTGACGCTCCTCGCGCGCAGGATCAGCCGGCGGCAGATCGTGAACGGCCTTGAGATGCCCAACGGCCTTCGTGCAGCGGAAACGCTCCGCCAGCATATGCACCAGCGCCGCATCAATGTTGTCGATGGAAGCACGAAGCTCAAGAAGCTTCGCCATCGCTGCATCCGTATTGCCGCTCATCCCGTCCCCCTACTTTTTCTTCGGCAGACCGGGCAGCCCGCCGGGCAGATCCGGCAAACCACCACCCGGCATTCCCGGAAGGCCCTTGGGCAAACCACCCTTGGGAAGCCCGCCAGCACCGCCGAGCCCTGCGGCCTCGGCCTGTTTCTGCAGTGCCTCGAGCTGCTTCGGGTCCATCTTGGAAAGATCCGGCATGCCGCCCCCCATGCCGCCCCCAAGGCCACCCGGCATCCCGCCAAGGCCCATCTTCTGCGCCATGCCGCCCATGAGGCCGCGCATCATGCCGCCCTTGCGGCCCTTGCCGCCCATGGCCTTCATCATGTCGCCCATCTGGCGGTGCATCTTCAGGAGCTTGTTGATCTGCGCCGAGTCCGTACCGGAGCCCGCCGCGATGCGCTTCTTGCGGCTGTGCTTGAGCAGCTCCGGATTGGCGCGCTCCTTCGGCGTCATCGACTGGATGATGGCGATCTGGCGACCGAACATCTTGTCGTCGAGGCCGGCGGCAGCCATCTGGTCCTTCATCTTGCCCATGCCCGGCATCATGCCCATGATGCCGCCCATGCCACCCATGTTCTGCATCTGGCGCAGCTGATCGGCGAGGTCGTTCAGGTCGAACTTGCCGGCCTGCATCTTCTTGGCCATCGCCGCGGCTTTTTCCGCATCGATGGTTTCGGCAGCCTTCTCGACCAGCGAAACGATATCGCCCATGCCCAGAATGCGGTCGGCGATGCGCTTGGGATAGAACTCCTCGAGCGCGTCCATCTTTTCGCCAACGCCGATCAGCTTGATCGGCTTGCCGGTGACAGCGCGCATGGAGAGCGCCGCACCGCCACGCCCGTCACCGTCCATACGGGTCAGAACGAGGCCGGTAATGCCGACGCGGTCGTTGAAGTTGTTGGCGAGATTGACGGCGTCCTGACCGGTGAGCGAGTCGGCCACGAGCAGGATCTCGTGCGGGTTCGACGCGCTCTTGATGTCCGACATCTCGACCATCAGCGGCTCGTCGATATGCGTACGGCCTGCCGTATCGAGGATCACCACATCGTGGCCGCCGAGACGAGCCGCCTGCGTGGCGCGCTTGGCGATCTCGACCGGCGTCTGGCCGGCAATGATCGGCAGCGTTGCAACACCGGTCTGCTCGCCGATCTGCTTGAGCTGTTCCTGGGCGGCGGGGCGACGCGTATCCAGCGACGCCATCAGCACCTTCTTGCCCTGCTTCTCGGTCAGGCGCTTGGCGATCTTGCCGGTCGTGGTGGTCTTACCAGAGCCCTGCAGACCGACCATCATGATGACAACGGGCGCCGGCGCGTTGAGATCAATCGTCTCGCCTTCCGTGCCGAGCATCTCGATAAGCTCGTCATGGACGATCTTGACGACCATCTGGCCGGGCTTGATCGATTTGAGGACTTCGGCGCCGACAGCCTTTTCGCGCACGCGGTCAGTGAAGGAACGCACCACGTCGAGCGCCACATCGGCCTCGATCAGCGCACGACGGACCTCGCGCAGCGCGGCAGCGACATCCGCCTCCGACAGCGCACCGCGACCGGTCAGGCCGTTCAGGATGGAACCAAGGCGTTCCTGAAGCGATTCAAACATCCGCGTTCCTCATTTCTCGCATCGATTGCTTGTGCTGCGAGAGGTAATGCATCCGCGCCCGGGCTTCAAACGCCAAGCAAAGCCGAAAAGCACCCGGGGGCGCATCGCGCTGCCGGGTGTTGACCTCCAGGATCGTCACTTTCCGCTGAAAGGCGCCCTGGTCGGCTGCTCGGAGTTGTCACTCGTCGCGGAAATTCCGGGCCTGTAGACAGGAAAACGCGCCAAGAGTCAAGAAGTGCGCGTGTCAGGAACGCAGCGCCGCCCGCAATTTCATGCGGGCGACGGAAAGCCGGTCACAGCCGCCGCCTCTGAGCGGCGGACAGGCCACGCCGGTCCATCTCCGCCTCGCGCACATCCTTGCTGCACACACCCAGCATACGGGTGGGGACCTCCTGGCACACGCTGGGATAAACACGCGCGACCACCCACATGAGACCCCATGTCGATGCCGTGCGAAGGCTGAAGTCTTCAGCATTGGTTTGGGTGGCTGTACCCGGCGGACAATCTGTACCCTGATCCTGGCACGCTGTCGGCACCATGTAGCTGCTCTCGCTGGCTGCAAGCCGCACACCACCATGGAAGTGCCGACCTGCCCAAACCGGGGATACAACACCAACGATAATGCCGCCCGTGACCAGCAGCCAGACAGCCGCCGTCACTGCAAAACCTGTCTGCTCTGTTCTCACTTGAGGCCTCCGGTTCCCGCCCTCTGGCGCCGTACGCTAGCGCATCGCCGTGATGTGCTGATCAGAGCCAGCCACGCACATGTCCATTAGCCGGCTTGCATGATGCCGGCAGAAAGACCGCGAAACCCGCGCCAATGTCCACACAACAGCCTTGGATACCGTCCTGCGCACTCCGGCAGCGCTGCCGCGCTCAGGCTCGATACATGGCGATATGCGCGCCGAATGAACGCCTTCGCAAAAGCTCGCCACGCTTTCGTGTTTCCGAGGCACAACCTCTTCGCCTACAGGCTCAATGATGGCAGGCCCCGCATCTCCCTGCTGCTCGGCGGCCGCAGCCCCGTCAAATGCAAATACCGCATAGGCAAGCGCCGTCAGGGCAAACATCGTGCCCACATTTGATTTTGGGTCATACGTAAACATTTGAAATTCCCCTTATTATTAGTCGACTAATTATATAATATGGATTATCTATCCTCAAGCGCATCTGTTTTCAACATGACGCAAAAAAAGCCGCGACGGACACTGTTCATCGCGGCTCCTCATGATCATCCTGGAACGGGCCCAGACCGGCCTTGAACTGTCGCCGCGTCTGACGCTTCTACGATTGTGAGGCTCTCTTAGCGGAGCACGTAGACAATACGACGTGTTTCGGGCTCCACCAGAACCGGTTGCTCATTTACATAGACATACCGGTAGTCATAATCGGGGATCTCCCGCACCTCGACGGTTTCCGGCAGAGCCGCGCCGACCACCACCTCACCGTCCAGATAGACCGGCTCGACGGTGTTGGTCTCCACATAGGTTCTGACCTCCACCGGAGGCGCAGAGATCGGCTCGATCGTTCCGAGCGCCGTCTTGCGGCCAATCAGTTCGCCGCGTACAACTTCCGCCTCGACGCTTGAGGTGACCTCGTAGGATACGGGCGGCAGCGCATCGGCCGGACGTTCCGTTACGACCACATAGTCATCGCCGCCTCCGAAGGGCGCGGTCAGATAGTCCGAATACGCCCAGCCATTGATGCCGGCATGGGAGACGGCGCACCATTTGCTGCCTTCCCTGCATCCATTGATGGAAGCGTCCTCATTGACGCCGATCACGCCAACAACCGGATAGTGCGGGCCGGGCCCGGACCTGATGTTCAGATCCGCTGTCGCCCTTGCAAGCATCTCCGCGTTGGCGATGCCCGCAACGGCGAACAGCACTGCCGCTGCGGTTGCACTCTTGAGAAGCAGTTTCGTCATGGCTTGTCTCCAATCCGTTTCGACTGGGGCTGCAAACGGCAATGACGATGAGAAGTTCCGCAATTTGCGCTGGCACTTGGACAGCGAAATCAATGAGCGTGCGTGCAACCTACTGAAATACCGTACTTATCTTCCCGGGCAGATGACCTCTGCAGCGTTCATCACTTTATCTGGCGAACGTTCATGATTGCCCGTTTAATGAAGCAGGCCACCAGTGCAGTGGCCTGAGTGCGTTGTCATTTGTGACGAGCGCCAAGACAGCCGCGCCTCAGAAGAACGGCATCACACTCGATCTGCGACATCTCTTGTTGAAGGTTCCCAAAAGCCACTGACACATGAACGTGTCATCCAGGGGCTCCTTGCGCTCGAACTCGAGGCCTTCTGTAAGCGAGCGTGACTGAACGATGAGGTCAACGCCACCGGGAGAGAGGGACTTCCCGTCCATCTCTTTGGTGACGTCCGCTATTTTCTGCGGAGCCATTTCCTTTATCAGGGGATGCGCCTCCTCGTCGTGATGCTTTCGCGCCTTGGTCTGCGCGACGCCGGAACCTGCGGACATCCAGATGAATGCGACTGCGAAGACGCCCAGGAAGGGAGCTATCCGTATCATTGATCTTCTCCTTCATAACAATTAGCCAACTAAATGTTACTTATATGGTGAAGGCAACGTCGTTATTGGACAGGGCGGACCAGGAAGGTTCAATGCGCGCGCCTAATGCGCTGAAATGAACCGATTTCGCCGCTCCCGAAATCATGCGAGAGCATGCATCACTTTGTTTTTCATATATTATTTTACCGGGAGCGGATGCATCTTTATATAGCGGCGTATATCGCCTGACGGACAGTGCTCCGGCGCAGGACATCCAGTACGCCGGTTGGTCTGCGTATCAGGGACTTGACAGCCCGCTTCTTCATCTTTGCGATCCGTCGTTCGCACCATCCGAACAATTGAGGCATCAGCCGCTCACAATGACGATAGGCCTCTTCAAGTGAAACATCTGCACGCTGTCGAGCAAACAGCTCCCGATCCCCCCTTGGCATATGGAAAGGCAACCCCAACGGCATCTGGCCTGTCTGTTGCTGCATGGATGCAATCCGCCTCCCGTCATCCGGGGGGAGCATTGTGACGGTGAAACCGCCATGAAGTACAAGCAGTAGCGCGATACTGGCGGCAGCTTTCAGAAACATTGTCTCTCCTCCTCCATCCCAGTCACCCAGACGCTGGCGCGGACACTTCCGTCTTTCGACGCAGTGCAACCATGTCGTCGTCGGATATGTGCGCAGACATGAAGCAGGCCGTCGCGATGACGGCCTGCAAGTGCTGAACAAGGTCCAGAGCCACAAAACCCGTTTTAGTAGACCGCGCCGGGTGGCGCGAAGAGCCGGGTGCAGAATGATCCGAGAGGCCCCGGCAGATACTGGCAGGGACCCCACTGCTTCTCGAGACTGGATGTCACCGTAGCGGCTTGCATGCCAAGCTCTTCCGTCATGGAAGCCGGGTCCTTGAAGAGGTCCGGCACGTCTTTCAGCACCGTCTGGCTCAGCTCCGCCTGGGCAGTGTCAACAGGCAGCGGAAGCACCCCGGTCTTCAAAAGGTCCAGTTTGGTTCCACCTTCAGCCTGCGCCCCAGTCATCAGACTTGCGGACAAACCAAAGAGCGAAACTGCAATCACTGCGGAATTTGCAAACTTGCCATTCATCGGTTCTCTCCTGCTGGTTAATTAGCCAACTAAACAATGAATTGAAAACTTGTGCAATCGCGCAGATCTGCCGTAATTCCGCCGGAAAGGGTTCGGTAATGACCGCCATGCTATAGAAACTGGCGGTTGCGGCCGGTGCAGCGTTGTGTAATCGCTGGCAACATCACTTTATATAGCCATCTTTAATTTTAAGGAGAGCGATATGGCTTTCGCGGGAAGAGCGGCTCTGCTGGCCGCTTCGTTTTGTGCCTCACTTCTCACGGCGGGACATGCCTCCGCTGCTCAATGCGGAAACAATGCCGGCGGCTTCGAGAACTGGAAGGCTCAGTTCAGCCGCGAAGCAGCCTCCCGTGGTATCGGGCAGCGCGGCCTGAACGCACTGGCAAACACGCGTTACGCCACCAAGACCATCGCCGCCGACCGCGGTCAGAAGAGCTTCAAGCTCACCCTCAAATCCTTCATGCAGAAGCGCGGCTCGAACGCCATCGTTTCCCGCGGCAAGGGCATGAAGAAGAAATATGCGCGTCTCTTTGCCAATATCGAACAGCGTTACGGCGTACCCGCCGGCCCGCTGATCGCCATCTGGGGCATGGAAACCGGCTTTGGCGGCTTCCTCGGCAACCAGAACATTGTCTCCGCCGTGGCCACGCTCGCCTATGACTGCCGCCGTTCGGAGTTCTTCACCGGCCATCTCTATGGCGCACTCACCATGGTGGATCGCGGCATGCTCGATCCCAACGCCAAAGGCGCTGCCCATGGCGAGATCGGCCAGACACAGTTCCTTCCCGGCAACGCGCTGAAATACGGCGTGGACGGTGACGGAAACGGCCGCGTCGACATGATCCGTTCGCAGGCCGACGCCCTCGCCTCGACCGCAAACTTCCTGCGCGCCCATGGCTGGCAGCGCGGCGCCAGCTACCAGCCGGGACAGCCGAATTTCCGCGCCATTCAGGGCTGGAACGCAGCAAGCGTCTACCAGCAGGCCATCGCCATCATGGCCAAGGAAATCGATGGGTGAACAGCCGATCCGCTAAAGCGGAGTGCTCATGCCAGTGGCATGAGCACAGGCTGTGAACGCCAGGGAGTTGCCGAAGGCAACAGGCGCGGGGCCGGCAGAGCGTTCCGCGTAGCGGACAAAAAGCCAATGATTTGGCTTTTTGAGCGACGAACGCCCGAAGCCATAGCGAAGGGCCGGCAGGCGCCCAAATCAGTCTCCCAGCTCAGCGCACAAAAAAGCCGGCATCACTGCCGGCTTTTTCTTTATCAGGCGTTGCGCCCGGCTGATCAGCTGCCGCGCTTGCGGGCCGCCAGCGTGCGCAGGCGCAGTGCGTTGAGCTTGATGAAGCCTGCAGCGTCCTTCTGGTCGTATGCGCCCTGGTCGTCCTCGAAGGTCACCAGCGCATCGGAATAGAGCGACTTGTCGGACTTGCGGCCGGTCACGATGACATTGCCCTTGTAGAGCTTCAGGCGCACTTCGCCTTCCACGTCTTCCTGGCTCTTGTCGATGGCCGCCTGCAGCATCTCGCGCTCCGGCGAGAACCAGAGACCGTTGTAGATGAGCTCTGCATAACGCGGCATCAGCTCGTCCTTGAGGTGGGCAGCGCCACGATCAAGCGTCAGCGACTCCATCGCGCGGTGCGCGGCAAGCAGGATCGTGCCGCCCGGCGTTTCATAAACGCCGCGCGACTTCATGCCAACGAAGCGGTTCTCGACCAGATCGATGCGGCCAATGCCATTGTCGCGGCCCAGATCGTTCAGCGCCTGCAGCAGCGTTGCCGGCGACATTGCCTCGCCATTGATGGCAACGGCGTCGCCCGCCTTGAAGGAGATGGTGATCTCGGTCGGCTCGTCCGGCGCATCCATCGGCGAAACGCTGCGCTGGTGAACATATTCCGGCGGCTCGACCCACGGATCTTCAAGCACCTTGCCCTCGGAGGAGGAGTGCAGAAGGTTCGCGTCAACGGAGAACGGAGCCTCGCCCTGCTTGTCCTTCGGCACCGGGATCTGGTGCGCCTGGGCGAACTCGAGCAGGTCGGTGCGGGACTTGTAGGTCCAGTCACGCCACGGCGCGATCACCTTGATGTCGGGGTTCAGCGCATAGGCCGAAAGCTCGAAGCGCACCTGATCGTTGCCCTTGCCGGTCGCGCCATGCGCAACGGCGTCAGCGCCGGTCTCGGCAGCGATCTCGACCAGCCGCTTGGAGATCAGCGGGCGGGCAATGGAGGTGCCCAGCAGGTAGATGCCTTCATAGACCGCATTGGCGCGGAACATCGGGAACACGAAGTCGCGCACGAACTCCTCGCGGAGATCCTCGATGTAGATCTCCTTGATCCCCATCATCTCGGCTTTTCTGCGCGCCGGCTCCAGCTCGTCGCCCTGGCCGAGATCGGCGGTGAAGGTCACCACTTCGGCGCCCAGTTCGGTCTGGAGCCATTTGAGGATGATCGAGGTGTCGAGACCGCCCGAATAGGCAAGCACGACCTTTTTAACGTCTTTGAGTTTCGTCATGGTCTTTCCCGGTAAGAGAAGTTCGGCATGGCCGGCCGGCTCCGCACTTCGGAGCCTCCAGGGTCGAGGCGACTAATATCAGGAATGACGGCGTGGGCAAGGCCAGACCCCGCAAATGAGAGAGGCCACACCGTCACCGGCATGGCCTCCCGATACTCATTCCCGCGCAATCCTCAGGCCGCTTCCAGCGTCGCCACCGTTTTCAGCGCGCCATCCAGCATCTCGCCCTTTTCGTCCTTGAGCGCCGCTTCACGCAGCCGGCGCAGCCAGTCGGCCGCGTCCTCACGGCCCTCCAGAAGCGTCAATCCGGACAGAACCCGGTCGAACTTGGAATGCCCGCGCACATGCGTGTCGCTATAGCCCTTGATGAGCCTGCGGCAGTTGAGAATCTCCACCGCCAGCCCATAATCGCGTCGCGCCGTATCAAGCGCCAGCGCATACCAGCGGTCAAGATGCTCCTTCTCGACCTGATGGCGCAGGAGCGACCGACGCCAGGGCCGCAGCGTTCCAATCACCCACAGCGCCCCGAAGCCGAACAGGCTGTCTGTACGGATGCGCCGGCCGCGATTGATGCGGCGGTCGACCCATTTCGAAAGACCCGGCCGGTTTTCGATGAAACGCCCCAGCCCCGTGGGCAGCGTGCCGCAGAACTCTTCGACGCGCGGATGGAAGAACTCGGTCACCTGCAGCACATTGGCCTCGCCGACCTTCATTTCCTTTCGGATGCGCTCGGCCCGCGCCGTGCGCGTCTTCAGATCCGCCACGCGCAAAATGTCGTCATAGCACATGGCGTTCGCCACATGCTTAGCAGCAGCCTCGCCCAGCGCGTGGTCCTTCCCGGCACTGTCCAGCGCCAGCGCCTGATCGAGCCTGTCCAGATACTCCGCGCCATAGGTGAGATCCTGATAGTCGACCACCTTGCGCAGCCCGGCGAGCGCCATCGCCCTCACCGGTTCGGGATAGGCATCGGCGCGCGCTGCCAGCGCGTTCCACGCGGCAACCAGCCGCTCCGGCCCGGCAACGGCGATCCCCTGCCCGGCCGGCGGCGCATCCTGAACAACCGCAGAAGCATCTTCACCGGCAACCGTGCGCTCGAACGCCTTGCCGAAGGCAGCCAGGCTGGCCTTCACACCGCGTCCGGAAGCCTCGATGGTCTCTTCATAGCTCTCGCGCGCAAACGGCAATGCGCCGGAACCGGCCAGCGCGCCGAACAGGCTCGACGAGATCACCGACCCTGCCTCGACAGCCACCTTCTCCATGTCGAAGCAGATGTAGCGGCTGGCCGCCTCACGCGCATTTTTGTGAACGGTGGGCGAGTCTGCGCGGCCGTCACCCGGCTCGATCTTCTCCGACACGGCAGCGATACGGTGCGCCGAGGCGATCAGCGTCGTGCGGTCGGGCGTCACGAAACCGCGCATCACAGCACGGCCCGCCTCCATCAGCTCGGCGGCAATCAGGATATCTATGTCGCCCTGCGCCGGAGCCAGCGAAAAGACCGGACGGCGGCCGGTGTCGGGACACATCTCGACATAGTAGATCGTCGCGCCGGTGCGCTGGGCCACGCCGGCAACGGAGGTTGCCTGGGCGAGATATCCGTTGCGCTCGGCAACATCGGTGATCCAATTGGTCAGCACACCGCCGCCCTGCCCGCCAACGGCGAGAATGGCGAGCTTGATGATCTTCTGGTCTTCGTTTGCTTTCATCCGTTTGGCCATGGGTCTCAAGCCTCTCCGAATGTCAGACGCCGCTTCTCACGGCGTGTTTGCAGGAAGCCCGTCACGCGGCGACGCAGCCTGTCGGCAAACCGGTCCCACGAGCCGGGATTGTGCACCACATCGGCGCGGTAGAAGGAGGGACACAGCACCGCCGCGTCGGCCACTTCGCCGCAATTGCCGCAACCGACACAGGTGTGGTCAATGGACGCCACCGGATCATCTCGCAGCGGGTCATCCAGCTTCTTGACCGAGAGCGACGGACAGCCCGACAGCCGCATGCAGGCGTGATCGCCGGTGCACACATCCTCGTCCACGCCGAAGCGCGGCTTCACCACACGCTCGCCGCCGGAGATCGCCTTGGCGGTCTGCGGCTTTTCGCGACGCTGCCTGTTGAGCATGCATTCGGACGACGCGACGATGACCTTCGGTCCCTTCTCCTCCGTCGTCAGCGCCTCGCGCAGCGCGGCGCGCACCTTGGTCACGTCATAGGTGCGATCGATATGCCGAACCCATTTCACGCCCATGCCCTTCACCGCATCGGTGATCGGATGCTGGGTCGACTTGGTGGGATTGTCGGCGCGCGAGGAAAGCACGTCCTGCCCGCCCGTGGCCGCCGAATAGAAATTGTCCACCACAACGATCACGCCGTCATTCTGGTTGAACACGGCATTGCCAATGGAGGAGGTCAGACCGTTGTGCCAGAAGCCACCATCGCCCACAAAGGAGATGGAGCGGCGCTTGGCGTCAGGCGAATTGAAGGCCGAGGCGGAGGCCGGACCGAGACCATAGCCCATGGTCGTCGCCCCCAGCTCGAAGGGCGGCATGATCGAAAACAGATGGCAGCCAATATCCGACGAGATGTGGTGCGGTCCGAGTTCCTTTTCGATCAGCTTCGTCGCGGCGAAGATCGGCCGTTCCGGGCAGCCGGTGCAAAAGCCCGGCGGACGCCCCGGCACCACCTTGGCGAGATCCGCCGCCAGCGTGTTCTCTCCCGACGCATTGGGCGCCAGCACCTGCGCGGCCAGAAGCTCCGGCGCGTTGGCGCGCAGATAGGCGCTGATGCCGTCCAGCATCACCTGCCCGGTGTATTCGCCGGCCATCGGCAGAATGTCCTTGCCGAGGATGCGCGTGTCGAGCCCCTTCCTGTGCATCAGCGAGGCAATCGCCTGCTCGAGATAGTTGGGCTGCCCCTCCTCCACGATCAGGATCGAATCCTTGTCGGCGCAAAAGTCGATCACTTCATCGTCGATCAGCGGATAAACCGCATTGAGCACATAGAGCGGCACATCCGTTTCGCCGTAGACATCGGCAAGACCGATGCGCTGCAGCGCACGAATGACGCTGTTGTACATGCCGCCCTGCAGGATGATCCCGGCCTTGCCCCGGTCGGGACCGAAGAACTCGTTGATCCTGCGCGAGCGGATGAAATCGACCGCCGCCGGCATGCGCTTTTCCACCTTCTCCTTCTCATGCAGGAAGGAGGCCGGCGGCAGCACGATGCGGTTGGTGTCGCGGCGCGGGTTCTCCAGCGCGTCGGCCACGGTCATCCCGGGCCGTTTGTTTTCCTTGGTCTCGAAACTGCCGGTCACATGGCAGCTGCGGATGCGCACCATCAGCATGACCGGTGTGTTGGACGCCTCGGAAAGCTCGAACCCGTCTTCGACCGCCTTCACGATGGACGGCAGGTTGGGCCGCGGGTCGAGCAGCCAGACCTGACTCTTCATGGCGAAGGGGTGGCTGCGCTCCTGCATGATCGAGGAGCCTTCGCCATAGTCCTCACCGACGATGATGAGCGCACCGCCCGTCACGCCGCCGGAGGCGAGGTTGGCGAGTGCATCGGAGGCGACGTTCAGGCCGACCGACGATTTGAAGGTGCATGCGCCGCGAATGGGATAGTGAACCGAAGCGGCGAGCATGGCGGTCGCCGTCGCCTCGGAGGCGCTTGCCTCGAAATGCACGCCAAGCTCGCCCAGAATGTCCTGCGCGTCGGCAAGCACGTCCATCAAATGGCTGATCGGCGCGCCCTGATAGCCACCGACATAACCCACGCCACACTGCAGGAGCGCCTTGGTAATGGCCAGAATGCCCTCGCCGTGAAAGGTCTCACCGGCCCCGAGGCGAAGCTTCTGAACCTCCTTCACGAACGAACGTTCTGCCATGGTGCATTCTCCCGTCTCATGCGCCGGGGCTGATCGCCCTCAAGCGCAATCTGCTAGAATTCGTGTTGTCGGATGTTGCCCAGTATTTTCTGAAGCGTGGCGATGAAGGCGGAATACTCCGCCTCGTCGATGTCGTTGAACATCTCGGCAAAGGCGTCATGCATGGCCGGCCATGCACGGTTGAACTCCTCACGCCCCTTGTCGGTCAGAAAGATGTGTCGCGTGCGGCTGTCATCCTGACAGGCTTCGCGCCGCACCAGCCCCTGCGTTTCAAGCGCGTCGAGCGTCCGGCTCATGGTCGACTGTTCGATGACGGTGTAGACCGACAATTCGTTGATCGACATCCCGTCGCCAACCATCAGAACCGCCAGTGCGCGCGCCTGCGGAACGGTCAGCCCCTGCTCCCGTAAATCATGGCGCAGCGTCGCGTTGTAACGCCCCATGATCCGGTTCATCAGATAGGGCGCAAAGTGCTGAAGCCCCATCTGGCCCAGCGTTGCGATCCTCGGGGTCTTGCCGTCCTGCCGTTCGTCCATCAGAGCTTCTCCGCCAACAGATGCTCCGAACCGCCAGCCGGCTTTCCGCTCAGCCCCGCACCCTGCCGGATGGACCCGCCAATGGATATCCGCCGATCACGACCAGACCTGAGAAGCCCACGCCACCGAGAGGACGCAGCACGGGCTGCAAAAGAGCCCATCGCTTCGAGGTCTGCCGGCACAGATGCGCCGTGGTCGATGATCGTGTTTGATGAACTGCCGATATGCCGGTTCGAAATTGCTTCAACGCGGCCTGCATAGGCCTCGCGCTGTGCGTCTGTCCATTCCCCGTTGGTCGGACCCTTCGGCTTTCCAGCCTTATCACCCGTCACATGGCAGCACGCCCTGGAATGGCGGCGCGACACCCAGGCGCGACCGCACGGATATACGGTCGCGTGAAGCGCCTTTACGACGCTGCCATGGAAGTGTGTTTCGGGTCCGCTCATCGGAAGCTCCGGCTCAGTTCCTGGAGACCAGCGCCAGAACACGGCACGGGCTGCCGGTGCCCCGCTCGATCTTGAGCGGCGCGGCGATCAGGATCGCCCCCTTGGGCGGAAGCCTGTCGAGATTGGCAAGGCTGGCCAGCCCATAGCGGTTTGCCTTGTGAAGCAGATTGTGCGCGGGAAATGGCGGCTCCATGCCACCGGCCTGCCCGGCATCGGTTCCGATGGTCTCGCTGCCCCAGCCAACAATCCCCTTCTCAAGAAGATATTCGATGGCTTCTGCAGTCGGGCCCGGCGAATGCGGGCCAGTCTCGTCCGCATTGAGAAACGCCTCTTCCGAGCCGTTGCGCTTGTACCAGTCGCTGCGCAGCACCACCCACTCACCGGGGCGAATGTCGCCGTGCTCGGCTTCCCATGCCTTGATGTGATCCACCGTCAGCAGGAAATCATTGTTCTCCGCGGCCTCGGCGGAACAGTCGATGACATTGACCGGCGCAACAAAATTCTGCGGTTCAATCGTGTCCGTTGTTGCATTGGGATGATCCCGCCCGGTGATCCAGTGGGTCGGCGCATCAAAATGCGTGCCCGAATGCTCACCGAGTTTCAGCCAGTTCCATGCCCACCAAGGGCCATTGTCATCATAGGCCGAGATCTTGTGGATCTCGATTTTGGGCGTATCGACCGCAAGCTCTGGCGGAAGCTTTAGAAGCGGGGTTTTCGGGCCAAGTACGGCGGCCAGGTCAACGACCTCCACCTCGCCGGAAAGCAATTGGCTCGCAAGCTCACCAATGACGGACTTGCTCATGTTTCTCCTCCCAGAGATATGTAAGAGCACAGACATCCTCCCTGTGCTCTCTTCTGACCTAGACCAAAAAGAATGCATTTGCAAATATCTTGAGGCCGAAGAAACCCTTGAAATGGGCGAGCGTCTTGCATCAAAAGCACAAATGCATGTGATGACACGCATCTTCAAAGCTGATTCGCAGTCAGAAAGACGATCAAGGCCCGAAATCAGCCTCTTCGGAGAAGCCTGCTTCAGCCGAGCATGGTTTCACATGAAACATGCATCTGAATTGGGTCGGGAAACACGCCCTGCCCCTTCGCAGATCCGGTTCGCGACACGCCACCCATACTGGAATTCTCCGTCGGTTATCTCTTCGACCAGCACTGCCAGGCTTCTTCGCGCGGCACACACAAACTGGACGGTGAGCAATCTGCGTCTTTCAACTTTCTCTGGGTGCCCGGCCGGCCTTGCTGTGATATTCAGCCGACATGGCACAGAAGAAAGCGCATGAAGTCGACCGCTGGCTTGCTCGCCCCGAGCAGACCTACCGTATCGTCCTGATCTACGGGCCCGATCGTGGCCTGGTCAGCGAACGGGCGAAGCGTTATGCGACCGGAACGGGATTGCCGCTGGACGATCCCTTCACCGTCGTTCGCCTTGAAGCCAGCGAAGTGGAGCAGCAGCCGGGCCGGCTTGCCGATGAGGCGCAGACGGTTCCCATGTTCTCCGATCAACGCCTGATCTGGGTGAAGGGCGCAGGCAATCACAAGGCATTTGTGGCCGACGTCACCGCGCTGAACAGCAATCCCCCGACCGATTGCACCATCCTGATCGAGGCCGGCGACCTTAAAAAAGGCTCGTCCCTGCGCTCGGCTGCCGAACGCGGCGCAAGTGCAATGGCCCTTCCCTGCTATGCAGACGATGGGCGCGGCGTCGACGCCGTCATTGATGAAGCGCTCGGCGCGGCGGGGCTGAAAATCTCGCTTGAAGCGCGCCAGCTCCTCAAAGCCAATCTCGGCGGAGACCGGCTCGCCACCCGTGGTGAACTGGAGAAGCTTGCGCTTTACTGCAAGGGTGCAACGGAAGTCACGCCGGAAGACATACGTTCACTCATCGGCGACGTGGCCGGACTGAGTACGGATGAAGCGGTTGATGCGATCATTTCCGGGCGTTTTCAGGCATTCGACAGCGCCTTCCGGCGCTTTGTTGCCGCTGGAAACCCGCCCTTCCTCGTGCTCTCCGCCACATTGCGGCAGGTGCACGCCCTGCAGATCATGCGTCAGGCAATGGACAGCCAGGGCGTCTCGGCCAGTTCCGCCGTTGCCGGCGCAAGACCGCCGGTCTTCTTCTCGCGTCGCAAGACGGTGGAGACAGCGCTTGGCCGCTGGAACAGCACCGCATTGAAGAACGCCGCCGACCGCCTGCAGGCAGCCATCCTGCGCACACGGCAAAAGCCAGCCCTTGCCGTTCCTCTGGCGCGACAGGCCCTTCTCGCCCTCACGGTCGAAGGCGCGCGCGGCCGGCGCTAACCGGCCGCATATCACTCAAATCATTGGTATTTCCAGAGCAGAAGACCGGCAACCGAACCCCGGTCTCGGGTCATGCCGATGCTCACCAATAGCGCGGATCAGCCCTCCTGCGTCCTCATGGACGCACGGCAATCCAGTTCTGCAAACAGGCCCTTGGCTACTGCTTCAGGAGACGGCAAAGCTCGTCGAGCTGTTCCAGCGAGCGATAGGCAATCCGCATTTCGCCGCCACGCTGCTTGTGATTGATCACGACCTTGAGCCCTGTCTGATCGCTCAGAAGCTTCTGGAGGGCCAGCGTGTCCGCGTCCTTTTCCTTCTTCGGCTCACGCTCGGCCTTGCCTTCCTCCGCCGGCGCTGCGGCCAGAGCCTCTGCCTGGCGGACGGAAAGCCCGTCCTCAATGATACGCAGAGCAAGCGCAACCGGGTCCTGCGCCGTTACCAGCGTCCGCGCATGGCCAGCGGACAGCGATCCATCGACAATGAGATCCGCCACGGCTTCCGGCAGTTTGAGCAGACGAAGCGTGTTCGCCACATGGCTGCGGCTCTTGCCGATCACCTGGCCGAGATCCGCCTGCGTATAGCTGTGCTCATCGATCAGCTGCTGATAGCCACGCGCTTCTTCGATCGCGTTCAGATCCGCGCGCTGCACGTTCTCGATGATGGCCAGCTCTAGCGCGGCCTTGTCATCCACCTCGCGCAGAATGACCGGAACCTCGGTCAGACCCGCCCGCTGCGCGGCGCGCCAGCGACGTTCACCCGCAATGATCTCAAACCGGCCCGGCGCATCGCCGGAACGAACCACCACCGGCTGCACGATGCCATGCTCACGGATCGACTGGGCGAGATCACCCAGATCACCCTCGGCAAACAGACGGCGCGGGTTGCGCGGGTTTGGCGAAATGAACTCGATCGGCACGGAGCGATCCGCGCGCACCGCTTCCTTCTGCTCGGTATCCGGCTTGTCCATCTCCCCGATCAGAGCGGCCAGACCGCGCCCCAGACGCTTGCGTGAAGGATCTTCGTTCATGTCAAAACACCATCAGCCACAAAACTCGTTTAACCGCCCGCCCGATGAAATCGAACTCAGGCAGCCTGCAACCGCCGTTCACGACGGATCACTTCAGAAGCCAGCTGTAGATAAGCCTGGCTACCGCTGCATTTCAGATCGTAGAGCAACGCAGGCTTCCCATAGGACGGCGCCTCGGAAACACGCACATTGCGCGGAATAACCGTGTCGTAGACGGTCTCGCCCATATGCGCCCGCACATCCGCCACCACCTGGTTGGCGAGATTGTTGCGCTGGTCGAACATGGTCAGGACAATGCCCTGAATGCCCAGATGCGGATTGATCGAGGCACGCACCTGCTCAACCGTCTCAAGAAGCTGGCTCAGCCCCTCCAGCGCAAAGAACTCGCATTGCAGCGGAACCAGAATGGAATCGGCTGCCGCCATTGCATTCAGCGTCAGAAGGTTCAGGGATGGCGGGCAATCCACCAGAACGTACGAATAAGGAATTCCGTCCTGATTCAATGCGTTGCGCAGTTTCAGAACACGGTCAGGCGCGCTCGAAATTTCCATTTCAATGCCCAGAAGATCGAGCGTCGAAGCCACGATCGAGAGACCGGGAACAGCGGTTTCCATAGCCGCTTCCATGATGCCTGCCCCACCGGTCAACACATCATAGGACGAAACGAGACGCTTCTGACGGTCAATGCCCAGCCCGGTACTGGCATTGCCTTGCGGATCAAGATCGACGACCAGAACGTTTTCGCCAATCGCGGCAAGCGCGGTTGCCAAATTTATGGCTGTGGTTGTCTTGCCAACCCCGCCCTTCTGGTTTGCGACTGTGATGATTCGCGTACCGCTATTCATCGCTGCTGCTACCTCGAATAGACTCGACTGAAAGGTTCCGCGACGACCCCGGCTAAAGCCGAACAGGATTCTTCACTTCGAGAATGATGGCTGCCGCATCGACCTTGTCTTTGTGTTCTACCAGATCGAACCGCCACGCGTTACCGCTTTCTTCCACTTCCCTCCGGTAATCCCGGCCTTTGTGAAAGAGCGCACGCGCACCCTGGCTCAACCAGGGCTCTGTCAGCTCGAGAAGCAGCGAAAGCGGAGCCAAAGCCCGTGCCGTAACGATCTCCGGGGCCTCGATGAGGCTGTAGCAGTCTTCGATTCGCTTTGCATGAACCTTTGGCCGAACCCCGACCTCGTTGAGCGACGAGACAAGAAAGGCTGCTTTCTTGCGGTTGCTTTCAACCAGATGGACTTCAGCGCCCGGCTTTTCAGCAAGAAGGATTGCCATTACCGCGCCGGGAAAACCGCCGCCCGACCCGACATCGAGCCATTTCCGCGCATCCGGTGCGAGTCGCAAAAGCTGCGCGCTATCCAGGATATGACGCTCCCACAAGGTCTCAAGCGTTGACGGAGCGGCCAGATTGATTCGTCTCGACCAGCGTCGGAAAACTTCCTCAAACGCAACCAGACGATCAAATGTTTCACGTGAAACTGGACCAGCGATTTCCACAAGCTGATCGAAACGCGATGTCGCCATTATGCAGCGCCCCGCTCGGTCTCAAACTGGCGTAGCGTGGCGATGATCAGTGCCAGAGCTGCCGGTGTCATCCCATCGATCCGCTGGGCGTCTGCAATGCTCCGCGGCCGCCGGGCCGCAAGCTTCTGCTTGAGTTCATTGGACAATCCCACAATCGTATCGAACGTCATATCATCCGGTATGAGCCGTGCTTCTTCTCGCCGCAGCATCGCGGCGTCACTTCCCTGCCGTTCGAGATAGACGGCGTATCGCGCCTCCGTCTCGACGAGCTCCGCGAGCTTCGGAGGGATAGAGGAGAAGTCATTCCAGATGGTAGTAAGTCGGCTCATATCGATATTTGGATAGGACAAGAGATCGTAGGCGGAGCGCCGGACACCGTCCTTGTTCAGCGCTATGCCATGACGCTCGGCTTCATTCGGACTCAGGTCACGGCTCTTGATCAGCGCTCGCGCATTGTCCAGCGCCGTCTGCATCTCGCTGAAGCGCTTCCGCCGTTCTGACGACGCAATGCCCAGTTCCATGGCCAGAGGCGTCAGGCGCATATCCGCATTGTCTGCCCGCAGCGACAGGCGATATTCCGCGCGCGAGGTGAACATGCGATAGGGTTCGCTCACACCGCGCGTCACCAGATCGTCGATCATCACGCCGATATAGGCATCCGCCCGGCCGAGGGTGATCATGCCGGAGCCGGACGCCGACCGCGCTGCATTGATGCCGGCAAGAATGCCTTGGGCTGCAGCCTCTTCATAACCGGTCGTGCCGTTGATCTGTCCAGCCAGGAACAGCCCCTTCACTCGCCGGGTTTCAAGCGTCGGTTCGAGATCTCGCGGATCCACATGGTCATATTCAATCGCATATCCCGGCTGAAGCACCACGGTCTCAGCCAAGCCGGGAATGGTTTTGAGAAGCGCGACCTGCGCATCTTCAGGCAGCGAAGTCGAAATACCGTTCGGATAAACCGTGTGGTCATCGAGACCTTCCGGCTCCAGGAATATCTGATGCCCTTCCCTGTCGCCAAACTTGACGATCTTGTCTTCAATGGACGGACAATAGCGCGGTCCGATTCCGTCAATCGCGCCGGAGTACATGGCCGAGCGATGCAGATTGTCCCGGATCAACTGATGGGTTTCCGGTCTCGTTCGCGTGATGCCGCACTCTATCTGCCGATTCACAATCCCGTCTGTCAGCAGGGAGAATGGCGTCGGATCGTCGTCCGCTGGCTGCATGTCGAGCGATGCCCAGTCAATCGTACGACCGTCCAGCCTGGGCGGGGTCCCCGTCTTCAAACGCCCGAGCCTGAAGCCCGCCGCTTCCATAGAGAGCGACAGGCGCTCGGCAGCCTGCTCATTCATGCGCCCCGCCGGTATCGTCTTTTCACCGATGTGGATGAGGCCGCGCAGAAACGTACCAGTGGTCAACACAACAGAGCCACAGTTGAGATGACGCTCTCCGGACACAACAACACCCGTGACCCGCCCCGCATCAATGACCAGTTCCAGCGCCTCGCCTTCGATCACTTCGAGATGCTCTTGAGAACGGATCGCCTCCTGCACCGCAGCCCGATAGAGCTTGCGATCTGCCTGTGTACGCGGGCCGCGAACTGCCGGACCCTTGCGGCGATTGAGTAAACGAAACTGAATGCCAGCGGCGTCTGCCGCACGTCCCATAATGCCGTCCAGCGCATCGACTTCCCGAACAAGGTGCCCCTTGCCAAGCCCACCGATTGCCGGGTTGCAGGACATCGCGCCGATGGTGTCGAAGCGAAGTGTAACCAGCGCGGTCTTTGCACCGCTGCGCGCAGAGGCGGATGCCGCTTCAGCGCCGGCGTGCCCGCCACCGATCACAATCACATCAAAGGTTTCATTCGTCATTATTCATATCCATCTGCGCTGCGCAAACGTCTCGACCAGAGAAGAAAGCTGGCTGGATTTAAGGACATTGGCATTGGGACGTTGGATGACATGTCCTTTTCCAACCCATCAGTCAAGAGATTTGAGTTGGATGGGTTTCACGTGAAACAATGAGTCAAGACTGTTCAATCTCCTATCCCGTGTTTCACGTGAGTCATCGCTAAATCAATCAACACTGTTTCACGTGAGTCACGATTTATCGTGCATGTTTCACGTGAGTCATTTGCCAATACAGAACTGCGAGAAAATCGTGTCGAGGAGGTCCTCGACATCAATGCTTCCAGAGATGCGTCCCAGCGCATCTGCAGAAAGTCGCAGCTCTTCCGCGCGTAGTTCGAGTGGTGTGTCCTCGGACGCGATTGCTGTCTTCGCATGACGTGCGGCTTCTTCAATCAGTTGTACGTGACGCTGCCTGAACGGCAGGATCTCGGTCGCGTTCCGGGTCGCATCCCCCACCCGCTTGCGTAGCTCTGCCAGAAGAGCATCGATCCCTTCACCGGATTTGACCGAGATCTCAAAGTCGTAGTCCCGCTGATTTCGATCTTTGGCCGGAAGATCAGCCTTGTTTCCGACCCGTAGAGAAGGTGCATCGGCCGGTGCTTCCACAGTGTCTTCAGCAGACATGTCTTCGAGAACAAGGATCAGATCCGCGTCTTTCGCTCTGCTGATCGCGCGTTCGATCCCGAGTGCTTCAACACGGCCGGGGTTCTCCCGAATGCCAGCCGTATCCGTCAGGATCACTTTCGCGCCGTCTATATCGAGTGCGGTCTCCAGCGCATCGCGCGTGGTTCCTGGCTCATCCGTCACGATGGCGATATCGCGTTGGGCAAGCGCATTGAGAAGACTGGATTTTCCGGCATTGGGCGCACCGAGAATCACGACGCGGTATCCCTCTCTGATGATCTCGGCATTCCGATATCCGGCGGCATGTGTCCGCAAGGATCGGTGCAGCGCAGTGACATCGTTCCAGACCTGCTCCGCAACCGAACCCGGAACGTCTTCCTCATCCGAGAAATCAAGCTCCGCCTCGATCATGGCGCGGGCCTGAATAAGTGTCCTGCGCCAGCCATCGTAGAGTGCGCGGTGCCGTGTCTCTGAATTGGCCAGCGCAAAGCGGCGCTGCGCTTCTGTTTCTGCGGCAATCAGGTCGGAGAGCGCTTCTGCTTCCGTGAGGTCGAATTTTCCGTTCAAGAAGGCGCGTCGGGTAAACTCTCCGGCTTCTGCCAGACGAAACCCTGCAAAGCCGGCCAGCGCGTCAAGCACTGCCTGAACCACGGCGCGGCCACCATGCAGATGCAGCTCCGCACAATCCTCACCTGTGAAACTGTGCGGACCCGGAAAGAAGAGAACAAGCCCCCGATCGAGAAGCACGCCGTCACGATTGTGGATCCCGCGCAACGCAGCCTGTCGCGCTACAGGCAAGGCGCCCGCCATTTGCTCAAGGGCCTGACGGGTGCCTTCGCCTGAAAGCCGCACCACGGCGACCCCCGATGGCAGTCCACCGCTGGAAAGTGCGAATATCGTTGCCCGCATCTGAATTGCCCTTACGTCCAAAGCGCCCTACCGTGCCGGTAGATATTTTCCATAACGATGCGATGTGCAAGGAATCCTGATGGCTCTGCCAGCAAAAAATCTGCTTTCCAACGAAACCAGTCCCTATCTGTTGCAGCACAAGGATAATCCGGTCCATTGGCGCCCCTGGTCTGCGGCGGCCCTGCAGGAAGCCCGGGAGACGGACCGTCCCATTCTTCTCTCCGTTGGATACGCCGCGTGCCATTGGTGTCACGTGATGGCTCATGAGTCATTCGAGAATCCAAAAGTTGCGGAGGCCATGAACCGGCACTTCGTCAATATCAAGGTGGATCGGGAAGAGCGGCCTGAGATCGATCAGATCTATATGGCGGCCCTGTCTGCGACCGGCGAGCAAGGCGGCTGGCCGCTGACCATGTTTCTCGATTCGGACGGAAACCCGTTCTGGGGCGGTACCTACTTTCCACCTGAACAGCGCTACGGCCGCCCCGGCTTCCCGCAGGTTCTGGAAGCGGTCAATGCAGCTTGGAAGAACAAGCGCACCGACCTCCTGAAGAGTGCCACGGCGTTGAAATCGCATGTCGAGAGTCGGCTCTCCCCCGCTTCCAGTCACTCCGCCTCCCCTTCTGCGCTGCTGGATGATCTTGCGCCGAAAATTCTGCGCATGATCGACATGGAACTGGGCGGCCTTCGCGGTGCCCCAAAATTCCCCAATGTCCCGTTCATGCGCATACTCTGGCTTCAGGCGCTTCAATCCGGCGATGTTTCTTCCAAAGAAGCGGTTCTGTTCAGCCTCAAATCCATGCTTTCGGGCGGCATTTACGATCATGTAGGCGGTGGCCTCGCGCGTTATGCGACAGACGATCACTGGATCGTCCCGCATTTCGAGAAGATGCTCTACGACAACGCACAGCTCCTTCGCATGCTGTGCTGGGCGTATGGTGAAACCCAGAATGAATTGTTTCGGTATCGAATCGAAGAAACCGCCGGCTGGCTGCTCCGCGAGATGCGGGACGTGAATGGCGCGTTCATATCCAGTCTGGACGCGGATACTGAAGGCGTTGAGGGGCAAACCTATCTCTGGACGGAAGAAGAGCTCAATTCCATCCTGGGTGCGGACGCAAATCGCTTTCTGGAAGTCTTCTCGCTCGCTCAACCGGAAGGCTGGGAGGGCGCGCCCATCCTGCATCGTCGTTCGACGCCGGAGTCTCAGGGGCGTGAGACCGAAACCGCGCTGCGCGACATGCTCGACAGACTGCTTGAAGCCCGCAACACCCGTCCCCAACCGGGGCGTGACGACAAGATTCTCGTCGACTGGAACGGCCTCACCATCACAGCTCTCTCCGAAGCCGGTCGCACCCTTGGGCGCAGGGACTGGATTGAAGCTGCACAAACGGCTTTTCGTTTCGTATGCGAATCGATGGATCACGGCCGCCTGCCCCACAGCATCCGCGGCGGGAACAGCGTCTTCCCCGGGCTCACCAGCGATTATGCCTGCATGATTTCCGCTGCAGCGGCGCTTTATCAGGCGACAGGCGATGCAACACTGCTCGCACAGGCAGATGCCTGGCGCACCGTGTTGGATGAATGGCACGCGGATGCTGATGCGACAGGCTATTTTCTGACCGCTTCAGACGCCGGCGACGTGCCGATGCGCATTCGCGGTGATGTGGATGAGGCCATCCCGTCGGCCACCAGCCAGTGCATAGAAGCGCTCCTTGCCCTCTCCGTGCTCCACAACGGCGCTCTCGGCGCCCATCTGGGCCATGTCGTTGAAAAGGCGCTCGGGCGCGCTGCGAGCCAGACCTATGGCCAGGCGGGCACTGTCTATGCTGCGGCTCTGGCGGAAGAACCCATGAAGCTGGTCATGGTCGAACCGGATGCGGAACAGGTTTTTGTTCCGGTAGCGAATCGACATCTGGATCCACGCCGTTTCGACATCGTTCTCTCTGGAGCGAAAGAAGCGATGGAACTGCCCGGCGGCGTCACCGTCGATCCGAAACGGAAAGCGGCCTATCTGTGCGTCGGCCAGACCTGCCTGCCCCCATTCGACACCGCCAATGCACTGGAAGAGGCGTTGCGCAGAAGGCACTGAGCAGGATTTTATGCTGAACAAAAGATTAAGGCGGCGTCGCGATTTCCCGTGACGCCGCCTTTTCATTGCTGCCAGAACGGCAGATTTCGTCAAACCACCATCAGGTGTTCATCGAATCGAAGAATTCCGAATTGGTCTTGGTCTGCTTGAGCTTGTCGTTAAGGAACTCAATCGCGTCCGTGGTGCCCATCGGAGCCAGGATGCGGCGCAGAACGAAGATCTTCTGGAGATCCTGACGCGCGATGAGGAGGTCTTCCTTACGCGTACCGGACTTGAGAATGTCGATGGCCGGGAAGATGCGCTTGTCGGCAACCTTGCGGTCCAGAACGATTTCCGAGTTGCCCGTGCCCTTGAACTCTTCAAAGATCACTTCGTCCATGCGGCTGCCCGTATCGATGAGCGCCGTGGCGATGATCGTCAGCGAACCGCCCTCTTCGATGTTGCGCGCCGCGCCGAAGAAGCGCTTGGGGCGCTGCAGGGCGTTGGCGTCCACACCACCGGTCAGAACCTTGCCGGAAGACGGCACGACCGTGTTGTAGGCGCGGCCAAGACGGGTGATCGAATCGAGCAGAATGACCACGTCGCGGCCATGCTCGACCAGACGCTTCGCCTTCTCGATGACCATTTCGGCAACCTGCACGTGGCGCGAGGCCGGCTCGTCGAAGGTCGAGGAGATGACCTCGCCATTCACCGAGCGCTGCATGTCGGTCACTTCTTCGGGACGTTCGTCGATCAGAAGAACGATCAGGAAGCATTCCGGGTGATTCGAGGTGATCGAATGGGCGATGTTCTGCAGAAGAACTGTCTTACCCGTGCGCGGCGGCGCGACGATCAGGCCACGCTGGCCCTTGCCGAGCGGCGCCACCAGGTCGATCACGCGCGCCGACAGGTCTTTCTTCGTCGGATCCTCGATTTCCATGTTCAGCCGCTCGTCGGGATAGAGCGGTGTCAGGTTATCAAAGTGGATCTTGTGGCGGATCTTCTCCGGATCCTCAAAATTGATCGTGTTGACCTTGAGAAGGGCGAAATAGCGCTCGCCTTCCTTGGGGCTGCGGATCGGACCCTCAACCGTATCGCCCGTCTTCAGCGAGAAGCGGCGGATCTGGGAGGGGGAGATGTAGATATCGTCCGGACCCGGCAGATAGTTGGCGGTTGCGGAGCGGAGGAAGCCGAAGCCATCCTGCAACACTTCCACGACGCCTTCGCCGATGATCTCGATATCCTGCGTGGAGAGCTTCTTCAAAATCGCGAACATCAGCTCCTGCTTGCGCATGATGCTGGCGTTCTCGACCTCAAGCGATTCTGCGAACGCAATGAGATCGGTCGGCGATTTGCTTTTCAGCTCTTGGAGTTTCATTTCCTGCATGTGCGGACTCTGGAAAGGCAAACAAAAAGATGGGGGTAGGCGTATTTGAAGCCAGCCGGTTTCACTCGGAACGGAAGATGTGCGTGGAACCGGACAAAAAGGAAGGAACCGACTCTTAGCGCCGTCTTGTTCAAAGGGCAAGACGGCATCGCCGGTTCCGCATCAAAGGCAGTCTGTCAAACCCGTATCAGAAGGGTTTGACGATAACAAGCACGACAATAACGATCATCAGAAGCGTCGGCGCTTCGTTCATTATACGCCAATGACGGGCGGGCTTGGTGTTCTGATCGGCCGCAAAGCGGCGAACGGAGGCCGAGAAATAGCCGTGCACGCCCGACATGGCGATAACAAGCGCGATCTTTGCGTGCAGCCAGCCGCCCGAAAAGCCGAAACCGTCCCAGGCCAGCCACAGGCCGAAAACCCAGGTCACAATCATGGCCGGGTTGATGATCAGCCGTAACAGACGCTGCTCCATCACCTTGAAGGTCTCGGATTTCTCCGAACCCGGCTCGGCATCCGCGTGATAGACGAACAGCCGCGGCAGGTAGAGCATGCCTGCCATCCAGGCAATCACGGCGATCACATGGATGGCCTTCGCCCAGAGATAGAAACCGGACGGATTGTAGAAAAACAGAAGCGCCGTCAGGCCGATGAAAATCGCCAGCGCCGTGAAGGCCCTGCCCGCAGCTTTTTTGCCGCCCGTGTCACTCGCAGCCATCACTCGGCCTCCCTGATCTGTTTCAGCATGGCTTCCACATGCTCAACCGGCGTCTTGGGCGTGATGCCGTGGCCGAGGTTGAAGATGAAGGGTCCATGTCTCAGGGCGTCCAGAATGGCCGCCACGCCCTCGTGGAGCGCCTCTCCGCCCGCAATCAGCCTCAGGGGGTCCAGATTGCCCTGAACGGCTCCCTCGGCCTGCAGGCGGCGCGCTGTGCCCAACGGAACGGTCCAGTCGAGGCCCAGCGCCGTCACGCCCGTCTCCCGGCGATAGCCCGCATAATGCGCGCCCGCGCCCTTGGGAAAGCCGATGATCGGCACATCGGGGTGCTTTTCGCGCACTTTCGCCACGATCCGGGCCATCGGCTTCACGCACCAGCGCTCGAAAGAGAGCTCATCGAGGACACCGGCCCAGGAATCAAAGATCTGAACCGCATCCGCGCCCGCATCGATCTGGCGGATCAGATATTCGGCCGAACAGTCCGCAAGACAGTCGATCAGCGCGGAAAAGGCCTCCGGCTGTTCCAGAGCGAACATGCGGGCCGGCGCCTGGTCCGGCGTTCCATGCCCGGCGATCATGTAAGTCGCCACAGTCCACGGCGCGCCACAGAAGCCGAGCAGCGTCGTTTCGTCTGGAAGTTCTTTCCGAAGCCGCCGCACCGTCTCGTAGACCGGCGCCAGATGATCATGAAAACCGTCGGTTTCCAGCCTGGCGATGCCGCCGGCGTCGATTGGCGTCAGGAGCGGACCGCGCCCTTCCTCGAAGCGCAGATCGCGTCCGAGGGCATGAGGCACGACGAGAATGTCGGAAAACAGGATCGAAGCGTCGAAGTTGAAACGCCGGATCGGCTGTAGGGTCACTTCCACGGCCAGATCGGGATTGTAGCAGAGATCCAGGAACCCACCGGCGTGTTTCCGGGTTTCCCGGTATTCCGGCAGATACCGCCCTGCCTGGCGCATCATCCATACGGGAGGCGGAAACACCGTCTCGCCTCTAAGCACGTCGAGGATTTTTCGCTGCCCCATCAGGATGCTCCACAGTCAGGATTCAAAAGATAATTACAGATCTGAAGATTCTTCTGATTCTTAGACTCTGTTTGTAATGTGGATTCAAATCTGTCCACGGTTTCGCGCATCGCCCCTTCGGTCTTATTGCCGCGCCCCATGGCAATGCACATCTTCAGAAGAACGGGGATAATGCGGATTCAGCACGCAGATTCAATAGGCTGAGCCAATTTCATTTTCCCGCGTGTGGTGGACAATGAAGGAAGGTTCGGGGATTGTCGATTGTTCTCCACATGGGCGGATCACAATTCACACCGGGCTGATCTGTGGAAGACTCTATGGACTTATCCAGAGGCGCGGCCTCGCCATTTTTTTGAGCCCGCGTTATCAACAATCATCCACATGGCGGGGCAGAAAACCGTGCAACAGCCGCAACGCTTCTTCCATCTTCACATGATTTCTGATGCGACCGGAGAGACTCTTCTGGCCGCTGGACGCGCCGCAGCCGCGCAATACAAGGATGCGCGGGCGATCGAGCACATCTACCCGCTGATTCGAAATGAGAAGCAGCTGGCCCGCGTGCTCGATGAAGTGGAGCGCGAGCCGGGCATTGTTCTCTACACAGTGGTGGATCAGAAACTCGCCCGGCAGGTGGATGAAAGCTGTGCCGCGCTCGGCCTGCCCTGCGTTTCCGTGCTCGAACCGGTGCTGATGGTTTTCCAGTCCTATCTGGGAACACCCGCCGGACGGCGCATGGGCGCGCAGCATGTGCTGGATGCGCAGTATTTCCACCGCATCGAAGCGCTCAATTTCACCATGGAGCATGATGACGGGCAGCTTCCGCTGAACATTGAAGATGCGGACGTTGTGCTTGTGGGTATCTCCCGCACATCCAAGACGCCCACCAGCATCTATCTGGCGAACCGCGGTGTGAAGACCGCCAATGTTCCAATCGTTCTGGACATGAAGCTTCCCGAAGCGCTGGCAGAGGCCAGGCGGCCGCTGATCGTCGGCCTCGTTGCTTCCGCCGAACGCATTTCACAGATCCGCCAGAACCGCATTCTGGGCTCTGTGGATGAAACAGCCTTCAATCCCTACACGGACCGCGCAACAATCTCGCGCGAGATTGCCTATGCGCGGCAGCTTTGCAGCCGGCATGGCTGGCCGGTGATCGACGTTTCGCGCCGGTCCATTGAAGAAACGGCAGCCGCCATTCTCGCATTGTATGCGAAGTCACGAGAAAACAGAGGGTGACACCATGACAGACAAGCCCGCCATCATCCTGGCGTCGGGAAGCGCCTTTCGTCAGAAAATGCTGCGCGATGCCGGCGTCGATTTTCGCGTCGAACGGTCCGAGATCGACGAGCGCGCTGTGGAAAACACGCTGGAAGGAAGCGGCGCGGATCCTGAAACCGTCGCCCAGGTGCTTGCCGAAGCCAAGGCCGTGGACGTTTCCGAGCGCTCCCCCGGCGCGCTTGTCATCGGTGCGGACCAGACCCTGTCGCTCGGTGATGAAGTCTTCCACAAGCCAGCAGACATGGAAGGCGCGCGCCGGCATCTTCTGAAACTTTCGGGCCGCACCCATCAGCTCAACAGCGCCGTCGTCATCGCGCGCGATGGCGAGGTGATCTGGCGGCATGTGGGCATTGCGCGCCTCACCATGCGCGATCTCGATCCCGCTTTCATCGGTCGGCATCTTTCCAGTGTGGGTGAAAATGCCCTGCACAGCGTAGGCGCTTATCAGATCGAAGGTGAAGGCATTCAGCTTTTCGAAAAGATCGAAGGCGACACCTTCACGATTGTCGGCCTGCCGCTCCTGCCGCTTCTGGCCGAGCTGCGCACGCTGGGGGCGATCGATGGCTGATATTCACGCCTTCGTCTGCGGGCATCCCATCGCGCATTCCCGCTCGCCGCTCATTCATGGCTACTGGCTTCATCAGCACGGCATCGCCGGCAGCTATGAAAAGCTGGATGTCGCACCGCTCGATTTTCCGGCGTTTCTCGCTGGCCTGTCATCTTCCGTATATGCCGGTGGCAACGTCACCCTGCCCCACAAAGAAGCAGCCTTTCAGGGTGTCGATCAGCGCGACGAGGCGGCCGAGATGATCGGCGCCGTCAACACGCTGTGGTTCGAGGGTGGAAAACTCATCGGCGGAAACACGGACGCCTATGGTTTTTCTGCAAATCTGAGCGCCATTGCTCCCGGCTGGACGTCTGGCGAGACCGCCGTGGTGCTGGGTGCAGGCGGTGCGGCGCGCGCCATCATCCACGCCATCCAGAAGGCCGGCTACCGCAAGATTCGCGTGGTCAATCGCACCATTGAGCGGGCCGAGGAGCTGGCGCAGCGTTTCGGAACGGGCGTCAGCGCCCATGGCTGGGACGCGCTTCCGGCACTTCTGTCGGATGCGCATCTTCTGGTGAACACGAGCGCGCTCGGCATGACCGGGAAACCGCCGCTGGAGATTTCGCTCGATCCAATGCCTGAAGGCGCGGTCGTCAGCGACATTGTCTATGCGCCGCTCAAGACGGACCTGCTTGCCGCCGCCGAGGCGCGCGGGCTCACGCCGGTCGACGGGCTGGGCATGCTGCTGCATCAGGCCGTGCCCGGTTTCGAGCGCTGGTTCGGCATGCGGCCAGAGGTCACCGGGGCCCTGCGCACGCATGTTCTGTCCGATGGAGAACAGGTGTGACAGTCATTCTCGGCCTCACCGGCTCCATCGGCATGGGGAAATCCACAACCGGCCGCATGTTTGTGGAAGAAGGCGTGCCGGTGCACGATTCCGATGCAGCGGTTCACAGGCTCTATGCGGGTGCGGCTGCACCGCTCATCGAGGCGCGTTTCCCCGGAACCGTTGTTGACGGCGCGGTGGATCGTGAACGACTGGCCAGGGCCGTTTTGGGGAAACCCGAAGCCTTCAAGGCGCTGGAAGAGATCATCCATCCACTGGTGCGTCAGGATGCAGACGCGTTCGTTGCCGAAAACAGGCAAAAGGGAACGCCCATTGTCGTGCTCGACATTCCGCTCCTGTTCGAAACGGGCGGTGAGGATCGTGTTGATCGCATTGTTGTCGTCACTGCGCCGGCTGAAGAGCAGCGCAGCCGGGTTCTGTCACGCCCCGGCATGACGGAAGAAAAGTTCGCCGCGATCCTTGCCCGTCAGGTGCCGGATGCGGAAAAGCGCGCGCGCGCCGACTTCATCATCGACACGGGCAATGGAATGGAAGCGGCGCGCGATGCCGTGAAATCGGTGATCGCAGCACTTTCCCCAGCCGAAACACCATCCCCATAAGGCCATGCTTGCGTCACCCGCATCGGGTGCGCATGTTGCTCACGAACTGGCGCTCTGGAGCGAATGAATGCGCGAAATCGTTTTCGATACGGAAACTACGGGTCTCGACAACAATCTGGATCGGGTGATCGAGATTGGCTGTGTCGAGCTGGACAATCGTTTTCCCACGGGGCGTTTCCTGCATCATTACATCAATGCGCAGGGCCGTTCGGTTCACCCGGAAGCACAGGCGGTTCACGGAATTTCCGATGCCGATCTCGCCGATAAGCCGGCGTTTGGCGCGGTTCTGCAAGAATTTCTGGAATTCATCGACGGCGCAAAGCTGGTCGCTCACAATGCGAACTTCGATATCGGCTTCATCAATGCCGAATTCGACCGGCTGGGCGTTCCCCCGGTGGAGCCCTCGCTTGTGGTCGATACGCTGGCCATCGCCCGGCGCAAACACCCGATGGGGCCGAATTCGCTCGATGCGCTGTGCCGTCGTTATGGCATCGACAACAGCCGCCGCACCAAGCACGGCGCTCTCCTCGACGCCGAACTTCTCGCCGAAGTCTATATCGAGCTGATCGGCGGCAAGCAGGCCGCTCTTGGTCTGGAGATTTCAGGCGGCGGCGACAATGCGGGCGAAAGTGCACTGGCCGCTTCGGTCACCCTGTCGGCGCGACCGACCCCCCTTCCCCCGCGCATCAGCGAGGAAGAGCGCGCCGCTCATGAGGCGCTGGTCGAAAAGCTCGGCGAAAAATCGCTCTGGCACAATCTGCGCGCCTGAAGTCGGGCAGTTTTCCGGAAAATCCCGGCTTTCTCTGAAAATCGAAGAATCCTGCGCCAGAAATGATGCGCCAGAAGTGATTCGGGGCGGCGCCCGAAAGCGCCACCCCGAAAAAACTTAGAAAATCTGGCTGGATCAGGAAACCTGAACCTGGCCCTTTGCCTGTTCCTCGGCAACGCGCTGCTGGAACATGCGGGCAAAGTCGATCGGGTCGATCATCAGCGGCGGGAAGCCACCGGCGCGGGTTGCGTCGGCGATGACCTGACGTGCGAACGGGAAGAGCAGACGCGGGCACTCGATGAAGAGAACCGGCAGCATGTGCTCCTGCGGGAAACCGGCAACGCGGAAGACACCGCCATAAACCAGCTCTACGTTGAACAGCACCTTGCCTTCGGCTTCTGCCTTGGCGTTGAGCGTCAGCACGACGTCATAGTCGGTCTCGCCAAGCGGGTTGGCGTTGACATTGACGTTGATGTTGATTGCCGGAGCTTCCGAACGACCGCGCAGAGACTGCGGAGCACCCGGGCTTTCGAAGGAAAGATCCTTCACATACTGGGTCAGAACGTTCAGTGCGGGCTGTGCGCCGTTGCCGGCCTTTGCCGCTTCGTTCGCGCCTGCAGTGTTTTCTTCTGGTTTCTTGGCCATGCGTGTTCTTCCTCAAGCGTGGTTGGCAGCCGCGCGGCTCCCCGAAAATAATTGTTTGCTCGCTAGCATGGGCTTTGGCGCATGACAAGGCGCGGCGGGGTCGCGGGACGGTCCGCTTTAGTCGCGATCGGGTCCGCGCCAGGGCGATTTATCGTTCGGTTCGTCGCTGTAATCGTCTGCCGAAAGATCAATTGTCTGCGGCCCGGTGTCGCGTCGATAGGGGTTTTGGCGCTGTGCGCCGGCGCCTGCCGCCCCGCCCATGACGACGATGCGGCTGCGCAGGAATTTCCAGCCGATGTCGCGGATTGCCGGAATGAACAGGAGGAAACCGAGCGTATCGGTGATGAAACCGGGCGTGAGAAGAAGCACGCCGGCCACCATGATCATCATGCCATGCACGAGATCGCGGCCGGGCACGCCGCCCTCATTCATCGTTTCCTGAATGCGGCGAACGACCCCAAACCCCTGAATTCGCAGAAGGATGGAGCCTGTCACGGCTGTTATCAGAACCAGCGCCAGCGTGGGGAACACGCCGATCTGGCTGCCGACAACGACGAACATGGCGATCTCGCCCAACGGGATGGCGAGAAGGAGGAAGGGAACAATCGAAAATCGCACGAACTTGTTAGCCTTGTTGCCTGTTTAAGCGGATTCTGACCGTTCCATGCTGGCCAGTGGGGAAAACATAGGTATTCTGACCGAAAATTTGAATGATGGCGGTCTGCGTTCTATATGATTTCCGGTAAGGACGGGGTGCCGTCGCCTCTGCACCTGGCCTGAGCCGGCAGGTGCTGCGGAACACAGTGGCTCGTTTGGCTGGACGTTATGGAATTCTTCGATTTCGGCACGATTTTCTTTCTGATTGCCGCTGTGGTGATCTTCTTTCAGCTGCGCAATGTGCTCGGCCGGCGTACGGGCAATGAACGTCCGCCTTTTGATCCCTACACCGCAGGGCGCAGGTCTTCCAGCGAAGAAAAGTCCGGCGACGGCGAAAACGTGGTCTCCCTGCCGCGCCGCAAGGGCGCTCCGGAACCCGACCAGACCTATGCCGATATCGACAAGGCCGCCAAGCCGGGCAGCGAATTGAACAAGGGCATGCGCGCCATTCGCGACGCCGACGCTTCGTTCGCGCCCAAGAGCTTCGTCGAAGGCGCGAAGATGGCCTATGAGATGATCGTCATGGCCTATGCCGATGGCGACCGCCGGACCCTCAAGAACCTGCTTTCGCGCGAGGTTTATGAAGGTTTCGTCGCTGCAATCGACGAGCGTGAGAAGCGCAACGAGAAGATCGAATCCTCGTTTGTCGGCATCGACAGCATGGACATCGTCGCCGCCGAGATGAAGGGTTCGGAAGCCCATGTCACGCTGCGCATCGTCAGCGAGCTCATTTCCGCTACCCGTGACGGGTCCGGCGAGGTGATCGACGGCGATCCCGAGACCGTGGCCGAAGTCAAGGATGTGTGGACCTTCGCGCGCGACAGCCGTTCCCGCGACCCCAACTGGAAGCTCGTCGCCACCGAAGCCGAGGATTGATCCTTGCCGGGCGGAGCGTCGTGCATGGCCGCGCAGTCTGCGGCGCTTTCGCCATCCCTTGAGAGGGTTTCGTTCAGCGACATGCCAGGCTGGCGGGAGGACAAGGTTCTTTCCGCCTTTCGTGCATTTGCCCGTTCCGCCAAGCGCGTTGCCGTAAAGCCCTATCGCACGGGCGCTCTGGGCATCGCGCTTTCCGCCTTCGCTCCCGCTCACAAAGCGGCACTGGCCATGCCCGACGCCGATGAAGCATCGGCCCGGGCATTCTTCGAAGAACATTTCATTCCCTGCCATATCCGCGCTGAAGACGGCGGTTCCGGTTTTGTGACCGGCTATTACGAGCCGGAGGTTGAGGCCTCGCGCGAAAGGACCGAGCGCTTCTGCGTGCCGCTCTACCGGCGTCCCGACGATCTGGTCGATGTGGATGATGAGAACCGCCCCGCCGGGCTCGATCCCTATTTTGCGTTTGCCCGGAAAACGGACCACGGCCTTGTGGAGTATCACGACCGCGGCGCAATTGACCGTGGCGCGCTGGACGGGCGTGGTCTGGAACTCGTCTGGCTCGACAACAGGGTCGATGCCTATTTCATCCATGTTCAGGGTGCGGCAAGGCTGCGGTTTGAGGATGGATCCGTCATGCGCGTCACCTATGCCGCGAAGTCGGGTCACTATTTTACGGGCGCCGGAAAGGTGCTCATCGAGCGCGGCGCGCTTTCTCCGGAAACGGTCACAATGCAGAGCATTCGGGGCTGGTTTTCGGAAAATCCGGAGCGAATTGACGAAATTCTCTGGCAAAACCGCTCTTTCATCTTTTTCCGCGAAACCGATGCGGGAGCGCCGGAACTTGGTCCCGTGGCAGCCGCCAAGGTGCAGCTCGCGCCGGGGCGCTCGATCGCCGTCGACCGGCTGTTGCACACATTCGGAACCCCGTTCTTTATTAATGCGCCGGAACTCGATGTGGTCGATGGCGGGCCATTCCGTCGCCTGATGATCGCGCAGGATACGGGCTCGGCGATCACCGGACAGGCGCGGGCCGATCTCTTCATCGGCAGCGGTTCTGCGGCGGGCGAGATCGCCGGTGTGATCCGCCACAGAGCGGATTTTTATGCGCTGGTTCCCAGAGCGCTTGTGGAAGGCTGAGCAATGACCAGCCACACGCCGAAACGTCTGAGTATGGAAGACCGCATTCTGTGGAACCGCGTGGCGCGGACCACGGAACCGCTCAAGGGCAAGTTTCTTGAAGAAACGGCAGAGCCCGATGACGACACGATGGCCGAGCTTTCGCGCCTGGTGGCGCAGGACACATCGCGGCCTGCTGCGACATCCAGCAGTTCCGGCAAGGCTTCGCCCGCTCCGGTCAAGGCGCATCCGACCCGGCCGATCGACAAGCCCACCCATACCAAGATTGCCCGTGGCCGGCTTGTTCTGGAGGGGCGCGTGGATCTTCACGGGCTGACCCAGTCGGAAGCGCACAGCCTGCTTCTCTCCTTCCTGAACCGCGCCCATGCTGAGGGCATGCGCCATGTTCTGGTGATTACCGGCAAGGGCGCATCGTTCGGCAGTGATGGCGTGCTGCGCCGCGCCCTGCCGCGCTGGCTTGCAACACCGCCCTTCTCCGGCCTGGTGAGCGGGATCGACGAGGCAAGCCGGCGTCATGGCGGCGGCGGCGCGTTCTATATCCGCCTGAAGCGCAGGCACAGGAGCGGCATGTGACCCCGCTTGGCGAGAAAATCCGCGAGCTGCGGCGTGAGCGCGGGGTGAGCCAGAAGGAAATGGCGGCGGCCATCGGCGTCAGCGCGGCCTATCTTTCTTCTCTGGAGCACGGTCGCGCCAGCCCGCCCAACTGGGCGATGGTTCAGAAGATCATCGGTTTTTTCAACGTGATCTGGGATGAGGCGGACGAGCTGCAGCGGATCGCCGAGCTTTCACACCCGCGCGTCGTGGTGGACACGGCGCATCTTTCGCCCTGTGCAACGGAACTCGCAAACCTTCTGGCGGCGCATATCGCTTCTCTGAAGGATGGCGAGATCAAGGTGCTTCTGAAGCAGTTGAAAGCCGTCACCGGCGACCGGGCGACGGACGGGACATAAGAACCTGATGGTTCAGGAATCCTGGTTCAAGAATCCTGGAAAAGCGCCTTCAGCTCATCCAGCTTCTCGTTCACCAGCCAGCCATAATAGTTCTCTTCCGGAAGCTTGACCCGCTGGCCTTTGGCCCGGCGGACGCGGTTTTCCGCTGCCAGACGCGCGGCGCGTGCTTCCGGATTGCCGAGATTGTAGAGCGTGGCGGTGATGCCCGGATTCTTCGAAATGTCGAAATCGGCAATCTGCCTGTAGGCGGCGATGGACTTCTTCACCGTCGCGGCCACATAGGCGAGCGATTTATCCGGGTCCATGATCGTCTGGTAGACTTCCTGCGGGTTGGTGTGGCTGATCTGGCGGAAGCCGGAAACCCTGTTCACCGTGTCGGTCATCTTGAGGGCGGTCAGCGGATTGAGCTGACCGATGCCGAAGGTCTGGCCTGCATAGAAAGGCTGGAAGAAAACGGCCCCGAACCGGTCGTTCGGCCATTTCTTGCCGTCGACGGATTTGCCGCGGAACGATTTGTCCCAGACGGCTTCGCGGCACGACCAGATGTCGTAGCTGCCCTTTTCCTTTTCGCAGTCGGCGAATTCGGGCCGTTCCACGAACTGGCCGACCGTCTCACCGCCATAGGAGAAGGAGAAATCGCTTTTCAGATAAGAGACCGCCTTCACATAATAGGTCTGCAGGCGGTCATAGGCGTCCACATTGTAGGTGTGCTCACCGACGATGGCGCCGACCATGTGAACGGGATCGATGTTGTATCGGGATGAAATGGAGCGGATCTTGGAAACGAGCCCGCCATCCGTTTTCAGAAGCTGGTAGACCTTGCCATATTTGGCTTCATAGGTGGTCTGGGCCGACTTCGTGCGCTTGGCCGAAACACCGGGCACCGGGGGCTGCTTTGCGTTCCGGTTTCCTTCGGGAACGAGTTTGGCCGCGGAAACGGGAAGTGTTCCGACGCAGAAGAAGCCGAGGCAAATGCCTATAACCAGTCGTGCCCGTGGTGCCATGTCGCGCTGCTTGCGCCCCCTGCGTGGTTCTGACTTTTTTGGATTATCGGCAAATTAGGCAAAGCTACCGACCAAGTCGAGAGGCATTCGCAGCCCGACAATCATCACGCCCCGACCGCGGCAGAGATGTCACACTTGCTTATATGCGGGCCTCTTATGCGCCCCTCTTATACGCCATGCCCCGCCGGCTCGGCACCGGCAGGGCATGGGACGGGGAATGGGCAGATTTCGGTTCTGTGCGGGGGCTTCAGAGGATGAAGCGCGACAAATCCGTGTTTCTGGCGAGGTCGCCGACATTCTTGTCGACATAGGCCGCGTCGATGGAAAGCTCGGTTCCCGAACGATCCGGTGCGTTGAACGAGATCTCGTCGAGCACGCGTTCCATCACCGTCTGCAGCCGGCGTGCGCCGATGTTCTCGACGCTGGCGTTCAGATCGACGGCAATGGCCGCCAGACGGTCGATGGCGTCGTCGGTGAAGTTCAGCGAAACGCCTTCGGTTTCCATCAGCGCCACATACTGCTTGATGAGGCTCGCCTCGGTTTCCGTCAGGATGCGGCGGAAATCGTCTTTTTCCAGCGCGCGCAGCTCGACGCGGATCGGCAGGCGGCCCTGAAGCTCCGGCAGAAGGTCCGAAGGCTTGGAGACGTGGAACGCGCCGGAGGCGATGAACAGGATGTGGTCGGTTTTGACCGGACCGTATTTGGTCGCAACCGTCGTGCCTTCCACGAGTGGAAGCAGGTCGCGCTGCACGCCTTCGCGCGAAACGCCGGCGCCCGCACCGTTCTCACGGTTGGCGATCTTGTCGATTTCGTCGAGGAAGACGATGCCGTCATTCTGCGCCGATTCCAGGGCCCGCTGGGTGACTTCTTCCTCATCGAGAAGCTTGTCGGACTCGTCGGCGATCAGAAGTTCGTAGGACTCCTTCACGGTCGTCTTGCGCAGCTTGGTCGGCTTGCCGCCCATGGCCTTCTGGAGCATGTCGTTGATGTTCAGAACGCCGATATTCGCGCCAGGCATGCCGGGCATTTCAAAACCGGGCATGCCGCCGCCGGAATCGGAGACTTCCACTTCGATTTCCTTGTCGTCCAGCTCGCCATTGCGCAGCTTCTGGCGGAAACTGTCCTTGGTGGCGGGGCTGGCGGTCTTCCCGACCAGCGCTTCAAGAACGCGCTCTTCGGCGTTCATGTGGGCGCGGGCCTTCACGTTCTCGCGCATCTTTTCACGCACGAGACCGATGGAGACCTCCACCAGATCGCGGATGATCTGCTCCACATCGCGGCCGACATAGCCGACCTCGGTGAACTTGGTGGCCTCGACCTTGATGAAGGGCGCGCCGGCGAGCTTTGCCAGGCGACGCGAGATCTCGGTCTTGCCGACGCCGGTGGGTCCGATCATGAGGATGTTCTTCGGCATCACCTCTTCGCGCAGCTCCGGCTCGAGCTGCTGGCGACGCCAGCGGTTGCGCAGCGCAATCGCCACGGCGCGCTTGGCGTCATTCTGGCCGATGATGTAGCGGTCGAGTTCGGAGACGATCTCGCGCGGGGAAAATGTGGTCATGTGTCCGTCTCGTTGTTCGTGTCGTATTGCATGATCAGGTAGTCCCCTGTGCGTCCGGCCAGATGAGGCACCGGCTGGAAGCCGGCCTTTTCATAGGCGCGGACCGCACGCGTGTTCTTGGGGTCCGGATCGATGATGATGTTTCTGCGTCCCGTCTCCAGAAGATGGCGCACCATCAGCCTCACTGCGGTGCTTCCGATCCCTTTCGAGAGCAGGTCTTTCGCGCCGATGATCAGGTCGACGCCGACGGTATCCGCCGGAAGGTCGTCCACCCACTGGTCGATCCCGTCGGGATTGTTCGCCAGAAACCAGTACTGAATGTAGCCGACCGGCCGCCCTTCCAGTTCGATCATGAAGGGGCGCGTCGTGTCGCGTCCCTCGATCATGTCGCGGATCTGGCCCAGCTCGATTTCGGGCTCGCCCCACCATTCGCGTATGTGCGGCTGGCGGAGCCAGTCGAGGAGCAGCGGGAAATGATCTGCGGTTACCGGAGAAAGGGCAACCCGGTCTGCCTCATTCGGCGTCAAGGGTTTCCACCACCACATTGTCATTGGTGTAGATGCAGATGGACGCGGCGATCTCCATCGCCTTGCGGGCGATTTCCTCGGCGTCCTTGTCGGTGTCGGCGAGCGCACGCGCGGCAGCAAGCGCATAATTGCCACCGGAGCCGATGGCCATGATGCCCTGCTCGGGCTCCAGCACATCGCCATTGCCGGTAAGCGCCAGGGTGACGCTCTTGTCGGCCACGAGCATCATCGCTTCGAGCCGGCGCAGATAGCGGTCGGTCCGCCAGTCCTTGGCAAGCTCGACGCAGGCGCGCATCAACTGCTCGGGATACTGCTCCAGCTTGGCTTCCAGCCGCTCCAGAAGGGTGAAGGCGTCGGCGGTAGCCCCGGCGAAGCCGGCGATCACATTGCCCTTGCCGATGCGCCGCACCTTGCGCGCATTGCCCTTCATCACGGTGTTGCCAAGGCTGACCTGCCCGTCACCGGCAATCACCACTTTGTCGCCCTTGCGCACAGTGACGATTGTCGTGGCGTGCATGGATTTTTCTTCGCTCATCGCACACTCCTTTTCGCGCCGCCCGAAGAGGCACGGCGCCGTCAGATCGAATATGTAAGTTGATCATTGTGGAATGCAAACGCGCAGATGGATTTGCCATGTCGGTGCCAGGCGCCCTCGCCCTTCGACAAGCTCAGGATGAGGGCTGTTGTTGCGTTGTGCGGCGGGTCCCTTGAGGGTTTGAATATGGGGGTGAACATGGCAGCACATCGCTACGTCGCGTCACCATCCGTCACATCAATCCTCATGGTGAGCCTCTTGAGCTTGCTGAAAGGCGAACCACGAGGGTGCCTGGCGGGGTGTTGAGCACTTTGCAGATGTGGCGATGATGGGTATTGCGGGCGGAGTTTGAAATCAGGATCTGCCGGTCTTGGCGTACCGTCTGGGCGGCAACGGTTCTGGTCTTTGGCGGAACATGCTGCTAGAAGGCTGGCCTTCATGCAGCGCAAAGGGACAGACCATGGCTTCCAGCACAACGCGCACCGCCGAAATCAGCCGCAAGACCAATGAAACGGCCATTGCCGTTCGGGTCGAAATCGATGGCGAAGGCCGTTACGACATGGCTACCGGCGTGGGCTTTCTCGACCATATGCTGGAGCAGCTTTCCCGCCATTCGCTGATCGACATGACGGTGAAGGCCGATGGCGATCTGCACATCGACGATCACCACACGGTCGAGGATTGCGGCATCGCGCTCGGCAAGGCCATTTCGGAGGCGCTGGGCGACCGGCGCGGCATCACGCGTTACGCCTCGCTTGATCTCGCCATGGACGAATGCCTGACGCGCGCGGCGATCGATGTTTCGGGCCGTCCCTTCCTCGTCTGGGATGTTGAGTTTCCGACGCAGAAGATCGGCACGTTCGACACCGAACTGGTGCGCGAGTTCTTCCAAGCGCTTTCCCAGAATGCCGGCATCACCCTGCATGTGACCAATCATTACGGCGCAAACAGCCACCACATTGCCGAGACCTGCTTCAAGGCGGTGGCGCGGGTGCTGCGTACGGCCTGCGAAGCCGATCCGCGCCAGCTTGATGCAGTCCCCTCCACCAAGGGCAGCCTGAAGGGATAAGCCGATGGCAAGCTATGTTGTGATGGAGCCGCCCGAACGCAATCCGGAACAGGCGGTTCTGGTGCGCGACGGCTTTGCGATCCTGGCGTTCATTGCGCCGTTCCTCTGGTTCCTGTGGCATCGCATGTGGCTGGAAGCGCTGGCTGCGGTTGCCGCCGCGCTGCTGCTCGGCGCGCTTGGCACGCTGGAGGGCTGGTCGGTTGCGGCAACGGTGGCCTCGCTCTGCCTGTCGCTGTTCTTCGGGCTGGAGGCGCGCAATCTGCGGGTCTCCATGCTGAAGCGGCGCGGCTGGCATGAATGGGGCGTTGTCGACGCCGACAATCGCGACGAGGCGGAAACCCGTTTCATGGCGGAACTGGTGTTTGCCGACGATGAAGCGCGGCAGGAAACGCCATCCCCTGCCCTCACCGACAGGCCCGCACCGGCCAAGGGCTTCGGCCGTGGCAGCGAGCCGGCGCTCGGTCTCTTTTCCTATCCTGGAGCGCGCTGACCATGAAGGTTGCGATTATCGATTACGGCTCGGGCAATCTGCGCTCGGCCGCGAAAGCCTTCGAGCGCGCCGCGCGCGAAAGCGGCATCGGGGCCGAGATTTCAGTTACGGCGGATGCGGATGCGGTGCGCGCCGCAGACCGGATCGTGCTTCCAGGCGTCGGCGCTTATGCCGATTGCCGGCAGGGTCTCGGCGCGGTGCCCGGCATGGTCGAGGCGATCACGGATGTGGCGCTCGAAAAGGGTCGTCCGTTCCTCGGCATCTGTGTCGGTATGCAGCTGATGAGCGAGCGCGGTCTTGAAAAGACGGTGACCGAGGGGCTCGGCTGGATCGCCGGAGACGTGGTGGAAATGACCCCGTCCGACCCGGAATTGAAGATTCCGCAGATCGGATGGAACACGATTCACGTGAAACATTCGCATCCCCTGTTCGATGGAATCCCCACCGGAGAGGACGGTTTGCACGCCTATTTCGTGCATTCCTATCATTTCGCGGCGCGCAATGAGGCCGAGATTCTGGCCACCACCGACTATGGCGGGACGATCACGGCGGCCGTTGCGCGGGACAATCTGGTGGGCACGCAGTTCCACCCTGAAAAGAGCCAGGCGCTTGGCCTGGCCCTGATCGCAAACTTCCTGCGCTGGAGGCCCTGATGACGGTTTCGACCAAAAAAGGCTACTGGATCGCGATGGTCGATATCGCCGATCCGGAAGGGTACAAGAAGTATATCGAAGCCAATGCGAAGGCTTTTGAGAAATACGGTGCGAAGTTCCTCGCCCGTGGCGGGCAGCATACCGCGCCCGAAGGCCCTGCCGGCGACCGGCAGGTGATCATCGAATTCAGTTCCTATGAGCAGGCGCTTGCCTGCTACAACTCGCCGGAATACCAGCACGCGCTGGGCATCCGGCGGGATTATTCAACGGCGAAGCTCAGCATTATCGAGGGCGTCTGACACATGATACTTTTTCCCGCCATCGACCTGAAAGACGGCCAGTGCGTGCGGCTCAAGCTGGGCGACATGGACGAGGCGACGGTCTACAACACCGATCCCGCCGCGCAGGCCCGCTCCTTTGAGGAACAGGGTTTCGCGTGGCTGCATGTGGTCGATCTGAATGGCGCATTCGCCGGCGCAAGCGTGAATGGCGATGCGGTCGAGGCGATCCTCAAGGCGACGAAGAACCCGGTGCAGCTGGGCGGCGGCATCCGCACGCTGGAGCATATCGAGGCGTGGCTCGACAAGGGCCTGTCGCGGGTAATCCTCGGCACGGTTGCGGTGCGCGATCCGGCTCTGGTGATCGAGGCCTGCAAGGCGTTTCCGGGCAAGATTGCCGTCGGCATCGATGCGCGCGGCGGCAAGGTTGCGGTGGAAGGCTGGGCGGAGACCTCGGATCTTTCGGCAATCGAGCTTGCGCGTCGCTTCGAGGGCGCTGGCGTGGCCGCCATCATCTACACGGACATCGACCGTGACGGCGTTCTGACCGGCATCAACTGGGAATCGACCATTGAACTGGCCGACGCCGTTTCCATTCCCGTGATCGCTTCGGGCGGTCTTGCCTCCATTGCCGACATAGTGCGCATGACCATGCCCGATGCGGCGAAGCTGGAAGGCGCGATCTCCGGTCGCGCGCTCTATGACGGCCGCATCGATCCCGCCGAGGCGCTGAAGGTGCTTAAGGGAGAGGCTGCGTGAGCGCTGACGGTCGCCTGAGCCGGGGCACCAAGAGAACCTTCATCGTTCTTCTGGTGGTGATCCTCGTTCTGGCGGCGCTGCCCGTTCTTTCGGTTGTCGCCTCCAGCATCCTTGCCAGCACTTATGGCTGCACGGTTCACGAGGGCTACAGCAATCCCTGCATGATCGCCGGTGAAGACCGGGGCGACATGCTATATTCCATGTTCGTGATGGGCTGGCTGGGGCTGATAAGCCTGCCCTTCGGCATGGCCGCGCTAATCGCCTGGACAGTGGCGTTGATGATCGCCGTGATCCGGGCCCGCAAGAAGGCGAACCTCGCATGACACTCAAAGCCCGCGTCATCCCCTGTCTCGATGTGAAGGACGGCCGCGTCGTCAAGGGTGTCAACTTCGTCGACCTGATCGACGCCGGCGACCCGGTGGAAGCCGCGAAGGCCTATGACGCCGCCGGTGCTGACGAACTCTGCTTCCTCGACATCACCGCTTCCAGCGACAACCGCGAAACGATCTTCGACGTGGTGGCGCGCACGGCCGAGCAGTGCTTCATGCCGCTCACCGTGGGCGGTGGCGTGCGCGAGGTGTCTGACATCCGCAAGCTGCTGCTTGCCGGCGCGGACAAGGTGTCGATCAACACGGCGGCGGTGAACGATCCCGAATTGGTGGCGCGCGCCGCCGACAAGTTCGGCAATCAGTGCATTGTCGTTGCCATCGACGCCAAACAGGTTTCCGGCGAAGGCGAGCCGCTGCGCTGGGAAATCTTCACCCATGGCGGGCGCAGGGAAACGGGCATCGACGCCGTCGAGTTCGCCCGCAAGGTGGTGGATCTCGGCGCCGGTGAAATCCTGCTCACCTCGATGGATCGCGACGGCACCAAGGCGGGCTACAACATTCCGCTGACCCGCGCCGTGGCCGACGCCGTGCGCGCGCCGGTGATTGCATCCGGTGGCGTGGGCACGCTGGATCATCTGGTGGAAGGCGTTCGCGACGGACATGCGACCGCCGTTCTGGCCGCGTCGATCTTCCATTTCGGCACTTACACGATCGGCGAGGCCAAGGCGCATATGGCGGCTGCCGGCATTCCCATGCGGCTCGATCCCGCGCAGACCCCGGAGCAGGCATGAGCCAGTTCGACCTCACCCGTCTGGAAGCCATCATCGCCGAGCGCGCGCGTTCGGGCGATGAGAACTCGTGGACCGCAAAGCTGTTTGCCAAGGGTACACCGAAGGCTGCGCAGAAGCTTGGCGAAGAAGCCGTGGAAGCGGTGATCGCCGCCGTTTCGCATGATCGCGAAGACCTGATTTCCGAAAGCGCCGATCTCCTTTATCATTGGCTCGTCGTGCTGGCGCTGGAGGGCGTTTCGGTTGATGAGGTGATGGCGGAACTGGAGCGCCGCACCGCGCGCACCGGAATTGAGGAAAAGGCATCCCGAAAGGGATAGATCGTTTCCGCCCTGGGTGGCATCATCCATCGCATGATGGATGGCGACACCGATAAGACAACCATGGCGGCAAGGAAGGGGGCCGCGGACTTCATGGACCAGCTTGTCTCTGGGGAGAACTACTCCCCCTATCGCATTTTCACCGCCGAGAAGTGGGCGAAGTTCCGCGCCGACACGCCGTTGACGCTGACCGAGGACGAGGTGCAGCGCCTGCGCTCGCTGAACGATCCAGTCGATCTGGAAGAGGTGCGGCGGATCTACCTGTCCATGTCGCGGCTCCTTTCGGCGCATGTGGAGGCCACCCAGCTTCTGTTTCGCCAGAGGCAGGTCTTCTTCAACTCCGAAGACGTGGTCAAATCCCCCTTCATCATCGGCATTGCCGGCTCGGTGGCCGTTGGAAAATCGACCACGGCGCGCGTTCTCCAGGAGCTTCTGACCCGCTGGCCGTCGAGCCCGAAGGTCGACCTGGTGACAACGGACGGGTTTCTCTATCCCAACGAGGTCCTGCGGCGCGAGAACCTGATGGAGCGCAAGGGCTTTCCCGAAAGCTACGATGTTGGCGCGGTTCTGCGCTTTCTCTCGGCGATCAAGGCCGGTGTGCCGAATGTTCCGGCGCCGCTCTATTCGCACCTTACCTATGACGTGCTGCCCGGCGAGTTCCGCACGATTGACCGCCCGGACATCCTGATCTTCGAGGGCATCAACGTTCTGCAGACCCGCGATTTGCCGCAGGATGGCACCGCGATCCCGGTGGTTTCGGACTTCTTCGACTTCTCGATCTATATCGATGCGCCGGAAGACCTGATCCATCAATGGTATGTGGACCGCTTCATGCGGCTGCGCGAAACGGCCTTCCAGAACCCGGAATCCTTCTTCCACCGCTATGCGGCGCTCAAGCCGAGCGCGGCGCTGGCCATTGCCGAGCAGCTCTGGGAGACGATCAACCTGAAGAACCTGCGCGAGAACATTCTGCCGACGCGGCCGCGCGCCGATCTGATCCTGCGCAAGGGTGCGGATCATCTGACGGACGAAGTGGCGCTCAGGAAGCTGTGACGCGGCGCAGGGTCAGGTTGATGCGGCCCGGTGCGCTGAGCAGCGTCGAGGTGCCGGGATAGATGCGGTCGACGCCGTGAAAGGCGAGCCGCCCTGCCCCGCCCAGCACCACCACATCGCCGCTTTGCAGCTTGACCGAAACGGTCTTGTCGCCGCGCTTTGCGCCGCCGACGCGAAAGAGGCATGCATCACCGAGTGAAACCGAGACCACGGGCGCGGCGAATTCCTGTTCGTCACGATCCTGATGCAGGCCCATTTTCGCGGTTTCGGCATAGTGATTGACGAGGCAGGCCTCCGGCGGAGCCGGGAAATCCGCCACCTCCTCCCACAGGGCGAGCAGTCGCGCGGGTATCGGCGGCCATGGTTTTCCGGTCACGGGGTGCGTTTCCTGATAGCGATAGCCGCGCTCCCGGTCGGTGACCCAGCCAAGCGGGCCGCAATTGGTCATGCGCACGCTCATTTCCCTGCCGGTTCGCGGCATGACCGGGACGAAAAGCGGGGCCTCGCGCACCACGGCGCGAATGTCTTCAACAAGCGCTTCCTGGGCGGTGCGGTCGAGATAACCCGGCAGATGGCGCACGCCTTCGGTGAGGGTTGGCAATTGGGTCTCCTTACATCTCGAGCACGGTGCATGGTGAGCCGCTGCATTGATGTAGTGCGTGGTTCGACAAGCTCACCATGAGGGTGGGTATAGGCCTGCAAAACCCATTTGCGATGCCGCGAAACCAGACCTTTCTGCAAGGCACTGCATCCCTCATGGTGAGCTTGTCGAACCACGCACTACGCTTGCGCCACATGCCCGAACACGGCATGTACCCGTGCAATCTCACCCGGGAAACTTACACCCACACAAAAGAAAACGGCGACCCGAAAGCCGCCGTTCCTGTCAGATCGTGCCGGGGGCGCTTATGCCTCGGCGAGGTCGGGAATGCGCAGAACCTGGCCGGGGTAGATCTTGTCCGGGTCATCGAGCATCGGCTTGTTGGCCTCGAAGATCATGGTGTATTTCGCACCCTTGCCCTTGCCGTAATTGGCTTCGGCGATCTTCCAGAGATTGTCGCCCTTCTGGACCGTGTAGAAGACCGGGGCCTTGGCTTCGGCGGCAGCAACCTTGAGCTCGCCTGCTTCCACCTTGGAAATGCCGAGCGTGTTGCCGACGGCCACGACGGCCTTTTCGAAGGCCGACTGGTCTGCGACCTCGCCCTTCAGAACGACCTTGTCCCCTTCCACGACCACGTCGACCTTGTCGGTGCCGAGGCTATGGGAATCGAGTTCCTTCTTCAGTTCGTCTGCTGCCGGCGGCTCCTCGTCCACCACGCCGAGCTTCTTGCCGACGGATTTGACGAAATCGAAAATGCCCATGGATACGTCTCCAGTTTGAGTTGGCGGATATTTGACGTGTAACGGTTGTAGATTTCAACTGTAAAACACTGAATGGTAATAAGCGGCGATTTTGCCCCGGAATCTTCAGCAACTTCTAGTCGTGGCTGACCTTGCCGCGCATCTTCTTGATGGAGGAGCGGCCAGCCTTGGCTTTCAGGCGGCGTTCGATGGCGGAGCGGGTGGGCTTTGTCTTCTTGCGCGGCCGTGGCGGTGGCTCGGCGGCGCGGGTAAGAAGTTCGGTCAGCCGGTCGCGCGCATCGGCGCGGTTCATCTCCTGGGTGCGGTAGCGTCCGGCCTCGATGACGATCTCGCCTTCCTTCGTGGCGCGGCTTCCCGCCAGCTCCAGAACCTTTTCGCGAATGCGCTGCGGCAGGCCGCGCGCGTTCCTCGCGTTGAAGCGCAGCTGCACGGCGGTCGCCACCTTGTTGACGTTCTGACCGCCGGGACCGGAGGAACGGATGAACTGTTCCTGCAATTCGTCCTCGAAGACGGTTACGCCATTTCTGATGTTGAGGTCGCCCTCGGCCATTGCGCCAGTCCGGTTGTGTTTTCTTGCATCAAAACAAAGGGCCCGACCAAATGGCCGGGCCCTGAAAATGCGCGTTCAGGTCCTGGGATGCAAGTCTGCGCGTTACTCGGCGGCTTCCGCCGGATGCGGTGCGGCCTCGCGCACGCTGGCGTCGACATGGGTTTCGAATTTCTCGAAATTGTCGATGAACATGCCAACGAGACGACGGGCCTGCGCGTCATAGGCTGCCTTGTCGGCCCAGGTCGAGCGGGGGTCGAGCAGGCTGGAATCGATGCCCGGCACGTCGACCGGCACAGCGAAGCCGAAATGCGGATCGGTGCGGAACTCGGCATCGTTCAGCTTGCCGCTGAGCGCTGCATTGAGCAGGCCGCGCGTGACCTTGATGGGCATGCGGTTGCCGACGCCGTAGGCACCGCCGGTCCAGCCGGTGTTGACCAGCCAGCAATCCACACCGTGACGGGCGATCAGATCGCGCAGCAGGTTGCCGTATTCCGAAGGATGGCGCGGCATGAAGGGAGCGCCGAAGCAGGTGGAGAAGGTTGCTTCCGGTTCGGTAACGCCCTTTTCCGTGCCGGCCACCTTTGCGGTGTAACCGGACAGGAAGTGGTACATGGCCTGCGCCGGGGTCAGCTTGGCAATGGGCGGCAGCACGCCGAAGGCATCCGCCGTCAGCATGATGATGTTGTTGGGATGGCCGCTGCGGCCCGTTTCGCTGGCATTCGGGATGAAGTGCAGCGGATAGGCGCAGCGCGTGTTCTCGGTCAGGCTGCCATCGTCGAAGTCGGGGCGGCGCTGGTCATCGAGGACAACGTTCTCCAGCACCGTGCCGAAACGGCGGGTGGTGGCGAAGATTTCCGGCTCGGCCTCTTCCGACAGACGGATCGTCTTGGCGTAGCAGCCGCCTTCGAAGTTGAAGAGACCGGTCTCGCCCCAGCCATGCTCGTCGTCGCCGATAAGCGTGCGCGACGGATCAGCCGAAAGCGTGGTCTTGCCGGTGCCCGACAGGCCGAAGAAGACGGCGGCGTCGCCATCGGGGCCGACATTGGCCGAGCAGTGCATCGGCATCACGCCCTTGGCGGGCAGGATGTAGTTGAGCGCGGTGAAGACCGACTTCTTCATCTCGCCGGCATAGGAGGTGCCGCCGATCAGAACGATGTTGCGGGTCAGATCCACGGCGATGACCGTCTCGGTGCGGCAGCCATGGCGCTCGGGATCGGCGCGGAAGGACGGCAGGTCGATGATCGTCATCTGCGGAACGAAAGCGTCGAGCGCCTCGACTTCCGGACGCAGGAGCAGGTTACGGATAAACATGGAATGCCATGCATATTCCGTAACAACGCGCACCGGCAGGCTGTTTTCCGGGTCGGCGCCGCCGACGAGATCCTGCACGAACAGGTCGCGGTCGGCCGCCTGCTTCACGAAATCGGCATAGAGCGCTTCGAAATGCTCCGGCGAGATGGGCTTGTTGTTGTCCCACCACACGGCGTCTTCGGTGTCGGCGGTGCGAACGACGAACTTGTCCTTGGCGGAACGGCCGGTGTGCTGGCCGGTCTCGGCAACGAGCGCGCCATCGGCGGAAAGCCGTGCCTCACCGCGACGCAGCGCCTCCTCATAGAGGGCAGCGGCCTGAAAGTTGTAATAGACGTTTCCCGTCGTTTTCAGACCATTGCTCTCAATCCCGCAAGCCGGGTTGCGCGTGCCGGTTTCGTTCATCGTAACCACCAAAAATCCCTTGAGATGCCTGTCTCCGCAGGCGATCCAAGCTGAAAACACAAATAATCGAGGGATTTCAAACCATTAATCGATTTAAAGATTTTAAAATCGTTTAAATCGTTTAAAAACCGCGTGATTCGACCGATATATGCACAGTTCCGAAGGGGAGTGTGATGGCGCATAGCCGTGTCGGTGTGACACAGACTTCTTTATATGCCACATTTTGTACCCAATTTGTCCTGCATCTGCGCAGCCGATTGATGCAGATAGGGACGATATGCCCATGAGGGAGCCGCTAGACATGGCAACAATCGCGCTTGTCGATGACGATCGCAACATTCTCACATCCGTCTCCATAGCGCTGGAGTCTGAGGGATACCGTGTGGAGACCTACACCGATGGCGTTTCGGCGCTTGAGGGGCTGGGTGCGCGTCCGCCGAACCTTGCGATCCTCGACATCAAGATGCCGCGCATGGACGGTATGGAGCTTCTGCGGCGCCTGCGCCAGAAGAGCGACGTGCCGGTTATCTTCCTCACCTCCAAGGACGACGAGATCGATGAGCTCTTCGGCCTGAAGATGGGGGCCGACGATTTCGTGCGCAAACCGTTTTCGCAGCGTCTTCTGGTGGAGCGGGTGCGCGCTGTCCTGCGCCGCGCCAGCACGCGGGAAACGGCGGCCAAGACGCCCGGCAAGCAGTCGGAATCGCTGGAGCGTGGCCAGCTAGTCATGGACCAGGAGCGCCACACCTGCACCTGGAAGGGGCAGCCGGTGACGCTGACCGTGACGGAATTCCTGATTCTGCATTCGCTGGCGCAGCGGCCTGGTGTCGTGAAAAGCCGCGATGCGCTGATGGATTCCGCCTATGACGAGCAGGTCTATGTGGATGACCGCACGATCGACAGCCACATCAAGCGGCTTCGCAAGAAGTTCAAGGCAGTTGACGGCGAGTTCGACATGATCGAAACGCTGTATGGCGTGGGCTACCGCTTCCGCGAGATTTAGGCTGAACACCAGTTCGGCTGCGTGGCGTGCGCCCGGACAAGACAGTGGCGATGAGTGTAAAGACGGAAAAGACGGAGCAGCGGCCTTCAAGGGCCGCGCGACCGACGGGCCCGGCCTTTCTTGGCCGGCTCGCCGTGCCGTTGCGCCGTCTTTTCGGGCACTATGTCTTTTCCAGTCTTACCCGGCGCATTCTGTTTCTCAACCTGGCGGGCCTCGGCGTTCTGGTCGTTGGCGTTCTTTATCTGAACGAGTTCCGCGAGGAACTGATCAGCGCGCGCGTCGAAAGCCTGATGACGCAGGGCGAGATCATCGCCGGCGCCATTGCAAGTTCCGCAGAGGTGGAAACGGATTCGATCCTTGTCGATCCCGACAAGCTGCTTGAGCTGCAGGCCGGACAGAGCCTGCCCCTGCGCGCCGATCAGCTGGAAAGCCTCGACTTCCCGATCAATCCGGAGCGGGTGGCCCCTCTCCTGCGAAGGCTCATTCCGCAGACCCGCACCCGTGCGCGCATTTATGACCCGGATGCGAACCTGCTGCTCGATTCCCAATATCTTGGCCAGGTGCTGCGGTATGAGCTGCCGCCGGTGGATGACGAGCCCTCGGGCGTGTTCGAAAGCATCTGGCAGCGGCTGCGCGAGATCTTCCGTCGCCGCGACCTGCCGGTCTATCGCGAGCAGCCCGGCGGCAGCGGCGTTGCCTATCCGGAGGTCATGAAGGCGCTGACGGGCACCACCAATTACGTGGTGCGGATCAGCGAACAGGGCGAGCAGATCGTTTCCGTCGCCGTGCCCGTGCAGCGGTTCCGGGCGGTTCTCGGCGTGCTTCTTCTGTCGACGCAGGGCGGCGACATCGACAAGATCGTTGCAGCCGAGCGCAAGGCGATCCTGCGCGTGTTCGCCGTTGCCGCGCTGGTGACGGCCATCCTCTCGCTGCTTCTGGCATCGACCATCGCCAATCCGCTGCGCCGGCTTTCGGCAGCGGCGGTGCGGGTGCGCCGGGGCGCGCGGTCGCGCGAGGAAATCCCGGATTTCTCGCATCGGCAGGATGAGATCGGCAATCTTTCCGCGGCGCTCCGCGACATGACCAAGGCGCTTTATGCGCGCATTGACGCCATCGAGAGCTTTGCCGCCGATGTGGCGCATGAGCTGAAAAACCCGCTGACTTCGCTCGGCAGCGCGGTGGAAACGCTGCCGCTCGCCAAGGATGAGCGTTCGCGCGAGCGTCTTCTGGAAATCATCCAGCACGATGTGCGCCGCCTCGACCGGCTGATCAGCGACATTTCGGATGCATCGCGGCTCGATGCGGAACTCTCGCGCGAAGATGCGAGCCGGGTGGAGCTGAAACAGTTCGTCGGCGATCTGGTGAGCGCGATCCGTGAAGCCGGGTCCAGCAAGAAGCCGGTCGAGATTACCTTCGCCACCGAGGAGCGGGATGGCGCGGACGCGACCTATTACATTCAGGGCCACGATCTGCGGCTTGGTCAGGTCATCACCAATCTGATCGAGAACGCCCGTTCCTTCGTGCCGGAAAAAACGGGGCGGATCGATGTGCGCCTGGCGCGCGTCGGCAAGCGCATCATCCTTTCCATTGAAGACAACGGGCCGGGCATTCGCGTCGAGAACATCGACCGCATTTTCGAGCGGTTCTACACGGATCGGCCAGCCGGCGAGGCTTTCGGCCAGAATTCCGGCCTTGGCCTTTCCATCAGCCGGCAGATCGTGGAGGCCCATGGCGGCACGCTGACGGCGGAAAACATTGCCGGCGCAAAACCGGGCGACATTCAGGGCGCACGGTTCATCGTCGCGCTGCCTGCCGAGACCTGATCCGCCATGCACAACCGCCACGCCACCGCCATCGTCGTCGCCGGTCACGGCATTCTGATCGAAGGCGCGTCGGGCAGCGGCAAGACCATGCTGGCCTTCGAGGCGCTGGCCTTTTTCAAGGCGGCGGGCCTGTTTGCCTGCTTCATTTCAGACGATCAGGTTTTTCTCTCCGCCCGCAATGGCCGGCTGATCGTGCGCACGCCCGCACCCATTGCCGGGCTGGCGGAAGCGCGCGGGCTCGGGCCTGCAAAGCTTGCGCACATGCCGGCCGCCGTGATGGATCTCGTGGTGCGTCTTGTCGACGAACAGGACGCGCCGCGATTTTCCGAAGGGCAGCAAATGGTCCATGAAGGCATCGCGCTTCCGTGCGTGGAATTGCCGCAACGACAGGCACGAAGGGCCGTTCACGCCATCGCGGCAACCCTTCAATTGCCGCCTTTTGGCCCCTCTCAAGTCACCGTTTGAACTTTATTTAGGCGACTCGCCGCAGTTTTGGGCTTGTCAACGGCCTGTGCGTTGACAAGATAGCGCTCTTGTCGTGAGGCAGTCTGGGGTCTGGTCTTCAGAGATGGGCCTTCAGGGGTCGACCATCGCGGACCGAGGCCTAAATGAGAATAACCGGATATGCGGGCAGGCCCGCAAAGTCAGCTGGATGGAGTGAACGCGTGACAGCCTCGAGCGCAGCCTTGAAAGCCAAACCAGGAAATCGGATGATGTGCCGATGATTGGGCTCGTATTGGTGACGCATGGCCAATTGGCCGAAGAATTCCGCCACGCCGTTGAGCATGTGGTGGGTCATCAGGAAAACCTTGAAACAGTCTCCATCGGCGCTGAAGACGATATGGAGCAGCGGCGGCGCGACATCGTTGACGCCGTGGCGCGGGCCGATACGGGCTCGGGCGTGATCATCCTCACCGACATGTTCGGTGGAACGCCGTCGAACCTGGCCATCTCGGTCATGGATGCGGGCCGCGTTGAGGTGATTGCCGGCATGAACCTTCCGATGCTGATCAAGCTTTCCTCCGCACGCGCCAATGACGACATGGCGCAGGCGCTTGAAGAGGCGCAGACCGCAGGGCGGAAATACATCAATGTCGCAAGCCAGGTCCTGAGCGGAAAATGAGCGAGCCGCAGACGAACGACATGCCGGTTCGCGCACCGGCCGCCGAGGAACTCAGGCGCGAGTTCACCATCGTCAATCAGCGTGGTCTGCATGCGCGTGCTTCCGCCAAGTTCGTGCAGACGGTGGAAGCCCACGATGCCGATGTCGAGGTCGAGAAGGACGGGATCACCGTCGGCGGAACCTCGATCATGGGCCTGATGATGCTGGCGGCCAGCCCCGGCTGCAGCATCCGGGTCAGCGCCAGTGGTCCCGAAGCCGAAGCGCTTCTCGATGCGCTCGAGGCTCTGATCGCCGACCGTTTCGGCGAGGAATGCTGAGACCGCGCCTTATCAGTCGACATGCACGAATAAAGATTTCTTTATATCCATTGTGAGCGCCGCATTGTTCTGGTAGTCAAAAGCCAGCATTCGCGCCCGGCCGTTCGCCTGTGGCGCCCGGATTCATCACAATCGGAGAGTACGCCAATGAGCGCTGACAAGGACTATGTGGTCGCCGACATTTCGCTGGCCGACTGGGGCCGCAAGGAAATCGAGATCGCCGAAACGGAAATGCCGGGCCTGATGGCCTGCCGCGAAGAGTTCGGCAAGGAAAAGCCGCTGAAGGGCGCGCGCATCTCCGGCTCGCTGCACATGACGATCCAGACCGCTGTTCTGATCGAGACGCTGAAGGCGCTTGGCGCGGATGTGCGCTGGGCATCGTGCAACATCTTCTCGACCCAGGATCACGCCGCTGCGGCCATCGCCGAAGGCGGCACGCCGGTCTTCGCCATCAAGGGCGAGACGCTTGAAGAGTACTGGACCTACACGGACCAGATCTTCCAGTGGACGGATGGCGAGCCCTCCAACATGATCCTCGATGATGGCGGCGACGCCACCATGTACATCCTCATCGGCGCGCGCGCCGAGGCCGGCGAGGACGTTCTGTCCAACCCGGGCAGCGAGGAAGAGGAAGTTCTGTTCGCGCAGATCAAGAAGCGCATGGCGGCAACGCCGGGCTTCTTTACGCGCCAGAAGGAAGCCATCAAGGGCGTGACCGAAGAGACGACCACCGGTGTGAACCGTCTCTACCAGCTACAGAAGAAGGGCCTCCTTCCCTTCCCGGCAATCAACGTCAACGATTCCGTGACCAAGTCGAAGTTCGACAACAAGTATGGCTGCAAGGAATCGCTGGTCGACGGCATTCGCCGCGCAACCGACGTGATGATGGCCGGCAAGGTGGCCGTGGTCTGCGGCTATGGTGACGTGGGCAAGGGCTCCGCGCAGTCGCTTTCGGGCGCCGGCGCACGCGTGAAGGTGACGGAAGTCGACCCGATCTGCGCGCTGCAGGCCGCCATGGACGGCTTCGAGGTCGTCACGCTGGACGAAGCCGCGCCGACCGCCGACATCGTGATCACCACGACCGGCAACAAGGACGTCATCACCCTCGATCACATGCGCAAGCTGAAGGACATGGCGATCGTCGGCAATATCGGCCATTTCGACAATGAGATTCAGATCGCAGCACTGCGCAATCTCAAATGGACGAACATCAAGCCGCAGGTCGACATGATCACCTTCCCGGATGACAAGCGGATGATCCTGCTGTCGGAAGGCCGTCTGTTGAACCTCGGCAATGCTACGGGTCACCCGAGCTTCGTGATGTCGGCATCCTTCACCAACCAGGTGCTGGCGCAGATCGAGCTCTTCGTGCGCGGCGAGGAGTACAAGAACGAAGTCTACGTTCTGCCCAAGCATCTCGACGAGAAGGTTGCCCGTCTGCACCTCGACAAGCTTGGCGCTTCGCTGACCACGCTGTCGGATGAGCAGGCCGATTACATCGGTGTGACGCCGCAGGGTCCCTTCAAGCCGGAGCACTACCGCTATTAAGCGGCGTTAACCAAAGCACAACATATTGATCCCGGACCATTGACTTTTGGTCCGGGATTATTTTTGTCGCCCGTCCTTCTTCACGACGATTCGCTCACGCGGTACAGTGCTGTGATTCGCGAGGCGGCTGACCTTCCGGGCTGTGGGCCTGGCGAAAGGAAGGGGCGGTCTTGCCACACCATGCGGCGAAGAAGGATCAAGACATGCCGGGGCTGGACCCGCTGAACGGCGGATCTATGGGCCCTAGGGGCCGACAGCGCAAAACAGGCATCACACGGGGATTGATGCGGTTTCTGACGCTGACGACGAGCGTGGTCATGCCATTCACGGCGGCCGCGCAGACGAGCGCGCAGGTTGCGCCAGGCGTGTCCTTTGCTGCTTCCGATGTCATTGAAGTCGCGGTGTTCGCCGGCATCATGGGCGCGGCGTTTCTGTCGGCCATCTGGTTGATCCGCCAACGCGCGCGCATCGCTGCTGAAAATCTGGAGCTTCGCGCCCGTGTCGCTGAACTGAGCGGCGCACTGGGGCGTTCGGAAGCCCTTCTCAATCTCAAGGATCAACGCGCTGTCGTGTGGGGCGGCGGAGCGGACAAGCCGGCCATCGTCGGCGATCTGCCGCCGGGCTGCGGCGCGCCGGATGAGCGTTCGGCGTTTCTGGCATTCGGCCGCTGGATGATGCCGCGCGCGGCGTCTGCGCTGGACCGGGCGCTGGCGAACCTGCGCGATGAAGGCGAAAACTTCGATCTGACCATCGAGACGCGCTCGGGCACGCTGCTTGAGGCGCAGGGGCGCAAATCGGCGCAGCACATCGTGCTGCGTTTCATCTCGCTTGCCGGCGTGCGCGAAGAACATGCGCGGATGCAGGTGGAGCAGGAGAACCTGCTTTCCGAGCGCAGGACCGTTCTGGGACTGCTCGATTCCCTCGACATGCCGTTCTGGCTGCGTGACAAGGCAGGCCAGCTTGCCTGGGTGAACCGCGCGTTCACCGGTGCTGTCGACGCGCCGAGCGGTGATGCGGTGCTGCGCGAGCAGCTTGAATTCCTGCCCATGTCGGCGCGTGAAGAGATCACCAGCCGCCACCGCGAGGCCAATGAGGTGTTCAGGCAGTCGCTCTCCGCCGTTGTGCGCGGCGAGCGCCGGGTGTTTGCGATAACCGATTATGCGGGTGCGCATGGTTCTGCCGGCATCGCCAGCGATGTCAGCGAGGTGGAGACGATCCGCCGTGAGTTCGAAAGCACGGTGCAGAGTCATTCCGACACGCTCGACCAGCTCACCACGGCTGTCGCCATTTTTGACGAGAACCAGAAGCTGCGCTTCTTCAACCAGTCTTTCCAGAAGCTCTGGGATCTGGACACGCCCTTCCTGGAGAGCGCGCCGGACAATGCGCTTTTGCTCGACCGTCTGCGCAGCGAAGGCACGCTTGCCGAGCAGCCCGAATGGCGTCGCTGGAAGCAGGAGCTTCTTTCCGCCTATCGCAGCATGAAGCCGGAAGAACACTGGTGGCATCTGCCCGACGGGCGCACGATCCGTGTCATCGCCAATCCGCAGCCCAAGGGCGGCGTGACGTGGGTTTTCGAAAACCTGACGGAAAAGTTCGACCTGGAAAGCCGCTACAATGCGGCCATGCGGGTGCAGGGCGAAACGCTCGACAATCTGACCGAAGGTGTGGCCGTGTTCGGCCCCGATGGTCGCCTGCGCCTTTCCAACCCGGCCTTCCAGCGGCTCTGGAGCCTGCCCGATACGCTGATCGCTTCGGGTGCGCACATCGCCGATATCCGCACGGTCTGCGACCCGCTGGCGAAGGAAAGCCCCTGGCGCAGCTTCGTTGCCTCGGTCACCGGTTTCGATGACGAGCGCCGCAGCCAGCACGGACAGGTGGAATTAAGCAATGGCTCGGTGCTGAGCCACGCGACGATCCCGCTGCCCAACGGGCAGGTGATGATCACGTTTGTCGACATGACCGACAGCGTGAACGTGGAACGTGCGCTGAAGGAAAAGAACGACGCGCTGCAGAAGGCGGACAAACTGAAGAACGATTTCGTTCAGCACGTCTCCTACGAGCTGCGCTCGCCGCTGACCAACATCATCGGTTTCACCGAGCTTCTGAACATTCAGGACACCGGATCGCTGAACCAGAGGCAGCGCGAATATGTGGACCATATCGGTTCGTCGTCTTCGGTGCTTCTCACAGTGGTGAACGACATTCTCGATCTTGCCACGGTCGATGCCGGCATCATGGAGCTGGAGATCGGCGAAGTGCGGGTTGGCGACATGGTCGAGGCTGCGGCCGGGCTCATCTCCGAGCGGCTGCGCGAGCACCAGATCCGCCTCGACGTGCAGATGGACGATGCGGCGCTGGTCTTCCATGCGGATGAGAACCGGGTGCGGCAGGTGCTGTTCAACCTGCTCTCCAACGCGGCCAATTATGCGCCGGAGCACAGCATTATCCGGCTTGTGGCGCGGCAGTATGACGACGCGGTCGAATTCAGCGTGCATGATGACGGTCCGGGCATGGCGCCCGACGTGCTGGAGACGATTTTCCGGCGCTTCGAACCGCATGTGAATGGCGGTCGCCGTCGCGGCGCGGGGCTGGGCCTCTCCATCGTCAAGAGTTTCGTCGAGCTGCATGGCGGCTCTGTTCACATCGACACGGGCGAAGGGCGTGGAACCACGGTAACCTGCCGTTTCCCCTCCGCGCCGACACAGGCGCGGGTCGCCGCAGAGTAGCCACACCCTATGACCGCGCGCGTTCTGGAACGCTTCCTGCCGGATGAAGACGCAACGACGCTGTTCGGCGAAGACATCGCCGTGGCGCTGCGCGCCGGCGATGTGCTTGCCCTGAAGGGAGATCTCGGCGCCGGCAAGACGACGCTGGCCCGTTCCATCGTTCGCGCGCTGGCCGAAGACCCGGACATGGATGTGCCGAGCCCGACCTTCACGCTGGTGCAGAGCTATGATGCGCGCATTCCCGTGCATCATTTTGATCTCTACCGGCTGGGCGAGCCGGACGAGCTGGAAGAACTCGGCCTGTTCGAAGCGGCGGAAGACGGCGTTGCGCTGGTCGAATGGCCGGAGCGCGCCGGTGACGCGTTTAAGGATGCGATCCGGCTCGAACTGCATGACGAGGGCGAAGGCCGGCTGGCGGTGATCAGCGGACCGGACGACGCCATGCTTCGGCTGGAGCGCAGCTTCGCCATTCGCGATTTTCTGAACAAGGCCGGTGAAAAGCGGGCGCATCGCGCGTTTCTTCTGGGTGACGCCTCGCTGCGCGCCTATGAGACCGTGACCACGCGGCTTGGCGCGCGACGCATCCTGATGAATGCGCCGGAACGGCGCGACGAGCCGCTTCTGGCATGCGGGCGGCCCTATAGCCGGATCGCGCATCTGGCGCAGTCGGTCGCGGCATCCGTGGCGATGGCGAACACCATTCGCGCGCGTGGGTTCGCGGCCTATGAGGTCTATGCGCAGGATCTGGAAACCGGGCTGCTTCTGACCGAGCATCTGGGCGTGACGCCGTTTCTTTCGCCCGAGGGCGAGCCGGTGGCCGAGCGTTATGTGGAAGCGGCGCGCCTGCTGGCAGCACTGCACCGCGATGCCTGGCCGACCGAGATGCCGGTGGATGAAGGGCATGTGCATGAACTGCCGCCCTATGACCGCGAGGCGCTGGGCATCGAGGTGAGCCTGCTCACCGACTGGTACATGCCGTTCATGGCGGGCCGTCCGGCAAGCGATGAAGAACGCGCGGGCTATATGGAATGCTGGGACCGGCTTTTCGCGCGCCTTGAAGATTTCGAAAAGAACCTGGTGCTGCGCGACTTCCATTCGCCCAACCTGATCTGGCGCGGCGAGCGCGAAGGGTTTGACCGGCTGGGGCTGATCGACCTGCAGGACGCTGTGTGCGGACCGGCGGCCTATGACGTTGCCTCGCTGGCGCTTGATGCGCGCGTGACGATGCCGGAAGAGCTGGAGCGCGCCGTGGTGGAGGCCTATTGCGCCGCCCGCGCCGAGCAGGGACCATTCGACCGCGCGGCGTTCGACGAGGCCTATGCGATTTGCGGAACGCAGCGCAATTCGAAACTGCTTGGCACCTTCGTGCGGCTGGAACAGCGCGATCACAAGCCGTTCTACATCAAGCATCTGCCGCGCATCCGCACCTATCTGCGCCGGGCGATGCGCCACCCCGCGCTGGATGAGCTGCGCGGCTTCTACGAAGAGGCGGGTTTCCTCGGCGGAGATGAAGAATGAGCGGGTCGAGACCCGACAATATGCCTGATACGGCGATGGTGCTGGCGGCGGGGCTGGGCAAGCGTATGCGGCCCATCACCGACACGCTGCCCAAGCCGCTGGTCCAGGTTGCAGGCCGCACGCTGATCGACCGTGCGCTGGACATGCTGGAGCATGCCGGCGTCGGCACGGCGGTGGTGAATGTGCATTATCTGGCCGACCAGATGGAGGCGCATCTAACTGACCGCGTTACGCCGCATGTCATCATCTCCGATGAGCGCGACCGCCTTATGGATTCGGCTGGCGGCGTCATCCGCGCGCTGCCGCATCTGGGCGATGCGCCATTCTTCATTCTCAACGCCGACACGTTCTGGCTCGAGGGTGAGACATCCAATCTGGAGCGGCTGGCCCTTGCCTGGGACGACGCGACCATGGATATTCTCCTCATGGTTGCGGATACCGAACAGGCGACGGGTCATTCCGGCTCGACCGATTACCGAATGGATGCGGATTGCCGCCTTGCCCGCGACCGGGGCGTGGCGGGTGGCGTCATCTATGCGGGGGCGATTGTGCTCAATCCGCGTATCTTCGACGGGGCCGGCGATGAGCCGCAGTCACTGAACACCTATTTCGATGCAGCGGAGCGCAAGGGTCGGCTGTTCGGCATGAAGATGGACGGCGCGTGGATCACCGTCGGCACGCCGGATGCGATCGCGCCCGCCGAAGCGGTGGTGGCCGCGCACGGTGAGCAGTGCGATGCCGGCTAAGCATCCGCCGCGCGTCTATTCCATTCCCCCCGGCGTCCACTTCCTGGAGACGCTTGCAGAAGCGCTGCTTGACGGGCGGCTTGTTCCCGGTTTTCGCCATGATGGCGATCCGCTGGCGCTGGCAGATGTCACGATCTATCTGCCGACCCGCCGCGCCGCACGCGCGCTGCGCGATGTGCTGCTTGAAAAGCTGAGCGGCCAGTCGGCCATCCTGCCTGTCATTCGCCCGCTGGGTGAGTTCGACGAGGAGGCGGCGCTGTTCGACACGGAGGGTGCTTCCGCACTCGATCTCGCGCCGCCCATCGAGGCGCTGGACCGCATCCTGCTTCTGGCGCCGATGGTGCAGGCGTGGAAGGCGCGCCTGCCCGGCCATGTGGCCGCGCTCTTCGAGGAAGGCGTGGTGGTGCCGGCCTCGGCGTCGGATTCCATCTGGCTCGCTCGGGATCTGGCCGCGCTGATGGACGAGATCGAAACCGAGGAAGCGGACTGGACGAAGCTTGCCGGTCTTGCGCCCGACGCGCTGGCGCACTGGTGGCAGGTGACGCTCGAATTCCTGCAGATCGTCACGGCGCACTGGCCCAACCTGCTTGACGCGCTTGACCGCTCCAACCCGGCGGCGCATCGGAACGCCATGCTGGCCGCCGAGACGGCGCGGCTCAGGACGCAGGCCCACAGGGGCCCGGTTATCGCGGCAGGCTCGACCGGCACCATTCCGGCGACGGCGCGGCTTCTGGCGACAATTGCCGGGCTGGACAATGGCGCGGTGGTGTTGCCGGGGCTGGACAAGCGGCTCGATGCGCGCGCCTGGGACGCGGTGGGCGATGCGTCCGAGCCATCCGCCTTCGGGCACCCGCAGGCGGGCTTGAAGAAGCTGCTTGCCGCAATGGGCATGGAGCGGGCGGATGTGGTGGAGATCGGCGCGCCCTCGCCGGCGCTTGCGCTGCGGCGCGCGCTGGTGAGCGAAACGCTGCGCCCGGCGGAAACCACCGATGCCTGGCTTGAAAACCGGGCGCTGGCGGACGATGCAACGGAAGGCGGTGCGCTGGCCGGCGTCACGCTGGTGGAAACGGCCAACGAGCGCGACGAGGCGCTTTCGATTGCCGTTGCGCTGCGCCTCGCGCTGACCAGCGACAGGGCCACGGCGGCGCTGGTGACGCCGGATCGCGGGCTGGCGCGGCGGGTGGCCGTGGAGCTGCGGCGCTTCGGCATCGAGGCGGACGATTCCGGCGGCACGCCACTGGCCGACAGTCCGCCGGCGACGCTGGCGCGGCTCCTTCTGGAAACGGTGTTTCGCCCCGGCGAGCCCATTGCCATGGTGGCCCTGCTCAAACATCCGCTCCTGCGGCTCGGGCTGAAACGCGCCAGAGTGCGACGGGCGGCGGAGACCATTGAACTGGTGGCGCTGCGCGGTGGCACGGGAAGGCCCGATATCGCAACGCTCGACACGCTGTTCGAGACGCGCTGGGCGGGCATCGAGAGCAGCACGCGCAAGCCCTTCTGGTTCGTGCGCGTCAACGATGCAGCCCTGGCCGAAGCACGCGCCGTGCTGGAGGCGCTGCGCGCGGCGCTTACGCCGCTGGTCGAAATGCGCGGCGTGCGCGGTGTCGGCGTGCCGGACATGGCGCGCTTTACCGTGGAGGTGCTGGAGGCGCTTGGGCGCTCCGAGGATGGCAGCCTCACCAATTACTATGAGGGCGAGCGGGGGCAGGCCATGGCCGCCTTCCTGCGCGGACTGGTCGGCTCCGACACGACGCTGCCCTTCGACGCCAGCGAATGGCCGCCGGTCTTTGCGGCGCTGATCGCCACCGAAGTGGTGAAGCCGACCATGGGCGCAGACAAGCGCGTGGCGATCTGGGGTGCGCTTGAGGCGCGGCTTCTCAGCGTCGACACGCTGGTGCTGGGCGGCATGAACGAGGGCACCTGGCCAAGCATCCCTTCCTCCGACCGCTTCATGTCGCGGCTGATGAAGGCCGAGCTTTCGCTGGAGCCGCCGGAGCGGCGTATCGGTCAGGCGGCGCATGACTTCATGATGGCGATGGGATCGGAGAATGTGGTGCTGACCCGCGCTGCGCGCGCCGGCGATGCCCCAGCGGTTGCCTCGCGCTGGCTGCAGCGCATCACTGCATTTGCCGGCAAAGAAGCGACCGAGGCGATGCGCGTGCGGGGCCGCAGGCTGATCGGCTGGGCGCGCCTTCTGGACGACAGACCGGACGAAGATTTCGCTCCGCGACCCGAACCGGCCCCGGCGGTGGAAGCGCGGCCGACGCGCTTCTCGGTCACGGAGATCGAGACGCTGCGGCGCGACCCCTATGCGGTCTATGCGAAGCGCATTCTGGAGCTGGTTGCCCTCGACCCTCTGATCCGCGATCCGGGGGCTGCCGAGCGCGGCAATCTCTTCCACGACATTCTCGAGCACTTCATCAAGGAGGTGGACGATCCGTCCGGGCATGAGGCGCTCGAGTGTCTGATCGCCATCGGGCGACGGCTCTTTGCCGAGGCAGGGCTGCCGCAGGATGTGGCGACCGTCTGGTGGCCGCGTTTCGAGCGCACGGCCGCGGCCGTCATCGAATGGGAGCGCGGGCGCGCGGAAGGCATCGCCAGGCGTCATGCGGAAATCCGCGCATCGGCCATCGAGGTGGCGAAGCTCGGCCTCACCCTTTCCGGCCGCGCCGACCGCATCGACATTCGTGACGATGGCAGCGCCGACATTCTCGACTACAAGACGGGCGCGACGCCCTCGCGGCGTCAGGCGCATACGCTCATCTCGCCGCAGCTGGCGCTTGAGGCCGCACTTCTTCAGCGCGGCGCGTTTGCCGATGTGGGGGCTGCGCAGCCGAACGAACTTGCCTATGTGCGGCTCAAGGCGAATGGCGAGGTGTTTTCCGAGTCCATTCTCAAGATCAAGAACAGCGACAAGACAGCGCCCGGCATGGCCGAGGAAGCGTGGGAGCGGCTGTCGCAGCTTCTCGCGCATTACCACAAGGCCGAGACCGGCTACCGCTCACGCGTCCTGCCATTCCGCGAAGGCGATGTGGGCGGCGACTACGATCATCTGGCGCGTGTGCTCGAATGGTCGGCCGGTGGCGATACGGGCGATGGCGGAGAGGGCGAATGAAGAAGCTGCCCTTTATCCCCGAAGACACGATCCGGGCGCAGGCGCTGGCCGCCGATCCGGCCAACTCCGCCTGGGTGTCGGCCAATGCCGGGTCGGGCAAGACACATGTGCTCGCCCAGCGCGTGATCCGCCTTCTGCTTCAGGGGGCCGATCCGTCGAAGATTCTCTGCCTGACCTATACGCGCGCCGCCGCAGCCAACATGGCCAACCGCGTGTTTCGCGATCTCGCGGGCTGGAGCCTGATGTCCGACGATGCGCTGTCGGAGGTCATTGCCAAGCTTGAGGGCGGCAGGCCAGGCCGGGAAACGCTCGCCCGCGCGCGGCGGCTTTTCGCCCGTGCGCTGGAAACGCCGGGCGGGCTGAAGATCCAGACGATCCACGCCTTCTGCGAGGCGATCCTGCATCAGTTCCCGCTCGAGGCGAACATTGCCGGCCATTTCGAGCTGCTGGATTCGCAGATGGAAGAGGCGCTGCTGGCCGAGGCGCGGCGCGATCTTCTGTCGGGCGCTGCCGGCGAGGACGCGGTGCTGTCGGACGCCTTCGCCGAAGTGCTGGAGCGCGGTGGCGAAAGCGGTCTTCAGGATCTCCTGTCGGAAATCGTCTCCCGTCGCGACGGGCTGCGCGCCTTCATCGACGAGATTGCCAACGACCCGGTTCCCTACAGCGCGCTGTTCGAGGAATTCGGTTTTGCGCCGGGTGAGGACGCCGAGGCGATTGCCGCTTCGATCTGGCCGCTTCCCGGTTTCGACGCCAGCGCGTTTCGCGCGCTTGTGGCCGAGGCGGAGGCGGTGGACGCCAAGACGGTGCTGAAGGGCATCGTGCCAGAGGCGACGCTGGCCTTCGAGGAGCGCGACCCGCTGCGCCGGCTGGAGCATCTGCGGAAGGGTTTTCTCAAGGCCGATGGCGGCGTTTATGGCGAGAGCACGTTCAAGAAGGCGCTGCGCGCCGCCCTGCCCGATATCGTGGAGCGCTATGTCGAAGCGGCGGAGGTGATCCGCACTGCGGTCGACCGTGTGGCGTTGTTCCGCATGCTGGAGGCCACGCGTTCGGCGCTGGTGATCGCCGACGGCATGATTGCGCGCTACGAACGGCTGAAGCGGGCACGCGGTTTTCTCGATTTCAACGATCTCATCACGCGCACGATCCGGCTTCTGGCGCGCGCCGATGCCGGACCGTGGGTGCAGTACAAGCTCGACAAGGGCATCGACCACGTTCTGATCGACGAAGCGCAGGATACGAGCCCCGAGCAATGGCAGATCGTGCGACTGCTTGCCGAAGAGTTTTTTGCCGGCGAAAGTGCGCGCGAGGGATTGCAGCGCACCATCTTTGCGGTGGGCGACGAGAAACAGTCGATCTACTCCTTCCAGGGGGCGGAGCCGGCGGCATTCGGCGAAAGCGGACGGGCCTTCGAAAAGAAGGTGCGGGCGGCGGAGCGCCGTTTCGAGCGCCTGCGCCTGCGCTATTCCTTCCGCTCAACCGAGGATGTTCTGAAAGCGGCCGACCTGGTGTTCTCAAGGGAAGAGGCGGCGCAGGGGCTGACCCATGATCCCGAGCCGATCGAGCATCTGGCGGTGCGCGCGGGCCAGCCCGGCTATGTGGAAGTGTGGTCGCCCATCGCGCCGGAAGTGGTGGAGGAGCCGGACGACTGGACGGAAGCCATCGACCACGCGTCGGCTCCGGCGGTGCGACTGGCCGAAACCATTGCCCAGACCGTCGAGGACTGGATCCGGAATGGCGAGATCATCGAAGGCACTGGCAAGCGCCTGACGGCGGGCGATGTGCTGGTTCTGGTGCGCAAGCGCGACCGCTTCGTGCATGCACTGTCGCGCAGCCTCAAGAACCGCCACATCGATGTGGCCGGTGCGGACCGCCTGCGACTGACGGCGCATATTGCCGTGCAGGACCTGATCGCGCTTGGCCGCTTTCTTCTGCAGCCGCATGACGACCTTTCGCTGGCTGCGGTGCTGAAAAGCCCGCTGTTCGGCATGGATGAGGAGCGCCTGTTCCGGCTTGCCTGGAACCGTGGCCGGGCGGTTCCACTGTTTGACGCCATGCGGGCGCAGGCGCTGTCGGACCCGGCGGTGGCCGGCATGGTCGAGACGCTGCAACGCTGGCAGAACGAGGCGGCGTTCAAGCCGGCCTTTGAATTCTATGCCGGGCTGCTTTCGGGCAGCCGGGACCGGGAAGGCGCGCGCCGGCTGTTTGTCGCGCGGCTCGGTCATGAGGCGAATGACATTCTCGACGAGTTCCTGTCATTCGCGCTGGCCGGCGAGCGGGCCGGGCTCAACGGTCTTGAAGCGCTGCTCTCGGCGCTTGACGGGCAGGCCCCGGAGATCAAGCGCGAGATGGATCAGACGCGCGACGAGCTGCGCATCATGACGGTGCATGCCGCCAAGGGGCTGGAAGCGCCGGTGGTGTTTCTCGTCGATCCGGGCAGCGCGCCCTTCGTGGCGCAGCATCTGCCAAAGCTGATGCCGTTTGCGCCGCGTGGCGAGGGCTGGCAGGGCAAGGGCTTCCTCTGGCGCGCCGGCAAGGATGTCTCCAATTCGGTGGCGGCAGGCTTCGAGGCGAATGCAAAGGTCAAGGCGGAGGAAGAATACCGCCGGCTTCTCTATGTGGGCATGACGCGGGCCGAGGACCGGCTGATCGTGTGCGGGTATCACGGTGCGCGCGAACCGCAGGACCTGACCTGGCAGAACACGGTGCGGCAGGCGCTTTCAGGTGCGGAGGTCGCCGTGGAGCTGGACCGTCCCGCAGCCTGTGCGCCGGTCTATCGCTACCGTGTGAGCGAAGCGCCACCGGTCGAGGAAGAGGTGGCGCCAGTGGCCGAAGCCGCGCCTGAAACAGCGCTGCCGGAGACTTTGCTGACGCCGCCGCCGATGCCGACAGACCTGCCGCGCCCGCTTTCGCCATCGCGGGCGGGTGCGTTGATCGAGACCGATTACGAGCCCGTGCCTTCGCCGCGTTCGCCGGTGCTCGACGGAGAGCGGAAGCCGGGCTTTGCGATCCAGCGCGGTATTGCCGTGCACAGGCTTCTGCAATTGCTGCCCGACTGCCGGGAGGATGCGCGCGAGGCGGCTGCGCAGCGCTATCTCGACCGTGTCGGCAGTGGCTGGACCGCGCAGGAGCGGGAGAGCGTCCGGCGGTCTGTTCAGGCCATTCTCGAGGATGCGCGTTTCAGTGCGATTTTCGCGCCCGGCTCGCGGGCAGAGATTTCCGTGATGGGCGAATTGACGCTCGGTGAGCGGCGTCATGCCGTTTCCGGCAAGATCGATCGCCTTGCGGTCACCGACGAAGCGGTGCTGATCGTCGATTACAAGACGAACCGCCCCACGCCGGAGACGCTGGCCGAAGCGCCCGGCGCTTATGTGGCGCAGCTGGCGCTTTATGCGGAGCTTCTCAAACCGCTCTATCCGGGTCGCCGGATCGAGGCTGCGCTGCTCTTCACGGAAGCGCCGGTTCTGCTGCCTGTTCCGGAGGGGGAGCTGGCGGCTGCGCTTGAACGTCTTGCCCCGGCGTGACACAAGAGCGCTTGACGCAGCGAAGCGCCACCCCCACATGTTGTACAACACGTTTTGCCGATAAGGAGAATCCCCATGGCCACCGTGAAGGCGGACAAGAACAATTTCCAGGCCGACGTTCTGCAGGCTTCCGAGCCCGTGGTTGTCGACTTCTGGGCCGAGTGGTGCGGCCCCTGCAAGATGATCGCGCCGGCTCTCGACGAGATCGCTGCCGAGCTCGGCGGCAAGGTGAAGATCGCCAAGGTCAACATTGATGAGAACCCGGAGCTCGCCGCTCAGTATGGCGTGCGCTCCATCCCCACGCTCATCATGTTCAAGGGCGGTGAAGTGGCTGACATGAAGGTCGGCGCTGCACCGAAGACGGCTCTTTCGTCCTGGATCAGCGGCGCTGCCGGCTAATCACAGACGATATACGTGACATGAAAAACCCGGCCTTGCGCCGGGTTTTTTGTTGGCTGGGTCAGCGTTCGTTTGTGAGGATGTGCCGCCCCATTGCATTGATGCCACGATATCGAGCCGGGACAACTCGAAAACTGGTTTCCGCGCTTCAGCCCCTGCCCTGTCAGCCCCAGACGAGCAGGCCGATCAGGCCGGCGGTGCCGACGATGAGACGCCACCAGCCGAACAGCGCATAGCCGCGCCGCGACACGTAGCCGAGCAGCCAGCGCACCACCAGAAGCGCTGCGAAGAAGGCTGCGATGAAGCCTATCGCGATGATTTGCACATCGGCGGCGGTGAGCTGGTCGTAATTTTTGTAGAGGTCGTAGGCGAAAGCGCCGGTCATGGTCGGCATGGCGAGGAAGAAGGAGAACTCGGCTGCCGAGCGCTTGTCCGCCCCCATGAGAAGGCCGCCGACAATGGTCGCGCCGGAGCGCGAGGTGCCGGGGATCATCGACAGGCACTGGAACAGGCCGATGCCGAGATACATGGGCATGGGAAATTTCGTGATGTCGCTATAGCGCGGCTTGGTCGCCCAGCGGTCGACCCAGAGCAGCACGAAACCGCCGAGAATGAGCATGACGCAGATCAGCAGAGGCGTTTCGAAGAGCACGGTCTTGATGATTTTGTAGGCGAGAACGCCGATCACCGCCGCAGGCAGGAAGGCGAGGAGTATGCCGATCACGAAACGCTGTGTTGCGGGATCGCGCGGCAGGTCGACAAGCATTTTCCACAGACGTCCAGCATAGACGCTGAGGATCGCCAGGATCGCGCCGAGCTGGATCAGGACCTCAAAGGCCTTGCCGGTGGATTCGAAGCCGAGGAAATGGCCGGCCAGAAGGATATGGCCGGTCGACGAGACGGGTATGAACTCCGTCAGTCCTTCGAGGATGCCAAGGAGAAGGGCCCCCACGATGGTCTGATCCGTCATGTCCGTTCCTCAATCAGGGCTTGCTTGTCAGTCTGCCAGTCTCCCCCTATAGCTGAGAGGACCAAATCGCAGAATCAGGTAATCGAAGGATTACCGCCACGGCCATGAAATGGCCAGAGCCTTCCTTTAGAAGCCGACAAATGCTGACGCTGTTTCATCATCCACTCTATGCTTCCTGCCGCTTCGTGCGGCTTTCCTTTGGCGAATATGGCGAGGAACTCGCCTTGATCGAAGAACGCCCCTGGATTCGTCGCGAGGAGTTTCTGACGCTCAATCCGGCCGGCACGATTCCTGTGCTTCTTGCCGAGGGGGATCATCCGATTGTCGGCCCGACCGTGATCGCCGAATATCTGGACGAGACCCGTGGCGCGCTCAAGCGCGACAAGCGGCTGATGGCCGAAGATCCGGTTCAGAGGGCAGAGATCCGCCGTCTGGTGGACTGGTATCTGATCAAGGCCGATGCCGATGTGACCCGCCATCTGGTACGGGAGCGGGCGCTGAAGCCGCAGATGTCCAGCGCGGAAGGCGGCGGCTCGCCGGATTCGGCGGCCATTCGCGCGGCCCGCGCCAATGTGCGCCAGCACCTCAAATACACCAACTGGCTCGCCGGGACGCGCGACTGGATGGCCGGCAAGCGGCTCTCCTATGCCGATCTGGCCGCTGCATCCACGCTTTCGGTGCTGGATTATCTGGGCGAGGTCGACTGGCAGGAATATCCGGCCGCGCGCGACTGGTATTCGCGCATGAAGTCGCGTCCCTGCTTCCGTTCCATTCTTGCTGACCGCGTGCGCGGGCTCTCCCCCGTTTCCCACTACGCGGATCTGGACTTTTGATGTCCGGCGCGCAGGCCGACCGGCTTCGCGCGTTCGTCGAGAAAGAGGCGCATGCGCTGGGCTTTGACGCCGTCGCGGTGGCGTCTGCCGAGGCTGCGCCGTCGCGTGCGGCCGAGCTTGGGCATTTCCTGAAAGAAGGCCGCCACGGCAGCATGCAGTGGATGGAGGAGACGGCGGACCGACGCGCCCATCCGCAGGGCCTGTGGCCGGAGGTGCGCTCGGTCATCATGCTGGGGATGAATTACGGGCCGGATGAAAACCCGCTCGAAATCCTCAAGCGCCGGGACCGGGCGGCGATCTCGGTCTATGCGCGCAATCGCGATTATCATGACGTCATCAAGGGGCGGCTGAAACAGCTTGCCGGCAAACTTGCCGCGCGAACCGGCGAGGATGTGAAGGTGTTTGTCGACACCGCGCCGGTGATGGAAAAGCCGCTCGCCCGCGAGGCGGGGCTTGGCTGGCAGGGCAAACACACCAATCTGGTGAGCCGCGAATTTGGCTCCTGGCTGTTTCTCGGCTCGATCTTCACCACCGCGTCCCTGCCTGCCGATGCGCCGGAGCGCGACCATTGCGGCTCGTGCCGCGCCTGTCTCGACATCTGCCCGACAAAGGCGTTTCCCGCGCCTTACCAGATCGATGCGCGGCGCTGCATTTCCTATCTCACCATCGAGAACAAGGGGCCGATCCCGCGCGAGTTCCGCATTCCCATGGGCAACCGCATCTATGGCTGCGACGATTGCCTTGCCGCATGCCCGTGGAACAAGTTCGCGCAGGATGCGGCCGAGGCGAAGCTTCAGGCGCGCGAGGATCTGAAGGAGCCGCCGCTTTCCGGGCTTCTCGAACTGGACGATGCGGGGTTCCGCGCCTTCTTTTCCGGTTCGCCGGTCAAGCGCATCGGACGCAACCGCTTCATCCGCAATGTGCTGATCGCGGCGGGAAATTCCGGCGAAGCCGGCCTGATCGATCCTTGCAGGCGTCTGGCGGAAGACGAAGCGCCGCTTGTGCGCGGCGCAGCCGTGTGGGCGCTGTCGCGGCTTATGGACAATAAGGCATTTGCTTTACTTGAAACGCAGCTGCGTCCGCGGGAAAACGATGCAGACGTGCAAGCCGAATGGGATGGGCGATCATGACCAAGAGCTTCTTCATCTTCGGCGCGGGTTATTCCGGCCGCGCGATTGCGCGCGAGCTTGCCGGTGAAGCGGCGTCCATTGCCGGCACCACGCGCAGCGCGGAGAATGCCGAACGCCTGAAAGAGGCAGGCATCGCGCCACATGTTTTTCAGGGCGGGGCCGCGCTTTCGCCGGATCTGGAAAAGGCGCTGGCCGAAACCACGCACCTCATCGTCAGCATTGCGCCCGACGCGTCGGGTGACCCGGTGCTTGCGGTCGCGCGTGAGACGATTTCCAGGGCCATGCCGGCGCTGAAATGGATCGGCTATCTGTCGACGGTGGGAGTCTATGGCGATCACGATGGCGACTGGGTGGATGAAACGGCCAAATGCGATCCCGTCTCCGAGCGCTCGAAGCAGCGGCTCGTTGCCGAAGCGGAATGGGCGCAGCTCGGGGTGGAAACGGGTCTGCCGGTGGCGATCATCCGGCTGTCGGGCATTTACGGGCCGGGCCGCAACGCCTTTCGCAATCTGGAGGCGGGCAAGGCGCGGCGGATCGTCAAGCCGGGCCAGGTCTTCAACCGCATCCATGTGGACGATATTGCCGGGGCCACGGCGCATCTCGCCCGCCGGTTCGAGACCGGAATTTTCAACGTCACGGATGACGCCCCCTCGCCGCCGCAGGATGTGGTGGCCCATGCTTCCGTGCTGATGGGGCAGGAAACGCCGCCGGACATCGCCTTCGAAGATGCCGATCTCAGCCCCATGGGGCGGTCCTTCTATGGCGAGTGCAAGCGGGTGAGCAATGCGCGGCTGAAAGCCACCGGCTACCGGATGCGCCATCCCGATTATCGCGCGGCGCTCGAGGCCATGTGGGCCGACGGGAACTGGCGGACGGAAAATTCGTAAACCGCGACCGTAAGCGAATCACAAGCTGTGCTATGCTTTGATGATCGCACGGGCGGGTCGAAAACGAGGAAACGATGCGATTCCAACGGATTCTGAAACTGGCGGCCACGGCCTTTCTGGGCTTTTCCGCCACGCTTGCATCGGCTGAGGCCGAGCCGCTGGCCAAGCAGCTTTTCGGCGCGAAAACACTTCCCGCCGCCACCCGTCCCGCCGTGCACGGGTTTTACTCAAAGGGTTGTTTCGCAGGCGGCGTGGCCATTGCGCCCGATGGGCCGAACTGGCAGGCCATGCGCCTTTCGCGCAACCGCCGCTGGGGGCACCCGGTCATGATCTCGGTGCTGGAAAAGCTCTCGCGCGAGGCGGCGCAGGATGGCTGGCGTGGTCTGCTCGTTGGCGACATCTCGCAGCCGCGGGGTGGCCCCATGCTCACCGGCCATGCCTCGCATCAGCTCGGGCTCGACGCCGATATCTGGTTCACCGAAATGCCGGCGAAGCGGATGACGGTGGCGGACCGTGAGCGCATCAGTGCCATCTCCATGCTCAAGAAGGGCTCGCTCTACGTTGACGACAAAAAGTGGACGAAGGGACATGAGGCCGTGTTGCGCCGCGCGGCGAGCTATCCGGAAGTCGAGCGCCTTCTGGTGCATCCCGGCATCAAGAAGAAGCTGTGCGACACGGTGCGTGGCGACCGTTCGTGGCTGAACAAGGTTCGCCCCTTCTGGGGCCATCACTATCATTTCCACGTTCGCATCGGCTGTCCCGCCGGGTCGCCGGGCTGCGAGCCGCAGAATCCGCCACCACGCAGTGAGGGGTGTGATGACACGCTGGCCTGGTGGTTCACCGACGAGCCGTGGAAGCCGGCCAAGGGACCTGCCAAGCCGAAGGCGCGCGATGTCATGACCATGGCCGCCCTGCCCTCGGCCTGTCGCGCCGTGCTTGCCGCACCCGACCCGGTATCCGAGGTTGCCGTGACCGTGACGGGCGCCGGCGGCGTTCCGCAGGCGGCGACGGCTGAACTGCCCGTGCTCGGCTATCAGGCAGAAAGCCCGGCCAGTATCCTGTCTGCCATGCCGTCGGCCAGCGTGCCGCGCCCGAGCAACAGGCCGGCATTCCAGTAGATTATCAGCGCCGGACAGGACCAGGCGCGCCGGTTTTTTGGCGTCGGCGCGCTTGCCTTCTGTCTTCAACCGATTTAATTGCGCTCTAAAGGCGTGTTTCAGAGCGGCATATCTGCGTCTGTTCTGCGATGCGCTGGCAATAAAAGGGTTGTGGGGCAACGCGATTGGCGGTTCCATGACCATAAGCATGCTGGGTGCGCCGCACGGCGGGTCCGGGAACCATGCGGGGAGCAGAGCTAGCGCCGTCAGCGCAACGTCCCGTCGCCGGAAACATTCATCGGCGCGTCATCGAGAATGGGGCAAAGACTGACAGGCGCGCCGCGTTCGGCCGCGCCTGAAACCTGAGTCTATGTCATGCATTTCAAGAACGAAAACGATACTGCGCTTCGATTTCCCATCCTGATCGGCGATATCGGCGGCACCAATGCACGGTTTGCCATTCTGGTGGATTCCAACGCCGAGCCGAAAACCTTTCCGGTGGTGCAGACCGCGGATTATGAAACCATCGATGAGGCGATCCAGAGCGCCATCCTCGACCGCACCTCCATTTTACCACAGTCTGCCGTGCTGGCCGTGGCCGGACCCGTCGATGGTGACGAGATTGATCTCACCAATTGCGACTGGGTCGTGCGCCCCCGCCAGATGATGGAGAAGATGGGGCTGGGCGACATCATCGTCATCAATGATTTCGAGGCGCAGGCGCTGGCCGTTGTGGCGCTCGACGACGAGCATCTGGAAATGGTGTGCCCGGGCGAGGCGGACCCGACGGGCAGCCGCGTTGTTCTGGGGCCGGGAACGGGGCTTGGCATGGCCGGGCTGGTTCATGCGCAGCACACCTGGTTTCCGGTGCCGGGCGAAGGCGGGCATGTGGATCTGGGGCCGCGCAGCGAGCGCGATCTCGAGATCTTCCCGCATCTGGAGCGCATCGAGGGACGTGTCGCAGCCGAGCAGATCCTTTGCGGGCGCGGCATGGTCAACCTTTACCGGGCGATCAGCGCCGCCGATGGCAAGCAGCCCGTTCATGAAACGCCGGCCGAGATCAGCAGCGCGGGGCTCGATGGATCGGACCCGGTCGCCGTTGAGACGCTCGATCTCTTCGTCACCTATCTTGGCCGGCTTGCCGGCGACATGGCGCTGATCTTCATGGCGCGGGGCGGGGTTTATCTGAGCGGCGGCATCGCCCAGAAGATCGTACCGACGCTCAAGAACGGCAATTTCCGCAGGGCCTTTGAGGACAAGGCGCCCCATAGCGCACTGGTGAAAGAGATCCCCGTCTATGTGATCACGCACCCGATGGCAGCACTTGTGGGCCTTGCCGCCTATGCCCGCACACCGGTGCGTTTCGGGGTCGAAACCCAGGGCCGGCGCTGGAAAGCAGACTGAAAAGACGCCGCCCTCGACCGGATTCACCGTTGCATGAGCGAGAGCGAACGGGCATAGCCTGTTGGCAAAGCTGCACTGGAGCGCCAAGCGCCCGTATGGACGCCTGAAAACGCTCCCACGCTTTGGATCGCCGTGTGTCCGTTTGGACGCACAAAGGACGATCGAAAGCCCGGTTGAACAGGAACGGACGTTTTGAAGCTTGGAAAAAACAAGACGGATGTCGGTGAGGTCCTTCCCGTCATTCGCCGCATTTTCGCGGAGAACGGCCGCGATTACATCGGACATTACCTGATCGCGATTGCCTGCATGCTGGCCATTGCCGGCACCACGGCCTTCAGCGCCTGGATCATGCGCGACATCATCGATGAGGTGTTCTATCGACAGCGCTGGGAGCTGGTCGGCTGGATCTGTGGCGCAATCGTCGCTGCCTTTGCGATCCGCGGCTTCGCGACCTACGGCCAGTCGGTCATGCTCGCGAAGATCGGCAACAACATCGTTGCACGCTATCAGCAGCGCATGTTCGACCATCTGATGCGGCTTGGCATCGACTATTTCACGACCACCCGCTCCGGCCAGCTCGCCGCCCAGATCAGCCAGAACGTGACGGGCATCCGCGATCTGCTCAACATGACGGTGGCCTCCATCGCGCGCGACATGGTCACGCTGATCGCGCTTGTCGCGGTGATGGTGATGCAGGATCCCCTGCTCTCGGTCATCGCGCTGGTGATCGGTCCGCCGCTCATCTATTCGGTGAACTATCTGATGCGCCGGCTGCGCCGCGTCACGCGCGAGGCGGTGGATGTGAACTCCCGCCTGCTGGGCGCAATGCAGGAATCGGTGCAGGGCATCGCCATCATCAAGGCTTTCACCATGGAGCAGCAGCTCTCGGACAAGATGTCCGGGCTGATCGCCTATGCCGAGGACCGCTCCAACAAGATCGCCCGCGTTTCCGAACGCCTCGGGCCGATCACCGAGCTTCTGGCCGGTCTGGCGATTGCCGGCGTGATCGGTTACGCGGCCTGGCGGGCTTCCGTCAGCGCGCAGCCGCCGGGCTCCGTGTTTGCCTTCATCACCGCCTTGCTTCTGGCCTATGATCCGGTGCGCAAGCTGGCGCGCGTGCAGGTCAATCTCGAGCGCGCGCTGGTCAATGCGCGCATGATCTACGAGATCCTCGACACCGAGCCGCAGCAGCGCGATGCGCCGGGGGCCGGCACGCTCGCGGTGGAAAAGGGCACGGTCACCTTCGACAGGGTGGCGTTCTCCTATGGCGACGATCTGCCGGTGCTGCATGGCATCAGCTTTGTCGCGAAGGCGGGCGAGACCACGGCCATTGTCGGCCCGTCGGGTGCGGGCAAGTCGACCCTCTTCGCCCTGTTGCAGCGCTTCTACGATCTGGATGGCGGCAGCATCGAGATCGACGGGCAGGACATCTCCACCGTTACCAAGAGCTCGCTGCGCAGCGCCATCGCCTATGTTTCGCAGCAGCCCTATCTGTTCGAGGGCACGATCCGCGACAACATCCGCTATGGCCGTCCCGATGCGACGGACGCAGAGGTGGAAGAAGCGGCAAAGCTGGCCTTCGCCGACGATTTCATCCGCCAGCAGGTTCAGGGCTATGACACGCTGGTGGGCGAGAATGGCGCAAACCTTTCCGGTGGCCAGCGCCAGCGCATCTCGATTGCCCGCGCCATCGTGCGCGACGCGCCGATCCTGCTTCTCGACGAGGCGACCTCCGCGCTCGACAATGAGTCTGAAGCGCGGGTGCAGCAGGCGCTGGAGAGCATCATGGAAACGCGCACGACACTTGTGATCGCGCACCGGCTTTCCACCGTGGTCAATTCCGACCGCATCGTGGTGCTCGAAGAAGGGCATCTGGTGGAAGAGGGAACGCATGAGAGCCTTGTGCGCCAACCGCACGGCATCTATGCACGCTTCCATCGCATGCAGAGCCAGAAGAGCGAGGATCTTCTCGCCAACACGACAGCAGACAATGGCGCGGCTGCGCCGCAGGAGAACTAGCATGACGGATATGGGGCTGGTGATCGTGGGAGCGGCAGGCCGCATGGGCCAGACGCTGATCCGCACCGTTCACGCCATGGATGGGGTGCGCGTCGCCGCCGCTGTCGAGCGTCCCGGCTCGTCTTTTCTCGGCAAGGACGCGGGTGAGCTGGCCGGCCTCGGCATCATCAATGTTCCGATCAGCGACGATCCGCTGGCGGCCTTCGCCAAGGCCGATGGCGTTCTGGACTTCACCTCGCCGGATTCCAGCGTTGAATTTGCCGGCTATGCAGCGCAGGCCCATATCGTTCATGTGATCGGCACGACCGGTTTCGAGCCGGAGCACGAAGCGAAGATCAAGGCAGCGTCGCACCACGCCACCATCGTGAAGTCGGGCAATATGAGCCTTGGTGTGAACCTGCTTGCGGTTCTGGTCGAGAAAGCCGCCCGCGCGCTGGAGGCTTCGGATTTCGATATCGAGGTTCTGGAGATGCACCACCGGCACAAGGTGGACGCGCCCTCCGGCACGGCGCTTCTGCTCGGCGAGGCGGCGGCGCGGGGCCGCGAGATCGCGCTGGCGGAAAAGAGCGTGCGCGTGCGCGACGGCCAGACCGGGCCGCGCGAGGAAGGCACGATCGGCTTTGCCACGCTGCGCGGCGGTTCCGTCGTTGGCGAGCACTCCGTCATTCTCGCCGGGACCGGCGAACGCATCACCCTTTCGCATCAGGCTGAAGATCGCGGCATCTTCGCCCATGGCGCGGCCAAGGCCGCCCTCTGGGCGCATGGCCGCAAGCCCGGCCTCTATTCCATGCTCGACGTGCTCGGGCTCAACTGAATCTTCCATTACGAAGCAACAAGGAACCCATCATGTCCGGTACCCTTATTCTCGTTCGTCACGGCCAGAGCGAATGGAACCTGAAGAACCTGTTCACCGGCTGGCGCGACCCGGGCCTGACCGAAAAGGGGCATGAAGAGGCGAAGGACGCCGGCCGCCGGCTGAAGGCGCGCGGCTTCAAGCCGGACATCGCCTACACCTCCGTTCTGTCGCGCGCACAGGTCACCAATGATCACATCCTCAGCGAGCTGGGGATGGAGGGGCTGGAGACCATTCGCGATCAGGCGCTCAACGAGCGCGACTATGGCGATCTGTCGGGTCTCAACAAGGACGACGCCCGCGCGAAATGGGGTGAGGAGCAGGTGCATGTCTGGCGCCGTTCCTACGACACCCCTCCTCCCGGCGGCGAAAGCCTGAAGGACACGGGCGCGCGCGTGTGGCCCTATTTCCTGCACGAGATCCTGCCGCATGTGCTGCGTGGCGAGACGGTTCTGGTGGCGGCGCATGGCAATTCGCTGCGCGCGCTGGTGATGGCGCTCGACGGCCTCTCCGGCGAAGAGATCCTGAAGGTGGAAATCGCGACCGGCGTTCCCATCGTCTACAAGCTCAACGCTGATTCGACGGTGGCCTCGAAGGAAGTTCTCGAGGATTGATCTGTTTCAGGGCGCCTTCGGGCGCCCTTTTCACGTTTTGGGGCCCCCGCAAACCCATGCGGCGGAACGCCCCATGTCATTTTCTTTACAAACATCAAAATCCGCGTTGACACGGAAGGGTTTGCCCCCTACATCGGCATCGCACACCTGCCCAGGTGGCGGAATTGGTAGACGCGCACGGTTCAGGTCCGTGTGCCGCGAGGCGTGGAGGTTCGAGTCCTCTCCTGGGCACCATCCCCTTCCCGACAAATGAATCCGGTTTTGTCAGCAGCGCTTGCTGCTGCCTGCGTATCAGCGCTTCGGGCGCGGTCCGGGCGGGTTATCGGGGACCAGCTCCTCAGCAATTTTCTGAACAATGTCAGTGGCGCGGTTGGGCACATTGCCTTGCCAGTCATCGAACGCCTCTTCCCTGTAGGTCACGGCGACGGCAATGGTCACGCGGCCTTCGGGTGAATGGCCCTGCGGCAGCGTGGCGACAGCCGATGCATTGCCGGCAAAGGATGGCGTCTGCATGACCCAGTCCCCGCGCAGCATCGCGCCAAGGCCGTAGCTGAAGGCGCTGTCCAGCGTGTGGCAGTTGGGGCAGCCCTCAAGCGGACCTCCAAAGCCGATCAGGCGCGGCTCGATCATGGCCTTGCGGGATTGCGGCTGCAGGAACCCGTCGATGCCGGTGATCGTGTCAAAGCTGCGGGCCATGTCGGAAATGCCCGTCGTTTGAACCGAGCCCTGCGCCAGTGTCCAGGAAGGATTCCAGTGGGTGGCGTCCTCCCAGACGCCGCGCTCGGCGGTGTAGGAGTGCACCACCGGTTCCGGGACAAACGGCGTGTCATGGCCCTGCGTCTGCGAGAGATTGAGCGGATCGAGCACGTAGCGCTGCATCAGTGCGGCGAGCTTTTCGCCCGTGGCCGTCTCCATCACGCGCCCGAGGATGACATAGCCTGAATGGGAATAGTCCCAGTTCTCTCCGGGCGCAAAGCGACGGGGGGTGGACAGGCTGACATCGATCAGCTCTTCCGGGGTCCACTGTCGAAAAGGATCGGCATAGAAGGGCTCGAGAAATCCCTTCTCGTTCGCCACGTGATCGGGATAGCCCGCCGTCATGTTAAGCAGCATGCGGGGCGTCGCCGTGTCGGCGGCGGGCAGGTCGGGCATCCATTCTGCAATGGGGCGGTCGAGGTCGAAGCGCCCCTCCTCCGCAAGCCGCAGCGCCACTGCCGCAACATAGGTGAGCGCAACCGCGCCATTGCGAAAGTGTCCGTCCGTCGTGAGCGGCACGCCCGGCATCGCTTCGCCATGGGCAAGCGTGATGAGCGGCTCGCCATCAATCCGCACCTCCAGAAGAAGCGCGTTGAGCTTCATGGCGTCGAAGGCGTCGAGCGCGATCTTCTGCACGGCGTCTGCCCCTGGACCGGTTTCCTGTGCTGCAAGCGGCGTGGAGGCCAGGAGCAGGCCGGCAAGCCCTGTAAGGCCGACGAGCCTGCGGGTGGAGCGAAGAGTGCGCGGCGTGTCGGTCAAGGAAGCCTCCCTCAAGGGCATAGGCAAAGCAGAAAAGCCCGAGAACGGCCCATCCTGCGTCGCAATTTCATGCCGTGGCGGCCGCTGCCGCTACGTCGCCTCATTTCGCCGCTATGCGGCCGCTACGTCAACTCCAGGAAACTGATAATGCATAGGCGACTTTCCCGCGGCGCGATGATCGCGCCGGCAGCCGCTTTGTTCGTTGCGGTGTTGTCCGCACCGGCGTCAGCACAGTGCGGCAGCGCGTCATGGTACGCGCTTACGTCGAAGACGGCTTCAGGCGAGCGGATGAACCCGGCTGCGATGACCGCAGCGCACCGCACCCTGCCCTTCGGCACGAAACTGCGTGTAACCAACGAGCGCAATGGCCGCAGCGTGGTCGTGCGGATCAATGATCGCGGCCCCTTTGCGCGTGGCCGCATTCTCGATCTGTCAAAGGCTGCTGCAGCGAAGCTCGGCTTCATTCGCGCCGGCCACACCAGGGTCTGTCTGGAAAAGCGCTAGGGTCAGGCCCCAAGCTGGCAAGCGAGCCGGAAGGCGGGTTAGCTGCTCGCGCGCTGCAGTGTTTTCTGTTCGCCCGTATGGTGGAGATAGCCAAGCGTGGCGTCGGCATTGCAGGGACGCCCGAAGAGATAGCCCTGCCCGCCCGCACAGCCAAACTGCGTGAGGCGCTCGGCCTGCGCCTCGGCTTCGATGCCTTCGGCAACCACTTCCATGCCAAGCCCCTCACACATGGCGAGAATGGCGCGGATGATGTGTTCGGACGGCCGGTCTTCCAGGATCGAGGCGACGAAGGCGCGGTCGATCTTGAGCTTGTCGAAATGGAACTCGCGCAGCCGGCCAAGGCTCGACTGGCCGGTGCCGAAATCATCCAGCGAAACGCGAATGCCAACCCGCCGCAGATCTTCAACGATGCGCTGTGCGGAGGCCGGATCGTTCATCAGGCCCGTTTCGGTGATCTCGATCTCCAGCCGGCGCGGATCGAAGCCCGTCTGCTCGAGAATGGAGAGAATCTGCAGGCCGGTATTGTGATCGACCAGTTGAGACGGCGACAGGTTGAACGAGAGGAACAGATCCTCCGGCCAGTCGCGCGCGGCTTCCGTGGCCTTGCGCAACACCAACTGCGATAACGGGCCGATGATGCCGCGTTCCTCGGCGATGGGAATGAAGATGCCCGGCGAAACCGGTCCCAGATCCCGGTCGGTCCAGCGCGCCAGCGTCTCGAAGCCCACCGTGCGGCGGGTTTCCAGATCGACGATCGGCTGGAAATGCGGCTCCACCTCGCCGGCGGCGACCGCCCGGCGCAGGGCCTGCTCGATATGGGTTACGCGCTTGGCGGCCTCTTCCATCTCGCGGGTGTAGACCACGACTGCGCCGCGCCCCGTGCGCTTGGCCTGATAGAGCGCGGTTTCCGCCTTGTTGAGCAATACCTCGCCTGTCTCTTCCTCGGAATAATAGAGGGAACAGCCGGCAGACGCCGAAAGCCGCGCGGTGCGGTGGCCGACATCATAGGGGGCGGAGAGAATTTCGATCAGAAGCCGTGTCTTCTCGCGCGCGGCCTCTTCGCTGAAGACCAGCGGAAACAGAAAGGCGAATTCGTCTGCGCCGATGCGGGTGACCGTGGAGTGCGTATCCATCGCGGCGCGCAGCCGCATGGCCACCTGCTGCAGGATTTCATCGCCCGCGGCGCGGCCAAAAAGGTCGTTGATCGGCTTGAAGCCATCGAGATCCAGAACGCCGATGGCGAAAGGAGCGGGGTCGTCCGCGCGTTCCTCGATCAGCCGGTCGATCTTGTCGAAGAATCGGCGCATGTTTCCGAGGCCCGTCAACGCATCGGTGAAGGCAAAGTCGGACTGGTCCGCCGTTATCGTCCGTGCTTGTGCGGGCGCCGGCTGCATCGAAACTCCGTTATGCGGGCGATCTTGTTCTCGATGCGCCGAACAGTGGACGCAAAGTGTTTATGAATCGTATCCAATATAACGTTATCGTGAACAGTCTTTTGTTCATCGACGGCGCGGCGTGACGTCTGTGCGGCATCCACAGCTTGACAGAAGCATGCGCGGGCCGTCATCTGCCGCACAACAGTCCCCTCCGGAGCTCTTTCCATGTCCCTGAAAGTCGCGGTCCAGATGGACCATATCTCCACCATTTCGATTGCCGGCGACACCAGCTTCGCGCTCGCTCTGGAAGCGCAGAGGCGGGGCCATGCGCTCTGGCACTACACGCCGGATCGTCTCTCCATGGCCGATGGCAAGGTCATCGCCTGGGCCGAGACGCTTGAGGTGCGCGATGAGGAGGGCAACCACTTCACGCTCGGCGAGCCGCAGCGCACGGACCTTTCGGAGCTGGATGTGGTGCTTCTGCGCCAGGATCCGCCGTTCGACATGAATTACATCACCACGACGCATATTCTCGAGCGCATTCACCCGAAGACGCTCGTGGTCAATGATCCGGCCTGGGTGCGCAACAGCCCGGAAAAGATCTTCGTAACGGAATTCGCCGACCTGATGCCGGAAACGCTGATCACCCGCGATCCGCGCGAGGTCGATGATTTCCGCAGGAAGCATGGCGACATCATCGTCAAGCCGCTCTACGGCAATGGCGGCGCTGGCATCTTCCACCTCAAGGAGGGAGACCGCAATCTGGCCTCGCTTCTGGAAATGTTCATGGAAGCGTTCCGCGAGCCCTTCATCGTGCAGCGCTACCTGAAAGAGGTGCGTGGCGGCGACAAGCGCATCATCCTCATTGAGGGTGAGCCGGTTGGCGCCATCAACCGTGTGCCGGCCGAGCACGATTCGCGCTCCAACATGCATGTGGGCGGCCGCGCCGAACATGCGGAACTGACGGATCGCGAGCGCGAGATCTGCGAGCGCATCGGGCCGTCGCTGCGCGAGCGCGGTTTCACGCTGGTTGGCATCGATGTCATCGGTGACTGGCTGACGGAGATCAATGTGACCTCTCCGACGGGCCTCCGCGAGGTCAAGAAATTCGGCGGCGCGGATATCGCCGCGCTGTTCTGGGATGCCGTCGAGGCGCGCTGCGCCGCAGTCTGACCGCTGCATCATGCATCAGGTTTAAGGGGCGGGCTGCGTTTGCGCTCGCCCCGATCTGTTCTCCCGGCACAACTCTCTGCAACCTGCCGACAACCTTTGCGCTAGGTTGTTCTCTCAATGTTCTTGATCTGATCGCCTGAAGCTGCTTCAATACGGTTGCAAGGGGATTGGAACTCGTGTTCTGGCTGCAATGCCGGGCGTGCGCAGGGGGAGAGCACATGGTTTCGCATGTGAGCACTGTGGCATTTCAGGGCGTGGAGGCTGTGCCTGTCGAGGTGCAGGTGATGGTGGCTCCCGGCAAGATGGGGATGCAGATCGTCGGGCTGGCCGACAAGGCCGTCGCGGAAAGCCGGGAGCGGGTGCAGGCTGCGCTTCATGCGTCGGGCCTTTCCATGCCGCCCAAGAAGGTGACGATCAACCTCGCACCTGCGGACCTGCCCAAAGAGGGCAGCCATTACGATTTGCCGATTGCGCTGGGTCTCATGGCCGCTCTCGGCGCGATTCCCGGCGATTCATTAGCTGGCTATGTCGTGCTAGGAGAACTTTCTCTCGATGGCACGGTGGCGGCGGTGAACGGTGTTCTGCCGGCGGCCATCGGGGCGAATGCGATGGGGCGCGGCCTGATCTGCCCGCATGCCTGCGGCGCGGAGGCCGCGTGGGCCAGCGCGGATCTCGACATTCTCGCGCCGCGCAGCCTCATCGCGCTCGCCAATCATTTCAAGGGTAGCCAGGTGATGAGCCGCCCGGAGCCGGCTCTCGGGCCGCCGCCGGTCAGATTGCCGGATCTTGCCGACATCAAAGGGCAGGAGGGGGCCAAGCGGGTTCTGGAGGTGGCGGCCGCTGGCGGCCACAATCTTCTGATGATAAGGTCCAGAAAGACCCATTCTTTCTTCAATTCAATATCAGGCGCTGATGCGACTGGGTACCATCGGATTGGTCCGCGCCTTAAGACCATTCGTAGAACCTGTCGCGGCTTCCAAACCGGACATAGAGGCTGCCACGGTGGACCTCGATCTCAAAGTGGGGTGTTTTGATAAGCATTGGTCACGTCTCCATTTGTTGGTAACGCAGCCAGTTACGCTGTTTGCGTCTTCATCGACAACCGGCAGAAATTCATTGCACGGGTGTAAGGCTGCATGACTCGGCAGTGTGTCGGGAAGCTTGGCCCGGATTTCCTCGGCCATCCCCGGCAGCAGTCGCTCTAGCGCCGCACGGGTGCGACAGAAGGAGCGGGTTCGCCATCGCCCGCTGGGCTGCCGATACTGGATCAGCCACTGGATGTGATCTCCGCATTCGGCAATTCGGGTCGCCTTGGTTCCGCTAAAGGTCCACCGCAGGATTTCGTGGCGATAATCGTCACTGTCCTCACACATGGGGCGCTGTTTGGTCTGTCGTCGGGTTTGGGTCAAAGTCGTCCTTTCCTGTCTGTTGTGTAGTGGCTCAGATTCAGCCGTAGGACCGTGTGGGAGCGCCTTGAGGTGTAGGGAGGATAGAATGTCTCTCCGCAGGCAAACGCGCTCCCAGCCGCCTGTATTTCCCCGAAGGTGTGGGGCGGTTCTTTCTATGTGTTCAGGCCCATCTCCATGCGCATCGTCGCGCACTGCTGGGCGTGATCGCGGAACACCTTCCAATCGCCCTTGAGGGCTGCGCGGCGGAATGTGGGAAGGTCCTCGTCTGCCACGTGTTCCATCCACTGCTCGTGGGATAGACCGAACTCCGAAAGCGCCATCTTCTCTGTCTGGGCAATGAACCCAGCTTCCACCTTTGCCATGACCTCGGCAGGAACGCCTGCAAGTTCGTGGTCAATCTCGCCGGTCTCTATGAAGGCATCTGCGGTGGACTGCTGTTGCTCCTCGGGGGTGGTCGAGCGCCATTCGTCGAGGTGCTGATCAACCTCGGCAATTCTCGCCGCGTGTTCCTTCTCCCGCCGCTCCTTCAGCTCGTCGTCGGTCAGTTCGTCGTCTGGGAGGCGGTCGATCTCACGAATGTCAGTCTTTGCTTGGTCCCCGGTCGAGCAGGCCGGGGCTTCCTCAAAAGGGCGCTTGTAGCCTTTCGCTGCCAGAGCTTCGGTAAGACCGGCGTCATACTCGGCCTTTGAGAAGATGCCCTGTTCGATCAATTCAATGGCCTGCTGAGGCCCAACCTGAATACCGCCGAGAAAGATTGGCGTTGTTTCGATAACCGCTTTCGGCGCAACCATCTCGAGGTCTCTGCTCGAATAATAACGGTTCTCGACCTGGGTGGTCTTCCCGCCCGCTATCTGTATTCGGCTGTTCATGCCGTATTGCTGTGCAAGCTGCTGCTGGTTACCGGCAAGGGACCTTTCCACGGCCTCCGCGTGTTCTCGCTCGGCTTGCTCCTGTCTCGCCTTCGCTGCTGTTAGTTCGGCCTGCGCCTGCCGGTCTGCCTGCCGGGCTTCTTCGGCCCGTTGTTCGGCCTGAATGGCCAGAATAGTGTCCGGGATGTATTTGCTTGGGTCGTCTACGTAATGCGTCATTCTGAAGTTTCCTGTTGTGGGAGTGTTGGGCTGGTGGCGTCGTGCGTTGGGCGGTTGAAGCCGTATCGGTGGTCGGGCGCTTTGACGGGTGGATGTTGGGCGGGTTGCCGTGTGGGGGCGTTCTCAGGTCGGCGGAAGCTAGCCTCAGTCGTCCATTCCGCGAGGGCGTTTGGGGAAAGTTCCGGGAACCCGTAGGCCATGAAAGACCGCTCCGCCGTGAGGTATGCCTCGGGTATGCCGAGCCGCTCCTCAATGGCGCTCCACGAATACACCGTAGGATCGCTCAGGGCGTCCAGCAGTGCGGCCACGAGGCTGCGGGCTGGGAACTCTGATGAGGGGTTGCCCAGGCTGTCCCTGTAGCCGTGAAGCGGGTCTACTCCCATATCCGGCGCTCTACCGGTTTGAGCCTTGGAGCGGCGATCAGGTGATGTGCAGGGACGGCGTTCCGTTGTTCTGCCCGCTCCTCCTGTATAAGCCGCTGGTGTGCCGTCTCAGGGAACTGGTTGGCCCATTCCTGATACCGCTCACGCCTTCGCTGTTGACGTGCTGAAGCTGCGGCCTTGGCAATTGCCTCGGCTTTCTTTCGGGCGCGTGTGGCCGCTGCTTTCTGGGCGGGGGTGAGGGGCTGGTCGGTCATGGTGAAGTCTTTCTGTATGCCCGCTGAATGCCGCGTCGGGTGCGCTTCAGGGACTGGTTGCGGGAGGTGCGGTAGCGGTCTGGATGCTCTCGGCGGTAATGTTCGATCATCTCCAGTTTCTGCTCTCGGCGACGGGCGTAGTACCGGGCTTGAGCTTCGCGCCAACGCTGACGCCGGGCGGTGTCGTCTGTACGGTTGTCGGTAACGGCATCGGGTGCCGCGTCGGTGGTCATCGCGGTGATTTCCTTTCTGGTGGGACCATTGAGGTAGCCTTGGGAGTGGCATCGAAGATGCGTTGTCCAAGGTCCATTCAATGCGGATGTTTGGGGGTCGCTCCGCTCCCGGAAGACACAAAGAGATTTCATGTCGTGGGGGAGAAGCTTCAGGGGTGGTCAGCGATAGCCTTGGGGCATCTTCGGCTGAGCCAACTTCGTTGATTGAACTCTCGAAGGCCGAGCCAAGGCGACTGGCTGACGTGTGGCTAACGCGGAGCGCCTACTTCGACTGGACCATTAAACCGACCTTCGGGAAGAACCGCGAAGTCGGGGCAGACGAAGATGCGGGTAATCATGTGAGCGAAGTTGAACTGAGGCTGTCCAGCTCCTGACAAGACCTCATGAATCTGTGTCTTTCCGGAGCGCAGCGACCGCATAGCCGGCTGCTTGAGGTAGGACCTGCTTAGCAGGGGTCCTTCAAGGTCAAGCTATGGTTATCCCCTCGGAGGGTTGTTTCTGATTGTGTCGGGGAGGGCTGTCAACTCCGGCTAGAAACGATAGGCCAGACTTAGGGTGTACCTTTAGTTATATAGGGGAGTTGCCACCCTGAATTTCGTCTAAGCGATTGAAAATATACATTAATTCGGGTTTAAAAGCGTGTCGTCTTTCCCGTAGTTGCACCATTGGTAAGGAAGACTTATTATCTAGGATAAATCGTTTGATCCCAGTGGCTTGCCTAGTGATCGGCTTTGGCTGCCTTATCGACGGCCTGACGGGTGATCCCAACACGCTTTGCAATCTGACGGTGGGAGAGTAAGCCATCCGCGAGAAGACATTGCATACGCTGCCGCTTCGTCAGCTTCTTGAAGGGTTCATAATCGATCCAATCTGCGTCGGCTTTCGTGACAAGCCGGTGGCTCACCAGATATGCCCGCATGTCAAACGGGGCCTTTCCCCATCTGGTGCGATTGTAGTGTTCAATATGCTTGCGCTGTGTAATCTCCTCGCGCTCCTCAAGTAGGGTGCTCGGCGGCTTGGCGAGGAATGAACGCACAGACCGGAGAGAGATGCCTAGAATCTGTGCTGTGGCTGGCCCTGAGTAGCCCTTCTCGGCGAGGATGAGGGTGGCCTGATGGTGGAAGTCGGGGTCACGTTCGCGATCTGCGTCCAGCGCCTTCTTGTAGAGTGGGGATGTCCAGCGCGGGCCCTTCTTCCTGCTTGCTTCCTGTTCGGAAAGCCACTGCGGGGAGGGTGTTCCCCACGGCAGCATGTTGACGACCAAGCCCGGTCTGCGAGGTCCTTGGGGAGGGCCGCTATCTGTAGTCATTGGGGGTGCAGTCCTTTCAGCATGAAGTTCTCATCTTTACATTGATGGGCAGGCGAACGCCTCTAAGTTCAGTCCCGTCAAATCCGGTTGCTCGGCGCTGGAAAGCGCTCCGTATTGCTGGTGGGGCAGGTTTGGCCGAGATGCGATGAGGTGCGGGCTCACCGTTGGCGGAGCGCGGGGCAGCATATCTTGCTACAGGGTCTTCAGGCGCTTCGCGGCTCTCGCCACAGTCATCCTCGACACGCCGACAGCATCTGCGATCTGGTTCCAAGACTGGCCGTCTCTTAGCGCGGCCTCAATGGCTCGCCGCTTGGCTTCGTTCTGTGGTCTTCCGAGTGCCTTCCCCTCGGCTTGCCGCTTGGCGATCCCTTCAGCCTGTCTCCTGCGCCGGTCCTCGTAGTCCTTCCGGGCCATCGCTGCGAGCATATCCAGCATCATGCTGTTGATGGCGTCCATCATCCATGACGTGGCGTCTGTGGCGGGGGCGAGGAACTGCCATGAGGTCGGAAGGTCGAGCGCGACGACGCGAAGGTTCTTCGCCTTCAGTCTCATCCGAAGCTGCTCCCATTCGCCTTTCTTCAGGCGGCTGAGGCGGTCCACCTGCTCGACCAATATCACGTCTCCGCTCTGCGCATCGTCCAGAAGCCGGTTCAGCTCTGGTCGTTCCAGCGAAGCGCCGCTCTCGTTCTCGACGTAGTAGCTGGCGATCCTCAGTCCCCGCTCCTGTACGAAGGCGTCAAGGGCGTGGCGGGCTCGGCTGGCGTCCTGCTCCTTAGTCGAGGCTCTCAGGTAGGCGCGAACGAAGGACATGATAGGAAATCCTGTTGGTAACACAATGTGGAATTAAGATATGTTACCACAGGTCCCCTGTCAAGCGCCTCTCAAGGCCTTGGTTTCCGGGGTGCCTTAAGCTGGTACCAAAGACATACCTTATGTGACCAGTGTGCTGAGGTGTACCCTAAGGGAGGAACCCAGGAGGGCCCTGCTAGTGTGGGGGGTATGGGCAACCCCTTTAAAACCAACGGTCTCCTTGAGGGGCCCCGTGGAGGGAGGTCAATGCATCACCCCGGTCTTGCTAGTGTGGCCCCTATGGGCAACCCCTTTAAAACCAACGGTTCTCATGCAGGGAGGTCAATGCAGCACCCCCGGTCCCTATGATCTAAGCGGGAGTGGACCCTGCGTTCAAGCGCTCGGTCCTGCTAGTGTGGGTGGTATGGGAAGTGCTTCGTCCTGCTAGTGTGGGTGGTATGGTCCCGTCGTGCGTTGAAACCGAAGGGGGCCACGGGGGATTTCGCGGGTACTGAGTATCGGATGGGGCGCTCAGAAATTCTCAGCAGATTTTTCTGACTTGTCTCCTTGAGTGATAAGTGGTCTCCTTCGTTTAAGAAGGAAAGGGATGTTATTATGAAGAGGGTGCTTCTTGTTGCTTTTATTTTAATTGCAAGTTCCGGCAATGGTATTGCGGATGATAATATATCACGTGAAGAGACATTTAATATACTGAGTGAGAAGCTTGCAGAATTGGAGGTCAATTCCGCGCAGATCAGGCACGAATATCAGCAGGCTTGGGGCGAAGGCTCTTTAGACTTTAAATCTGGTGTCTATACCGCTTTGGAGAGTAAAATTCAGAGTGCCTTGCAACAGGCTGAGGAGATACGCGCATTTCTAACAGGGAACCCGTATGTGCAGGTGTCGGGGTTCACCGTTGGCTTTCCGTGGGGGATCTCAATTGAATTTACAATGCCGCCACCGGCGGATGAGGGGGGCGAGTAGTCTCATAATGCCGCGCTCGGGAGTGGAACTCTGAGGGCTAAGTTCTGGCCGGTAGAGGAGGCGTTCAGTCAGCAGATGTGCGATCTTCCCATGCATACGTGATGCTCGTCTCTGCGCCTTCGACATGCTTCCAGTGAAATCTCACCGCCCCCTCGGGCCAATCTATCGTTACACCGGAGAATAAACTCCGAAGTTGCGCATTTGCCTCCAGCATGTCGCCCTCCTCTAAGGCCTCGCACAGCCGACCCACGGTGTTCTGAAGGCGGTTTGTCGAGGTTGTCGCTATATCTAACTCGACAGCCTCCAAGCGCTCTCGTGTGGCTGCTCTCTCGGCTTCCAATTCAGTGAGCCTGTCGAGTAGCGCTTGCGAAGCGGGGGAGCGCCCGATGGCGTCCAAGGTGTTGTCTATCCAGTCTCCGATGCCGCCTAACGCGGTCTCCAAGCTTTCCCGCTCAATTTGCAAGCTGTCGTCCGCCGAAGGCATCTCGGCCTCAAACCTGTAGGCCTGCGCTGTGATGGCTTCCTCGACGTCCGCAACCGGTACGCTTCGATACTGACAACCCGCCCCCGCCTTTGCCTTCACACATACGTATTTCGGCTTCGACCTGTTGCCTTTCGCCACCCTTGTCATCGTTGCTCTGCAACGCGGGCACGTCGCCAGTCCTGCAAGCATATGCGTAATCCTTCCCGGCACCACGGAAGTGTTCCGAGGGGTTGGAGACTGTGCGCGTTCTCGCCGCAACTCCTCCACACGATCAAACACATCCCGGTCGATAACCGCAGGGAAGTATTCTTCGATTGGTTCGCCATCAGGTATTCGTTCCCCGTCAACCTTTCGGTGCGGCGTGTAGGTGCCTATGGTCGCCCTGTCGTGCAGCATCTTCTTGATATAAGAGCGATGCCACATCTTCCCCCTGCCAAATACGGGTATTCCTTCACGATTGAGCGTGTCGGCGATCCAGTGCTGTCCTCGCCCTTCAATCGTCAACTTAAAGATACGGCGCACAACATCAGCCCGATCCTCAATCAGGTCATAGCCCGAGCGGTCGTCCCGTAGTCTCATCCAGCCGGGACACAACCGCGTCATTGGTCGGCCTTCTTGGCGAGCTATGCGGCGTTTGTTCGCCCAGGCATCGCCCACCCGCTTGCCTTTGGTGGCGCTTTCCTCGTTCGCCCTCATGAACATCATGACTGCAACCAGCAAGTCGATGGGGTTCTGTCTCAGGCTCTCATGTGTGTATGCCTTGCCATCATTCAACGTAACCACGGTGATGCCCGCCTTCGCGATGTCCTTCAGGGTGTCGAGGGCGTCTAAGGCATAGTCACGGGAAACGCGGTCGAGGTTCTCAACGAGGAGATAGGAACCTTGCGGGACGTCCCCCGAACGCACGTAAGCGAGGAACTCACCCAACATACCCTCCGCTTTGTTTCGACCCTTGAAGGCGGAGACCCCGAGGTCATGGAAAGTGAACTGCGTGTCCATCTCAAGACCATGTTTCGCGGCGTATTTCTCCGCTGCTTCGACCTGTCTGCGGAAGCTGTCACTTTTCATCTGTTCGGGGGTGGAGAATCGAACGTAGGAGTACGCGCGGGGCGGCATCGGGAAGCCTCCATTTGAACCAAGAGGCTGCCCAATAGCACGTGAGAACTTTCTGGGCTATACCTTGCTGATGAATGGTCCGCCCGGGGCAGGCAAGTCGATGCTGGCGCAGCGCCTGCCATCCATTCTGCCGCCCCTGTCTCCGCGCGAATTGCTGGAAGTCTCCATGATCGCTTCCATTGCCGGGGAACTGGCGGAGGGCAAGCTCACTGATCAGCGTCCGTTTCGCGCGCCGCATCACTCGGCCTCCATGGCAGCCATCGTGGGCGGCGGATTGAAGGCGCGTCCCGGCGAGGCTTCGCTGGCGCATCACGGGGTTCTGTTTCTGGACGAGTTGCCGGAGTTTTCACCGCAGGTTCTGGATTCGCTGCGCCAGCCGCTGGAAACCGCCGAATGCGTGATCGCGCGCGCAAATCACCGGGTCAGCTATCCGGCCCGTATCCAGCTTGTTGCGGCCATGAATCCGTGCCGTTGCGGCATGGCCGGGGAGCCGGGGCATCGCTGCCGGCGCGGCCCGCGCTGCCAGACGGACTATCAGGCGCGCATTTCGGGGCCGCTGCTCGACCGTATCGATCTTCGGGTCGATGTTCCCGCCGTCTCCGCGAGCGATCTTATCGGCGGGGGCGGGCGTTCGGAGCCCAGTGCGGTGGTTGCGGAGCGCGTCAGCCGGGCACGCGCCATGCAACAGGAGCGATATACGGCGCTGGGCCTGCCTGCGTGGACGACCAATGCCTCCTGCTCGGCCGCAATGATCGAGGATGTGGTGACGCTTGATGCGCCATGCACGGCGCTCATTCGGGAGGCCAGCGAGAAGCTCGGCTTTTCCGCGCGCGCGTATCACCGGGTTCTCAAGGTCGCGCGCACGCTGGCCGATCTGGATGGCGCCGGCGATGTGACGCGAACCCATCTGGCCGAGGCAATCTCCTATCGCGTGGCCGGCACGGTGCGCGCAGAGGCGGCGTGACGCTCTGCCGTTTCGTTTGCCTGTCGGGTGTTCAATGAGGCGGTGCGGAGGCACGTGGTGGCCGGTGGTTTGCCGGGTAATTGTCTTGACTGGCGCTGTATCGTAGGTGTGAGTACGTATGCCCCCGCGGTCCCAAGAGAGGGCGAGGCGGTTAGCCGGCGTTCTTCTTGTGGCCTGTCGATGCATTCAGTTCGGCTGCGGCCTTCAGAAGGGCCTTGAGCGCGTCTTCATCAATCGCATCGCCTTCGTGAAAGTCGATGGCGCGGCGGGTGTTGCCTTCGAGGCTGGCGTTGAAAAGGCCGGACGGGTCGTCCAGCTTCGCGCCTTTGGCGAAGGTCATTTTCACGGCCTTCTTGTAGGTCTCTCCGGTGCACAGCATGCCGTCCTGATACCAGACGGGAACGCCACGCCATTTCCATTCTTCCGTCACTTGCGGCAGGGCCTCCTGGACCAGTTGCCGAAGGTGGGCGAGGGTTTCGCCGCGCCAGTCATTCAGTTCCGCAATGCGTGCATCGATCTGTTCTGACGGGGTTTTGCCGGTGTCGGTTGCGCTCATGGGGCGATCTCCGATTGTTCTTTTGCGTGTGACTGCTTTCGATGCTCAGTCGAGGCGTTCAAGAACCCTTTCGAGCTCCGCGATGAAGCGCGGCCATGCAGCGCTTGCGCCGCGATGGTAGGGCTTCTGTTCTGGCAGAAAGCCCTCCTGCTCCATGCGCAGCAATGTGCCGCCGGCCGTCGGTGTCAGCGTCCATGTGACAGTGCTGCACAGGTCCTTTGTGTCCCAGGCGTAGGAGAGCGTTCGGTGCGGTTCGATCTCTTTCACCACGCAGTCAACGCCACCCCAGTCTGCGGTCAGGCTGAAGCGGTGTCCGACGCGGGGTGCGAAATCGTTCTTCATCAGCCATTCGGCGATCAGGTGCGGCTGGGTGAGCGCCCGCCAGACCTTTTCCGGCGGATGCGAAAGCGCGCGCTCCACCACCACACAGAGCGTTTCGGCTGTTGCGTCGTTCATTGATCCATCCTGTCGAGAAGATCTTCCAGATCATCGAACCGGTTCTCCCAGAAGCCGGCCATCTCACGCGTCCAGTCGAGGAGCGGGGCCAGCGCAACCGGGTCGGCGCTGTAAAAGGTCTGTCGGCCGCTTTGCCGATCATGCACCAGCCCGGCGCGCTTCAACACGCCAAGATGCTTGGAAACGGCAGGCTGCGACACCCCGGCCCCGGCGGTGAGGGCGGTGACCGTCAGATCGCCATCCCGGCACAGCCGCTCGAAGATGGTGCGGCGTGTGGGGTCGGCCAATGTTCGGAAGAGGGTATCGCGGGTCGGCTGCATCGTTACACATAACTACAGGGTTATTGTTTAATGAATAACCCTGTAGTTATGGATTTGTCAATGTCGGGGCTGTGCTGTGTGTCAGCCGGCCATCTGCCTCACCGCATCGAGCAGGAATTCATCCTGATAATGCGCGCCAGCAAAGGAAAGCCCCACCGGACAGTCATCGACCGTCATGATCGGGGCCGAGATTTCGGGAAGCCGCGCCACGCCGGAGAATGCGGTGAGGGTCATGGTCCGGTCGTAGAAATCGATCACCGCTTCCATTGTCGTCAGGGAGCCCTTCAGCGGCGCGATCACCGGCGTCGTGGGAAAGCAGACCACCGTGCCCGGGGTGAGGGCCGCGTTGATCGCCTCGAACAGGCGTTCACAATGGGTGATGCTCTCGAGCGCGGGGATGCGATCGAAGGCGGCTACATTGCCGTAGGCCATCGAGAAGGTGAAGCCGAGTTCCGGCTTTTCGGTCTCGATCCAGTTCGCAACCGTGCTCTGGAACTCCGCCGTCTGCAGGTCGCGAAGCGCCTTCAGATTGCAGTCGCTCAGGGGGGCAACTGCGCCGATCAGTTCCGCAAAGCGCATGGGCTCCGGCGCAATGCCCGTTTTCACGGCAATCGCCTCCAGCGCCGCCTTCACCTGCTGCTGCACGGCCTCGTCGGCGATTTCCACCGCATCCGTCAGGACAATGATGCGCTCCAGCTTTTGTGGTTTCGCCTTGCCGCTGCGCAGGAGCACGCGCGCGGCGCTGTCGAGCGTTGCAAGGCTGTTGGCCACCACGCCCACCGTGCTGACGCTCGGCATGAAGGGCAGGACGCCGGCCTCCGAAACGCGGTGCAGCGAGGGGCGCAGGCCCCACAGGCCGCACAGGCTTGCCGGGACGCGGATCGAGCCGCCCGAATCCGTGCCGAGCGAAAAGTCTGCGAGCCCATTGGAAACGGACGAGGCCGAACCGCTGGAGGAGCCGCCGGGAATGCGCTCCGGCGCATTGCCGTTGCGCGGCGTTCCGAAGAAATGGCTCTCGCCGTCGAGGCTGTAGGTGAACTCGTCAGCCACCACCTTTCCGACGCAGCGCGCTCCTGCGGCGAGCACCTGGTCGACACACAGGGCGTTGTGAACCGGGGCCGCATGGGCGTCCCGCCATGCCGGGCTGCCATAGGAGGTCTTAAGCCCTGCCAGGTCGATATTGTCCTTCACGGTGAAGGTCAGCCCATCAAGCGGGCCGGAGGCATGGGGCGCGAGGTCGAGGCGCTCGACCAGGGAACCGGAGGGATCGGCGAGGGATGTCTGGGGCATGGGCACTCCGAATCTGAGAACAGGCTGGAGCGTCCTGCGGACCACAATCGCTTCAATGTCTCAAGGCCCGGTGGCCGGAACCGGCGCGAACGCACCAGTCGCGATCCCGGGAGCGCGGAGAGGCGGAGTTAAGCCCCGTCGGATCTCTTCAGGCTGTTTCTCTGGAGCCATGTTTCGTAGAGATGCCCGCGCGCGCCCTGCGCCTGCGGGATGTGCGCTGCTTCAATGCCTTCCTGCTCATCGACGGGGCGGGCAAGCTCGGCGGCGATGGAGGCTGTCGACAGGCCATAGGGTTCGGCCTCGTCATTGGAATAGGCGAAGAAGACCCGGTCGATACCGCACATGCGCATGGCGGCGAAGCACATGGGGCAGGGCTGGCCGCTGGCATAGACCGCGCAACCGTCGAGGCGGGGCGCGCCCAGCGCCTTGCCGGCGGCGCGCAGTGCAAGCAGCTCGGCATGGGCGGTGGGATCGCAGTCCACCGCCATACGATTGGCACCGCGCGCAACCACCGCGCCGTCCTTCACCACCACGGCGCCGAATGGCCGGCCACCCTCATCGACATTGTCGAAGGCAAGCGCGATGGCTTCGTCCAGAAAACGTTTCGTGTCGCTCATTTTGCCCCTGCGCCTTCCAGAATTTCGATCATCTCCGTGTAGCCGCTGCGTTTTGCGTGCTGCAATGGGGTCACGCCTTCGCGGTCGGCAATGTCGGTGTCTGCGCCGGCGTCGACCAGCAGTTTCACGATCGCCGTATGGTTCGGCCCGCCATCGCCCAGGATCACGGCTTCCAGCAGCGCCGTCCAGCCGAGCTTGTTCACATGGTCGAGATCAACCCCGGCCTCGATCAGCGTGCGTACGGTCTCCACATGGCCGCGGTCGGCTGCCGGGATGAGCGCTGTTCCACCGAAGCGGTTGGTGCTTTCAAGGTCTGCGCCGTTGTCGAGCGTCAGGCGCAGAATATCCTGATAGCCGCGTGCGCCAGCCAGCAGATAGGGGCTGTCCTCGATCCCGTCCTTCGCATTGACGTCAGCACCCGCCTCGATCAGAAGGCGCGCGGCCTCCCCCTGGTTTGCCTGCACGGCGGCCATGAGGGCCGTTCTCTTGCGCGCGTCACGCTCATCGACGGCAGCGCCGTTTTGAAGCGCGCTCTCCAGCGCAGCGATGTCGCCACTTTCGGCAGCGGTGATGAGGGGCGTTTGTGCAAAGGCGCCGGTTTGAAAGGCGGTGGCCATCAGGGCTGCTGCCACGAGGCGGAGAAACCGCCGGCCGGATTGTGCGCGCAATACATTCATTGAGGTCTCCCGATCTGCTGGTCGGGAAAGACCTTAGTCCATCAATTGTGACGAAGTTTGGAGTGCGCCGGTGCGGCTATTCGCTCACTGCGCCGACAACCGGGTTGTTGCTTTCGCGCAGGCTCACCCAACGGCCGGTATGCGTGCTGGCCTGACGCTTCAGATAGCTATAGCCGGTGGCGCTCCACAGCTTCACGCTGTTGTTGAGGTTGTCGAGAACGAAGTCCCCGCGATCCGTGCGCACGGTCAAGACCGCATGGCCTTCGCCATTGGGCTTGCGCACCACGGTGATCAGAAGGTTGGAGAGCGAAATGCCGGCCCGTTTCAGCGCGCGGCGCTTCTCGAGCACATAGTCCTCGCAGTCGCCAACGCCGGTGGAAGGGTAGGTCCACACTTCTTCCTGGCCATAGATGTCGATGTCGTTCATCGGCTCGATGGCGTTGTTCACCGCGGTGTTGATCTCGGTCAGGGTTTTCCAGAGCGTTTTGGTCATATGCACCGGCCCCTGATCGCGCATGCGGATCGAGCATTCGACCGGGTTGGCCTTGCAGAACTCGTAATGACCGATGGGCTGAGAGGTCAGTCCGCCGGTTTCCATCAGATTCATCGCTCCGGCCGGCGCAATCATGCCCCCTGCCAGAAAAAGGCTCGCAAGAACCCCACTGCGGAATCCCCCCCGCAAAGCAGCCATCATGGCGCTCCCCGCTCGTTTCAATCGTTAACGAAACGTTAAGGATGATGGGGTGTCGGTGTCAATCAGCAGAGCGGCAATCTTACCAGCTATGGTTACCAGCGGTGCTTCTGGCCACCGGCTTTGGCGCTTCCTGTTGCGCAAATGCCATTGCCGCAGGGGATGATCTGCGCCCGACACTGAAGCTTTTCAGCGTCGGGCGATAACTGTCATGGCTGGCGGGTCGAGACTGGTGGGCCGAGACTGGCAGGTCAGGACGCGCTGTTGGAGCCTGTGGACGGCTTGCGGCTGCGGGCGGCCGGCTTTTTCGCCGTCCCGGCGCGTGGTTTCGCCGGTGCGGCTTCGGCTGCTGCCGGCTTTGCGGTCTTCAATCCGCCGGCCGGGTTGCTGCGCATAAAGTCGAGAATGCGCGGCGCGATTTCAGAGCGGAAACGCGAGCCGTTGAAGACGCCGTAATGGCCAACGGCGGGCTGCATGTAGTGATGACGCATGTCGTCGGGAATGTTGACGCACAGATCATGCGCGGCCTTCGTCTGGCCGACGCCGGAAATATCGTCATTCTCGCCTTCCACCGTCAGAAGCGCCACGCGCTTGATTGCGGAAGGGTCGACCAGTTCGCCGCGATGGCGCATCTGGCCGCGCGGCAGGTCGTGCCGGATGAACACGGTCTCCACGGTCTGCAGGTAGAACTCGGCCGTCAGGTCCATCACCGCCAGATATTCGTCATAGAAGTCGCGGTGCTTCTCCGCGGAATCGCCATCGTTCTTCACCAGATGCATGAAGAAGTCCTTGTGCGCCGTGATGTGGCGATCAAGGTTCATGCTCATGAAGCCGGAAAGCTGCAGGAAGCCCGGATAGACCTGACGCATGAAGCCCGGATTGGGCCACGGAACCGGCATGATGACATTGTCGCGGAACCACGAAATGTCCTTCTCCTCGGCCAGCTCGTTCACGGCGGTCGGGTTCTTGCGGGTGTCGATGGGGCCGCCCATCAGGGTCATGCTGGCGGGCACGGTCTTTGCGCCGCGCGCCTCCATGATGGCGATGGCGGCAAGCACCGGCACCGAGGGCTGGCACACGGCCATCACATGCGTGTCCGGACCCATCTGCTCAAAGATGTCGATCAGATAGTCGATATAGTCGTCGAGATCGAAAGAACCGTCGGCCAGCGGCACCATGCGCGCGTCCGACCAGTCGGTGATGTAGACATCGGCATAGGGCAGCATGGTCTCCACCGTGCCGCGCAGCAGCGTGGCGTAGTGGCCGGACATGGGCGCGACCATCAGGATCTTCGGGCCGGCATGCGCGCCTTCGGGCAGGTCACGCTTGAAGCGGATGACGTCACAGAACGGGCGCGACCAGACGATCTGCTCGTTGACGGCCACTTTCACGCCGTTGACGCTGGTTTCCTTCAAGCCGAATTCAGGCTTGGTGTAGCGGCGTGTGCTGCGCTCGAAGACCTCGGCAGCGGCGGCGACGCTGCGTCCGAAATAGGTCTTGGCGACCGGGTTCATGGGGTTGCTGTAAAAAAGCCGAACGGCGTCGGCATAGGCCCGCGCCGGCTGCAGCGCGGCGTGGTTGAATTCATAAAGCTGATAATACATTGCTAGGTTTCCTGGGAGGACCTTCGCTATGGCCAGGCCGCCAGGGGAAGTGGATATGTGACGGCGAAGCCTTGGTCGTTTGCATGCCAATCAGAGTAAACGACTTTTGCTGCGTTGCAATAGAAGCGCGCGTTTCCGATTTTTCGGAGAGGGGGCGTTTCATCAACTATATGATTCTAAAATAGAAAATAAGATTGAACGTCAAGCGTTGCTGTTGCGGCGCAGCATTAGAAGGCGGCTTTCCGGCGAAACATCGGGCGGAATTTCGATCAGAAAGCGCTCTTTCAGTGCTTCGGGCGCCGCATCCAGAGGCCATTCGGCAAAGCCGTGGCGCTCATAGAATGGCGCGTTGAAGGGCACGTCCCGAAACGTGCTGAGCGACACGCCTTCCAGACCGAGCGCCCGGCTCTCACCGATCACGGTCCGAAGCAGCCGCCCGCCAAGCCCACGGCGTCCGTGTTCGGGCGCAACGGAGAGCTCTTCGACATGGAGAAATGCGTCGATGGGGCTGGTGATGACAAAGCCCACCGGGCCGTCTGCCACATGAACCGCCACGAATGTGCGGCGCTGCGCGGCGAGCCTGTCAAAGGCGTCTGCTTCCATCGCCGGTGTGGCGGCGAGATCCGCGTGCCCGTGTTCGGTAAAAAGCTGCGCAGCGCGCACCTCAACGGCCGGTAGATGCTGCGCATCGGCCGGCCGGTAAGGGCGGATCACATAGTCCTGAACTGCGGTTGCCGTGGGCCTGTCCTCGCGGTTTCGGGGATTATTCCGCGCCCTCGACAAGCACCATGTCGGCATCGGCCACCGTGTTGCGGATGGCTTTCGCCGCCTGGTATTCGGGCGAGTTGTAGCAATCATGTGCGGCCTGCAGCGAGGGAAACTCGATCACCACATTGCGTCCGCGTCCGGTGCCTTCCAGTCCTTCCCATTCGCCGCCGCGCGCCAGAAAGCGCGCGCCGAACTTCTCGAAGGCCGGCTTGGCCGTGGCCACATAGTCCTTGTAGCGCTCTGGGTCGCGCACATCGACATGGGCAATCCAGTATCCCTTGGGCTCCTTGGGCTCGTTGGGCATGGTTCCTCCTCCCTTGCTTGGTTCGTGCCTGTTCTGTCAGGCTGCCGCCATCTCGTTGAGAATGGCTTCTGCCGCAGCCTTTGGATCTTGTGCCGCCACGATGGGGCGCGCAACCACCAGATGCGTGCTGCCGGCGCGGATGGCGTCGCCTGGCGTCATGACGCGTTTCTGGTCGCCATGGTCGCTGCCGGCCGGCCGGATGCCGGGCGTCACCAGCGCCATGTCAGGGCCGGCCACGCCGCGCATTTCCTCCACCTCGGTCGGGGCGCAGACAATGCCGCCCATGCCGGCCTCGCGGGCCTGGGCAACGCGCTTTGCCACCAGTTCACGGGCGGCAAGCGCATAGCCCGCATCGTTCAGGTCGGCATCGTCCATGGAGGTGAGAACGGTCACGCCGAGCAGGGTCAGGCCGGAGCCTTCGGCTGCCTTGACCGCAGCGCGCATCGCCTTGGGGTAGGCGTGGATGGTGAGCATGGTCATGCCCATCCGCGCGATGTTCTCGACGCCCTTGGCCACCGTGTTGTCGATGTCGAGCAGTTTCATGTCGAGGAAGATCTTCTTGCCGGAGCCGGCCAGCTCACGCGCGAAGCTCAGGCCGCCGGCAAAGGCGAGCTGATGCCCGATCTTGTAGAAGGACACCGTGTCGCCCAGCGCGGCGACCACGCGGTCCGCCTCGGTCAGGGTCGGTACATCGAGGCCCACGATCAGGCGGTCGCGAATATCGTTGGTCATGGTCAGGCTCCCACACGGGTTGAGGTCAGTTTGGCACGTTCGATCAGTCCGCGACAGACGGCTTCCATCATGCCCCGTGTGCGCTCGTCCCTGAAGCTGCCATCGGTGTCGAAGGCATCCTGTGCGCGGGCAACGGAGCATTGAGGGGTGATGATGTCGGCCTTGCAGTTCATCAGCACGGCGCGCAGGTGATAGAGCCCGCGAATGCCGGCGAAATTGCCGTCGGAAGAAGAGCAGAGCGCGATGGGCTTGCCGGCCCAGGGGCGCAGGGGCTTGCCATTGTCCTTGGAAAGGCGGCTTACCCAGTCGATCGTGTTCTTGAGCAGAGGCGGAATGGAAGCGTTGTATTCGGGGCTGGCGATCAGCACTGCGTCATGCGCGGCGATCAGCCGGCCGAGCCGGTACACATTCTCGGGAATGCCTTTCTCCCGCTCCAGATCCTCGTCCATGATCGGCAGCGGATAATCCACCAGCGATATGCGCGTGACCTCCGCACCCTGCTGCGCGAGTTCCTTCATGGCTGCGTCGGCGGTCTGGCCGCTATAGGCGCCCGTGCGGATCGATCCTGCAAAGACAAGGATTTTGGGGGTCATCGGCGAATGCTCCTCTGTTTGCGAAGAGCCGTATAAGCAATGAACTTTTCAATCAATGGAATATGCGTGTGGAAGACCGCCACCGGCGGCAGATGTGAAAAGGAGCCGACAAGCGGCTCCTGAAGACGTTTTTGCTGGTGGTTCACAGGCCCGTTCAATCCGGGGCTCGATCTAGTGCTTTCCCCGGCGATAGACCCAGAGCTGTGTCGGGGGGATGTTGCGCAGCACGAAATCGAAATGCTCGACCGTGTAATTGCCCTGGCCCGCCGGGATCGGGGATTTGGGGCCGTAGGTGAGTTGCACCACCGGACGTCCCTCGGGAATGAGGTCGAGAAGGGAATCCATATAGGCAACGCGCTCTTCAACGGGGAAGTTGAGCAGCGGAACGCCGGACACCACACTGTCGAACAGTTTGGGCGTCTTTTCGCCCAGCGCCTTTTCCAGCGTGTTGCGGATATCGAAGGCGTTGCCCTCGATCACGTTCACGCCCGGATAGGTCTCGCGCAGATGGGTCACGAAATCCGGGGAGTACTCAACGGCGTAAAGGTTCTGCGGGTCGACGCCATGGGCGAGGATCGCCTTGGTGATGACGCCGGTCCCGGGGCCTGCCTCGAGAACCGGTAACCCGGATTTGGTGTCGATGACCGATGCCATCCGCCGGGCGGTGACACTGCTTGTGGGCATGATGGCGCCGACAGCCTTGGGCTGGTCAATCCAGCCGCGAAAGAAGCGCAGTTCTTCCCCAAAACGGTCTGCGATCGCTTTGCGCACACCTTGCCCTTTGCTCATCGTACCGCCATCCTCCTTCAAAACCCCGTTATAAAATCATTTTTATTGCGGGAAGTATCCCGCCATTCCGTAGATCGGGCCGAACAGCCCGATCCAGTCCCAATAGCCCAATGCAGTCCAATTGCACCGTGCGGCTATTCTCCGAAGGATTCGAAGAAGTCCTTCATACGTGAAAAGAAGCCTGCCGACTGCGGGCTATTTTCCTTTGAAGAAATTTTCTCGAACTCTTCAAGAAGCTCACGCTGTTTTTTCGTGAGGTTTTGCGGCGTTTCTACGGCCACCTGAATGTAAAGATCGCCAACCTTGGTCTGTCGCAGCACGGGCATGCCCTTGCCGCTGAGGCGGAACTGGCGGCCGTTCTGGGTGCCTTCGGGCACTTTGACACGGGCCTGTGTTCCATCCAGCGTGGTGACCTCGAAAGAGCCGCCGAGTGCTGCCGTGGTCATCGAGATGGGCACCTTGCAGTAAAGGTCGGCGCCGTCGCGCTGGAAAAACTCGTGTGGTTTGACCGACAGGAAGATGTAGAGGTCGCCGGGCGGTCCGCCGCGCAGACCGGCCTCGCCCTCGCCGGCAAGGCGAATGCGCGTGCCGTCTTCGATGCCGGCCGGGATGTTGACCGAGAGCGAGCGCTCTTCGGCCACGCGGCCCTGTCCGGAGCACTTCTGGCAGGGGTCGGAAATGGTTTCGCCACGCCCCTGACACTGCGGGCAGGTGCGTTCGACGGAGAAGAAGCCCTGTGCCGCGCGCACACGGCCCGAGCCATGGCACATCTGACACTGGGTCGGAGACGTGCCGGGCTTTGCGCCGGTGCCGGCGCAGTCGTCACAGGCCACGGCGGTTGGCACGCGGATCTGCCCGGTCTTGCCGGCGAACGCCTCTTCCAGCGTGATTTCCATGTTGAAGCGCAGGTCTGCGCCATGCTGGCGACCGCCACGGCGACGCCCGCCGCCCATCATGTCGCCGAAAATGTCTTCGAAGATATCGGCGAAACCGCCGCCACCGCCGCCGAAGCCACCGCGTCCACCCATGCCGCCATTTTCAAAAGCAGCGTGGCCGAACTGATCGTAAGCCGCACGCTTCTGCGGATCACGCAGCGTTTCGTAGGCTTCGTTGACTTCCTTGAACTTCTCTTCCGCCTCGCCATCGCCAGGGTTGCGGTCCGGATGGTACCGCATGGCGAGTTTGCGAAAGGCGCTTTTAAGTTCCTTCTCGTCGGCGTTTCTCGACACGCTGAGCGTCTCGTAAAAATCTGCCTTCATCAATGAGAGTCCCGCATAATCTGTTTGGAGCGAACACTGTTCCCCCGATCAGTGCCCGTTATTTAGGTATTCGCGACAGCGAATGCCATAGTTTGCGGCAGATTGCCAGCGGCACGGGGCGTCACACGCCATGCGCGCAGGCATCCGGAACTCCGTCAGGCTGCAGCCACGTTCGTGCGCGGCTTCTGCCGACCGAGGCCGGCAGCATTCAGCAGATATCCGGAAAGCACATTTTCGAAGAAGCGGAACGACGCCATGGCGACGAAAATCGTCAGAAGCATCACCGCGCCCGTATAGGCGAAAAACAGAGCGACCGAGGGCGACTGGATGTAGTGCCCCCAGATGAAGGAGAAGAAAATGCTCTCCGTTACCGGGTGCCACAGATAGACGCCGAAGGAAACGGCCGCTGCCGGGCGCAGGAAGGCGGGATAGGTGTAGCCATCGGGATTGTTGCGCTCCACGACGCCAGCCAGAAACACGGCAATCGCCAGGAGCAGAAGCGTCACATAGATGTCGAGCCGGAGCGCCATGGAGGTGCAGGCGAGCAGGATTGCGACCCAGGCAGGCCAGCGGGCCGACACGGTCAGCGCGGAGCGCCTCACGAGCACGGCAAGAAGCGCGCCCAGTACGAAATCAGCAAAGGTGCGGTAAGCGCCCCATGTGTCTGCCTGAACCCAGCTCTCGAAGGGCATGACGCCCGTGCGCACCATTACTTCCAGAATGGCGTAGCAGGCGAACAGGAGGCCGAACAGGCCCGTGAGCCCGCCACGGCGATAGGCCATGATGATGACGGGCAGGAGAAGATAGGCAAACCACTCCGCCGAGAGAGACCAGGAGACGAAATTGAAGGTGAGATGGTTTTCCACGCCCCAGGCCTGGATCAGCAGCAGGTTGGCGGGAAGGGCGCTCCAGTCGAAAAGGGCGGCTTCGCCACCGGTGCGGAGAACGCCGAGCGAAACCAGAAGGCCGATAAAGACGAAGTAGGACAGCGTCGCCAGATGAAGCGGGTAGAGGCGTATCAGCCGCTTGTATAGATAGACGCCGTAGCTCCGGGCATCGCGCACCTGATCGCCATAGCGCGAGAAGATGAGAAAGCCCGATATGATGAAAAACATGTCGAGCAGTGGCCGCAGCGCTTCCAGCTCGTTTTTCACCTGAAGCCCTTCGCCGGGCGCGAAGTGGCCGAAGTGGTAAAGCATGATCAGAAGCGCTGCCGCAAAGCGCCAGATCTCATAAAGTCGATAGCGGATCATGAGCCCCCCGGCCAATCCAACAGATATTCTCGAGCGCCCTGTGTCCGTTCGGACGCATAAAGGGCGATCCAAGTTATTGATCGAGCATCGGAATAACCCGAAAACCGGATGCCGATTTTCGGTCCCGCGCTCTAGTTTGCCGGCAATCTTATCGGGGGGATTCTTTAAAAGGCATGAAAAAAAGCCCGGGGCGAAAACCCCGGGCTTTTCAGATTCACTGCCTGACGATCAGGCCGACTTCTTGTCGTCTTCGTCGATCTCTTCGAAATCGGCGTCAACGACATCGTCGCCGGAAGCCTTGGCGTCAGCCGCTGCGTCTGCCTCGGCAGCTTCGGTCTGGCTGGCCTCGTACATGGCCTGACCAAGCTTCATGGAAGCTTCGGCGAGGGTGTTGGTCTTCGCCTTGATGTCCTCGGCGTCGTCGCCCTCGACGGCCGTCTTCAGGTCGGCGAGTGCGTCTTCGATGGCCTTCTTCTCTTCCTCGGAGACCTTGTCGCCATATTCGCCAAGCGACTTCTCCGTGGAGTGGATGAGGGCCTCGGCCTGGTTCTTGGCTTCGACCGCCTCGCGGCGCTTCTTGTCGGCCTCGGCGTTGGACTCGGCGTCCTTCACCATGTTGTCGATCTCATCGTCGCTGAGACCGCCGGAAGCCTGAATGCGGATCGCCTGCTCCTTGCCGGTGCCCTTGTCCTTCGCGGACACGTTCACGATGCCGTTGGCGTCGATGTCGAACGTGACCTCGATCTGCGGCACGCCGCGCGGTGCGGGCGGAAGACCGGTCAGGTCGAAGCGGCCAAGGCTCTTGTTGTCCGCAGCCATTTCGCGTTCACCCTGGAACACGTTGATGGTCACGGCATTCTGATTGTCCTCGGCGGTCGAGAAGACCTGGCTCTTCTTGGTCGGGATCGTCGTGTTGCGGTCGATCAGGCGCGTGAACACGCCACCGAGCGTCTCGATGCCCAGCGAAAGCGGGGTCACGTCGAGCAGCAGGACGTCCTTCACGTCACCCTGCAGAACACCGGCCTGAATGGCGGCGCCCATGGCGACCACTTCGTCCGGGTTCACACCCTTGTGCGGGTCCTTGCCGAAGAAGGCCTTCACGGTCTCCTGAACCTTCGGCATGCGGGTCATGCCGCCGACCAGAACCACTTCGTCGATCTCGCCAGCGTTGAGGCCGGCATCCTTCAGAGCGGCCTTACAGGGCTCGACCGTGCGCTTCACGAGATCCTCGACGAGGCTCTCGAACTTGGCGCGGGTCAGCTTCATGGTCAGGTGCTTCGGACCCGACTGGTCGGCCGTGATGAAGGGCAGGTTGATTTCGGTCTGCGAAGCGGACGACAGCTCGATCTTGGCCTTCTCGGCAGCTTCCTTCAGGCGCTGCAGGGCAAGCTTGTCCTGCTGCAGGTCGATGCCCTGCTCTTTCTTGAACTCAGCCGCCAGGTACTCGACCAGACGCATGTCGAAGTCTTCACCGCCGAGGAAGGTGTCGCCATTGGTAGACTTCACCTCGAACACGCCGTCGCCGATCTCGAGGATCGAAACGTCGAACGTGCCGCCGCCAAGGTCGTAAACGGCGATGGTCTTGCCGTCTTTCTTGTCGAGACCATAGGCAAGCGCTGCTGCAGTCGGCTCGTTGATGATGCGCAGGACTTCAAGACCGGCGATCTTGCCGGCGTCCTTGGTGGCCTGACGCTGGGCGTCGTTGAAGTATGCGGGCACGGTGATGACGGCCTGCTCGACCTTCTCGCCGAGATAGGACTCAGCCGTTTCCTTCATCTTCTGAAGGGTCATCGCCGAGATCTGCGAAGGCGAATAGGTTTCGCCATGGGCCTCAACCCATGCATCGCCATTGTCAGCCTTGACGATCTTGTAGGGGACCAGCTTCTTGTCCTTCTCGACCGTGGGGTCGGAGAAGCGACGGCCGATCAGGCGCTTGATCGCGAAAAGGGTGTTTTCCGGGTTGGTGACAGCCTGACGCTTGGCCGGCTGGCCGACGAGACGCTCGCCCGAATCCGTGAATGCCACGATGGACGGGGTGGTGCGTGCACCTTCCGCGTTCTCAATAACCTTCGCGTCCTTGCCATCCATGACGGCGACGCAGGAATTGGTCGTTCCGAGGTCGATACCGATTACTTTTGCCATATCTTCTCTCCGCAAAGCAGACTGTCAGGACCCATTCCGGCGTTCCAGATGACAGCCCCTGTTCATACGAAATTGCCGCAGCAGCGCCTCAGGACGAAACGCGCCAAACGGCTTCGTGGCGTATATAAGAATGGGATTTTTCAAGCGCAAGGCGGGATTTGCCCCGATTTGGCTTCGAAAGCGGGGTTCGGAGGCCGCGACCGGCGCTCTGACGCTTGCCCCGCGCGGCGTTGATGATGAAACGGAACGCTTCGGACTTTGAGGAAAAGTCAATTTGATCGGCTGCCGCTGATGTGAGAGCGGGTCGCCGAGGGGGGATTTGGCTCAGGCGATAACCGCCGATCAAACTGACATCCGGGAAAATAATGGTCCGAAGATTCGTGTTCTGGGGGCTCGTTGTGTCGTTCCTGCTCCAGGCAGGCTGTATCTGGGAGAACGAAGAAAAGAAGGCTGGCGCGAAGAGAGCACCGATCAGGCTGCCGGTCGCCATGGCGCTCAGGGCGGCGCAGAAGCCCGCCGCCGTGGAGGACGCCCTTGTGGCAATCAATCGCCTTGCGGAGCGCACCTGTCTGGCCACCGCCATCTATTACGAGGCGCGGGGAGAAACGGTGAGCGGGCAGAAGGCCGTCGCGATGGTGATCTTCAACAGAAGCAGGTCGCCTGCATATCCGCCCAGCATTTGTGGCGTGGTCTTTCAAAATGCGCGCTGGCGCAATCGCTGCCAGTTTTCATTCGCCTGCACAGGCATTTCACTGGTGCCGAAAGATGCCGAAGCCTGGCAGCTCGCATTCAGGATCGCCAAGGCCCGATACTCCTGCGCACCCGAATGCAACAATTACACGCTGGTCGACAAAACCAACTATCTGGCCGTCGACGCCACGCATTACTATGCCAATTATGTCAGCCCCAAATGGGCTAAACAGATGCACAGGCATGGCCAGATCGGGCGACACATCTTCCTGTCGCCCCGGTCCGCCGACGGAGTCTGAAAGTGCCGCCGCACCCTGCGGCAGCGGCTTCTGCTAGACTGTCTCCCAGCCATCATGGGTGGCGGCGCGATAGATGGCGTCTATGAGTTTCTGGTTCTTCACCGAATCCTCGAGCGTGAAGATCGCCGCCTCTTCGCCCCGCGCCGCCCGCGCGATGGCTTCCGCCTGCAGACGGTACTGCCGGGCGCGGGGAAAACGGTGGACGCTGGCGCTGTTGTGATCGGCGCTGAACACGGTAACGCGGGTATCGCCATAGTCCGGGGTGTTGAAGGGGGCGTTGACCTCGATGAACCCCTTGTCGCCATGGAACACCATCGACTGTCTGAGCGCCATCTGCGTCGAGACGTAGAAGGTCAGTTCGAAGTTGCCGAAATCGGCCTTGGCGCTGGCGTAGATGTCGGTGCCGAAATTCGGGTCGCGCTCCACCATCGCCTGCACGCGCTGCGGCTCGCTGCCGGTTGCAAAGCGGGTGGTGACCGTGGGGTAGACGCCAATGTCGGGCAGGCCGCCACCGCCAAGCTCCGGCTTGTTGCGCATGTTGTCGGGGTCGACATTGTGATAGCAGAACACGCCCTGCACATGCCGCAGCCGGCCGATGGCGCCTTCGGCGATCAGGTCACGCACCTTGTGCCATTGCGGGTGGTAGGTGACCATGAAAGCTTCCGAGACGACGACATTGTTCCGGTCGCGCGCCTCGATGACGCGGGCAATGTCCTTTGCATCGAGCGCCAGCGGCTTCTCGACCAGCACGTGCTTGCCGGCGTCGGCCGCCCTGATGGCCCAGTCCACATGATCGGAGGTCGGCAGCGGGATGTAGACGCCGTCCACATCCGGCGAGGCGAGAAGCGCGTCGTAGGACGAGAAGGTGTGCGGAACGCCGAAGCGCGCAGCCAGCGCCTGCGCTTTGGCCTCATCGCGGCTGGCAATCGCCGTCACCACGCCGTTTTCGGCATCCTGGATCTGCGGAATAACCTGCTCGCGACCGATCTTGGCCGTCGAAAGAACGCCCCAACGGAACATGGATTCTCCTCCTGAATTTGGCGCAGGCAATCACATAGTTCGGGGAAAGAAAACCGATAAGGTTTTCCGACTCTTTTTGTTCTGCTAATGTTCCGCAAACAGTCTTGGAGACACCCATGCCTGCAGATGAGCCGGTTCACCTGGTGGAAGATGGAGAAACCGGAGATCGCTTTCTGATCTACGACGGTGAAAAGGGGCTGCGGCTCGATATCCGTTATGAAGCTGAAACGCTCTGGATGACGCAGGAGCAGATCGCCCGGCTTTTCGGACGTGACGTCTCCGTCATATCCCGGCATGTAACGAATGTGATTGCCGAAGGAGAGTTGGACGAAGAGAGTTCTTTGCAAAAAATGCAAACAACTCGAGGACGTCCAGCCGTACTCTACAGCCTCGATATGATCATCTCTGTTGGCTACCGGGTCTCGTCCGCGCAGGCCACCCTGTTCCGCCGCTGGGCCACCGGGATTCTGGTTCAGTTCGCGCGCAAGGGCTTCGTTGTGGATGCCGTGCGCCTGAAGCAGGAAAGCAACCGGGATCGCATTGCGGAACTGCGGGAGATCATCCGGGACATTCGTTCCGATGAAGCGAATGTTTATCGGGAACTGCAGCGAATCTGCGCCCTGTGCCAGGACTATGACGGGCGTTCAGCAAGCGCGCAGAGCTTCTTTCAGCAGACGCAGGCAAAGCTGATTTATGCCGTCGTTTCGCAGACGCCATCAGAACTGGTGCAGGCGCGCGCCAACCACCAGTTCGAGAATATGGGCTTGCAAAGCTGGCCCGGCGACGCAATCCGAAAACGGGATGTGACTGTTTCCAAGAACTATCTGGCCGAAGCGGAGCTCCGCGAACTCAATCGCCTGACCACGATCCTCCTCGACATATTCGAAGATCAGGCGGATCTTGGCCGTCTGGTGGTGATGGACGATGCGACCCGTCTTTTGGAGGCGCAGCTGGTCGGACTTGGACGAACCGTTCTGCGTTCAGGTGGCAGCGTTAGCGCGGAGGCTGCAAAAGAACATGCGCGCAGCGAATACACACGGTATTCCGAACAGCTCAAAATTGAACGCCATAAGAAAGCGGACGAGCACATTTCTGCACTCGTCCGCGAAGCCAAGCGGCTCCCCAAAGGGCGCCGCTGATATGTGATCTAACCGCGCAGCGTGCCGCCGGTCTGCTTGCCGACATTGGCCACGATGCGGCCGGCGATGGCTTCGAGTTCCTCGTCCGTCAGCGTCTTTTCACGCGGCTGGATCGAGACTTCGATGGCGACCGACTTCTTGTCTTCGCCGAGCGATGCGCCCTCGAAGATGTCGAACACGCGCACGGCGGTCACGAGCTTCTTGTCGGCTGCCGCAGCTGCCCGCTCGATGGTTGCCGCCTCGACCGATTTGTCGACCACAAAGGCGAAATCGCGGCGCACGAGCTGGAAGGGCGAAAGCTCCAGGCGCGGCTTGGTGCGCGTTGCCTTCGCCTTGGGCTCGGGGATCGTGTCGATGAACACCTCGAAACCGCAGATCGGTCCTTCGGCGTCCAGCGCCTCCAGCGTGCGCGGGTGAATCTCACCGAACGTGGCGAGCACGATCTTGGGTCCAAGACGGATCGTGCCGGAGCGGCCCGGGTGATACCAGTCCGGACCACCGGCCACGATCTGCAGCTTGTCGACAGGCGCACCCGCTGCCTCGAGAGCGGCCAGCGCATCGGCCTTGGCGTCGAACACGCCGACCGCTTCGCTGTTGCCTGACCAGTGACGCCCGGAGCCGTCCATCTTTGCCGTGCCGCGGCGGATGCCGCCGGCAACCCGGCGCTGGCCGGCATAGCTGTCATTCTCATAGGTGCTCGACACCTCGAACAGAGCCACATCGGCAAAGCCGCGCGCTGCATTGCGCTGGGCGGCTGCGATCAGGCCCGGCAGCAGCGAGGGGCGCATGTCCGACATGGCTGCGGCAATCGGGTTGGAGAGCTTGAGCGATGCATCGCCACCACCGAAGAGCTTCGCCTGCGCTTCATCGATGAAGGTCCAGGTCACGGCTTCCATCATGCCGCGCACGGCAAGAGCGCGCCGCGCATTGCGGGTGCGGTTCTGCAGGACGGTGAGGATCTGGCTGTTGACCGCGCCGTGGGAGGAGAGGGGCTCGGGCGCGATCTCGTTCACGCCGTGAATGCGCATCACCTCTTCCACCAGATCGGCCTTGCCGTCGATGTCCGGCCGCCAGGACGGCACGGAAACCTCAAGCACGTCGCCCTCGCCCGTGGAGGCGAAGCCGAGACGCTGGAGAATGTCCTTGCTCTCGGCGGTCGACACATCGAGACCGGTCAGGCGCTTCACCTCGCTCACCGGGAAGGTGATGCTGCGCGGCTCGTAGCCCTGATAGCCGACCACGCGGCTTTCGCTCGGCTCGCCGCCGCACAGGTCCAGAACGAGCCGGGTGGCGACTTCAAGACCGGGCTCCATCATCTCCGGGTCCGCGCCGCGCTCGAAGCGGTAGCGCGCATCGGTGATGATGCCGAGATCGCGGCCGGTGCGGGCGATGTTCATCGCGTCCCAGAGGGCGGATTCGATCAGCACGTCCGTGGTGTTCTCATCGCAGCCCGAGTGCTCGCCGCCCATGATGCCGGCAATCGACTCGACGCCATTGCCATCGGCGATGACGCACATCTCCGGGGTGAGTTTGTACGTGCGCTCGTCAAGCGCCAGAACCGTCTCGCCTTCTTTGGCCCGGCGCACGGTGAGGTCGCCCCTCACCTTGGCGGCGTCGAAGACGTGGAGCGGGCGGCCAAGATCGAAGGTCACGTAGTTGGTGATGTCGACCAGCGCGTTGATCGGGCGCAGGCCAATCGCCGTCAGACGCTGCTGCATCCATTTGGGCGAGGGGCCGTTCTTCACACCGCGCACGAGACGCAGCGCGAAGCCGGGGCAAAGCTCCGGTGCTTCGATGGTCAGCTCGACAGGGCACGCGCCCTTGCCGGCAACCGGCGTAATGGGCGCATCCCTGAGCGTGCCAAGGCCGGCAGCCGCCAGATCGCGGGCAATGCCATGCACGCCGGTGCAGTCGGGACGGTTCGGCGTCAGACCGATCTCGATCACCGGGTCGTCAAGGTTCGCCCAGCTTGCGAATGAAGTGCCGACGGGGGCGTCTTCGGGCAGGTCGATGATGCCGTTGTGCTCGTCCGACATCTGCAGCTCGCGTTCCGAGCACATCATGCCGTGGCTTTCCACGCCGCGGATCTTGCCGACGGAGAGCGTCACGTCGATGCCGGGCACATAAGCGCCGGGCGCCGCGAACGCGCCGACAAGGCCCGCACGCGCATTGGGCGCGCCGCAGACCACCTGAACCGGCTTGCCGTCGCCCGTGTCGACGGAAAGAACCCGCAGCCGGTCGGCATCGGGATGCTGCTCGGCTGTCAGAATTTTCGCGATCACGAACGGCTTCAGCGACGCCTTGTCGTCCACCTCTTCGACCTCAAGGCCGATCATGGTGAGCTTCTCGACGATCTCGTCGAGCGTGGCGTCGGTCTCAAGGTGCTCCTTGAGCCAGGAGAGCGTGAATTTCATGGCATCATTCCTTCGGGTCTTGCCGTTCCAGGATTTTCACCAGCCGGAACCGCTCGCAAACCAGTTTCATATCGGGGCTGAAGCCGCCATTTCTCTGGAAATAGGCCTCATGTCCCTCACGCCAGCATGTCAGCGAGAGGTCTCCCTCGCCTTCGGCGCGTGCAAAATCTTCGTCCACTTCGCTAAAGGCGCGAATGGTGACCTCTACCGTCTCGATTACGGCAGCAGGGCGTCCCTTGCCGTCAAGGACGATATCCTGCCGCCCAACCTGCGGCATTGGCTCGCCGCCGGCCTCGAAGTCGCTCAAGGCCCCGCAGGTCGCCGTCTTGCGTCCGGCAAGCACCAGCTCCAGCAGTTCATCTGCCAGCGCCGGGCTGTCGCCGAACGCGAAACGGATCGTCTCGCCATGGCCTTGAGACAAAGTCATCAGGCGCTCAATCCGCCGAAAAGCGTCGGCAGGTCGAGCGGGCGGAAGCCGTAATGCTCCAGCCAGCGCACATCCGCGTCGAAGTAATCGCGCAGGTCAGGCATGCCGTATTTCAGCGTGGCGATACGGTCGATGCCCATGCCCCAGGCAAAGCCCTGATACTCGTCCGGATCGAGACCGCAGGCGCGCAGCACATTGGGGTGCACCATTCCGCAGCCGAGGATCTCCATCCAGTCATTGCCCTCGCCGAAGCGCACTTCGCCCGGCTGCGAGCGGTCGCACTGGATGTCCACTTCCAGGCTTGGCTCGGTGAAGGGGAAGAAGGACGGGCGGAAGCGCATGTTCAGCTGCGGCACCTCGAAGAAGGATTTGCAGAATTCCTGCAGAACCCACTTCATGTTGGCGACATTGGCCGTCTTGTCGATCACCAGCCCTTCGAGCTGGTGGAACATGGGCGAATGCGTGGCATCCGAATCCTGACGGTAGGTCTTGCCCGGAATGACGATGCGGATCGGCGGTTCCTGGGCTTCCATCGTGTGGATCTGAACCGGCGAGGTGTGCGTGCGCAGGAGCTTGCGCTCACCCTTCTCATCCGGCGGGAAGAAGAAGGTGTCGTGCATCTCGCGGGCCGGATGGCCTTCGGGGAAGTTAAGCGCCGTGAAGTTGTAATAGTCGGTCTCGATGTCCGGACCTTCGGCGATGGCGAAGCCCATATCGGCGAAGATGGCCGTGATCTCGTCGATCACCTGGCTGATCGGGTGGATGCGGCCGCGCTCGGCCGGCGGGCGGCGCACGGGCAGGGTCACATCGACCTTCTCACGCTCCAGCCGGGCGTCGATGGCAGCTTCGCGCAGCTCGGTGCGCCTTGTGGTCAGCGCTTCGGTGACGCGCGTCTTGAGACCGTTGATCGCCGGGCCCATCACCTGCCGCTCTTCCGGCGACATGGAGCCGAGCGTCTTCAGCATCTGCGAGACCGAGCCCTTTTTGCCGAGCGTCGCAACGCGCACCGCCTCGATCTCCTGCTCGTCGGCGGCCGTGGCGATCTGCCCGGCGATGGTCTTTTCCAGTTCTTCGAGTTCGCTCATGCCTCGTAGCCCTTTTTGGGTTTGATGTCGTGCTGGCTCATTTCGGCGGGGCTGGCCGCCGCGTTGCCGAGAGCCGTTTTGAGAAACCGTGTCGCTTTCAACACGCGCTTGCCGTCGCTGCCAAGCCCCCTGTGCTCGATTGCGCCGAGAAAGGGGATGAGCGGCGAGAGAAATCGGACGATCCGCCGCAGTGCGTCGCGCACTCCGGAAGGCGGGGTGGCGAAATAGGCGTCGAACGCCGCCTGCGGCGTTTCGGGCTGCTTCGCCTGCATGCAGATCTGCAGAAACAGAAGCCAGACGTCACGCGCCTGCGCCGTGGCAAGCGGCATGGAGGCTTCCGGTTCTTCCTCGAAGTCGACGAAGCCCCAGCGTTCATCGCTGGTGATGAACATGTCGCGCGGGTGAGGACGGCCGTGACACAATCCGCGCCTGTGCGCGTCGTGCAGGGCCCGCGCCGCGTCAACGAGGAGCCTGTCATGGGCGGCGTCTTCGCCGTGCTGCGCCAGCATGGCCAGCTCGTTCTGGGCGATGGGAGCCACATTCGACAGAACGAGCACCCTGTCGTTGCGGAAGAGCAGTTTCGCCGTTGGCAGCCCTGCGGCGCGGAAGGCTTCGAGCTTGCGCGCTTCACGGTCGATGGCGCTTGCCCTGTTCGTTTTAGGTGACGCGCGCAGGAAGGCGGAGGGCATCAGCGGCGTCAGCGCCGTGTGCAGCCATTTGGCCACCGGCACCCGCTCCACATCGTAACGCTTGATCCAGACGGTCTGTCCGTCGAGCACGGCCGAGGAGACGCGCTCGCGCTCACCGGTGATGAGCATGCGCAGCAGTGTCGCCGTCGCTTCCGGCGAAAGAACGTCCTGCTCGTGTCTCGTCTCGTCGTTCATGGTCTTCATCACAAAGAAAAACCCGCGCCAGCCCTGCCAGCGCGGGTTTCCCGAACTAAACCTGATTGCTTCGGGAAGCGCTGGCCTTAGGCGACAGCGCTTTCAAAAGCATTCGGGGTGGTGTCCTTGAGGTACACGAGCGCTTCCTTGGACTTCTTCACCAGAGCGGCGAATGCCTGCGGCTCATGCACGGCCATGTCGGCCAGCACCTTGCGATCGATCTCGATGCCGGCCTTGTTGAGGCCGTCGATGAAGCGGCCATAGGTCAGGCCGTGTTCGCGTGCGCCGGCGTTGATGCGCTGGATCCACAGAGCGCGGAAATTGCGCTTGCGAGCCTTGCGATCGCGGTAGGCGTACTGCATCGACTTTTCGACCGCCTGCTTGGCGATGCGAATGGTGTTCTTGCGACGGCCGTAGAAACCCTTGGCGGCTTTCATGACCTTCTTGTGCTTGGCGTGGGCGGTAACGCCCCTCTTTACGCGTGCCATGACATGATCTCCTTAAATGTGTTCCGGGTTCCTGCGATTACAGGCCGTAGGGCATGAACTTCTTCACGATCTTCGTATCGGGATCGGAAAGAACCATCGTGCCGCGGGCATCGCGGATGAACTTGTTGGAACGCTTGATCATGCCGTGGCGCTTGCCAGCAGCTGCGACTTTCACCTTGCCGGTGGCGGTTACCTTGAACCGCTTCTTGACAGAAGACTTCGTCTTCATCTTGGGCATTTTGCTTCTCCGTTCTTGGCTCACGCCGGTGTGTCGGTGCAAACGGCTCCGCAAGGAGCGCCGGAAATCCAGCGGCGGCCTGAGCCGCATTTCGTCTGCTCGGTTCCCTGCGTGTGCTTTTCAGCATTAAGGACCGCCACGGCATGCCCTGCCGGCCGGTCCAGGAACGCGGCCTTATAGCGGGGGGCGAAAGATTGCGCAACTCCTGATTTGGCCGCGTTGCGGGGCGGGGTTGCGGGGCCGGATCAGTAGAGACGGAACAGAGTGGGCAGCAGCCCGAGATCCTGGACATATTCGACCAGTTCGAAGGCCGGCATGGCGAGAAAGAAGATCAGGCCGTCCCGCAGCGTTCCGTAAAGCCGCTCCGGCAGGATGGTCAGCGTCTTGGGATCGTGAAAGAGCTTTGGGTTCGGGAGGAATGAAGGCACGCGCGCCGCGTAGGCGTCATAGGCGTCGCCGAAGGTGTCGCGCAGGTGGTGTTCTTCGCGACGCGCGGTGATGCTGAGAATGAAAGCGGCCAGAGCGCCGCAGATCAGCGCCGCGATGATGCTGCCGGTCTGCGCGCCCACACCCATCGCGCCGATGGTGGAAAAGACATAGAGCGGATTGCGTGTGATCGAGTAGGGGTCGTCCTGCACCAGCTCCGCCGCCTTGCGCCCGCCGATATAGAGCGTGCACCAGAGCCTGCCCACGATGGCGATGCCGATCAGGCCGAGGCCGGCGATCTCGATGATCTCCTCAACATCAATGCCGAGTGGCTGGTAATGCGCCCAGCCGGAATGGAAAAAGAGAACGAAGCCGCACAGCAGAGAGGCAATCAGCCAGAAACTGGCGATGCGCAGGCGCTGGAACTGTCCAAGCGCAATCTGGTGAATGGACACGCGAAAACCCCCTAGCAAACCATGTTTATGGTTTTGCTAGGGAGGGAATGTGGCATTTTGTGGGGGAAGAGCCGGACAAAGTTCCGGCTTTATCGCGTCGAACGGCCCCGGCCCTTGCGGGCGCAGGCCTGTTACGTGGTGCGGGGCGCCAGAACCATCATCATCTGGCGGCCTTCGAGCTTGGGCTCGGCTTCCACCTTGGCAATCGGCTCGACCTCTTCCTTGACGCGGTTGAGGAGCTTCATGCCGAGTTCCATATGGGCCATTTCGCGGCCACGGAAACGGAGCGTCAGCTTGACCTTGTCGCCAGCCTCGAAGAAACGGCGCACAGCCTTCATCTTCACCTCATAATCATGAGAGTCGATGTTCGGACGCATCTTGATCTCTTTGATCTCGATGGTCTTCTGCTTCTTGCGCGCCTCGGCAGCCTTCTTCTGAGTCTGATATTTCATCCTGCCGAGATCGGTGATCTTGCACACGGGCGGCTTGGCGTTCGCTGCCACCTCAACCAGGTCAAGTCCGGCCTCTTCTGCAAGACGCAGGGCATCTTCCGTGGCGAGCACGCCGCGGTTGTTGCCTTCGTCGTCGATGAGCTGAATCTGGGGAACCCGGATGTCGCGGTTTGCGCGCGGGCCTTCTACTTTCTGAGGCGGCGCTTTGAATGGTCTGCGAATGGTCGTGATCTCCTCGAATTGTTAAATCACTGGGTTTCGGCACTGTTTAGCCGAGGCGTATGTCGTCTCGGCAGGCGAAGTGTCAATAGCATATAAGGTCAAAAGAATCACGTCGCACCTTTTGATTATGCCGGAAACGGTGCGGTTGAAAGAATTTATCCGGGTAAATAAGGAGCCAAACCATGACGGACGCCACCCCCAGCTTCCTGAAGATCGGCGATACGGACATCGCTTATCGCCACCGGACCGGCAGAGCGCCGGGCGTTGTCTGGCTGGGCGGCTACAAGTCCGACATGCTGGGCACCAAGGCCGAGGCGCTTGATGCGTGGGCCGGCGAGGCGGGACACGCCTTCCTGCGGCATGATTACTCGGGCCATGGCGAGTCCGGCGGCGCCTTCCGCGATGGCACCATATCCCTTTGGCTCGAGCAGAGCCTCGGTGTGTTTCGCGCCATGACCGAAGGCCCGCAGATCCTCGTCGGCTCGTCCATGGGCGCATGGATCGCACTGCGCATGGCGCAGGAACTCAACAGGGCGGGCGAGGGCGACCGGCTGGCCGGCCTTCTTCTTCTTGCGCCCGCGCCCGATTTCACCAGCGTGCTGGTCGAGCCGAAGCTTTCGGACGCCAACCGGCGGGATCTGGAAGAGAAGGGCTATATGGAAGAGCCGTCCGAATATTCCGACGAGCCCTATGTTTACACGCGTGCGCTTTTCGAGGACGGCAGGAAGAACCTGGTGCTCGACGGCGTCATCGACACCCATTGCCCGGTGCATATCCTGCAGGGCAAGGCAGATCCCGATGTGCCTTTCGCCCATGCCATGCGGCTGGCCGAGCATCTGCCGGCAGACGATGTCACCATCTCGCTGATCGGCGATGGCGATCACCGGCTTTCCAGACCCCGGGATATCGCGTTGATCTTGCGGTCGCTGGAAGGTTTGATCGAGCGTCCGGTTTAGGCCAATTGTTGAAAATGGCCGGTGAGTGTGGAAATAAATATAGGAAAAACAGAGGCTTGCCTGTTTCTCGTTTACCATTTCCTTGAAACCTGAAAAACAGCCCCCATCTCGAATTCATGCAACTTCCCGGGGGTTGCATGCTCAAGGAAAGGAACGGGTGATCATGACAAATTCTGCACTTATCCGTCCTGCCTGGACGCCAGCGACGATTGCTCTGATGGTGGTGGGTTTCATGGTTTTCTGGCCGCTCGGCCTCGCCATGCTCGCTTACATTCTGTGGGGTGATCGCCTCGGGGAGTTCAAGAAGGACGTCAACCGCAAGACTGATGAAGTCTTCGCCGGCTGCCGCCGCGCCTCGCGGAGCCAGTCGTTTACCGGCAACGTTGCCTTTGACGACTGGCGCAACAAGGAACTCGACCGGCTCGCCGAAGAGCGCCGCAAGCTCGACGAGGCGCGTGACGAGTTCGACGAATACATGCGCGAACTGCGCCGCGCCAAGGATCAGGACGAGTTCGATCATTTCATGAACGAGCGCAACAAGGGCCGCAAATCAGGCCGTGGCAAGTCCGTGCCGGACGTGACCGACGAGGACTGATTTTCCAAAACGGCAGGCATATGACTGGAACGGCATCTCTTTGAGGTGCCGTTTTCTTTGCGCATTTTCGCTCACGAATCGCTTAAACTTTCACCATGGCGCTTGGATTTCTCAACAAAATGATCGGGCTTAAGGTCGCCGCACCGCCGACCGAACGCACGCACCGGGTGGCCGGGCGCGAGCTGCCTTTGCGCATCGTGGAGAATGCGCGCGCCAAGCGCCTGACCCTGCGCATTGAGCCGGGCGGGAGAGGTCTTCGCATCACCGTGCCGCCGGGGCTCTCCCGGTCGCGTGAGGTGGAGGCGTTTCTGGACCGCCACACGGGCTGGCTCGAGGAAAAGCTGAAAAAGCTGCCCGAGCGCCCTGTGGTGCGCGCGGGCATCAAGATCCCGGTGCGTGGTGAGCCGCATCTGATCGTGCATGAGACCGGCCGTCGCGGGGCCGCACATGTCGCCACGCGTGATGGCGCGCCGGTGCTGGTCGTCTATGGCGACCCGGAGCACCTGCCCCGCCGTGTCGCCGATTTCCTGAAGCGCGAGGCAAAGCGCGATATCGAGGCACTGGTCGCCCGGCATACGGCCACGATCGACAAGCGCGCCCGCGCGATCCGCTTCCGCGACACCAAAAGCCGCTGGGGTTCCTGCACCTCCGACGGCGTTCTCTCCTTCTCCTGGCGCATCATGATGGCCCCGCCGCTGGTGATCGACTATCTGGTCGCGCACGAGGTCGCGCATCTGCGCGAAATGAACCACGGTCCCCGCTTCTGGAAGCTCTGCAAGGAGCTGTCGCCGGAAACGGATCGCTGCAAGGACTGGCTCAAGCGCAACGGAACCGCATTGCAGGCCATCGGCTTCGAGTGACGGTTGTGTTGGGCTGTGCGCTTTCTGGAGCAGGAGGTTCGCTGTGCTGTTGAGATGGCGGTGCCTGGCGCCCTCGCCCTTCGCCTTTCGGCAAGCTCAAGAAGCTCAGGATGAGGGCTACTGTGTGTTCACAGCCTGTGACATCCTCGTGGGACGGGTAGTTGACAGGCGAACACGCGATGCCCTCGCACAGCGCCCACGCAATGCCGGCATCTCAACAGCCCTCATCCTGAGCCTGTCGAAGGGCGAGGGCGAGGGCGCTCGGCGCCGCCACCTCCCCCCGGTTGGCCGCCTGACGCCCCGCATATCCTCGCCTCCAGCCCGCTGGCTCAATCGCGTTGTGCCTCGACTCCGCCGCCTTTTCGTGCGACTTCCCTGACATGACACTCGACGTAAAGATCTGCGGTCTGAAGACCGAGGAAGCGCTGGCTGCCGCGCTGGACGGCGGAGCGAGCCATATCGGCTTCATCTTCTTTGAAAAGAGCCCGCGCCATGTGGAGCCGGATCAGGCCGGACGCCTGCGTGAGGCTGCGCGCGGTCGCGCGGATGTGGTGGCCGTCACGGTCAACGCCGATGACGCGGCGCTCGACGCCATTGTCGCGGCGGCAAAGCCCGATATCCTGCAGCTCCACGGGGCCGAGAGCCCGGAGCGCGTGGCCGAGGTGAAGGCACGGTACGGGCTGCCGGTGATGAAGGCTTTTGCGATCCGCGAGGCAGCAGATCTCGAGAAGATCGCGCCCTATCGTGGCATCGCCGACCGTTTCCTGTTCGACGCCAAGCCGCCGAAGGGATCTGACCTTCCCGGCGGCAATGGTGTATCCTTCGACTGGGAGCTGCTTGCGGCCCTTGACGATGGCGTGGATTACATGCTTTCCGGTGGGCTGAACGCGGCCAATATCGGCGCGGCGCTGAATGCCGCGTCGCCCCGCGCAATTGACATTTCGTCAGGCGTGGAACGTGCGCCCGGTGAGAAAGATCCGGATCTGATACGCAATTTCTTCCGCGCCGTCCGGGCGGCGCGTGAAGGCGATGCGGTTCTGGCATGAGGAGAACACCTTGAACAAACCGGCAGAACCCAATTCCTTCCGGATTGGCCCGGATGATGACGGCATGTTCGGCATTTTCGGCGGCCGGTTCGTTGCCGAAACGCTGATGCCGCTGATCCTCGATCTGGAAAAACACTGGAACGAGGCCAAGGACGATCCGGCGTTTCGGGCCGAACTCGAATATCTCGGGCGTCACTATACGGGCCGTCCCTCGCCGCTCTATTTCGCAGAACGCCTGACCGAGCATCTGGGCGGCGCGAAGATCTACTTCAAGCGCGAGGATTTGAACCACACCGGTTCGCACAAGATCAACAATTGCCTCGGCCAGATCCTGCTCGCCAAGCGCATGGGCAAGACCCGCATCATCGCCGAGACCGGGGCCGGTCAGCATGGCGTGGCCTCGGCCACCGTGTCGGCCCGCTTCGGCCTGCCCTGCGTGGTCTATATGGGCGCGACCGATGTGGAGCGGCAGAAGCCGAATGTCTTCCGCATGCATCTTCTGGGCGCCGAGGTGAAGCCGGTCTCTTCAGGGCATGGCACGCTGAAAGACGCCATGAACGAGGCGCTGCGCGACTGGGTGACCAATGTCGAGGACACCTATTACCTGATCGGCACGGCCGCAGGCCCGCATCCCTATCCCGAGCTGGTGCGCGATCTTCAGTCGGTGATCGGCACGGAAGCGCGCGAACAGATCCAGGAGCTGGAGGGCCGGCTGCCCGACGCCATCGTGGCGGCGGTGGGCGGCGGTTCGAACGCCATCGGCCTGTTCCATCCCTTCCTCGATGACCGTCAGGTGGAGATCCACGGCGTGGAGGCCGGCGGACACGGGCTGGAGGGCGACGAGCACTGCGCTTCCATGACGGCTGGCCGTCCGGGCGTGCTGCATGGCAACCGCACCTATCTGTTGCAGAACGATGACGGGCAGATCCTCGACGGGCATTCGGTGTCTGCGGGGCTGGACTATCCCGGCGTCGGGCCGGAGCACAGCTGGCTGAAGGATTCAGGTCGTGTGATCTATTCGCCCATTCTGGACGATGAGGCGATCGAGGCGTTCCAGATGACGACGCGTCTTGAGGGCATCATCCCGGCGCTGGAATCGGCCCATGCGATTGCCCATGCGATCAAGCTTGCGCCGACCATGGGCAAGGACCAGATCATGATCGTCAATTTCTCCGGTCGCGGAGACAAGGACGTGCATACCGTTGGAAAGATGCTCGGCATGGAGATCTGAACATGTTCGAAATCTATCGCTCCAAGCAAAACCGGCACCACTATGTGGCCATCCGCCAGGACGACGATAGGGAAAACCCGCAGGGGATCCGGGAAAGCCAGAACCTTGCTTTCCTGACCCATGTGGCCGATGACGGCGAACCGCGCATCGCGTTCGATCCCGATGAGGCTAAAAGCCGGATCGAGCGCGATGGGTTCTATGCTTTCGCCGTGACCATCGATATCCGCGAACACGCTGAGGGATGATCTGTTTGCATGGTGTTGCCGCGTTCGTGATCGAGCGCCGAGGCCGCTGCAACCGCAAGGAATGCAAGACGGCGTGGGGGCGCCGCGCTGGATGTACGAGGACCAGAGACTGACATGACCACCCGCATTGACCGCCGCTTTGCGCGGCTGAAGGAAGAGAACCGTCCTGCGCTCGTGACCTATTTCATGGGCGGCGACCCGGACTATGAGACCGCGCTGTCGATCATGAAGGCGCTGCCTGCGGCGGGCAGCGACGTGATCGAGCTGGGCATGCCCTTCTCCGACCCGATGGCCGACGGCCCGGCCATTCAGGCCGCCGGCCTGCGCGCGCTCAAAGGCGGGCAGACGCTTTCCAGGACGCTCCGGATGGCGCGGGATTTTCGGGAAGACGACGACGACACACCCATCGTGATGATGGGCTATTACAACCCGATCTACATCTATGGTGTGGACCGCTTCCTCTCCGATGCGAAGGAAGCGGGCATTGACGGTCTGATCATCGTCGACCTGCCGCCGGAGATGGATCAGGAGCTTTGCGTTCCGGCCATCAAAGCGGGGCTGAACTTCATTCGTCTTGCCACGCCGACGACCGACGAAGAGCGCCTGCCGAAGGTGCTGGAGAACACGTCGGGCTTCGTCTATTACGTGTCGATGACGGGTGTGACGGGTTCGGCCCTGCCGGACACGAACAATGTTTCGGCTGCGGTTTCGCGCATCAAGGAACACACGGACCTGCCGATCTGCGTCGGGTTCGGGGTGAAGACGGCGCGCCAGGCGCGGGCGATTGGCGAGGTCGCGGACGGTGTTGTTGTCGGCAGCGCCATCGTGGCGACCATCGCGCAGTGTTACGACGCCGATGGCAACAGGATCGAAGACCCCGCCGAGGCCGTTGCGACCCTCGTCAAAGGGCTTGCGGACGGTGTGCGGGAAGCGCGCCTTGCTGTTGCCCGATAGACGGCGCATTCTCAGTATCCAGAAGAAAAGAAGGCAAATGGAATGAACTGGATCACCAGCTATGTGAGGCCGAAGATCAACTCGATGCTCGGTCGTCGGGAAATGCCGGAGAACCTCTGGATCAAGGATCCCGAGAGTGGCGAAATGGTCTTCCACAAGGATCTGGAAGACAATCTCTGGGTCATTCCCTCCTCCGGTCATCACATGAAGATTTCCGCTCGCGAGCGGTTGAAGTCCTTCTTTGACGATGGCGAATACGCGGTTCTGGAAAATCCGAAGGTCGTGATCGACCCGCTGAAATTCCGCGATGAGCGCCGCTACACCGACCGCCTGCGCGACGCCAAGGCCAAGACCAGCATGGAAGACGCCGTGCTGAGCGGTGTTGGCCGCGTGGAAGGTCTGGAGCTGGTGGCAACCGTTCAGGACTTCGCCTTCATGGGCGGCTCGCTCGGCATGGCTGCCGGTGAAGCGATCGTCCGCGCCTTCGAGACGGCTGTGGAGCGCAAGCTTCCGCTGGTGCTTTATGCTGCTTCGGGTGGCGCGCGCATGCAGGAAGGTATTCTTTCGCTGATGCAGCTTCCGCGCACCACGGTTGCGCTGGACCGGCTGAAGGAAGCGGGCCTGCCTTACATCGTCGTGCTGACCAACCCGACCACCGGCGGCGTGACGGCGTCCTACGCCATGCTGGGCGATGTTCACATCGCAGAGCCGGGCGCGCTGATCGGCTTTGCCGGCCCCCGCGTGATCGAGCAGACCATCCGCGAGAAGCTGCCGGAAGGCTTCCAGCGGGCTGAATATCTGCGCGACCACGGCATGGTCGACATGGTGGTTTCGCGTCTGGAAATGCGTGAGACCATTGCGCGGCTCCTGAAAATTCTCCTGAAGGAGAAGGTCGAGGCCAAGCCGGAAATCGTCGAAGAGGTGGTGGTTGAAGAGGCCGAGGCCGTTTCGGACGCTGCGCCCGAGGCAGAAGCCGAGCAGCCCAAGGCCTGAGCCAGACTGGCTGTCGCCGGCCGAGACCCCATCCTTCTTCGGACAGGACTGCAATGACCACTCTTTCTGCCGAGCGGGAAATCGAGCGTCTGCTTTCGCTCCATCCCAAGGGCTTCGACCTGTCGCTCGAGCGCGTCACGCGCCTGCTCGAGCGGCTGGGCAACCCGCACCTCAACATGCCGCCCGTCATTCATGTGGCGGGCACCAATGGCAAGGGCTCGGCAACGGCCTTTTCGCGCGCCGTTCTGGAGGCGTCGGGGCGGGTGGTTCACGTCCACACCTCGCCGCATCTGGTCAACTGGCACGAGCGTTACCGGATCGGGGCAGAAGGCGGCGGCAGGCTTGTCGAAGACGCGGTTCTGGCCGATGCCGTGGCGCGGGTCGCCGAGGCCAATGGCGGCGAGGCGATCACCGTCTTTGAAATCCTCACGGCGGTGATGTTCGTGCTCTTTTCCGAGCATCCGGCGGATGTGGCCATTGTCGAAGTCGGTCTGGGCGGGCGTTTCGACGCCACCAATGTCATTCCCCGCCCTGCGGCCAGCCTCATCATGCCGATTTCGCTTGATCACGAGGCTTATCTGGGCGACCGGGTGGAGCTGATCGCGGCCGAGAAGGCCGGGATCATCAAACGCGGCTGTCCTGTCGTGGTCGGACAGCAGCCCTTCGACGCCGCGCGCGAAGTGCTCGTCGATACGGCTGAGCGGCTCACCTGTCCGCTGACCGTCTATGGCGAGGACTTCCTCGCTTTCGAAGAGAATGGCCGCATGATCTATCAGGACAATGACGGTCTGTTTGACATGTCATTGCCCCGGCTCACCGGACGGCATCAGATCGCCAACGCCGCCGCCGCCATCGCGGCGGTCAAGGCAGCGGGTTTCCCCGTCGATCTGCGTGCGGCGGAAACGGCCATGGAACGCGTTGTGTGGCCTGGCCGTTTGCAGCGGCTCGAGGCCGGCCCGCTGGCAGATCTGGCCCCCGAGGGCTCAGAAATCTGGATTGATGGCGGTCACAATCCCGGCGCGGGTGAGGCGATTGCCGAAGCGCTCGCGTCTGAAGAGGATCGCTCGCCGCGCCCGCTTTTCCTGATTGCCGGCATGATCAACACCAAGGATCAGACGGCATATTTCCGCGCTTTCGAGGGCATGGCCCGCCATGTCTACACGGTTCCGGTGGCGGCAAGTGATGCCGGCGTGCCGAATGCCGAACTGGCTGCCCGGGCGATGGAGGCGGGGCTTTCCGCCGAGCCGGTGCACTCGGTGGCCAATGCGCTGAAGCTCCTGCATGACACGCTTGATGCCGGTCGCGACGGCACCGAGCCGCCGCCACGCATTCTCATTTGCGGTTCGCTCTACCTGATCGGTGAGGTTCTGGCCGAGAACGGCACGCCGCCGCGTTAGTCCGGTTGGGGGAAGCCCGACATCCACGCCCGGCTCCTCCCCCCTCCGCTCCTTCGTCATCCTCGGACTTGATCCGAGGATCCATGCCGGAACGTTTGGGACCACCCGCAGCCTTTGAAGATCGTGCATCGTTTTCTGTGCCGGTGCCGGGGGGCGGCAATGGCATGGATCCTAGGTTCAAGCCATAGGATGACGAGGTGGGGAGGTGTATGGCGCAAGCCTCACCGGAGAAAGGCACCGGGGCGCCACCCGGCCAGCCAAATGGATAACCCCTTACACCATCCCCATCAGGCCGCGTCGGATGAGGTCCAGTGCGAGCAAGGTCAGGCCGATCCTGAACCAGCGCCGGAACGTCTCTTCCGGCATTTTTTCCAGAAGACGGCTGCCATAGAGGGTTCCAAGATAGCCCGAGGCGATCATCAGGGCGATGAAGGGCAGCCAGTGCCAGAAGGCGAACCCCGCAACGGCAAACACGACGGCCTTCAGTGCGTGCTGCACGGTCATGCCGGCGGCGTGGGTGGCGACCAGCGCCTTGCGATCATCGGGAATGATCTGCGCGAAGAAGGCGGACAGGAGTGGTCCCGTCGCGCCGACAAACATGGTTGCGAGCGCCAGAACGGCGCTGCCGAAGGCAAGGCCGGCATGGCCGAGGCGGGCCGCACCGGGGATCTTTGTCCAGGTAACCGCGATGACGAACACGCCCAGAACGAGCTTCAGCAGCGCGTCGGGCAGCTGCACGACGAAATACGCCCCGACGGCGGCGCCGATCAGGCTGCCGAGAATGAACGGTGCGGCGATGGAAAAGCGGATATGCGCGCGCTGGCGCCAGGCGCGCCCGGTGTTGGAGCCGAGCTGGACGGCTCCATGCACGGGGATGAGTGCTGCGACCGGAATGAAGAGGCCGAGCAGCGCCAGCATGGCCACCCCGCCGCCGACGCCGAAAGCGGCTGTCAGCGCCGAAGTGAAGAAGCTGGCGATGATAAGGAGAAGCGCCGGGAGCGCTCCCAGCGTGTCAGGCAGAAATGTCTCCCAGCCGCCCAACAACAGGTCCTAGATCACCGTGCGCCCATTCGGGCGCACAAAGGACAATCCATTTCCCTGATGGAGCATCGGAATAACCGATGCTCTAGAGGAACTGCTTGCGGGTGAACTGGCCTGCCGGGCGATAACGCCACAGATAGGTGGGCAGGATGGCTGCAAGCGAATGCTTCTGGATGCCGAGCCCGTCGAGCGTGCGGCCGGCGGCTTTCGCCTCCTCGGAAACGACATTGTCGGACTTCAGAAGCTTCACCTGGTCGAGCGTCAGCATCGGCTTGGGCAGAAGGCCGAGAATGCGGGCCTGAATGCGCGCCACGAACCAGGGCAGGGAAACGAACCAGCGTTTGCGGTAGGTGGCTTCCAGCATCTCTTCGAGGCATTCGCGGAACGAAAGCACTTCCGGGCCGCCCAGCTCATAGATCTGGCCGCCTTCCAGATCGCCGTCCACGGAGCGGGCATAGGCTTCGGCCACGTCGCCCACATAGACAGGCTGGAACTTCGTCTCGCCACCGCCGATGAGCGGCAGGAAGGGCGAGAAACGCGCCAGATTGGCGAAGCGGTTGAAGAAGTCGTCTTCCGGACCGAACACGATGGACGGGCGAATGATCACCGCATCCTTCACGGTCTCCAGAACCGCCTGCTCGCCCAGCGCCTTGGTGCGGGCGTAGTCGGAGTCGGAATTCAGGTCGGCGCCGATGGCGGAGCCATGCGTCAGCTTCGCGCCGGCTGCACGGGCGGCCTCCGCGACGGCGCGCGCGCCGAAATTCTGCACGGCGTCGAAGGACTGACGGCCGGATTCATAGAGGATGCCGACCAGGTTGATCACATGGTCTGCCCCTTCAACGGCCCGGTCGATGGAGGCGCGGTTGCGCAGGTTTGCCTGCACGGCCTGCACCTGTCCCACATTGCCAAGCGGCTGCAGGTGGATCGCCGAATTGGGGTTGCGGCAGGCAACGCGCACACGATGCCCGCGCTTGGTGAGCGCCTGCACCAGATGACGGCCGACAAAGCCTGAGCCGCCAAAAATGGTGATGAGCTTAGGGTTCTGGCTGATCGTTGCCATTTGCCTCGGTCTCCGATTTCTCAGGGGCTACATAGTCGGTTTCGCGCCAAAGGCAAAGGGCGATGGGGCAACAAGATGAACATGTCGCGGCGCAAGCCGTCATCCCCAGCCCGAAATGGCCCGAAAACTTGGAAAAAAGCCATGAAACGCCTATATCTTGGTCAGTGAGCGCTGACTGATTCGCAGCGCGTTTTTCCCATGCCCTACAGGGGGTTCCCTCCGGGCTCCTGAGTGAAAGAATTTGATGAGCGACACGCCCGAAACTCTCCCAGGCGAACAGGCCGAATACGGCGCGGAATCCATCAAGGTATTGAAGGGGCTGGACGCTGTTCGCAAGCGCCCCGGCATGTATATCGGCGACACGGATGACGGCTCCGGCCTGCATCACATGGTCTATGAGGTGGTCGACAACGCCATTGATGAGGCGCTTGCCGGTCACGCCACGCTGGTGACCGTGACGCTCACCGCTGACGGCTTCGTCACCGTCACGGACAATGGCCGCGGCATTCCCACCGACATGCATGCGGAAGAGGGGGTCTCGGCGGCCGAGGTCATTATGACGCAGCTGCACGCGGGCGGTAAGTTCGACCAGAACTCCTACAAGGTGTCTGGCGGTCTGCACGGCGTGGGCGTGTCCGTGGTGAACGCGCTTTCCACCAAGCTGAAGCTCAAGATCCGCCGCAAGGGCCAGATCCACGAGATGAGCTTCTCGCATGGCGTTGCCGATGCGCCGCTGGCCGTTACGGGCGATGCGGGCAGTGAGACGGGCACGGAAGTGAGCTTCATGCCTTCGCCCGAGACCTTCACCATGACGGAGTTCAACTACGACACGCTGGAGCACCGCCTGCGCGAGCTCGCGTTCCTGAACTCCGGTGTGCGCATCCTGCTGACGGACAAGCGTCATGCCGACGAGAAGAGCCAGGAATTCCTGTTCGACGGCGGCATCGTGGAGTTCGTGAAATATCTCGACCGCGCCAAGAAGCCGCTGATCGAAGCCCCCATCGCCATTGGCGGTGAGAAGGACGGGATCACGGTGGAAGTGGCGATGTGGTGGAACGATTCCTACCACGAGAACGTGCTGTGCTTCACCAACAACATCCCGCAGCGCGATGGCGGCACGCATATGGCCGGCTTCCGTGGCGCGCTGACGCGCCAGGTGACCGGCTATGCAGACAGTTCCGGCCTGACCAAGAAGGAAAAGGTCTCGCTCACGGGCGATGACTGCCGTGAAGGCCTGACGGCCGTTCTCTCGGTCAAGGTGCCGGACCCGAAGTTCTCGTCACAGACCAAGGACAAGCTCGTGTCCTCGGAAGTGCGCCCCGTGGTGGAAAGCCTCGTCAACGAGGCGCTTGGCACATGGTTCGAAGAGCATCCGACGGAAGCCAAGACGCTGATCGGCAAGGTGGTGGAAGCGGCCTCTGCGCGTGAGGCAGCCCGCAAGGCGCGCGAGCTGACGCGCCGCAAGGGCGTGCTCGACATCACCTCGCTGCCGGGCAAGCTGGCCGATTGCCAGGAACGCGATCCGGCGAAGTCCGAAATCTTCATCGTCGAGGGTGACTCCGCTGGCGGCTCGGCCAAATCCGGCCGGTCGCGCAAGAACCAGGCGATCCTGCCGCTGCGCGGCAAGATCCTCAATGTGGAGCGCGCCCGCTTCGACCGCATGCTGTCGTCCGACATGATCGGCACGCTGATCACGGCGCTCGGCACCGGCATCGGCAAGGACGAGTTCAACGCCGACAAGCTGCGCTATCACAAGATCATCATCATGACGGACGCCGACGTCGACGGCGCCCACATTCGCACGCTGCTCCTGACCTTCTTCTTCCGGCAGATGCCGGAGCTGATCGAGCGTGGAAACCTCTATATCGCCCAGCCGCCGCTCTACAAGGTGACGCGTGGCAAGTCCGTCCAGTACATCAAGGACGAAGCGGCGTTCGAGGAGTTCCTGATCAATTCCGGTCTTGAGGAAGCAACGCTCGAACTGTCCAATGGCGAAGTGCGTGGCGGGCAGGACCTCAAGCAGGTCATCGACGATGCACGCGGCGTGCGCCAGCTCATCAATGGCCTGCACACACGCTACAGCCGTTCCGTAGTCGAGCAGGCGGCCATTGCCGGTGCGCTCAATGCGGCGGTGCTGGCCGATCCGGGCAGGGCAGCCGAGGCCGCACAGAAGGTGGCCGAACGTCTGGACATGATCTCCGAAGACATCGAGCGCGGCTGGGAAGGTCGGGTGAACCCCTCCAATGAGGGCGCTGGCGGATATCTTTTTGAGCGCACCGTGCGCGGCGTGCGCGAAGTGGTGGTGCTGGATTCGGCGCTTGTTGCGTCGGCTGATGCGCGCGCCATTGATCGCTACACCGAGCGCCTGCAGGAGATTTACACCAAGTCTCCGATGCTGCGCCGCAAGGACAAGTCCGAAGTCATCAGCGGGCCGATGGCGTTGCTCGACGCCGTGTTCGCCACGGGGCGCAAGGGCCTCACCATGCAGCGCTACAAAGGGCTGGGCGAGATGAATGCCGAGCAGCTCTGGGAGACGACGCTCGACCCGGATGCGCGTTCGCTGCTGCAGGTGAAGGTGACGGACGCCACCGACGCGGATTCGCTCTTCTCGCGCCTGATGGGCGACGAGGTGGAGCCCCGCCGCGAGTTCATTCAGGACAATGCGCTTTCGGTGGCCAATCTCGACATCTGACCGCTTTGCGAGAAGAACGCTTTTGAAACGGCGCGGAGAGATCCGCGCCGTTTTTCTTTTGTGCTGCGAGGAAGCAGTCGCCGGCCCGGATCGCACTTGTCGACACGCGCGCTGTTTCGCGGGATGATCGGCCAGTCGGGGCAAATCGGGGCCAGAACGGAGGCTGGCGATGCGAGCCTTTTCCTTCAGGAACATCATCATCGCGGCGCTGGCGCTGTGTGCGGTGCTGTTCGCGGTGGGCTGGTTCACGCGTGAGGACCCTGCCGACGCGCCCTACCTTAAAATCCTCGGCGGCGGGTTCATGTTCAACTATCGCGAGGCCGAAATCTTCTACGGTTTCACGGCACAGGTGGTGCGCCCGCTCGCCAGCGGGTCGATCATCGAAGCGACGTTCGAGGATCCGGCGGGTGGTGCGCCGCTGGTGGTTTCCGAGCGCGTGAGCACGATGACGGATCGCTACGCATTGCGCACTCCGCCCGTTCGCGGGGTTGAAGCGAAGAAGCCCTATCGCGTCGAGATCCGGGTCTATGATCGTACGAAGACCACCCTGCTCTGGCAGGAAGAGCACAGCTATGCGAGCCAGATTGCCGATACGGTTGTTCCGGAAAAGCCGCTCACGATCGGTCCGGGCTATCACAGGAACCCGGAGCTTGAACGGCGATAGCGAAGTGGCCTTGGGTGCAGCCTGATTTTTTTTATGAACCTTTCTCCAGCGTGCAGCGACTGACGAATGCTGGAGCATCGGACCGAAAAGTGGAAACCGGTTTTCGGATAATTCCGTTGCTCCATCAAGAGCTTAGGTCGTCCTTGTGCGTCCGTATGGACGCACGGCGATCCGGGGCGCGAATGCCCCTTCTGAAAAACGCTACTGGAGAAACAAAATGTCCTATTCGTTCAACGCACGTCGCTTCGCCATGGTCGCCGCATCGCTTGCCATGATCACCGCAACCGGTCTGCCGACGGCAAGCGTCGCCGGCCAGTTTGCACTGGCCCCGCAGATGGCCGGTCCCGCCATGAACTGCTCCATTCCCAATCATGTGGTCTGTACGATCAGCAGCGCCAAGGGGCTGAAGCTGGTGAAGATCACCGCCAACACGCCGCAGGGCAGCGTGAACCTGGTCAACAAGTCCTACAATGGCTGTCCGAAGCAGGTGCAGGTTTCCTGGGACTCGGCCTACCAGATGGCCGGCAAGCAGATCGTGGAATGCAATGGCGGGGGCTTCCGGCTCAAGGCGCGGTGAAGCGCCACCCTCTGATCACCAACACCCGGACGGTGCCGCCGGGTACGGGTGGCGGGGCAGCCCGCACAGGTGGCATCAAGCGTGAGACCCGCAGGCTTTCGCCAGCGGGTCTCATTGCTTTTCCGGTGTCAGGCGTTTCCGTCTGGCCTGACCCAGGTTCGTCCTTTAAGCGTCCTGATGGACGCACGGCGATCTAGTCGCTCATCTTCAGCGCCTGAATGAAGGCTTCCTGCGGAATCTCCACCTTGCCGAACTGGCGCATGCGCTTCTTGCCCTCTTTCTGCTTCTCGAGCAGCTTGCGCTTGCGGGTCACGTCGCCGCCGTAACACTTCGCCGTCACGTCCTTGCGCATGGCCGAAATGGTTTCGCGCGCGACCACCTTGCCGCCAATGGCGGCCTGGATCGGGATCTTGAACATGTGGCGGGGGATCAGCTCCTTGAGCTTCTCACACATGGCGCGGCCGCGCTTTTCGGCAGCCTGCCGGTGCACCAGCATGGAGAGCGCGTCGACCGGCTCTTCATTGACGAGAACCGACATCTTCACCAGATCGCCTTCGCGATATCCGATGATCTGGTAGTCGAAGCTGGCATAGCCCTTGGTGATGGATTTGAGCCGGTCATAGAAGTCGAACACGACTTCGTTGAGCGGCAGCTCGTAGGTCACCATGGCGCGCTTGCCGACATAGGAGAGGTCGGTCTGGATGCCGCGACGGTCCTGGCAGAGTTTGAGGATCGGGCCGAGATAATCGTCCGGCGTCAGGATCGTCGCCTTGATCCACGGCTCCTCGATCGTGTCGATGCGCACAATGTCCGGCATGTCGGCGGGGTTGTGCAGCTCCACCTGGTCACCGGAGGTGAGGTTCATGCGGTAGACCACGGAAGGCGCGGTGGCGATCAGGTCGAGATTGAACTCGCGCTCAAGCCGCTCCTGAATGATCTCCAGATGCAGAAGGCCGAGGAAGCCGCAGCGGAAGCCGAAGCCGAGCGCCGCAGAGGTTTCCATCTCGAACGAGAACGAAGCGTCGTTGAGGCGCAGCTTGCCCATGGCGGCGCGCAGGTCTTCGAAGTCGGCGGCATCGACCGGGAACAGGCCACAGAACACCACCGGCTGCGCCGGCTTGAAGCCCGGCAGGGGCGATGTGGTCTGGCGCTTGTCTTCGGTGATCGTATCACCGACGCGGGTGTCGGCCACTTCCTTGATCGAAGCCGTGATAAAGCCGATCTCGCCGGGGCCAAGTTCGTCCACCATCACCATCTTCGGGGTCATCACGCCAACCCGGTCCACCGGATATTTGGCGTCGGTGCCCATCATGCGGATGGTCTGGCCCTTCTTGAGCTTGCCGTCGATCACGCGCACCAGCACGATCACGCCGAGATAGGCGTCGTACCAGCTGTCGACCAGCAGCGCCTTGAGCGGGGCTTCCCGGTCGCCGCCTTCGGGGGCGGGGAGGCGGGTGACGATGGCTTCCAGAACATCGTCGATGCCCACGCCGGTCTTCGCCGAAATCGGGATCGCGTCGGAGGCGTCGAGGCCGATCACCTCTTCGATCTGCTCTTTCACGCGCTCGGTGTCGGCTGCGGGCAGATCCACTTTGTTGAGAACGGTGACGATCTCATGATCGTTGTCGATGGCCTGATAGACATTGGCCAGCGTCTGCGCTTCGACGCCCTGGCTGGCGTCGACCACGAGAAGCGAACCCTCGCACGCCGAAAGCGAACGCGAGACTTCATAGGCGAAGTCCACGTGGCCGGGCGTGTCGATCAGGTTCAGCACATAGTGCTCGCCGTTTCGCGCATCATATTCGAGGCGCACGGTCTGGGCCTTGATGGTGATGCCGCGTTCACGCTCGATGTCCATCGAGTCGAGGATCTGATCCTTCATCTCGCGATCGGCCAGCGAACCCGTCATCTGGATCAGCCGGTCGGCAAGGGTCGACTTGCCATGGTCGATATGCGCGACGATGGAAAAGTTGCGGATATGGGAAAGTGGCGTGTTCGTCATGTCGCAGGCTCTAGCAGGCGGCCTCATTTTCGACAAGCATATTGCGATGGCAGATTGCAGCGTATGCAGCGGCAGAGTGCGCTTTTCGGAAAATGAGGCCTCTTATTGTACCGACGGCGCGCCCACCATATATGCTCGGGATGAGCAATCCAGACAGACACAAACTCGGCCTCCTGATCCATGACGTCGCGCGATTGATGCGCCGGCGCTTTCAGGAGAAGGGCAACGAGTACGGACTTTCATCCGCTCAGTGGGGACTTCTGTTCCGGTTGATGAAAGAAGACGGCGTGCCGCAGGCGCGGCTGGCCGAGTTTCTGGAAGTGGAGCCGATCAGCGTTTCGCGCATGGTCGACCGCATGGCCGAGAATGGCTGGGTGGTGCGGCGCGCGGGCAGAATGGACCGGCGCGTTCGCATGATCCACATCACCCAGAAAGCGCGTGAAGCCTGCGACAGCATTCGGCAGATCAGCACGTCTGTCTATGACGAAGCACTTCTTGATATGGCCGAGGACGAGCGCAGGGTTCTGGTTGGCGCGCTCAACAAGATGGCCGCCAATCTATGCGCCACGGTGTCCGGCGGCAACGGGCAGACCGCCTGCCCGTAAGCGCGTCTCTCACTCCGCAACCAGTTTGCGATAGAGATGCCATGTCGCGTGGCCGAGGATCGGCATGACCACGGCAAGGCCTGCGAAGAGCGGCAGCGATCCCACAAACAGTGCGCCTGCAACGAGCAGGCCCCAGAGTGCGATGGGCACCGGATTGGTGCTCGCCGCCCGCACGGATGTGATGATGGCGGCCACGGCGCCGCAATCGCGATCAAGCAGCATCGGAAACGCAATGGACGTGGTGATCAGCACCACCAGGGCGGAGATGAAGCCGATGGCATTGCCAAGCAGCAGAAGCATGAAGCCCGCATCTGTCGTGAACAGGGTTTCGAGGAAATGCGTCATCGATGTCGGCGGTTCGGGACCGAGCAGGCGCGTGTAAAGCCCCTGCGCGACGAGAAGCCACGCTATGAACATCGCAAAGAGCATCGCGCCGACCGCCCCAATGGACGGGATGGCCGGTGATCTGCGCACGTCGAATGCATGCCGCCAGGATGTATCGAGCCCGGCTTCGCGCCGCCGGCTGATCTCATAGAGGCCGAGTGCCGCAAACGGGCCAAGCAGGGCAAAGCCCGAGACGAGCGGGAACAGGAGCGGCAGCGTATTTGCGCCCGACGCCCAGTAGATGAGAACCACACCGACCAGCGGATAGATGAGGCAGAGAAACCCATAGTGCGATGGCTTCTGCCAGAAGTCGTCGAGCCCGCGTCCAAGCGCGTCGATCACATCCGACGTGGTGATCTTTCGAACGGCCGGCAATGTGAGTGTCTTGTCGGTTCCGGCCATGACGTGAAAACCAGTCATTTTCTGACCTCCCGGATTGGCCGGGTTGCAGGCCGCAGCCCGGCGACAGCATGGCGGGGAGTATAGGCCCCGTGCTGCCTTACGGCGAGGCGCGGGCCGGTCACATCTTGCGGAGCGCGGGTTGAACGCGGTCAGTCGGTTTTCGGGAAGAACACCCGTTTGGCGAAGGGCGCGCTCGCGCCATGCAGCACGACCGACAGAAGGATGGCGAAAACCGCGATGTCGGTGATGGCGCTGGCGGCGTCGAAACCGGACTGGTCGACGACGAGGATGAGGTAGAGCACGGAGGCAAGCCCGCGCGGGCCGAACCATCCGACAAAGAGGCGCGCGCGCAGCGTCGTGTCGGTTCCCAGCATGGCCAGCAGAACGGGAACCATGCGGATAACGGTGAGGCTGAGGGCTGCGTAGATGAGACCGGGCAGAAGCGGTGTCTCGAAGGCCTGCGGCAGCAGCGCCGCACCGAACAGGAGGAAGGAGAGATTGGTGAGGATCGATCCTTCCGTCATGGCGAAATTGCTCATGCCGGCGACCGTGTGCGCGGGCAGGCGCCAGCCAAAGGCAAGGCCGGCCGAGAAGGCGGCGAGGAAGCCATTGCCGCCGGTCAGCTCCGCTGCGAGATAGGCAAGGCCCGCCAGCGCGACCATGATCGGGGTGCGTCCTGCCGGGTTGGAAAGGCGTCGCAGCAGCGCAAACTCGCTGGCGGCCGCACCCAGATAGCCGACCGCCAGACCGACCAGCGGCCCGAACACCACCTGCTTGACGAAGAAGGTCGCATGCCCCGCCATGCCCTGACCGCTGCCTGTGTCGGCCGCAAGAGCAAGTGCGATCAGAAGCAGCGGCAGGCACAGCCCGTCATTCAGCCCGCTCTCCACATCGAGCGCCTCGCGTTCCACTTCCGGCAATCCGTCATTGCCGAAAACGGGCTGCGCCAGTGCTGCATCGGTGGGGGTCAGAACGATGGCCAGAACCAGCGCGCCGAACAAGCCGAGCGTGGGGAACAGCGCCATGCCGGCCAGCGTGCCGGCAAGGATGGTGAGCGGAATGCCGATGAACAGAAGCCGCGCAGACAGAAGCGCGGTGGCGCGCTCCGCCATGACGCCGGAAATTCGGATATTGGCCGCATCGCGAAACAGGATGATCGCCAGCGTTGCCGTGGCGAGGAACTCGACAATGGAATTGCCGAGCGCGGCGGTGAGGTTGCTGTCTGCTTCGAAGAAGCCGTAGCCCAGCGCGGTGAAAAGCATCGGGCCGGAAAGGACCGAGGCTTCGAGCCTGCGTGAGACCAGTGAATAGGCGGTGAAGCAGAGGAACAGAAGCGCCAGCGCTGCGTGAAGCTCCATCAGCTGTTTCCGTTCTCTTCAGACGTCTGGTCGTCCTTGCGTTCGGCCCAGTTGAGCGTCTTGTAGTCGAAGCCGAAAGTGAGCGTCGGCTTGACGATGGCAAAGTAGGGCGAAAGGTCGAAATCGCGTGGCGTGAACAGGCTGTGATGGCGGATGTGCAGGATCTCGCGCCGTGAATAGGCCGACTCCGCCGAGGCATGCCCCTTGGCTTTCACCGTTTCCGGCAGGATCGGGTAGCGCACGCCCTGAAAGGCCTGGGCGATGAGCGAGGAGCAGATGGCGCGGGTGGGATCGCCTGAGCCAAGCGCGATCATGCGCCGCCGCCAGCGCACCGGCACGGGTGGCGTGGGCATGAAATAGCGCAGCAGATCGAAGATGTTGCGCATGTCGTAGCGCAGCCCGAGCTTGCCGACCATGAAGTCAATGATGGCGTTCCGGTCATCCGGAGTGAGGCCGCTCGCCCGACAGATGCGGGTGTTGTAGGTTTTGTACTTTGAAAGCGGCGCCGCGATGCAGCCATCACCGAGAATGACCTCCACGAGGCGTGGCCGCTCGGAGCCGTCTTCCGGCTCGGGCAGCGCGTCGCCGACATAGAGCGCGGCATGGCTCCAGGTGGACTGGGTGAGATATTTGATCGCTGCCGAGATGCGCTGGTTGCCCTCGATCAGAAGAATGTCACCGGGCTGCAGGGTGCGGTGCAGGGTTTCCGGGTCGGACGGGGTGTAGGGCTGATAGCCTGAGGATTCGCTCTGCAGTCGCCGCGCCAGAAACCGGCCGAGCCGGTCGAGCAGGGTGCTGGATTGTTCGCTCATGCGCTCCCGTCCGCCAATCAAGCAGCATTATCCGGTTCGCTCATGGGGCGAACCATTCGACGTTGCAGACCCTAGGGTCAGGTCCCGTTAATATGGCCACAATGGTCGGCCTGATTTGTGCGGATACGCGAAGCAAGGCCGCAGGAAGACTTCACGTCTTTCAAGGGCTTGCGACAAAGTCGCCCGTGCAAATCAGGCCGATCCGAAGGACGATCGATTGACCGGCGACCTGCCGCGTCAAACCCCTTGACCGGGGAAAGACCCCGCTCTGCGGGCTTTTCCTAGCATCTCTTGGTCTATCGATCGCCATTGCGGCCATATTAATGGGTCCTGACCCTAGAGCATCAAACCGAAAAGTGGAATCCGGTTCTCTGTTCTTCCCATGCTCCGTCAATTGCTTGGCCGTCCTTTCTCGCCGGAACAGATGCGTGGCGATCGGGTGGTGTTCTCGTGCAGGGCGGGCGTCGTGGTTTCCTCTTTCGACGGTGCAGCAACAATTTGACTTTATTCAATCGTTTGATTAAATGTGATGCATGAAACAGGGCAATCATGATCTATCGGGCGCTGGCGCGCGTCTTTCTTCGGCAGAGCACACGCGGCTTTCGCTCATTCAGGCCGGGCTGAAGCTGTTTGGCGAGAAGGGCTATGACGGCACAACGACGCGGGAAATCGCGAGCGCGGCCGGGGCCAATATCGGGTCGATCTCCTACCATTTCGGCGGCAAGGAGGGGCTGCGCGCGGCCTGTGCGGATCACATCGTCGAGCTGGTCGGCGGCATCGCGGGCAGCGCTCTCGATGTGCCGCCCGAGGCGACGGGGCAGCTCGATCCGGCCGCAGCGCGCGCCATCCTGATGCGGGTTCTCGAAACCATGACGGGCTTCATCGCCGCGCGGCCCGAAGCGGGCCTGATCGTCAAATTCGTTCTTCGGGAACTGGCCCATCCCACCGTTGCGCTCGACCGCATCTATGACGGTGTTTTCGCGCCGGTGCACACACGCCTCTGCCAGGTGTGGGAAGCGGCCACCGGCCGGCCGGCGGAGAGTGACGAGACCAAGCTCACCGTTTTCACGCTGATCGGGCAGCTCGTCTATTTCCGCATCGCCAGCGAGGCTGTGCAGCGGCGCATGGGGTGGAGCGATATCGGCAGCCGTGAGGCCGCAGCCATCACAGCCATCGCCAGCAGCAATCTGGAAGCCATTCTGACCGCGCAGACGCGCGACAAGGACACAAAGTCATGAGCATGCTTTGCGCAATTCCTATTCTGGCAGGTTTCCTGTCCGGCTGCAGTGGCGAGGCCCCGCTGGCCGTCGGCTATGTGGAAGGCGATTATGTGTTGCTTGCGCCCACCGAGGTCGGGCAGTTGAGCGCGGTGCCCGTGCGGCGCGGCGCAATCGTTGAGGCGGGCGCGACCGTCGCCATGATGGATGAGACGGATGCGCGGATCGCCGTGCGTCAGGCCGAGGCGGGGCTGGCCGAAGCGGAGGCGCATCTCGCCGACCTTCAGGAGGCGAAGCGCCCGGAAGAGATCGCCGTTCTGGAAGCTGCGCTTTCGTCCGCCAATGCCGAGGCGGCGGAAGCCGGGCGCGTGCTCTCGCGCACGCAGGACCTGTTTCGCCGGGGCATTGCCGCGCAGGCCGAGCTCGACAAGGCGAAGACGGCCAAGGAGCTGGCGGACACGCGCATAGGCCAGGCCGAGGCCAATCTGGCCGTTGCCCGCCTGCCGGCCCGCGCCGAGGCGATCAAGGCCGCAGCCAAGCGCCGCGATCAGATGGAAGCGGCGCTGGAACAGGCGCAATGGCGTCTTTCCGAACGCGCCATCAAGGCCCCAGCCGCTGGCCGCATCGATGACGTGATCCGCAATGCCGGAGATGTGGCCGGCCCCTCCGCGCCGGTGGTTTCGCTGTTGCCGGATGGCGAGGTGAAGCTCAAGGTCTATGTGCCGGAAGCCGCGTTCTCCAGCGTGCAGCCGGACGCGTTGCTGGCGGTCAATTGCGATGGCTGTGCACCGGGGCTGACCGCACGCATTTCCTATATCTCGCCCGAGCCGGAGTTCACGCCGCCGGTGATCTATTCGCTCGAGACGCGGCAGAAACTCGTCTACCTCATTGAGGCGCGACCGGAGGGGGACGCCCGCAGTCTTCAGCCGGGGCAGATCGTCGATGTGCGCCTCAAGGCAGACGCGCAATGAACGCCATCGACGTCCACGGTCTCGTCAAGCGGTTCGGCGACAAGACCGTCGTGAACCAGGTGTCCATGCAGGTCGCCAGAGGGGAAATTGTTGGCTTTCTCGGGCCGAACGGTTCGGGCAAGACAACGACGATCCGCATCATGTGCGGGCTTCTGACCCCGGATGAGGGCGAGGGCACGGTGCTCGGCTACGATCTGCGGAGCGAGGGGCTCAGGATCAAGCGCGAGGTCGGCTACATGACGCAGCGCTTCTCCTTCTATGAAGACCTCACCATTGCCGAGAACCTGGCCTTCGTCGCGCGGCTTTACGATCTGAAGCCGGTCGGTGCGCATGTGGATCGCACGCTGGAGGATCTGGGCCTCACCTCGCGCCGCAACCAGCTTGCCGGAACGCTTTCCGGCGGCTGGAAACAGCGGCTGGCGCTGGCCGCCTGCATCATGCATCAGCCCAAGCTTCTGCTTCTCGATGAGCCGACAGCGGGTGTCGACCCCAAGGCGCGCCGCGAGTTCTGGGACGAGATCCACCGGCTTGCCGCCGACGGTCTGACCGTTCTCGTCTCGACCCACTACATGGACGAGGCCGAGCGCTGCCACCGCATCTCCTACATTTCCTACGGCACGCTTCTGGCCACCGGAACGGTGGCGGACGTGGTGCGGGATGCCGGGCTTGTCACCTATCTGGTGGATGGGCCGAAACTCGAACAGCTCGCCGCCGAGCTGCGGCAGCGGCCGGGCGTCGAGCAGGTTGCGCCCTTCGGCGCGAGCCTGCACGTGGTGGGCTCGGACGAAGCTGCGCTCAAGGCTGCGCTGGCCGACCTTGAAGGGCGCGACGGCGTGACCGTTTCGCGCGGCGAGACCAGTCTTGAGGATGTCTTCATCCAGTTCATGGCCAATTCGACGGACAACATGCAATGAACCGCATCTTCTCCCTTGGCCGTCTCATGGCGCTGCTCATCAAGGAGTTCATCCAGATGCGGCGCGACCGCATCACCTTCGGGATGATGCTCGGCGTTCCGCTCATGCAGCTCGTGCTGTTCGGCTATGCGATCAACAGCGATCCGAAGGCCCTGCCGGCGGCGCTCGTTTCGCTGAGCCAGGATCACTACAGCCGGGCCATGGTCTCTGCGCTGGAGAATACGGACTATTACCGCTTCGACCATGTGGTGGGCAGCGCGGAAGAGGCCGAGCATCTGATGGCGAGCGGTGAGGTGGTGTTTGTCGTCACCATCCCGTCGGACTTTGCGCGCCGGGTCGACCGGGGGCAGCGCCCGCAAATCCTCATTGAGGCCGATGCCACCGATCCATCGGTTGCCTCCGGGGCCATTTCCACGTTGGGCACGGTCGCTGCAGAGGCGCTTCTGCGCGAGCGTGGCGTGCCCGCCTCCGAGGCAAAGCCCGCCGACCGGCTCGAGGTCATCGTGCATCGCCGCTACAATCCCGAAGGGCTCTCGCAGTACAACATCGTGCCCGGTCTTCTGGGCGTTATCCTGCAGATGACCATGGTGATGATGACCTCCATCGCGCTGACGCGCGAGCGCGAACGCGGCACGATGGAAAACCTGCTCGCCATGCCCGCCAGCCCGCTGGAGATCATGCTGGGCAAGGTGCTGCCCTATCTCGTCGTGGGCGCCGTGCAGGTGGCCGTTATTCTGGGGGCGGCGAAGCTGCTGTTCGGCGTGCCCTTCGTGGGCAGCCTGTGGCTGCTTCTGGTGGCGGTGCTGATCTTCGTGCTGTCGCTGGTTCTGCTCGGTTACACGATCTCCACCGTGGCGCGCACGCAGATGCAGGCCATGCAGCTCACCTTCTTCTTCTTCCTGCCATCGCTCCTTCTCTCCGGTTTTATGTTCCCGTTTCGCGGCATGCCGGACTGGGCGCAGTGGCTTGGCGAGATCTTCCCGCTCACTCATTTTCTGCGCGTGATCCGCGCAGTGATGCTGAAGGGAGCAGACCTGCCGGCCATCGCTTTCGAGACAGGCATTCTGGTGCTGTTCATCTTCATCTATGCCGGGTTTGCGCTGTTGCGCTTCCGCCGGACGCTGGATTGATCTGGGATTATTCTGGAGCATCGGATTCATCCGAAAACCGGTTTCCACTTTTCGGTCCGATGCTCTGGATCGCCGTGCGTCCGTTTGGACGAACAAAGGACGATCCACACTTATGATTGAGCATCGGATTCATCCGAAAACCGGTTCCCGTTTTTCGGTCCGATGCTCTGTGCCAAGCGAATGGTTATGACTGAATAAGCCATGAGCGTTGACGCGGGCGCACTTGGTTCTTAAATTAGAATAATTCTAAACAATGGATTGCCCGGACAATGCTCTCTCGCTTCTTAGGTTCCTCCCGCCGCTCCTTCTCATCGCTGACTGAACAGGAAATTCTCGCTCTCGCCATCTCGTCGGAAGAAGATGATGCGCGCATCTACCGCGCCTATGCGGACGGTCTGCGCGAGGACTTTCCGCATTCTGCCGCCGTGTTCGAGGAAATGGCGAAGGAAGAGGACGGACATCGCGCCGCGCTGATCGAGGCGCACCGCGCACGGTTCGGCGAGCGCATTCCGCTGATCCGTCGTGAGCATGTGCGCGGCTATTACGAGCGCAAACCCGACTGGCTGGTGCGTCCGCTGGGACTGGAGAAGGTGCGCGCGCAGGCCGAGCAGATGGAAGACCAGGCGCACCGCTTCTATGTGGAAGCGGCCAAGCGCACGGAGGATGCGGGCATCCGCAAGCTGCTTGGCGACCTTGCCGCTGCAGAAAAGGCGCATGAATCGCTGGCGCACCGGCTTTCGGAAAAACATCTGGGCGCAGACGAGCGCGCCGAGGAAGACCAGACAGAGCACAAACAGTTCGTTCTGACCTATGTCCAGCCGGGCCTTGCCGGCCTGATGGACGGCTCCGTCTCCACGCTGGCGCCCATCTTCGCCGCCGCCTTCGCCACCGGCGACACCTGGCAGACCTTCCTGGTCGGTCTCGCCGCCTCCATCGGCGCAGGCATCTCCATGGGCTTCACCGAAGTGGCGTCGGACGATGGCGTGATCTCGGGTCGCGGCTCGCCGATCAAGCGCGGCATAACCACCGGCATCATGACCACGGTGGGCGGTCTCGGCCACGCGCTGCCCTATCTGATCCCGCATTTCTGGACCGCGACGATCATCGCCTTCATCATCGTGTTCATCGAGCTTTGGGCAATCGCCTGGATCCAGAACCGCTACATGGAAACCCCGTGGAGCCGCGCTACCTTCCAGGTGGTGCTCGGTGGCGCGCTGGTGTTTGCCGCAGGCATGCTCATAGGCAACGCCTGACCGGGCTAAACCGACCGACGGGCCGCGTCATGCATGGCGCGGCTGTCGGCGGGTGCTTCGGCCCGCTCCGTCATCCCGTAATCGCGCAGGACATGGGCGATGCGTAACCGGTAGCCGGCAAATATGCCGTTCCGCCCGGCGCGCTGCGCCTGCCTGTGTTCCTCCGTGTTGCGCCAGGCTTTCACCGCTTCCTCATCGCGCCAGAACGAGAGCGAGAGCACCCGGTTCCCGTCATTGAGGCTCTGAAACCTCTCGATGGAAATGAAGCCATCCACGCCGTCGAGCATCGGTCGCAGGTCTGCGGCGATGCCAAGATAGGCATCGCGCTTTCCTGCCGCCGGCTCCACTTCGAAGATCACCGCGATCATGGCTGCACCCATTTCGCATGGGGAGCGGAGGCAAGTTTCAGAAACATGCGGTCCTCCTTCAGGATGAAACGTTCGCGCTTTGCGAATTCATAATTCGCGCGGCCTTCGGGGCTTGCGGCAAGCCGCGCCCGGTACTCTTCGTAAGCTGCGAGACTGTCCAGATTGTAAACGCCATAGGCGGTGGTCGTGGAGCCCTCATGTGGTGCGAAATAGCCGATCAGGTCCACGCCTGCGCGCGGGATCGCCTGACCCCAGTTGCGGGAATACTCCTCGAAGGCGTCCCGCTTGAAGGGATCGATCTCGTAGCGGATGAAGCAAGTGATGGTCATGGGGGTGGTTGTCTCCTGCCGACATGCTTCGATGCGTATCGAAGCATTTTCGGGCTTTCTGTGTCAGATGTCCCAGAAGGGTTTTGCGCATTCACGCTGCACGTCGCGGCGGGTCAGGCCCACATCGCGCAACTGTTCGTCGGTCAGGTCTGTTAGCGTGCGCCTCTGCCGATAGCGTTCCGAGGCCAGCGCAAGGCGCGCTGCGAAGCGCTGCAGCATGACGGTGATCGACAGGGGGCGGCGTGCGTCCCCCATCGAAGGTGGCGTCAATGGTTTTCCATAGGGGCGCATCGCTTTCTCCCTGGTTCGACAAGGAGAGAATAGCGCTTGCTGCACATTCACACTTTGATTAGCATCGAACTATGAAAGCAGGAACGGACCTCGCACAGATTGCCAGCCTCGTCGGAGATCCGGCGCGCGCCAACATGCTGGCTGCGCTGATGGGCGGCACGGCTTTGACGGCCAGCGAACTGGCGGTCGAGGCCGGCGTCACCCTGCCGACGGCGAGCGCCCATCTTTCCAGGCTGACCGAGGGCGGCCTTTTGCGCATGGCGCGGCAGGGCCGTCATCGCTATTACGCGCTGTCCGATCATCAGGTGGCGGGCATGCTGGAATCCATCATGGGGGTCGCGGCGGCGCTGGGGCCGCGAAAAGTGTTGCCCGGTCCGCGCGACACGGCCATGCGCGAAGCGCGCATCTGCTACGACCATCTGGCGGGCGAGGCGGGCGTCGCCATGTTCGATGCGTTCGCCGGACGTGGTTTTCTGACCATCGATGGAGACGATGTGAGCCTGACGGAAAAGGGCGCTGGCTTCTTCTGCGATTTCGGGCTCGACATTGAGGCGATGCGCAGGAAGCGGCGGCCGATGTGTCGCTCCTGTCTGGACTGGAGCGTGCGGCGTTCGCATCTGGCAGGCAGTCTCGGCGCGGGCATGCTCGACCGCTTCATCGCGCTGAACTGGGTGCGGCGGAAGAAGGACAGCCGCATCATCCGCTTCACACCGCCGGGGCGCACGGCCTTCGACAAGCTGCTGCGCGAGGCCTGAGCCAGCGCGAAACGCAGGCGTGGCCGTTTCCTTCCGCGCGGCTTTGCGCCATGGTCGCCCCTCACCAATGATTCCAACAAAGCTCTGCCGGGGATAATGATGAACACCGAACTGCTGCGCAGGCTCTGCGAAACGCCGGGCGCGCCGGGCCATGAAACGCGCGTCCGCGCGCTCATCGAAAAAGAGATCGAGGGACTGTTCGACGATGTGCGGACCGATCCGATGGGCTCGCTCCTGTGTGTGCGCAAGCCGCGCAAGAAGACCAAGGGCGATCCACTCAAGATCATGCTTCTGTGCCACATGGACGAGATCGCCTTTCTCGTGACCCATGTGACCGAGAAGGGCTTCCTGCATCTCGATCCGGTGGGCGGCTTTGATCCGCGCAACCTGTTTTCCCGCCGTGTGCTGATCTGCACCGAGAGCGGCGACTACAAGGGCGTGATGAACCCCGCCGGCAAGCCGATCCACATTCAGAGTGCGGAAGAGCGCAAGAAGGTGCCGGAGCCGGGCGATTTCATCGTCGACATGGGGCTTGGCGAAAAGGCGCGCGATCTGGTGCAGGTCGGCGACTTCGTGGTGATGGACGAGCCTTTCCTCGAAATGGGGGACAAGTTCGTCTCCAAGGCGCTCGACAACCGCGTCGCCTGCTGGCTTGGCATCGAGGTTATCCGCGCGCTGGAGGAAGCCGGCACGAAGCATGATTGCGAGATCCATGTGGCCTTCACGGCGCAGGAAGAGGTTGGCCTGCGCGGCGCGCGCACGGCTGCCTATGCGGTCAAGCCGGATATCGGTCTCGGCATCGACACCACGCTTGCCTGCGACACGCCGGGCATTGGCGAGCATGAAGCGGTGACGAAACAGGGGCAGGGCTTTGGCCTGCACGTGAAGGACTCGTCCTTCATTGCCGATCAGGCGCTGGTGCGTGAAGTCGAACAGCTCGCCAAGAAGAAGGCGATCCCCTACCAGCGCACCATTCTGGCCCGTGGCGGCCAGGATGGCGCGGCAGCCCAGCAGGCCGCCGCCGGTGCGCGCGCCGTGGGCATCGTGGTGGGCACGCGCTACATCCACACCGTGACCGAGATGATCGACCGCAACGACCTTCAGGCCGCACTCGACATCATCGTTGCCTATCTGGGCGAAAACTGAGACTGAAGCGCCGCCGCGCCGCGCAGAACTGTGGCGCGGCGGCCACACCGTAAAACTCGCTGAACGCGCAGCCGTTTTCTGCCTTCAAACGGGCACAAACCGGGGCGAAATCCGACCGGCATTCACAGAGCGTTCACCTTGTGAATGTAAAGCTTGAGACAGTTGTAACAGGCGGTTTTGGAGGAGCCGCCACCGGTTGGACGAGACCCATGGCACTTTTTGTACGTTGTATTGCCGCCCTTCGTGAGTTCATCGCGCCGCGCTACCATCCGGAGCGCCACTATATGCGCGGACCCGGCCCTGCCTGCCAGAAGCGTGGCAGCGGTTCGGCCACGGCAGCCTGACGGCAGCGCTCACTCACAATATCTGACGATCACCGGCTTTCCGGCTGCCGCGCCCAGTTCGTGGCATTCATCTGCCGTGCACAATTGCCAGCCGGAGCCTGTTGCGCCCGACGCCGCAAGGGCAAGTTCGCCCTGTGGCGGCAGGGTCGGGCGGTAGGTCCACCAGCCATTTTCAAAGCGCGCTTCGGGCGGCGGTTCCATGCCCGCGCCCGATCCCTGAACGCGCGCCTCGACAAGTTCGAGCCCGGCAGGGCCTGCCCGCCAGTCTTCTTCCCAGCGGATCTTCTCGACCGAATGCGTCCATGACAGGGTGAAAAGCGCCGCCCCGAGGGTCAGCGCCTTTCCGCCTGCCAGAACGCATATGCTCATTCGCCGGACCGCTTTTCCTGAGGCGCGTGCGCAATGCGGGTGCGATACCAGTGCTGACCGAGGAACAGGGCCGCAAGCGCGAAGCCGAGTTCATCGGTAACAGGAAGAGCCGCGATCAGGGTGAAGGCCGCGACCGCTGCAAGGACGCGCTCCCAGATGGCAAGTTTCGAGCGCAGGAAGCCGATCACCGCAGCCCCCCACAGCGCAATGGCCAGCAGCGCCTTGAAGACGATGTAGGCGACCGCCGGATAATAACCCCAGGCCTCGGCCAGCGGACCGCCATCCTGAAGCATCAGCGCCGGTGTGTAGACCGCCATAAAGGGTATCACGAAGCCGGCGGCGGCCACCTTGATCGCTTCCATGGAAATCTTGAGGCCGTTTTCCTTGGCAATGGGGCCGGCGGCGAAACAGGCAAGCGCAACAGGTGGCGTCAGATCGGCCAGAATGCCGAAATAGAACACGAACATGTGGCTGACGATCAGCGGCACGCCGAGCGCCAGAAGCGCCGGGCCGGCAATCGACGAGGTGATGATGTAGTTGGGGATGGTCGGAATGCCCATGCCCAGAATGATGCAGGTGATCATGGTGAGCACGAGCGAGAGGAACAGGCTCTTCTCACCCACCGAGACGATGAACTGGCCGAACGTGTTGGCGACGCCGGTCAGGGTCATGGTTCCGATGATGATGCCGACCACGGCACAGGCCACGCCCACCGGCAGCGCCGTCTTCGCGCCCTCGGCAAGCGAGTCGCGGCAGACGGCCAGCGTCTTGCGCCCGCCATCGACGAACAGGTTCGCGACGATCAGCACAAGGGCGGCGATCAGGATCGCCGTGATGCCGTAGCCGAAGAAGCTTGCCGCAACGAGGCCGAGACCGACCCAGAAGATGACCCGCAGCACCTGGCCGGGAAGACCGAGCGCCACCGAGCCGCCGAGGATCAGCAGAACCGTCAGGGACAGGCCGATCGTGCCGGCGAAGAGCGGCGTGTAACCGGAGAAGAGGAGGTAGACGAGCACGGCCAGCGGCAGGATGAGATACCAGCCCTTGCGCAGCGCCTTGCGGGGAGAAGGCAGCTCCGAGCGCGGCAGGCCATGCAGGCCATATTTGCCGGCTTCCAGATGCACCATCCAGAAGGCGGAGGCGAAGTAGAGCACGGCGGGAATGATCGCCGCCTTGACCACCTCGTAATATTCGATCCCCAGTGTCTCGGCCATGATAAAGGCCACGGCGCCCATCACCGGCGGCATGATCTGCCCGCCCATGGAGGCCGTGGATTCGACACCGCCGGCAAAGGCCGCGCGGTAGCCGAAGCGCTTCATCAGCGGGATGGTGAACTGGCCGGTGGTCACCACATTGGCGACGCCCGAGCCGGAGATCGTGCCCATCAGGCCGGACGAGATGACCGACACCTTGGCCGCGCCGCCGCGCGCATGGCCCACAAGGCCGAGCGACACATCGGTGAAGAGCTTGATCATGCCGGCGCGTTCGAGGAACGAGCCGAACAGGATGAACAGGAAGATGTAGGTGGCCGATACGTAGATCGGGATGCCGTAAATGCCTTCCGTGCCATAGGCCATGTGGTCGATGACCTGGCTGAAATCATAGCCGCGATGGTTCAACGGTGAGGGCAGGTATTGCCCGAACAGGCAGTAGGCGAGAAACGCGCCGGAGATGATCGGCAGGGCCGGGCCCATCAGCACATAGGCGGCGGCGAAAACAGTGACCAACGCAATGACGCCGAACACGATGTCGATGGGTAACGGATCGCCGGCCCGCAGCAGCAGCGGCTTGTATTCGACATACTGATAGAGCGCCACGGCCACGCCGGCGAGCGCCAGTCCCCAGGCCAGCGCCTTGATGGCCGGCGCGCTGCCGCGGGCCTGGACCACCAGCGGAAAGACCAGAAGCGTCAGAAAGCCCACATGGAACGCGCGCACCACCTGGCTCGGCAGGTTCAGCACATGGGCGGCGGTGGCGATCTGGTAGAGCGAGAAGATCACAGCGATCCAGAAAAGAAACCGCCCGATGCGGTCGGTGCCGAACTCGCCATGGGCGTGATCGTGCAGGTCTGCCTGGTCCGCGCCTGTCGTCTGGCCGGTTTCACTCTTGCTCATTGGGTGCTCCGCTTCCCCATGCTCTTGTTCGGGCCTTCCTGTCACACTCCGCGCCGGAGCGTGACAGGAAGGCCCCGTCGCAGGACGGGGCCTCGCCTCACTGGCCTAGAGCCTTTTCCGATCAGGTGGAACCACCTGATCGATAAGAAATGGCTCCAGATTCAGTATGTCGAGCAATTCCTTTTCGTTCGGATTGAATCAATCCGAACGGGAAATGCTCTAGAGCAGGCCCTTTTCCTTGTAGTAGCGCTCAGCGCCGGGGTGCAGCGGCAGCGGCAGGCCCTTGGGGCCGTTCTCGGCGGAGATCGCCTTGGCAGCGGCATGAGCGGCCACCATGTCGTCGAGGTTCTCGAAGAGCTGCTTGGTCATCTCGTAAGCAACCTCGTCGGAGACATCCGAATGCGATACGAGAATGTTGGTGATGGCCAGCGTCGGCACATCCTCGCTCTGGCCCTCATAGGTGCCGGCGGGAATGGTTGCCGCGATGAACGGCGCGCCCAGCGTTTCGGCAACGCTGTTGGGCACCGATACGAGGGTCACCGGCAGCGACAGCGCCAGATCCTTGATGGAGGCAACGCCCAGACCGGCCGACTGCAGCGTGGCGTCGAGCTGGCGGTTCTTGATCAGCTCGACGGATTCGCCGAACGGCAGATACTCGGTCTTGCCGAGATCGTCATAGCTCATGTCCATCGCGCCGAAGATGCGCTGGGCGTTGAGCTCGGTGCCGGACTTCGGTGCGCCGACGGAAAGGCCCTTGCCCTTCAGGTCGCCGAATTCCTTGATGCCGGATTCCTGCGAAGCAACGATCTGGATGTAGTTGGGGTAGATCGCGGCGATGGCGCGCAGCTTGTCGAGCTTCTGGTTGAAGCCGGCTTCCGCGTCGCCTTCCCAGGCCGACTTCACGGAATCGCCGAGCGCGAAGGCGATCTCGCCACGGCCCTGCTGCAGCAGGTTCAGGTTTTCGACCGAAGCCTTGGTCGACTGCACCTGAGTGCGCACGCCGTCGATCTTTTCGCCGTAGATCTTGGAAAGCTGGGAGCCGAGCGGATAGTAGACGCCCGAAGTGCCGCCGGTCAGCACGTTGATGAATTCCTGGGCCATGGCGCCTGCGGGCGCGAGGCCCAGCGAAAGCGCAACCGCGCCGGCTGCGAGATACTTCCTGCTTGCTGATAACATCTTGTCTCCTCCGCTGTTTAACAGTTCGGCAGGCATGGCGGCCTGCGCCATGCCTGACTGTAGACAACCGCACGCCCTTGCCAACCGGAAAGCGGCAGGCAAAGGGAAAAACGGCCTGTCAAAGCCGATAATCGGAGGGAAAAAGCGGCGCAAGCCCCAAGCCGCCGCAATAACGGCCTGAGGTCTTATACCAAAGTATAGTGTCGTTGCGGCAGCCCCAGCGGCTGCCCCATAGTCAGGCGACGCCGGTGGAGCCGAAACCGCCTGCGCCACGGGCGGTGCCGCCCACATGGGTGCGTTCTTCAAGCCGCGCCTGGCTGACCGGTGCAATCACCAGCTGGGCGATGCGCAGGCCGCGGGTGATGGCGAAATCATCCTCGCCATGGTTGATCAGCAGCACCTGAACCTCGCCGCGATAGTCGGCGTCGATGGTGCCGGGCGCGTTCAGGCAGGTGATGCCGTGCTTCAGCGCGAGGCCGGAGCGCGGGCGCACCTGTCCTTCGAAACCCTCGGGCAGTTCCAGGACGAAGCCGGTGGGCACCAGCGCGCGGCGGCCGGGCAGGAGAACGATGCGGCGGTCTTCGGGCACTGCGGCGCGCAGATCCATTCCCGCTGCGGCCTCGCTCTCATAGGCGGGCAGCGGCAGCCCCTCGCTGTGCGGCAGACGAACGATGCCGACGGTGGGGCCAATGACGGGCATGGAGGAAACGGTGTTGGACATGGTGCTTATCCTGTGCGCTGCAATCCGGGGGACGACGATCACGACTCATTCCGTCTGGCCCGTTTCGCCGGCGAATTCAACAGCTGGCCGTCAGCCAGAGCCATCTCTTCACCGCTATGTGGCTTTTGCGCGCGTCCACTTTCCGTTCGACAGGCGCAGCGCCGCTTGTTAAAAGCCCCGGGCTTCAGGAAAACCAGATACAGATGACCGACAAAATCGCCGATGCGGTGGCCCGCCGCCGCACCTTCGCAATCATTTCGCACCCGGACGCCGGTAAGACCACGCTGACCGAGAAGCTGCTTCTGTTCGGCGGCGCGATCCAGCTCGCCGGTGAGGTGAAAGCGAAGAAGAACCGCGTCCAGACCCGTTCGGACTGGATGAACATCGAGCGCGAGCGCGGCATTTCCGTCGTCACCTCCGTGATGACGTTCGAATTCGGAGACCACGTCTTCAACCTGCTCGATACGCCGGGCCACGAAGACTTCGCTGACGACACCTATCGCACGCTGACAGCGGTCGACAGCGCCATCATGGTCATCGACGCGGCCAAGGGCATTGAGCCGCGCACGCTGAAGCTGTTCGAAGTGTGCCGCCTGCGCGACATCCCGATCGTCACCTTCGTCAACAAGCTCGACCGCGAAAGCCGCGACCCGTTCGAAATCCTTGACGAGATCGAGCAGAAGCTGGCGCTGGACACTGCACCCGTCACCTGGCCCATCGGCCGGGGCAAGAGCTTTGTCGGCACCTACAATCTCGCCAACGACACGATGCGCCGCTCGGATGACGATGTGGAGCCGATTGCCGTCGATGGGCCCGATTCCGAGGCCGTGGCCGGTCTCCTGCCGGAAAACGAGCGCGACATGCTGGTCGAGGAGATGATGCTGGGCAAGGAAGCCTGCCGTCCCTTCGACATGCAGGCGTTCCGCGAAGGGCATCTCACGCCGGTCTATTTCGGCTCGGCGCTGCGCAATTTCGGTGTGCGCGACCTGATCGAGGCGCTTGGTGCATTCGGTCCCGAACCGCGCGCACAGGAAGCGGATGCGCGCAAGGTCGAGGCGAATGAGGAGAAAATGACCTCCTTCGTCTTCAAGATCCAGGCCAACATGGACCCCAACCACCGCGACCGCATCGCGTTTGTGCGCGTGTGCTCGGGCAGGCTGCAGCGCGGCATGAAAGCCAAGCTGGTGCGCACCGGCAAGCCGATCAGCCTGTCAGCGCCGCAGTTCTTCTTCGCCAAGAGCCGCATCACCGCTGACGAAGCGTTCGCCGGCGACGTGGTGGGCATTCCCAACCACGGCACGCTGCGCATCGGCGACACGCTGACCGAGGGCGAGGAGCTTCTGTTCCGCGGCGTGCCCAATTTCGCGCCGGAAATCCTGCGCCGCGTGCGCCTTGGTGACGCCATGAAGGCCAAGAAGCTGAAGGAAGCCCTGCAGCAGATGGCCGAAGAGGGCGTCGTGCAGCTCTTCACGCCCGAAGATGGCTCGCCCGCTATTGTCGGCGTGGTCGGCGCGCTTCAGCTCGACGTTCTGAAAGAGCGTCTGAAGATCGAGTATTCGCTGCCGGTGGATTTCGAGATGGCGCGCTTCAGCGTTTGCCGCTGGATCACCTCCGACGAGGCGGGCGAAGTGGACCGTTTCATTGCCAGCCATCGCGGCGACATTGCGCGTGATCTCGACGACGATCCGGTTTTCCTCGCGCCGCATGAATTCGGTCTGAACTACGAGGCCGACCGCTGGAAGGCTGTGCGCTTCACCGCCGTGAAGGATTACCAGACCCGAAAGGCCGCCTGAGCGAAGGAATTCGCCGGGTAATGCGAGCGGGGGATGTAAATTTCCCGCTCGTGCTCATTTTGGGAATGAGATTCCAAGCAACTGCGTCAATTTACACCTAGATGAGGTTCATCAACCTGTGTTTGGGTTGCTATCCTGCTGCGGCAGGAACACCCAACGCTATATCTCACCTCAGGAGGAGAGAACGATGAGCCTTCGCATCAATGACGCGGCGCCGGATTTCAGCGCCGAGACCACCCACGGCACGATCAATTTCCATGACTGGGTCGGCGACGGCTGGGCCGTGCTCTTCAGCCACCCCAAGGATTTCACGCCCGTCTGCACGACCGAGCTCGGCACGATGGCTGGCCTCGAGGATGAGTTCAAGAAGCGCAACACCAAGATCATCGGCATCTCCGTCGATCCGGTCGAGGACCATGTGCGCTGGAAGGAAGACATCAAGAAGGCCACCGGCCAGGCTGTCGAGTATCCGATGATCGGCGACAGCGACCTGAAGGTCGCCAAGCTCTACGGCATGCTGCCGGCCGATGCGGGCGACAGCTCCGACGGTCGCACGGCTGCGGACAACCAGACCGTTCGCTCGGTCTACGTTGTCGGTCCCGACAAGAAGATCAAGCTGGTGCTGACCTACCCGATGACGACGGGCCGCAATTTTGCGGAGATCCTGCGCGCCATCGATTCCATCCAGCTCACCGCCAGGCATCAGGTGGCGACGCCTGCCAACTGGCAGAATGGCGAGGATGTGATCATCACGCCGGCCGTTTCCAACGAAGAAGCCGAGAAGCGTTTTGGTTCGTTCGAGACGATCCTGCCCTATCTGCGCAAGACCAAGCAGCCGACCGGCTGATCCCTTCGCAGGACAGGTATCAAGAATATCGGCCCCGGAAGCGCTGTTGCTTCCGGGGTTTTTCTTTTTCGGCAAGTATCTGCTTCGGTAAATATCTGCGGCCATTGTCTTTAATTCGACACGCTGCCACGGTGTGATGATCTGGTTTGATAATGATTCAGGAGTTTCATCATGCGCCGTTCCATTCTTGCGCTCGTTTCCACGCTTGCACTGGGTTCGTCCGCCTTTGCCGCGACGCTGGAGATCGATCTGCCCGATGTGGAGAGCGTGGAAACCACCGCAGTGACCTATGCCTGCCCTGACGGCGACATCGACGCCACCTATTACAGCGCTGACGGCAATTCGCTCGCCGTCGTCACCATCGATGGCAACCCCGTCGTGATGAGCAATGTGCTTGCGGCTTCCGGCGCAAAATACGCAGGCGGCCCCTACATCTGGTGGACCAAGGGCGACAATGCGGATCTCTATGACCTGATGAAGGGCGAGGACGCAGACCCGGTTTCCTGCACCGCCAAGGACTGATCCCGGTCTCTCTCCATAAAGTTAAACCATTCGGTTGACCATTGGGCTGGCGACTGATATCTAAACCATATGGTTGAATATCAGTCGCCCCATCTGGATGCCGTTTTCCATGCCCTGTCGGACCCGACCCGGCGGGCCATGCTGCACAGGCTTTCAGCCGGAAAGCACAGCGTGTCGCAACTGGCGGAGCCGTTCGACATGTCGCTTGCCGGCGCATCCAAACATGTGAAGGTGCTGGAGGCAGCCGGCCTTGTGAGCCGGCATGTCGAAGGGCGCACCCATTATTGCCGGCTGGAGGCTGCGCGCCTCGCCGAAGCACAGGCCTGGTTCCGCTACTATGAGCGCTTCTGGAGCGACCGGCTCGATGCGCTTCAGAACATTCTGGAAGCCGAGGATCGGCAGAAACCGCCAGCAGAAAAGGGCTGAGCGCGCGCCGACGCTGTTTCCTCAATGGGAGAGAGACGATGAAACATGCCGATATGGATGCCTATGGCGTTGTCGAAGCGCCGAATGTGGTGCGTTTCGAGCGCCTTTTGCCCGGCCCGGCCGAGCGCATCTGGTCTTATCTGACCGAGGCCGACAAGCGCTGCCAGTGGCTTGCCGGCGGCGCGATGGAAGAGCGCGTCGGCGGGGCCGCGCAGCTCGTGTTCCGTCACGCCGATTTCACCGACGAAACGCCGCCTGACCAATATCGCGAGATGAACGAAAACGGCTTCGTGTCTGAAGGCCGGATACTCGAATGGGATCGGCCGCGCGTTCTCGCCATGACCTGGCCGGGTGAGGGTGAAGGCAGCGAAGTGCGTTTCGAGCTTTATCCGGAAGGCGACAGGGTTCTTCTGGTGGTGACGCATAGCCGCCTTGCCGGTCGTGGCGAGATGGTAAACGTGTCCGGCGGCTGGCACGCGCATCTGGCGGTGCTCGACGCGGTTCTTTCGGGCAGGCCCGTGCCGCCCTTCTGGGCGCGCATCACCGCGCTGGAAGCCGAATACGAACAGCGCTTCTCGAAGACATAAATCACTGATCGTCCAACGACGAGAGAAGGAAGAAACGTCATGAACATTGCCGTCATGCCGGATGTTTCCGGTCGTCCCCATGAATGCGCACTGTCCCGGTCGATGAGTGCGGATCCCGACACGCTCTATCGCGCCTGGACCGAGCAGCTCGACCACTGGTTCGCGTCCCGCGCCTCGGTGCATATGGAGCCGCGCGTCGGATCCCCCTTCTTCTTTGAAACAGTGCATGGTTTTGATGAGGATAAGCCCGCCGAACGCAGGCCCTGTTACGGGCGCTTCCTCAGGCTTGAGCCGGGCAGGCTGATCGAGATGAGCTGGGTCACCGGATCAAGCGGCACCGAAGGGGCGGAGACCATCGTGACCATGGAGTTCTCGAAGCGCAGCCGAGGCAGCCGCCTGAAGCTCGTGCATAAAGGGTTTCCCAGTCAGGAGAGCGCGGCGAAACACGAAGCGCTCTGGCCGCTGATCCTCGATCACCTCGACCGGTGCATGGAAGGCGTTGGCCCCGGTGAGGCTGCGCCAAGGCCGCATCTGGCCGGCGGGCGCAACATCGCCATGAAGGTGCCAGTGCATCAATATGAAGAGACCGTCCGGTTTTACCGCGATGTGCTTGGCATGGAGCAGATCGAAGAGCTTCTCCCGGCCATCGGCTTCCGCTTCGGGGCCAACCAGCTTTGGCTCGACCAGACGCCCGGCATGAGCCAGGCCGAGCTCTGGCTGGAGATCGTCACCGACGACACGAAGGCGGTTGCGGAGCTGATGGCGGCGGAGGGCATCGCCCGCTGCGACGCTATCGAACCACTGGGCGAAAACTTCGACGGTTTCTGGATATCGAGCCCGGCCCAGATCATCCATCTGGTCGATCACAAATCCGGTGCCTGGTAGCCCGCATTCAGGAGGAAGCCATGCTGAAAATCGCGCTGATGAGCGTTCTGGTCGATGATCAGGACAAGGCCGAGACCTTCTACACGCAGGTGCTGGGTTTCACGAAGAAACAGGATTTCCCGGTTGGCAAGGCGCGCTGGCTGACCGTCGTTTCGCCCGGTACGGAGGGTGGAACGGAGCTTCTTCTCGAACCAATGGGATATGATTTTGCGCGCGCCTATCAAAAGGCTCTGCGCGACGCGGGGCTGCCCGCCGTCACCTTCGCCTCGGACGATGTGCATGCGGAACATGCGCGCCTCACAGGAAAAGGCGTGACATTTCGTGTGGAGCCAACACAGGCAGAGGGGCAACCGACCATCGCGCTCTTCGAGGATGGCTGCGGCAACCTCATCCAGATTTATGAGGCCGGATGAGGCGGCGCGTATTGCGCCGCCTCATCGCGGGTTTCGTCAGGACTTCGCGCCTTCGCGGATGAAAGTGCCGGCATTCAGCTCGTTGAAGGCCTGCATGAGTTCCTGGCGCGTGTTCATCACGATGGGTCCGTGCCAGGCTACCGGCTCCTGGATAGGCTTGCCGGACACAAGAAGGAAGCGGATGCCGCGTTCGCCGGCCTGAACGACAACTTCATCGCCCGTGTCGAACACCACAAGCGTGCGGTCGCCGCTCATGTCGCGCAGATGCACTTCCTCGCCGGCGACTTCCTTCTCCACCAGAACACCGAACGGGCGCGACGCATCGCGGAACGTGCCGGAGCCCTCGAAGATATAGGCAAACGCGCTGCGATAGGTGTCGACCGGCAGCACCTTGCGCTTGCCCGGCGGCACCCAGACATCGAGATATTGCGGATCGGCGGCAATGCCGTCGACCGGTCCGCGCTTGCCCCAGAACTCGCCGACCACCACACGCACCCGCGTGCCGTCATCGTCGATCACTTCGGGAATTTCACCGGCTTTCACATCCTGATAGCGCGGCGTGGTCATCCTCTCGCTCGAAGGCAGGTTGGCCCAGAGCTGGAAGCCATGCATGCGCCCGGTCTTGTCGCCATGCGGCATTTCCTGATGGAGAATGCCGCTGCCCGCCGTCATCCACTGCACGTCTCCCGCGCCGAGCGAACCGGAATTGCCCAGACTGTCGGCGTGATCCACGCTGCCGGCCAGCACATAGGTGATCGTCTCGATGCCGCGATGCGGATGCCAGGGGAACCCGGCCTGATAGTCTTCCGGCCGCTCATTGCGGAAATCGTCGAGAAGCAGGAAGGGATCGGCCAGCTTCGGATCGGTGAAACCGAAAGCGCGGTCCAGACGAACGCCAGCGCCCTCAATGGTGGGCTGCGCCTGCGAAATCTGCCTTACGGGACGAATGGACATGATCGTCTCTCCATCTGTTGCCAGAGCATTGGACCGAAAAACGGAATCCGGTTTTCGGGCCATTCCAATGCCCTGTCAGTAACTTGGATCGTCCTTTTGTGCGTCCGGATGGACGCACGGCGATCTTGCACCAAACATAGAGAGTGCAGCCCCGCATGGCACCGGCGCTCACGGAAACGGGCTGTCTACAGATTGTGAACAGTCTTTCGGGAATGATGCTTCCGGATTTTACCCGCGCCAGTAGATGATTGCCGGCCGTTCGTTGAAGTCCGTGCGCGCGCGTTCCGCAAAGCCGAGGCGCGCTGCGAGCTTCTGCGAAGGCGTGTTTTCCTCATCAATGATGCAGGTGATCTCCATGTCCGGCTGCGCGCTGGCGCACCATTTGAACACGGCTTCCATCGCTTCGCGCGCATAGCCCTTGCCGTGCGCTTCCGGCAGGAAGACCCAGCCGGCCTCCATCGTTCCCTCGATCGAGGGCGAGAGTTCGCGCCGGCATTCCTGCACGCCCGCATCGCCGAGAAACGCGCCGGTGGACTTCTCGATGACGGCGAAATAGCCAAAGCCCATCAGGTCCCACATGCCCCGGTGCATGGCCATGCGCCGCCACGCTTCTTCGCGCGACAGGGCGCGGCCCGTGGTAAAGCGTGTCGCCTCGGGCAGCGACCAGAGGCGCGCGAAAGCGTCGAGATCGCTGAAGTTGTGCGCCCGCAGCGTGAGGCGTTCTGTTTCCAGAACCGGTGTCGTTGATGTCATTGAGTGGGTCCGAGACGGTCTGCGATGAGTTGCGCCAGTCGCTCCGCAACCTCTTCCTTGCTCATTTCGGGCCACTCGTCATGCCCTTCATGGCCGACGATGACGACGCTGTTGCGGTCGCCGCCCATTACGCCGCCGGGGCCGACGCCGCTGTCATGCGAGACGTCATTGGCAACGATGAAGTCAGCGCCCTTCTTGTTGAGCTTGGTGCGGGCGTTCTTGAAGAGGTCCTGCGTTTCGGCGGCAAAGCCGATCACGAGCGCGGGGCGTTTCTTGTGATGTCCGATGCCGGCCAGAATGTCCGGGTTTTCGGTAAGCTCCAGCGTGGGCGCGCCTTCGCCGGGCTTCTTCTTGATCTTTTCCGAGATTTCGACGGCGGGCCGCCAGTCGGCAACAGCGGCCACGAACACGCCCGCATCCGCCGGCAGCGAAGCCTCCACGGCCTCGCGCATCTGGCGGGCCGTTTCCACATGGGTGGTCGTCACGCCGTGCGGGTCGGGAATGGAGACCGGTCCGGAAACGAGGTGCACCGATGCGCCCAGCCGGGCGAGCGCGGCGGCGATGGCGTGCCCCTGCTTGCCCGAAGAGCGGTTGGCGATGTAGCGCACCGGATCGATGATTTCGTGCGTCGGGCCGGAGGTGACGATCACCTTGCGCCCGGCGAGCGGCTTTTCGTGATTGCCGATCAGCGCTTCAACCGCGGCGACAATCTCCATCGGCTCGGCCATGCGGCCCTCGCCGGCTTCCCCGCTTTCAGCCATCTCGCCCCGGTTGGGGCCGACGAAATTCACGCCGTCCTCTCGCAGTGTCGCAAGGTTGCGCTGCGTGGCCGGATGCTCCCACATGCGCGGGTTCATGGCGGGTGCGATGAGAACCGGCTTGTCGGTTGCGATGAGAACCGTGGACGCGAGGTCGTTGGCATGGCCATTGGCAAGCTTCGCCATCAGGTCGGCCGTGCCCGGCGCAACGACCAGAAGGTCTGCCTCACGCGACAGGCGGATATGCCCGACATCATGCTCGTCCTGCCGGTCGAACAGCTCGGTGAACACATGGTCTGCGGAAAGCGCGCCGACGGAGAGCGGCGTGATGAATTCCTGTGCGGCTTTCGTCATCACACAGCGCACGCTCGCCCCGCGTTCGCGCAGGCGGCGGATCAGGTCGAGGCATTTATAGGCTGCGATGCCGCCCCCGATGATAAGCAGGATACGGGCTTTGGTAAGCGTCTGCTGCGGGGCTGTCATGGATGAAGGCTCTCTCAGGACGGCTTTATTGCGGGCTCTATATCCGTATGGACGAAATCCGAACCTTTGAAAAGGAGCGGCAGGTTAGCGGTTCTGGCCAGCGCGTAAGCAAAGCAGTCGCCGATGTTCAGCGCTGCCGGGTGGCCGGTCGCCTGACCGTAAATCGCATAGGCCTTACGGGCGATGGTCAGCTGCCGCTCATCGAAATCGATGGTTTCGGGGGAAAGCGCGCCAAGAAGCGTGTTGAGCCGTTCGGTGCCGTCGATCAGCGAGATGTGCTTGGCCACATACTGCGCTTCAAACGTCGTGGTACTGCTGATGAGGATCTGCTCTGCATCCTGAAGCGCCTGGCGGAACGTATCCGCGTCGGGATCGTCGTTCAGGACGGCGATAAGGGCCGACGTATCGACCACGAATTTGGGCTCACAACGTACGGCCATTCCAGATCTCGTCGCTGATTGCCTTGAGGTCGAATTCTCCAATCGGGCGCATGGAGACCGTGTTGAGCGTTTCTGCGCGCCGCGCCTTGCTCTGATGCTGGGCCGGGTCGTCTGCCAGCTGCACGCTGCGGGCCAGAATGCGTCTGACCTCTTCTTCCATCGAGACGTCATTTTCGGCTGCGCGTCTGCGTAGCGCGCGCCGAACTTTCTCATCGACATTTCGTATCGTTAGTGTCGCCATCGATAAGTCCAAAAAATGAGCCGGCAAATCTGAATGGACAGATTTGTAAAACGCAGACTTGAAAGCAATGACTGCATTTTTGTCTTTGACTGCGTTTGCCGGGTTTTTGACAGCATTGCTGTCATTCTTGCCGGTTTGCGCCCCGCGCGGTCTCGATTGCCTGGAAGGTGCCCCCTTCGCTCGTGCAGCGTATTATGATTCTCTTACTCTATAGATTGTGGGGATGTCATTGCCGGCAATGCATTATTCACACTTCTTCGCATGCGGAAACGCAAGGCGAATCTGTGGCTTAGGTGATGTTTGCTAGCAATGCTGTCATTGCAGGCGCAATGCGTCGTCGCAGGATTAGCCAGCTAACCCGTGCTGCAATGTTCCGAATGTGAGGAAGGATGGCGCAAATGCGCCATCAGCATGGATCGGGGATCAGGAAATCTGCCAGGCGATGACCGCGAGGGCTGCGGCGATGACCCAGAGCGCAACGCGCCCACCACGGGAATGGCGCGCCTCGGCCTTGCCGATGGCTTCCGCCGTTTCCGGATCGAAGCGCAGTCCCTTCTGCGCCATCGTGTCGATTTCGCGTGAGAGCCGCTCCGTGCGTGCGGCGAGATCCGGCGCCTGACGAACGAGCGAGACGAGAGCGCCGACGCCTTCGCGGGCGTCGTTCAGCATGCCGCGCGGCCCGAGATTGCCGGCAATCCAGTCGGAAACGACCGGTTCGGCCGCTTTCCACATGTTGAAATGCGGATCGAGCGTGCGCGCAACGCCTTCCACCACGACCATGGTCTTCTGCAGGAGCAGCAGTTCGGGCCGCGTCTGCATGTCGAACAGCTCGGTCACTTCAAAGAGAAGCGTTAGAAGCCGCGCCATGGAGATGGTTTCGGCCGACTGGCCGTGGATCGGTTCGCCAATGGCGCGCAGCGCCTGTGCGAAGGCCGCCACATCGTGGTGCCCCGGCACATATCCTGCCTCGAAATGCACTTCCGCCACCCTGCGGAAATCGCGGGTGATGAAACCGTACAGGATCTCGGCGAGGAAGTGCCGTTCCTTGCGGCCGATACGCCCCGTAATGCCGAAATCCACCGCGACGATGGTTCCATCGTCTTCAACGAACAGGTTTCCCGGATGCATGTCGGCGTGAAAGAAGCCGTCGCGCAGCGTGTGGCGCAGGAAGGACTGAATGAGCGTCTGCGCCAGCGCTTCGAGATCGTGACCCGCTTCGCGCAGGGCCTCGATGTTCGACATCTTGGTGCCGTCGACCCATTCCAGCGTCACCACATCGCGGCCGGTGCGCTGCCAGTCGACATTGGGCACCCGGAAGCCGGGATCGTTCAGCGTGTTCTCGTGGATCTCGGAAATGGCCGCCGCCTCAAGGCGCAGATCCATCTCGATCCTGGTCACCTGCGCCAGCGTTTCGGCCACTTTGACCGGCTTCAGGCGACGGGTGGACGGGATAAAGCGCTCCTGCAGATGGGCTGCGAGGAAATAGCTTTCCAGATCGTTCTGGAAGCGCCGGCGCACGCCGGGGCGGATCACCTTCACCGCAACGCGCTTGAGACCCGTGTCGGTGGCGACGCGCGCCTCATGCACCTGCGCGATCGAGGCCGCGGCCACGGGGCCGTCGAATTCTGCGTAAAGCGCCTCGACCGGCTGGCCGAGCGAGCCTTCGATGGCCGCGCGCGCCTGCGCCTCGGGAAACGTGTTCATGCGATCCTGAAGGCTGGCGAGATCATGCGCCATCTCATGGCCCACAACATCCGGCCGCGTCGCCAGAAACTGCCCGAGTTTCACATAGGACGGCCCGAGCCGGTTCACGGCCTGGGCAAGGCGTTCGGGCCGGTCGCGCCGCTTGGAGCGACGCCGCGACAAGACTTTGGCCACCTTCCAGCCGAACAGCGGCATGCCTTCCAGCTGGTCGCCGGGCATGGCCGCCACAACGCCCTCACGAACAAGAATCCAGCCCGCGCGGGCCAGCCGAAGATATGCGCCGACAGTGCTCATTTTTACGCCGTCAAATCTTCCAGCCGGAGTGCAGGGTGGCGATGCCGCCGGAGTAATTGCGCCAGGTCACGCGGGAGAAGCCCGCATTGGTGATCATCGCGCCGAAATTCTGCTGGTTGGGGAATTTGCGGATGGATTCGATCAGATAGCGATAGGGCTCGCCATCGCCGGTCACGGCCTGGCCGATGCGCGGAATGGCGTGGAACGACCAGTTCTCATAGACCTTGTCGAGGATCGGCATGTCCACCTCGGAAAATTCGAGGCAGAGAAAACGCCCGCCGGGCCGGAGCACGCGGAAGGCTTCGGAAAGCGCGCGGTCGATATGCGGCACGTTGCGAATACCGAAGGCAATCGTGTAGGCGTCGAAACTGTTGTCCTCGAAGGGCAGCTCCTCGGCGTTCGCCTCAACGAAGGTCAGATTGTCGGCGATGCCCTTCTTCTCGGCGCGCTCACGGCCGACTTCGAGCATCGAGCCATTGATGTCCAGAACGGTGACGTCAGCCATCCGGCGCGAGGCCTCGACGATGCGGAACGCGATGTCGCCCGTGCCGCCGGCCACGTCCAGTGCGCGATAGCCCGGTCGCTTGGAAGGCGCGAGCCAGGAGATCATGGCGTCCTTCCAGACCCGGTGCAGACCCGCCGACATAAGGTCGTTCATCACGTCATACCGTTTGGCGACGCGGTGGAATACCGTGTTGACCAGGCCCTGCTTTTCGGTTTCGTCTACCGTGCGAAAACCATAGGCCGTCTCCATGCCGCCTTCGGCGGTGGTGCGCTGATCGGACATCTTCACCCTTTCGAAATCGCCGGGACCATAGCCCATTGCCGTTCGCGGCGCTATTGTCAAAACCGCGATGAACAGCCGCGCCAGCGGACTGGTTAAAATGGAGCACACATGGTCGCAAAAGCCGAGCTTCACTGCCATATCGAGGGAGCCGCTTCCCCCGATCTCGTCCTTGCCCAGGCGCGCAAATACGGCGTCGACACATCGAACTTCCTGCGCGACGGGGCCTATCACTGGTATGATTTCACCAGCTTTCTCGCCGCTTATGACGAGGCCGCCAGCCTGTTTCGAACCGAAGAAGACTATGCGCTTCTCGCTGAGGATTATCTGACCAGCCTGGCGAAAGACGGCGCGATCTATTCGGAGATATTCATCTCGCCCGATCATGCAGAACGCGCCGGGCTTTCGCGCATGGCCTACACCAACGCGCTTGGCGAGGGCATCGAGCGCGCGCGCGCCGCAACCGGCATAGAGGGGCGCATCATCGTGACCGGCGTGCGCCATTTCGGGGCAGTGTCGGTGGAAGATGCAGCGCGCTTCGCGGTTGCCTGCGAGCATCCGCTTGTCACCGGTTTCGGCATGGCGGGCGAAGAGCGTTTCGGCAATGTGCGCGATTATGAGACCGCGTTCGACATTGCACGCGAGGCGGGGCTGGGCATCACGGTTCATGCAGGCGAGCTGGCCGGCTGGGAGAGCGTCGAGGCGGCGCTGAACCATCTTCGCCCCACACGCATCGGTCATGGCGTGCGCGCCATCGAGAACCCGGATCTGGTGCGCCGTCTGGTGGATGAGGGGGTGGTGCTGGAGGTCTGCCCGGTTTCAAACATCGTGCTGAAGGTCTTTCCCGACTACGCCAGCCATCCTCTGCCGCAATTGATGGCCGCCGGCTGTCGCGTGACGCTCAACTCCGATGACCCGCCGCATTTCCACACGTCGCTCGCGCATGAATATGCGGTGGCGAAGGCGCATTTCGGGCTCGATGACACGGCGCTTCGCGGCATCACGCAAACGGCCATCGAAGCCGCGTTTGTCGATGAGGCCACCCGCACGCGCCTGCTTGCAGCGCTGGGCCATAAAACTGTGGCTCAGTGAGCCTTATGGTATCCTGCGCGGCCACGTGCCGTTAATATCGACAGGATTTCAAGCATTCGGGGAACAGCACATGCAGGGCGTGACCGTCGTCGACCATCCGCTTGTCCAGCACAAGCTCACCATCATGCGCGACAAGGAGACTTCGACCGCCAGCTTCAGGCGTCTGCTGCGCGAAATTTCGCTGCTGCTCTGCTATGAGGTCACGCGCGATCTGGAGCTGACGACACGGCGCATCGAAACGCCGCTTCAGCCGATCGACTCGCCCACGCTCGAAGGCAAGAAGCTCGTCTTCGCCTCGGTTCTGCGCGCCGGCAACGGCCTGCTGGACGGCATGCTGGATCTCGTTCCCGCCGCACGCGTGGCGCATGTGGGCATGTATCGCGACCACGAAACGCTTGAGGCGGTCGAGTATTTCTTCAAGGCTCCGAGCAATCTGGGCGACCGCCTGGTGATTGTCGTTGACCCGATGCTGGCCACGGCCAACTCCGCCATCGCCGCCGTCGACAAGCTCAAGGAGCGCGGCGCGACCAATCTGCGCTTCCTCTGCCTTCTGGCGGCGCCCGAAGGCGTCGAGAACTTCCGCAAGTCGCACCCTGACGTGCCGGTCTTCACCGCGTCCATCGATGAATGCCTGAACGAGAAGGGCTACATCGTGCCGGGTCTGGGCGATGCCGGCGACCGGATGTACGGAACGAAATAACGCTCGTTTAACCAAGCGGCGCGGTTGTCCGCGCCGTTAAAAAAATGGTTGCCGTTGCGGCATAGGGTCTTCCCGATTGAAGGGGTGGAAGGCGCATATGGTTCGCAAGGTGGTCATGCTCGGTATCGTTATCGGAGCTGCGGGGGCAATCCCCGCGCTTTACCAGAGCAATCCGGATTTCTATCGGAGCCTTCTTGGCAGCGCGCTTGAAGAGACGCCTGTGGAGGAGGTTCAGCAGGTCGCGATGGTTCGCGCGCCCGCGCCGGAGCGCGGCAAGACCTCCGTGCTTCTCGGCAAGCGGGTCAGCATCGCGGCCGACAGGTCCGGCCATTTCGTCGGACGCTTCAAGCTCAATGGCCGTCACACGAAGGCCATGATCGATACGGGCGCGACCTATGTGGCGATCAACAGGAGCACCGCGCGCCGGATCGGCCTGAATCTCACCGCGAGCGATTTCAAATATGAAGTCAGCACGGCCAATGGCAAGGCCAGTGCTGCTGCCGCCGTTATCGAAAACCTTCAGATCGGTCGCATCTATATCGAGAATGTCGAAGCGCTGGTGCTTGAGGATCGCGCGCTCGACAGTGTGCTCATTGGCATGAGCTTCCTAGAGCGTCTCGCGCGCTATCGGGTGGAAGATCGCGCGCTGATTCTGGAGCAGTAGGGCAGTTCTCAGACTTCCGCTGTCACCCGGCGCAGGATGGTTTTCTTCGTGCGCGGTTTCGCATCCACGACCGAATAGGCTTTCATAACCGCCCTGCGCGCCCGTTCCGCGTCGTCGTCGGATGCGGCATGCACCATGCAGACCGGCTCTCCGCGCTTCAACTCCGCGCCCACGGGCAGAAGCTCCGTCAGGCCGACCGAGTGGTCGATGGCGTCTTCGGGCGTGCGTCGTCCGCCGCCCAGTTCGATCACGCAGATGCCCACGGCGCGCGAGTCGATTGCGCCGACAAAACCGTCCTCTTCCGCGAGCACGGGCTTGATCACCTTCGCCTTCGGCAGGTGCCTGTCGGCAGCCTCGACGAAGTCCGCCGGCCCGCCGAGCGTGTGTACCATCCTGCCGAACAGTTCCGCTGCCCGTCCGCTTTCCAGCGCGTCATGCGCCCAGTCGAAGGCCTCGCGCGTGGTGGCTGCCACGCCGGAGGAAAGAAGCATCTCGCCGGCGAGCGCCAGCGTCACGTCGAGAAGCCGCCGGTCGCGTTTCCTGCCCGTCAGAAAATCGACGGCGTTGACGACTTCCACGGCATTGCCGGCAGCAGAGGCAAGCGGCTGGTTCATGTCGGTCACAAGCGCGGTGGCCGGAAGCCCGGCTTCGCCCGCCACGCGCACCAGATTGTCAGCCAGCTTGCGCGCCGCACGGGCGTCATCCATGAACGCGCCATTGCCCGATTTCACATCGAGCACCAGCGACGAAAGGCCGGCGGCCAGTTTCTTGGAAAGGATCGACGCCGTGATGAGCGGGATCGATTCCACCGTGCCGGTCACATCGCGCACGGCATAAAAACGCTTGTCGGCGGGAGCGAGATCGGCGGTCTGGCCGATGATCGCGCAACCCACATCGCGCACGGTTCTGGCGAACAGTTTTTCGTCCGGCTGGCTCGTATAGCCGGGAATGGAATCCATCTTGTCGAGCGTGCCGCCCGTATGGCCAAGCCCGCGTCCGGAGATCATCGGCACAAAAGCACCGCAGGCCGCCACGATGGGGGCGAGCATCAGCGAGACATTGTCGCCCACCCCGCCGGTGGAGTGTTTGTCGGTCACCGGGCCGGGCAGGTCCGACCAGTCGAGAACACTGCCGGAATCGCGCATGGCGATGGTCAGCGCAGCGCCTTCCTCAGCCGTCATGCCGTTCAGGAAAATTGCCATGGCCAGCGCCGCGATCTGCCCTTCGCTCCACGTGCCATGGGTGAGCCCGTGAGCGAAATCTGCGATCTCTTCACCGGTGAGCGCCTGACGGTCGCGCTTCCTGCGGATGATCTCCTGCGGCAGCATGGGTAACCTCAGCCTGTTGGCAGGCCGTCGGCGCAGAGCTGGCCGAGAACCGTTGCGAGACGCTGGCCGCCAATGGGAGCCATGTCCTTGGTTTCCTGATGCGACAGCTCGCCCGCGCTCATGCCCGCCCCCAGATTGGTGATGACCGAGCAGGCCGCGACCCGAAGGCCGAAATAGCGCGCGAGGATCACTTCCGGCACGGTCGACATGCCCACCGCGTCCGCGCCCAGCGTGCGCGCCATGCGAATTTCCGCCGGCGTCTCGAAGGACGGGCCGGAGAACCACATGTAGACGCCCTTGTGCAGCGCGACGCCGCTCTTTTCAGCCGCGGCTTCGAGGCTGGCGCGCAGGCCCGCATCATAGGCCTCGCTCATGCCGACGAAGCGCCGGTCTCTGCCCTCGCCTATCAGCGGGTTCATGCCGGAGAAATTGATGTGATCCTCGATCAGCATCACCGAGCCGGGCGGCATGTCCTGCCTCAGCGATCCCGCAGCATTGGTCAGGATCATCTGGGTGATGCCGATGCCCCACAGGGTTTCCAGCGCCGGGCGCATGGCCGCCGCATCGCCATGTTCATAATAGTGCGCGCGACCGGCAAGCATCAGCACGGGCGTGCCCGAAAGCCGTCCGGCGACAATCTCGCCCGCATGGCCGGTCACGCCGCTTTGCGGAAAACCGGGTAATTCGGAATAGGAGATCCGCACCGGGTTTTCGACGTCGTTCACAAGACCGCCGAGCCCGGAGCCAAGCACCAGCGCAAGCTGCGGGGCGAGGCCGTTCAGTCGTTCGGTGAGAAGGTCCACCGCTTCTTTCATTTGCCATCCTCGAAGCTGAAGCCGCGCGGGAACACGGCCGAGAAGGGAACCGTTTCAAGCACCCCGTTGGTGTCGCAGAGATGCAGGCGGGCATCGTCGGTAACGAACTCCGCCAGCCGCTGGCGGCAACCGCCGCAGGGCATGATCTTCGGCATCTTTTCCGCCACCACGGCGATCTCCGTCACACGTCCACCGCCCGCCATGATGAGATGGCCAAGCGCGGTGGTCTCGGCGCACCAGCCTTCCGGGTAAGACGCGTTCTCGATGTTGCAGCCTGCGTGGATTGCGCCGGCCTCGGTCTTCACCGCAGCCCCCACGGGAAAGCGCGAATAGGGGGCGTAGGCGTTCTGCATCGCCGCGCTGGCGGCTGCAAACAGGTCTTCGGCGCTCATCACCGCTCCTTCACATAGGGCACGCCGCCGGCGCGCGGGGGAATGGCCTTGCCGATGAAGCCGGCCAGAAGCACCACGGTCAGAATGTAGGGCAGGGCCTGCATGAACTGCACCGGCACCTGGCCGATGAGGGGCAGGGGCGTGCCCTGAATGCGGATCGCGAAGGCATCGAGAAAGCCGAACAGCAGGCAGGCGAACATCACCGGCACAGGCTTCCACTTGGCGAAGATCAGCGCGGCGAGCGCGATGAAGCCGCGTCCTGCCGTCATGTCTTTCACGAAGCCGGCATTCTGCGCCATGGAGAGATAGGCGCCGGCCATGCCGGTGAGAATGCCGGTGCAGATCACGGCCCGGTAGCGTAGCCACGAAACGGAGATGCCCGCCGTGTCGACCGCAGCCGGGTTTTCGCCCACCGCGCGCAGCCGGAGGCCGAAGCGGGTGCGGAACAGAACCCACCAGGTGAAGGGCACCAGAAGAAAGGCCGCATAGGTCAGAAGCGAGTGGCCGGAAATCAGCTCGGAATAGACGTCGCCAAGGATCGGCACATCGCGCACGGCTTCGGCAAAAGGTAACTCGATCGCACCGAAACGCGCCTCGCCCGGCAGCGATGGCGTGCGCCCGCCCTGCCGGAACCAGGCCTGCCCCAGAATGATGGTGGAGCCGGCGGCGATGAAGTTGATGGCGACGCCCGAAACGATCTGGTTGCCGCGATGGGTGATGGAGGCAAAGCCATGCACCAGCGCGAGAAAGATGGAGATCAGCATCGCAGCGCCGAGACCGGCCCAGGCGGAACCGGTGACGGCGGCGGCTGCGCCGGCCGCGAATGCGCCCGCCAGCATCTTGCCTTCAAGGCCGATGTCGAAGACGCCGGAGCGCTCCGAATAAAGCCCGGCAAGTGCGGCCAGCAAAAGCGGCACCGAAAGCCGCACGGTCGAATCGAGAACGAGGATCAGGGCGTGAAAGAAGTCCATGTCAGCTACCCTCTCCCTGCTGCGCCTCAAGGCCTGTCGAACGCGAGCCAAGGCTTGCGAAAAGGGCCTGAATGGACGGTCTGAACATATGCTCCAGCGCACCGGCAAACAGGATCACGAGGCCCTGGATGATGACGATCATGTCGCGCGAGATGTTGGGCATCTCGAAGGCGAGTTCCGCACCGCCCTGATAGAGCATGCCGAACAGGATCGCCGCCGGCACGATGCCGGCCGGATGCGACCGGCCCATCAACGCCACCGCGATGCCGACGAAACCGGCCCCGGTAACGAAGTCGATCTGCAGCCGGTTCTGGTCGCCCATCACCGGGTTGAGCGCCATCATGCCGGCGAGCGCGCCGGAGATGAGCATGGTGATGATGATGATTTTCGTCTCGCTCACACCGGCATAGCGGGCCGCCTTGGGGCTGTAGCCGCGCATGCGGATCTCATAGCCGAGCCGTGTGCGCCAGATCAGCACCCAGACGAAGAACGCCGCAGCCAGCGCCAGCAGGAACGACAGGTTGAAGGGCGCGGAGCGGATGGTGAAGCCCATGGCCTCAAGCATCCAGTTGAGCTTGGGCAGCTGCCCGCCTTCAAGGAAGTTGCGGGTCTGCGGGGCCTGCGCGCCGGCCGGCTTCAGCACGTTCACCAGAAGATAGACCATCAGGCTGGCGGCGATGAAGTTGAACATGATCGTCGTGATGACGATGTGCGAGCCGCGCTTTGCCTGGAAATAGGCGGGAATGAAGGCCCACGCCGCGCCGAACAGCGCCGCGCCGACAATGGCCAGCGGAAACACGAGCCACCAGGGCAGAATACTGTCGAAGGCGAGGCAGACCAGGGCCACGCCGAGCCCGCCCACATAGGCCTGTCCCTCGCCACCGATGTTGAAAAGGCTGCAGTGAAAGGCCACCGCCACCGCAAGGCCGGTGAAGATGAAGCTCGTCGCGTAATAGAGCGTGTAGGCGATGTTCTGCCCGCGTCCGAGCGCGCCATCCACCAGGATGACCGCAGCACGGATCGGGTTTTCGCCAACCAGCATCACCACCAGGCCGGCCACCAGAAAGGCCACGGCGAGGTTGATCAGCGGGATCAGCCCGTAATCGGCCCAGGCGGGCAGTTTCGCATAGGGCGCGCTCATTCCGCCGCCTCCTTTTCCTCGACGCCGGCCATGAGCAGGCCAAGTTCGCTTTCGCTTGCTTCGGGTCCGCGCTCGCCGACGACACGGCCGGCGAACATCACCAGAATGCGGTCGGACAGCGAGCGGATTTCATCCAGCTCCACAGAGACCAGAAGAACGGCCTTGCCCTGGTCGCGCATGTCGATCAGCCGTTTGTGGATGAACTCGATCGCGCCCACATCCACGCCGCGCGTCGGCTGGCCGACGATCAGCACTTTCGGGTCCTGTTCGATCTCTCGGGCCAGCACGATCTTCTGCTGGTTGCCGCCGGAGAAATTGGCCGTCTTCAGCCGGCAGTCCGGCGGGCGGATATCGTATTTCTCGATCTTCTCGCGCGCATCGGCGCGGATCGCCTCAATGTTGAGGAAAGGGCCGTTCAGATATTTTGCCTGCCGGTGATAGCCCAGCATGGCGTTTTCGTTTTCCTCGAAAGGCAGCACGAGACCGACATGGTGGCGGTCTTCCGGCACATGGGCCATGCCGCGTTCGCGCAGGTCGGCAGGGTCGGCCGCACCCGTCAGGTCCACCGGTTCGCCATCCAGCGTCACCGTTCCCGAAACCGCCTTCTGCACGCCGGTGATGGCGTCGAGAAGCTGCGACTGGCCGTTGCCGGCCACGCCCGCAATGCCGACGATCTCGCCCGCGCGCACATCCAGCGACAGGTTGTCGACCATGGTGACGCCGCGCGAATCCTTGACCGTCAGTCCCTTGACCGAAAGAAGAACGTCACCCGGCGTCGCCTCGCCCTTTTCCACCTGCAGCAGAACGCGCCGGCCCACCATGAGCTCGGCCAGTTCTTCCACATTGGTCTCGGAGGTCTTGCGAGTGGCCACCATCGTGCCCTGGCGCATGACCGACACATTGTCGGTGATGGCCATGATCTCGCGCAGCTTGTGCGTGATGAGGATGATGGTCTTTCCCTCATCCTTTAGCTGCTCCAGAATGCGGAACAGATGGTCCGCCTCGGCAGGCGTCAGAACGCCGGTCGGCTCGTCGAGGATCAGAATGTCAGCGCCGCGATAAAGCGCCTTCAGGATCTCCACGCGCTGCTGCAGGCCCACCGGCAGATCCTCAATGATCGCATCGGGGTCCACTTCCAGCCCGTAGTCGCGCTCCAGCCGCTCAAGCTCCGAACGGGCCTTGGCGATGGAGGTGTTGAGCAGCGCTTCGCCCTCGGCCCCCAGAATGACGTTTTCCAGAACGGAGAAATTCTCCACAAGCATGAAGTGCTGATGCACCATGCCGATGCCCAGCGCGATGGCGTCGCTCGGCGTGTTGATGGTCGCCTTCCTGCCGGCCACCTCGATGCGCCCTCTGTCGGCCTGGTAGAAGCCGTAGAGGATCGACATCAGTGTCGATTTGCCGGCCCCATTCTCGCCAATGATGCCATGGATCGTTCCGGCGGTGATCTTCAGATCGATGTTGCGGTTTGCGTGAACCGCCCCAAAGCTCTTGCTGATGCCCTTGAGCTCGATTGCCGTGTCAGCCATCGGCGACCCACTTCCCCGTTTTTATCAATTGGTCAAATGCAGTATCACGGCGTTCCGCCACCTGCCAACCGCGCGCTGCGCGGCAGCAACGAAACGTCCCTTGGGGCACTCTCGACAAATCGGGCCTTGCTTGTCAATTTCCCGGCGCGAGAATGCACCGAAACCGCAGAAAGAAGCGTGCCATGACGGAAGACCGGATCACCCTGCTCGAAATCCTGGCCGCCGAGCAGGAAAAGACCATCGAAGAGCTTTCGACGGAACTCACCCGCCAGTGGCGCGAGATGGAGGCGCTGAAGAAAAAACTCCAGCGCCTGTCCGAGCGCTTCATGGAACTGGAAGAGCAGACGGCGGGCGACGTGCCGGTGACGAAGCCGCCGCACTGGTGAGGGGTGTCACCCTTGCCATTTTCACGGGCTGTTCCACGCGGGCTCACGCTTCCGGTGTCACCAGCGCCTCGAAAGCCCGGCGCATCTCGGTGCGGGCGGCGTGTTCGGATATCTGCCCGTCGAGCAGCGCGCGCGCCAGTTCTTCCACGGCCCCGAACAGCGCGATCATCCGGGCCTGCGCGGGCATGTCGCCTGCCGGAAAGCAGGGGGCGAGAAGCCGTGTCAGCATATCGCAGAAAGCGGTGCGGATTTCCGTGCCGATCGTGCCGTGCTCGGGGTAGGAACGCAGGGCGGCGATGGTCGCTTCGTAAACCCGCCCGTGCCGTGTGATGCAGGCGATATAGCTGTCGGCGAACATGTTTGCAGCATCGCGGGGCGTGGGCGGGCGGTGGGCCATGCCGGCTTCGAGATCGGCAAAGAGCCGCTGATCATAGCGCCGATAGAGCGCGAGCAGCAGCCCCATGCGGGTGCCGAACTGGCTATAGGTGACAGGTTTGGTGACGCCTGCGGCCTCGGCCAGCGTCTGGAGCGTTAGCGCATCGGAACCCCTGGTGGCCAGAATGTCCGCCGCAAGGTCGAGAAGGAGGTTGCGGCGGTCTTCGCGTTTGAGGCGCTTGCGCGGGGTGGCGCTATCCTGATTTTGCTGGCCTGACATGGCTTGCCTTATAGACAATCGCGATCATGCGGGCCAGCGGGCGGCGCGGTGACCGCCCGCCGGTCTGCATGTCAGTCGCGGTTCTGGAGCGGCACTTTCGGGAAGTCGATTTTCGGCTGCACGATGTTGTTGACCCAGTTGCTGAAGCTGTTCATCGCTGTCCATGCGCAGATCTGGATCAGCTTTTTCTCCGAAATGCCGGCCTGTGCGGCGCGTTCGAAATCATGCGTTTCCAGATTGCCGCGCTGTGCAATCAGGCGGAGCGCCAGGTCGATGACCGCCTGTTCGCAGGCGTCATCCGCCTCGCCGCGCTGTGCGGCGACGCATTCCTCGGCGCTCATGCCGGCTTTCTTGCCCGAGAAAGTGTGTCCGCTGACGCAGTAATGGCAGCCATTGCTGTTGGCCACGGCGAGCGAGATCATCTCACGCTCGCGGACGGACAGATGGCTGGCTGCCTCCACGGCTTCCTGAAAGGCCAGATAGCCATTGAGCGTCGCGCCATCGATGCCGAGCGCGCCGAAGAAGTTCGGCACCATGCCGTACTGGGCTTTGAAGCCTTCGAGGGTCGGGGTGGCGGCTTCATCGGCCGTTTCGATGGTGACCGGGGTCATTTTCAGCATGGGGTTCTCCATGGGGGATTCGGGAATGGGGGGGGATTTGGGAATGGGGAGGAATTGGGTCGAAGTTCAACGCGCGGGCGCTTGAGCCTGCGTTGGGGTTCGTATGTGTAAGACCGGAAGAGAGACGGTGCGTGTAAGCCTGGCCGTCAACCCGCGATCTATCCCATCGCGGGAGGGCAATGGGTGCAGCGGGGGCGGGCGGGTGCTGAGGCCCGCGTGTGCCGGTCAGCGGCCTGGTTTACGAACTGCATGATCCTGTCCACGGTTTGCGGCATGCCGCGTGTTGTGCAATCGCTATATACTTATGGTAACTTAATTTGCAAGAGCCCTGAAGGGATGGTGAAGTCCCGTGGCGGCTGCCCTGAGAGACGGCAACGAGAGGCCCGTCGAAGAGCCTTCGGCGGGACACGCCAGCCAGTGGCGCGTGAAGGAGGCGCCTTAGATGGGCTCGAACGCTTTGAACGCCTCTGGGAACAATTCATGGAACTGGATGAGAAAACGGCCGGCGACGCGCCTGTGGCGAGCCGCCACACTGATGAGGGCTTTTCGCTTTTACGCGGTAGCCACAAAGGTGGCGGGCAGTCCGGGCGCCCTGTGCAGCCCGGATTCCAGGGAAGGGCGTTCGGCGGTGCTCAGGGCCGCGGCCATCCGCTCGCAAGCCTGTCGAGGACCTGCATGAATGGCGCAGGGAGGTTATCGGGCGTTTCCTGGTATTATGGCCGGTTCACGGCTTCTATTTATAAGTAAAGAATTTCATTTTCTCTTGAAGGTGGGATAAGTGCGTTATCACAAGGGCGTTTGACACGCCTAGAACGATGGGCAGAACGCATTTATCCTGGAGCGCTTCGTAGATTATAAAATTTGCAACGGCAATTGTAATCAATGCGAAGGCAAACTGAATCGCTTTTATCATAATTTTCTCTCTTGAATAAAAACTATATTGCCATTCGTCGGCGATCCCGTTGATTTGCATAGAAGAAGGCGTCGCCAGATGGCGAAGGCTGTATCAAATGCAGCTCCGGCGGCGTCTGAGGCGCAGGAGTAGTTTGCGTTTGTGGTCGTGGGGTTATGAGGTTTCGGATGCCAAAGGTAAGAAGCTAAGCATATTTTTCATAATAGATTTGAAAAATTCTAATTTTTACTAGGCAATTAGCGGCGCTCTTTAAAATAATGCGAATTTCCATTTGGTCAACTTGGTATTTCGAATAAATAGATTGCGTTATGTTCTGTATTTGATTTTGAGGAAACCTGCTTCATCTCAAAAAGACAGGCATTAAAAAACCCCGCCGGATCGCTCCGGCGGGGTCTTTGTTTTCAGGCCTGATCGGCTGACGATTACTCGTCGCCGCCCTGCTTCTTCAGGGCTGCGCCCAGAATGTCGCCGAGCGAAGCGCCGGAGTCGGTGGAACCGAACTGTGCGACAGCTTCCTTCTCTTCGGCGATTTCCAGCGCCTTGATCGAGACGTTGATGCGACGGGTCTTCTTGTCGAAGACGGTGACGCGGGCGTCCACCTTCTGGCCGACGGAGAAGCGCTCGGGGCGCTGCTCTGCACGGTCACGCGACAGGTCGGAGCGCTTGATGAAGCTCTCGACGTCGTGATCGACCAGCAGAACCTCGAGGCCGCCGTCTTTCACGCCGGTCACTTCACAGGTCACAACCGCGCCCTTGCGCAGTTCGCCGGAAGCAGCGGCTTCGCCGATGGAGTCATGACCAAGCTGCTTGATGCCGAGAGAGATGCGCTCCTTGTCGACGTCCACGTCGAGAACCTGCGCCTTCACCACGTCGCCGCGGTTGTACTCTTCGATCACCTGCTCGCCCGGACGGTTCCAGTCGAGATCGGAAAGGTGGACCATGCCGTCCACGTCGCCGTCCAGGCCGATGAACAGACCGAACTCGGTCTTGTTCTTGACCTCGCCCTCGACAACGGAGCCGACGGTGTGGTTGCGGGCGAATGCCTCCCACGGGTTCTCGAGCGTCTGCTTGAGGCCCAGCGAGATGCGGCGCTTCACCGGATCCACTTCCAGCACAACGACTTCGACTTCCTGCGTGGTGGAAAGGATCTTGCCCGGATGAACGTTCTTCTTCGTCCAGGACATTTCCGAAACGTGGATCAGGCCTTCGATGCCCGGCTCCAGCTCCACAAACGCACCGTAGTCGGTGATGTTGGTGACGCGACCCAGAACCTTCTTGCCAAGCGGGTACTTGCCGCCGATGCCGTCCCACGGATCGGCTTCGAGCTGCTTCATGCCCAGCGAGATGCGGTGGGTTTCCTGGTTGATGCGGATGATCTGCACCTTGACCGTCTGACCGATGTTGAGGATCTCGGTCGGATGGTTGACACGACGCCATGCCATGTCGGTGACGTGCAGCAGGCCGTCGATGCCGCCCAGGTCAACGAACGCACCGTAGTCGGTGATGTTCTTGACCACGCCTTCGACCACCTGACCCTCTTCGAGGTTCTGGACGATCTCGGAGCGCTGCTCTGCGCGGCTCTCTTCGAGAACCGTGCGGCGGGACACGACGATGTTGCCGCGGCGCTTGTCCATCTTGAGGATTTCGAAGGGCTGCGGGGTGTGCATCAGCGGGGTGACGTCGCGGATCGGACGAATGTCGACCTGCGAACGCGGCAGGAAGGCCACGGCGCCGTCCAGATCGACGGTGAAGCCGCCCTTGACCTGGTTGAAGATGAAGCCCTCGACGCGCTCGCCGGCGTTGAACTTCGCTTCCAGCTTGACCCAGCTTTCCTCGCGGCGTGCTTTCTCGCGGCTCAGCATTGCCTCGCCAAGCGCGTTCTCGATGCGCTCGACATAGACTTCAACTTCGTCGCCGACCTTGAGGTCCGATTCCTTGCCCTTCGCGCCGAATTCCTTCAGCGGGACACGGCCCTCGACCTTGAGGCCGACATCGACGATCGCCATGTCTTTTTCGATGGCGGTGACGATGCCCTTTACGACGGAGCCTTCAGCGGCGTCGCGTTCGTTGAAGGATTCTTCGAGAAGGCTCGCGAAATCATCGCGAGACGGATTGAATTCTGACATTGATGCTCCTGAAACGCCCTGTTTTTCAAAACGGGGCAAAGCGCCGGTGGTTCGTGTTGCGTTTGTCCAGCCACGCATCCGAGCGGATCGCTCTATGGCCGCCTGAGCGGCAGATCCGGCGCAAAGAATGCGTGGCAGACGATTTTTCTCAGTCTTCTTTTCGAGCCGCCAGCCTGGCATCCACCAGTTTGCAGGCAGCCTGAAACGCCGTCTCTATATCCATTTCGCTCGTATCGAGCAAGTGCGCATCGTTCGCGGGCCTCAGCGGACTGTCCTCGCGACCCATGTCGCGGGCGTCCCGCCGCTCGATATCGGCCAGGATCCGGGCATAGTCGGCAGTGCCACCGCCGGCCCCGATTTCACGCCAGCGTCGGGTCGCGCGCACCTCGGGGCTCGCGATAACATAGAGCTTCACATCGGCTTCAGGGCATACCACCGTGCCGATATCGCGGCCGTCGAGCACCGCGCCCGGCGGGGTTGCGGCGAAGGCGCGCTGCTTGTCCACCAGCGCCGTGCGCACCGGCGTCATCACAGCCACTTTCGAGGCGGCCTCGCCAATGCCGTGGGCGGAAAGCACCGCCCGATCGAGCGCGCCCAGATCGAGCGCGCGCGCCGCGCGTTCGGCAATCGCAATATCGTCCAGCGGTTCGCCCGCGTCGATCAGCGCCTTGGCCACACCGCGATAGGTGAGGCCGGTGTCGAGATGGTGCAGGCCATACTGGCTGGCCAGCCGGCGTGCGAGCGTGCCCTTGCCGGAAGCGGCGGGGCCGTCGATGGCGATGGTGAACTTGTCTGGCATTCCCGTCATACCGAGCGCGTTATGCCTCCGTCGATGCGTATGTTCTGGCCGGTGATGTATCCCGACTTCTCGCCGGCCAGGAAGGCGATGAGTTCGGCAACTTCTTCTGCGGAGCCGTAGCGGCCCATGGGGATGCGCGAGCGCCGTTCTTCCTTCTCGGGCAGCGAGTCGATGAAACCCGGCAGCACGTTGTTCATGCGCAGATTGTCTTCGGCATATTTGTCGCAAAAGAGCTTGGTGAAGGCCGCCAGCCCTGCCCGGAACACGCCCGATGTGGGGAATGCGGCTTCCGGCTCGAACGTGGCGTAGGTGGAGATGTTGACGATCGAGCCCGATTTCTGCGCCTGCATGATCGGGGTGACGAGCCGTGTCGCGCGCACCACGTTGAGCAGGTAGAAATCCATGCCCGTGTGCCAGTCCCCGTCCGAAAGCGCCAGCACGTCGCCCTTGGGGCCGTGGCCAGCGCCATTCACCAGCGCATCGATGCGGCCGAAGCGCTCCATCGTCGCATCGGTGAAGCGCTTGAGGTCATCCGTGGAAAGGTTGGAGCCGGTGAAGCCCAGCCCGCCCAGTTCCCTGCCCAGCGCCTCACCCTTGCCGGAGGACGACATGACGGCGACCTGATAGCCGTTTTCGGCCAGCTTGCGGGCTGCAGCAGCGCCCATGCCGCTGCCGCCGCCGACAATCATGGCTGTTTTCCCGGTGCTCATGCCGTTTCCTCCCGTGCAGGTTTTTCGTGTCAGTCCAGCTTTGCACCCAGTCGCGTCATCAGGGCGGTGAAGTCGGGGAAGCTGGTTGCGATCATCGCCTGGTCGTCGATGGTCACCGGCTTCTCGCTCGCCAGGCCCATCACGAGGAAGCTCATGGCGATGCGGTGGTCGAGATGCGTCTTGACCGTTCCGCCGCCAAGGCCCTTGCCGCCGGGGCGGCCCGTCACGCGCAGGGTTGCTTCGCCTTCTTCGCAGTCGACGCCATTGGCCTTGAGGCCGTCGGCAACGGCGGAAAGCCGGTCGGATTCCTTGACGCGCAGCTCTTCCAGCCCCTGCATCAGCGTGTCGCCCTCGGCAAAGCAGGCTGCCACGGCGAGCACCGGGTATTCATCAATCATCGACGGCGCGCGGTCTTCGGGCACGGTCACGCCCTTCAGTTCGGAGCCGCGCACGCGCAGATCCGCCACGTCTTCGCCGCCCTCATTGCGGCGGTCGAGAATCTCGATATTCGCGCCCATCTCGATCAGCGTGGTCACGAGGCCGGTGCGGGTCGGGTTCATCAACATGTTTTCGATGACCACGTCTGAGCCCGGCACGATCAGCGCCGCCACCAGCGGGAAAGCGGCCGAGGACGGGTCGCCCGGAACGGCGATGGTCTGGCCCGTCAGCGTCGGCTGGCCTTCGATGCGGATGTGGCGCACGCCGTCGGCGTCGGTCTCCACTTCCAGTGATGCGCCGAAGCCGGCCAGCATCTTTTCGGTGTGGTCGCGGGTCGCAACGGGTTCGATCACCGTGGTCACGCCGGGCGTGTTCAGCGCGGCCAGAAGCACGGCGGATTTCACCTGTGCAGACGGCATCGGCACCCGGTAGCTGATGGGGGCAGCGTGCTTGGGGCCGCGCAGCGTGATCGGCAGGCGGTCGCCCGGCTCGGCGGAAACGACCTGCAGACCCATTTCCTTCAGCGGATCGAGCACGCGGCCCATTGGGCGCTTGGAAAGCGAGGCGTCGCCGATGAAGCGCGTGGTCATGTCGTAGGAGCCGACAAGGCCCATGGTCAGGCGCACGCCGGTGCCGGCATTGCCGAAGTCGAGCGGCTCTTTGGGTTCCAGCAGCGCGCCGTTGCCCGTGCCGATGGCGATCCATTCATCGCCGCGCTTTTCGATTTTCGCGCCCATGGCCTTCATGGCCTCGCCGGTGCGCAGAACGTCTTCGCCTTCCAGAAGGCCGGTGATGCGCGTCTCGCCCGCAGCCAGGCCGCCAAACATCAGCGCCCTGTGCGAGATCGACTTGTCGCCGGGCACCCGGGCCCGGCCGGAAAGGGCGTCGGATTTGCTGGCGCTCATGGGGCGCGGTTCATGATCGTGCATTGCGTGGTCCTTGGCGATATGCATGCTGCCGGGCGGCAGATTATTCGAGGATTTTCACAGCTGGCTCTAGCATGATGGCGATAGCTGGTCATCCCCCGGTTGACGGATGGCCCCTGACGGGGTTGTAAAGAGAGTGCGCCTTCGCAGGAGAGGCATAATCCAGGGTTCGCATTAAGCTTTGACAGGTGCTCGACTTGCCGTTATGGGGACCAAAATTTTCAAGTAGGCAGGAAGCGCTTCCGGTGCCGGCCGCGATGGAGCCGTCGCAGGCTGGGCCGACCGCAAGACGATGAGGCAGCAAGGTGGCTAAACCGGAACTCGGAACAAAACGCATCTGCCCGGAGACGGGCCGTAAATTCTACGATCTGAACAAGGATCCGATCGTGTCGCCCTATACGGGGCAGACCTATCCGCGCAGCTTCTTTGAAGCTGTCTCCGACACTTCCGTGGAAGAAGAAGAGGAAGTGGAAGAGAAGGAAGTGGATGGCGAGGGCGAAGGCCCCGAAGTGGTTTCGCTCGAGGATGCCGATGATGAGGCGACCTCCAGCAAGAAGTCGGAAATCCCGGATCTCGACGACGATGACGACGACGATGATGTCGATCTCGGCGACGATGATGACGACACGTTCCTCGACGAGGACGATGATGACGACGACGACGATATGAAAGACATTATCGGCGTTGGCGACGACGAAGACGAAAGCTGATTTTTCAGCACCTGCGGGAAGAAAAACCCCAGCCAGCGTTAAAATCGACGCACAGGCGAAAAACGGGGCTTGATCTTCCCGCCGGGCGGGTTTAGAAGCCGCCCACACGGTTGGCCCAGCGGGCCGGCCGGACCTCTTCGCCGGAGACGGCGACCGGCCAAATCGCCGGAGTGTGGGGCCATAGCTCAGTTGGGAGAGCGCTTGAATGGCATTCAAGAGGTCAGGGGTTCGACTCCCCTTGGCTCCACCAGTTCATCTAGTGAAATCAACAAGTTGCTCGCCAAGTGGGGTTTCTAGCCCCTAATCTGCCCCTAAAACAGGCTTGCTAGGCGCGTCATGAACTGCGCTTTGTTCCTGAGCGACGACGGGAGATACAGGTATGCCGATACCCCGAATCGTTTGGCAGCGGTAGACTGTGAGACGATGAGCGCGTTTTCAGCAGTGGCGTACCTGCCCACAGTTGAACTAATAAACATGCCTCGCCGTGGGCAGGTCCACGGACCCGGCGGACCGGACCGGACCGGAGCCGGACCCCACCCCCCGGCCTACCCCGGCGCGCGCCGGAAATCTCTTCTATCCCACGCGCCATAAACGCGCGCATTTTCAACTTTTTGACAGAATAGACAAACGAAACGACGGCGCTATTTTCCCGCCCGCATCCGAGACTTGCGGCGTGGAAACTGCCCTGCTCTTCTTCGCGGAAAACGCCTTGATCCGCCTGCCGGGAATTCCCGGCATGGCCCTCGCCTGCGCGATGTTCAGCCGAATGATTGGCCGCTGAGCCCGTCGGCTCCGGACAGAAGTGAGCTGGTGAGTGTGCTCATAAACGAGCGAGCGGCGATGGCCGCATTGGGCGGAGAGCAGACGTTTGCTGCGGCCGGCACGAATGATCGGAGGGGGCGGAAGCTTTCAGTCCGGTTCCGACGATCACGACCGATAAAGCGGACATTCGATATCGGTTCGAATCTCATCTGGCGGGACATGCGGGATAGCGATGAGAGCTATATCTACTCCATTGCCCTCTATACCCCTCCTAAGTAGGGATGCCAGCTTCGCGCGTCATTCCTGCCCCTAAATGATCATCGAGCGCTCCTTGAAACCGGATGCAGGCAGTTATCTAGCGTCGCGGGAAGAGGAGCGCGGATGATAGCAACGCCACCTCATCTTAAGTGCTTGGATTGAAGGTGGCGCATGTTTAGGAATTTTATTCCACTGGCTCCGGAATGAGCCCTGGCACCTTATGAAGCCGTGTCTTCATCCAAGAATAGCTATTTTGAAAGTCCTCAAAGTCCTTTGCGCTAACTGGCTTGGTATGAGCTTCGTATCGTCGGGCGAGGTTAATTGTATCGAGGTTCATCTCGAATCTGGAGGGTTTTGCTCCAAAGTAAGCAGAAAAATTGTCCCAGTTTTTAACGAAGACAGGCTTCAAATCGCTCAGATAGAGTTCGTTGACGGCGTTCTTTGGTAACCTTCCGACAAAAAGCTGCGCCCTGTCGCCGTTGCCTTTCGGTAACGCCCCGCTGATCGCGTTTGCTACCTTTGCCTCATCGAATGCGAATCGATACTCCAAAACAGTTATCAGCAGCTTGCGTAGTGCATATTCGACTTCAGTCCTACGTTCGAAAAGCGCGGCGAGATCAGCGATATTCGGCTCCTCGGGCAGGTACTCTAAGGGAAGGTCGCCACGAGTGAACGGCGAAATCGCCTTCTTGTATTCTAGTCCAGAATTGACGAGGAAGGATCGAAGCTCCTTGATGGCGAATGAGCCATTGTCGGCTTCCAGCAAGCCGTAGCGCGCGAAGCGAGACGCCTTCTCGGGCTCGGCAGCCAAAAAATCTTGGACGAACGCAGTATCGCCGTCTGCCAAAAGGCACAGCAGTTCATATTCGTCTGGATACCACCACACTAGGGACAACATGATATCCTTAATCGGCTGAGCTATGCGGACAGCAATCTTATCCCTGGCCGTTTCGAAGTTGGACTTCGAAACTCTTATCTTTTTGTCGACTGGCAGTTCGCCAAGCGAACGCAGAACCTCGCTGCATGCGAGCCGGATCAAATAGGGATGTCCGCCGTATTCCGCGTTCAGTAGATCAAAGCAGTCCTCGTCGAGCGCGGCACCGGAATATTTAGCGATAGCCCGAACCATCTCGCGCACGTTGGGACGCGTCAGTGGGTCTAGGTAGAACGGCACCGCCAACTGGAAGATCGGATTGGGAATCTGATCGAAGTGCGACTGCTCCACGCTAGATGGGTTCACCCCAGCCACGCAGAAGGTAAGAAAGCCCTTCGTCTCTTGCGATGCGGATCGGATCGTCTGCCACAATGGCAGGTGGTCGCTGTCCCAATGCTGGCCGAGATTATTGGCGATACCCGGAGTGATGAACTCAACCTCATCTAGGAGGAGTGCGATCTGCATCACCGTAGACTTGTTTTGTATCCACTTCACCGTTCGGATAAACGAGTTCGCTGCGCAACCCGCGTCGAAAGAGAATTCCGCAGGAGCAGGACACCCGCTCTTCTCCGCAGCCTCCAGCATTCGGCGGCAGAGTTCCTCGAGTACCGCCCACCAACGGCTACCGTAGATGCCGGGACTTTGACAGTCTACGTATTCGGCAATGGCACCCTTCTCGGAAAGCCGTCGCTGGACCGCAAACAGTACGGACGTCTTGCCAGTCTTACGGAGCCCGAAGAGTCCGGACTGCTCCTTGCGGATTAACGCTCGCTGCACCAGTTCTTGGACGATTGCATCCCGCCCATAGAAGTACTTGTCGTGCTTGATTGGCGAAGACATCCCGAAGAGATCGAAGCGGCCAATCGTTGCCGCCATCCTCAATCGGATGAGGAAGGTCTGTGCGCCTCTATTTTTCAGTTCCGTCGCCGACAGGGGAACGATCACCCAGTCCTTGCTCTGGGCTGCCAAGCTCTCGATCGACGCCTTGTCGCCCTCGTAGATGACCAGTGCGACTACGTTTTCCACCCGATGTCGAAACTCCGGTGCACGAGAGATGTTCTCAAGCGCCGTCAGCAGCCGTGCGTCAGCCCGCGCATGCGGCGAATAAACTGCGATAACCTCGCGCTGAAGGCCGAATCTTTCGGCCGCGAACGGTTTCGGCTGGCAAAGCCAGAACGCCTGCCCGAACTGATACGAGCCGTATGTTACGTCGAACACCTCGTCGAGCGCCGCCGCAAGTGACTCCTGCTCGTGTCGGGTCCGAAAGAACGCGTTCAGTGCATTCTCTTTAATTGCCATTCTACCCCTCCCCCCCCCCGGAATCTCAATACATCTTACTGCTATGTGTAACTTTACTGCTATGTGTAACTGTTATACCTAGCCTAGACAATCGCCGGTGTAGGGCAGCAGGGATCAGCGGCAGCTTTTCTAGCGGAGAAGCCCAAAAGATGGCAAGCGGAACCAATCCGGTCATGCCTGAGCAGAAGCGAAGCGGGCTATGGCGTATGACCGGCGGTTGTGACGAAGGGCTATCTTACATGATAAGGCGCGCGCGAACCCCAGTCCGAAGGGCGACTGCTCAGAAAGGCCATATCTATTTGACAACAATAGATATGACTGGGTCATTTGTGCGGCAATCGGCGGTGTCTGGCGGAGCAAGAAGGATATGCAGAGGTACTCGGCTAGCGCTCGCGACGCCATAAGCAAAGTCGGCTTTCGGGAAGTCACAAGTGTTAGTCGAACGACCGACTTGGGGCGCGAAGCGGTAATTACGTCATCGCTTTGCGAGCGGCAGCTTTGGGCCGATTGCTGCGCGGATCGCGTCACTGACATGCAAAATTTGCTTGGTCGCCCTCGATGACTTAGGGGGTTTCGCGGGCATTTGATCTGACGCGCTAAGCCACAGTGTCTAGCGGTAACGCAGACCCCGCAGATTGGCATGCGCGTTTAGCGTGTCTACGGCCCGGGCTGCGATGGACCGGCGAAACGTTTGGTTGCGCGCGGCCTTTTTCGCTGAAGTCCATGTTTTCATGGATGGTGTCTGGCTACCTGCCATGCAGGACTCTTTGCTGCCCCCAACTGTCAGCATCTACCGTTGTTGTCACTGGTGGAGGTATTATAATACCTACCCATGGAAAATAGCGCGGCAGTGGCTAAGCTGTCCGTAAAAGAGAGGCGCAACATCATGAACTCAGGCATGATTTATCCGGCCCAAATCCCGACGCCCACGCCGCGCCCAATCATCGACGCCGACATCGCAGCGGTCGAGATGGCCCCGGCAAGGGGCCCGAGGGGGCAGGCGGATGCGCAAGGGGCTGCCTTGGCTGCCCGAGCGGAGGCAATCCGTCTTGTTGAGCTGTATATCACGCGTGCCGAACAGGAAAACGAAGCTCGCCAAGCGTCCGCGGATGAAATCTTGATGCAGATGGCAGATTCAAGCCCCCCAAGTTGGGCTTTGAACGCTGCGCGCGGCGTAGGCAAGGTCGCCACGGACCTTGTGGGGAACACTGCCGGGTTCCTTGGCGTCGCGGGGGAGGCGCTGGGCGACAGCCTTGAGCGGAGTTTTCCTCTCGGGAAGATTGAGTTCGGTCCGAACGGCATTCGCCATGTCTCGCACACCCCGGAGAGTATCGCCGCGAACAGTGACTTCCACCGGACCGCGATGGGGGTGAAGGACGTCTTTACGGATATGGATTTCGGCTACGTGCCCCGCACCACATGGCAGGATGTGAAGGCAGACCCGTGGCGCAATACGGTACCGTTCGTAGCGGAGGCTGGCGTTGTTTCGCTCCCGGACATGGCGCTTTCTGTACGCAACCCCGGAGCCTTGGCTGCTGCCCTCACATATAGGATGGGCGAGGCCCGTGCTCGGAACAACCAACCCCAGCCCTATGCCGCCGGAAAGTAACCCGTGCTTAGGTCAGGGTTCTACACAGAAGAACACGAACAAAACTTTCGGGCAGCTAATCAGCGGGTCCGGCGTGGCGGACCAGACGCAGAGATTTGCGGGGCGCGGACCCGGACAGGCTCCGTATGCCAAATGGCACCCTTGAAAGGTTCGCGTCGTTGCCTGCGCCATGCCGGACCCAAGGCTGCGAATGAATACCGCGAGCGCCAGAAAGAGCAATTCTTGTCCGGTAGGTTGTCGTGGACAGACTGGACCCGCGCCGAGGCGAAGCGCGCAGCAAATCGTTTGCGCGAGAAGTGGAAGCGCGACCCGTGGGAGCCGGGCAGTACAATCGACCTTGGCGAATATGAGCAGGCGTTCCAGCAAAGGAGCGGTCTCTTTTCCCGAAACGCAACCACCCCTGTGCCTCCGGCAGTGATGGACTGGCTCCGGTGGCGTTATCGCCGGCTCCAAATCGACAGGAAGCGGGATGACGAATGGCTACGTGTCTTGCAGGACGAACTGCCGAAGCGTCTGAGTGCTGCCGGCCCCGCGCCGACTGACACTATAGCCCGGCAGGAGCAAGAGTGGGGTTCAGCTTCAATGCCGTGGCGTGTTGGGAAACCTGAACCGTTCTCCAAGCGTTCGCAGATGTGTTCGCCAAAAGTTCCGCCAAGGGTTAAGCCGAGGTCGCTTTGGGGGCGAGGACGGAGAAGGCGTCCGAATGACTTGGATGTGTTGTTTGACGGTCCCGACAAGCGAAACGAGATAGGGGCTGGAGATGATGGGAGCGCGGGCATGGGCGGGGACCGGGCCAACAAACTGGACCTTGGTACATTCATCCATCAGCACAGGGATGTCTTGGGCCCAATGTTTGCACGGTGCCGGTTGGGTGAGCAGGCGGAAATTGTGGCGGCGCTTCATGACTACACCCTTGATCCGAACGACAGCGCTGCCCGTGAACGCTGGGTGCGGATCGTGAGCACCCTAGGCGTGGGCTAGCTAGCCCCTAATCGCCATCGGGAAGGCCATGAGCCAGTTTTCGCGGTTTCCATCTGATGTTCCCGTGCCTACGCAATTCCCGTGTAAGCCCCCTGCCGAGCATTTGGCAGGGGGCTTCTTTCCGCGCTGTTACCACCCGGTTGCGAGATGCCCAATCTTAGAGCGCCACATCTCGTTTCCCCGCAGGTGGACAACGTCTATGGCCTCTGAGCGCGGGGAGCACTCATTATCCGAGGTGTGGTCGAATTCGGGCCACGGTGTCGGGGCCTCTGCCGATTCCCAGCCAAACCACAACGCATGCCCCGACAACTCCTGTTCTTCATCGGTATGCCCCCAGTGGTCGGGGGCGAAGTTGGGCAGGATCAAGCATCCGGGCGGCACGATCAGGTTTCCCTGCAAAAGGCTCCGGGCGTGCCAGTCATGCCGGAACAAGAGTGCGTGCGGTCCCGGTCCCCGAACCTCGGCAGCATGCTGCTGGACCGGATAGCGCCCATAGTCGAAGTGGGCGGCGAATACCACCCCGGTGCGAGCCATGGCGCGGACCTGTGCGTGTGTGGCGCTCGCCCAGTAGAAATTGCGGCTAGGGTTCGCCGCAAAGAAGGCCGATGCGCGGTCAAACTCGGCAGTGCGATTCCGAGTGCCACTGGCGAGAGGGTCACCATTAACGGTGATCGTGATGAGCTTGTGAGGCCGACCACGACGGCGGTTGCGTTTATTGTTGTTGCAGCTGTCCAACATTGGGTTTGCTCCAAAGAAAGAGGTTGGTTCTGTGGTTAGGTCCGCGCGACCGGGAATGATCGCGGAGAGATTGCTTGTGTCCGGCAGGGGGCGGTTCGCTGAAAGCACACCAGAGCGCCCCACCGTCTGCGCCAGTAATGCGCCAGTGTCGGCGTCGCACCGACCGGCGCGCCAGTGCGCGCAGGAGAGTTTAGGGAGCCGGCAGGGCACACCCCGAAAAGCCGTGTTTTCCAAGGTGCGCCAGTAAAATCCCCTTAAGTAAATGACTGGAGCGGCGCAGGGGTAAAGGGCCTTTTGAGAGGCCCCTTTACACCCCGACGCCCCCTGCCAGTATTTACCTTTGCCGCGCCAGTGTGCGCCAGTAGTGCGCCAGTAGTGCGCCAGTCGCAGACCCCAGCCCGATGCTGAAAAGTAGTCGGTGCCGGGGGGCGTCATGCCGGCCCTTCGCTCGGTTCAGGCTCTGCGACGATGGCAGGTGTTCCGATCCCGACACAGGGGCGGGGCCTGCGACTGTGTGGGTCGCGCTCTTCACGCCTGACGAGGCTGCCATCGCTCAACCAGCCATCCAGCATTGCGCGGATGCGGGCGTAGGTGGCAGCTTGTCCGGGGTTGCGCTCCTTGGCGGGAAGGTCGGGACCGCCGGCATCCAGTCCAAGGGTGTCTGCGACAAGCCACCCAATATACTCTGGCGACCGGGTGTCCAGCCGGGGCAAAGTGGGAGCGGCAGCGATGGCATTCTGGACCAGTGCTAGGTCGGACGCTGTGGCGGGCATTGCCGTGGGTGGGGTCCAACTCTCGACGGTCGGAGCCTCATCGCCGGATGGGTATGTTGCATTGCCATTGCGCAGCTTGATCGATGTGCGGCGGAGCCAGCGTGCCCCGTTAGCAGGGGCGAAGTTGGCCTTGCCATTGTCGATCCGAACGAAATTGTGCCGCTCGCTCTCGGCCACGCCGAAGGTGGCACCTTCCTTGGCAGTCATGCCCCGGACTTGTTCGACCACCCGAAATGCGTCTGTACCGGCGGATGCGCCACGGTAGGCATGCGCACCGGCGCTGTCCATATCCTGCGCTGCAACCTTGCCAGTGTGGTGTGCGATGACGATGGCGGCATTGGTCCTGTCTGCGATCTCACGCAGGACACCCGCCAGAAAGTTCATGGCCTCATTTGAATTCTCAGGCAGGCCGTGCATCGCCCCCTGTGGATCGAACATGATGACCTTCACGTTGAACCGCTTGGCCGTGTCCACAATCTTGTCCACCATACCGGGAACGACTTCCGGTCCGTCCCTGCCCATGCGCGCGAAGCGCAAGGGCAAGTTCCGCCCGGATGTAAGGATGAGGTTGTCCCGCAGGTCGGCATGCTTGATGCCGTGGTGTTCCAAAACGGCATAGAGCCGGCGCAACGCCTCGGCATCGTCATCTTCCGCGTTGTGGTACCAGACTGGCATCGCGCAGAGTGGCTTTTCCCCGACGATCAGTTCCCGTCCGGTTGCAAGCGCCACCGCACGCGCCATGAGGATAAGGGATTTGCCGACGCCGCCTGTGGAGACAAGCCCGGAGATGTATCCGGCGAGCATCACCCGACCGTAGAGCCACGGGCGGGGTGGGATTTGGCTCGGCTTGAAAGGTTGGACGGGGCCGATCTGTGCAGCCGTGAACATCTGCTGGGTTTGGATCGTCTGTTGAGCGAACGCTTGCTTCGCGGCCTCATCCCTGACCCGCTGGGCTCCTGCCGGGTTTATGCGTTCCAGTGTCTGCATGAGGGTGCCCCAACCCACGTGAGGATCGCGGATGCCGTTCCACAAGGCTTCATCGTGGGCAGCGTCAACGCCACCGTTCCATTTTGCCGCCCATTCAAGGGCAATGGTCTTTCCCTCGTCCGTGAAGCCCACGGCTGCACCTTTCGCGGCATGGAGCAGCTTTGTGAAGTCATCGCGACAGTCGAAGTGCCCCTGATCGTTAGGCAGTTCCTCGAAGAACGCCCGATATGCTTCCAGCGACGGCGCAGCCCAAGGCGTTTTCACGTTATTGTTGCTGTTTGCTGCCAGCGAGGTGGGAGAGGGGGTGCCCCTGCCGGGCAAGTTAAGCCGGCCCACAATGTCGTTCAGATTCGCGCAGAGAACGTCCACGGACACGGGTTTGCTTTGTGCTTTTGTTGCCTGCATGATCTTTACTCCTGAACAGGCACAGCCAGCCGGACTACTGCCCCGCGTTGGCGCTTCGTTTTAGTGGGAAGGTTCACGGTGTACGGAAGACGGGCGATACGGGGCAGGTCTGACATGTTGTCTGCGCCGAGCCGCGCCATGGCTTCCGCCAGAGGTCCGACGGAGGCCGGCAGGTTCGCGCTGTCCACGCCCTCAATCAGAAACCAGAAGTGAAAGCCGTTGCCGCTGTTGATTTCCAGAATCGGGTTCAGCGCCCGCAAAGCTTCGCATGTCCGGGTCCAATTCGGGTCCGCGTCCGGCGCATCTTTCAGGTCCAGGTCCAGAACGGCCATACGCCGCGCCACGATGTCATTAGCCCTGCCGGACCGATCAGTCCCGGCCATTTCGGGCTTGCGGGGGTTGATTCCGAAATAGAGATTGTCCCGCCCGACGTGCTTGCGGATGAAACCAAGCATCCTGTCGTGTTCTTCCGGCAGAGAGAGCCGCCCGCAGAGGGACCACGCGCCGCCGCCGTTCGGGCATACCGCCCGCAGTTCGATTACGTCACCGTCGTTGAACGCCCGTGCAATGCAGTCCAGCGCTGCGTCTGGGGCCGCTCCGCTAGCCAAGAGCGCAGCGACTTTCTCTTGCATCTTGCCGGGGGGCACCAAGTCAACAGCCATTTGTACTTGCAGGGCAGATGCGTCGTCCGGGTCTGTCAAGGCGTGCTCAACGGCGCTTTCCAGAATGCCGAGCCAATGGTGGTCCGACGGTGCACGGGGTTCGGTTTCAAGGTCGGGGGTAGGGCCGGAATTTGGGCAGAATTCGGGTGCGCACACGTTATCGTGTACTTGGCTTTCGCTTGTCATTGGAGGTATAATCCCCTCTATCTTTCAAGGGGTTGAAGATTATTGCCTGTTCCCGAGCAGGCGTCCGCGTTGGCGAGCGCGGGGTGATATTGTCAGGAAATCTTTTCACGGTCGGCGTTCATGCGCCGGCCGTTTTCATTGGGTCAGGCTGTGCTCCGCGCAGCCTTGCGCGCTTCGATCCAGCGCGCGATTTCACTCTCCGGCCAAGCGGACCTGCGCCCTACCTTGACGGGTGCGGGGAACCTCCCCTGCCGGATATGCTCGTAGATCGTATTCCGCCCCATACTTGTGAGGTCTTTGACGACAGGGAGGGGCAGGAAACGTTCTGGCCTTTGCGGCTCAACTGACATCTTGGTTCCTCAAACGTTCGTGAATTGACCCAACGATTGTAGGACGTCAGCGTGCGTGGCGGGAGGGTGGTGGTTTCTGGATTATCTCACCGGGGGGCATAGGCCAAGCGCCAGAGCTCCTTAACAGTGGAAGCACTCGGCGCATAAAAGTCTACAAAGTTTCCCTCCCCCCGCGCGGCGGCTTCGGCGTCTTCGCGCAATTGGTTCAGCGAAACGCCTAACACTTCAGCTGTACGCCGTTTCCAGTCGAGCCAAGTGCGTGTGAAGCCTACATTGTTGATGTCTTCGTCGGTGGGGTGCCCTTCCGGCGGCAACACCCGCCTCCGTGCTTCCGCTTCTGTGATGCCATCGAACGCTTTACGGTGTAGGACGGCGAGGACAAGCAGGGCTTGCGCTGCCCGGGCGAGCGCCCTTTGGTTTCGGCCACTCGGGTTTAACCCAAGCATGTCAACGTGCTGCCGCCGCCCACGAACCCTGTCATCGGCAGCTAGCATGAAGGCTGTTGGCGAGAATTTTTTGGGGAGCACACCGCTACCGAACTGCCCCAAGCGTTCAAGCAGGTGGAACAGCACGGACCAATGATAGCGTGGCGGATCGTTGGGCCCAGTGTCACTCTCGCCCAACATATTGGTGGCGATTTCTTCCAATTCGTCGGCAATGCCCCGTCCCCGTGCGAGACCTGCCACGAGTTCCCAAAATTGACCCGGGTCTAGTTGCCCGTCACGGGTATCAGCTTCATCAAGCAGGGCTTTGAAAGCTCTCTCCAACTCGGTTCGTGGAACCGGCGCAGGAGCACCGGAGAGAATATCAGCGAGCGTTTCGCGTGCCATGCCTATTCTCCATTCGCTGCCCACATGGGGACCACGTTGATAGCCTTGCCTTGCCCAACGCGCCCGTCGCAGTAAGCGCCCCAAGCTTCCATCATCACCCGGCGGCGCTCAACGGCTTGTCCACGCTTGTATGCAGCTTGTACCTCGCTTAGTTGGTGCGCCAATGCTTCCTCGGCCAGCGCTGGATCATAGTCCGTTTCCTCGCTGATCCAGTCCCGGAACGAGCTTCGGAAGCCGTGGGGAACATGATCCTTAATCCCCATCCGGCGCATGACAGCCCGGAGCGTCATGTCGCTCATTGGCTCGCCCCGCTTCCCGCCCGGAAATACGTAGTCGTTTCCTGTGGGTGCGTTGATACAATGCGCTCGCGCCACCTCTAGTATGGCAATCATGCGGTCAGTCAAAGGCACGATATGATCGCGGCGCTTCGTGTCGCGCCGCGTTTTCATGCGCCTTGCCGGGATGGTCCAACGCTTCTGCTCGAAATTAAATTCGTCCCAACGGGCAAGCCGGACCTCGCCGGACCGCGACGCTGACAGGATGGCAAATTCCAAGGCTAGCGCCCCGCTCCCCGCCCGCTGGCGCAGTGCGGCAACAAAGGTAGGAACCTCCGACCACGGCATTGCGGATAGATGTCCATTGGTAAGCTTCTGCGGCGGTTTCAGTGTTGCGTTGAACAACTCCCACCTTGCCGGGTTGTCTTGGCGGTACTTGCTGTTCTGGATAGCGTGGTCAAACAGCGCTTCCAGCCGCCCGCGTACACGTGCAGCGGTGACGTGCTTATCCTCCCAAATCGGCTCCAAAACGGACAGAATGTCCTCTCGTGTAATGTCCGCCAGCTTCATGCTTCGCAGGTCCTTGGCGTGATGCGTAAAGGTGTGTTTCCACTGGTAGATGTGCTTTTGGTTGTGAAAGCTCTTAATCTTCCACGGAATGAATGTTTCGTCGGCATAGGTGCCGAACGTCGCGGCAGAAGCAGCGGTTTCGGCGGCCAACCGCGCGGCCCGTGCTTCCCGCTCGGCTTCCTCAATCGGGTCTAGCCCACGGGTAACGCACTCCCTCGCATGCTGTGCTTTTTCGCGTGCTGTGGCGAGCTTGACGTCCGGGAAACCTCCAAGGCCCATTTCGCGTTGGCGGCTCTTGCTGCCCTTCGCGGCCTGCGCGGCCAGATATCCGGGGTCCTTGGACGTGAACCGGAACGCCCATCGTCCATTGCCCTTCGCGGTGGCGCGATAGAAGAGGCCACCTCCATCTTTGAGGGTGGTTCCGGGGGCGGCATTCTTGACCTCTAGTGGCGTGAGCAATTTGTCTGCCATGGCCGCGCTCTCAATGCCGGGTGATGCGTTCGAGAGCGAATTGGACCGTCGGCCAGCCGTTCCCACCATGCCCGTATCGCACATGGCGGGCACGGAACCCCTCACCCAGATTAGCCATGACCGTGCTCACGATCTCGGTGAGGTTGTTCCATGTCGGAGCGGAGATTGTGGTGGGGCGTGAACTGTTCATGAAGGTGAATCCTGCTGCGGGTCCGCGATCTGATTGCCTCGGACCGCCGGACCTGTATGTCTGAATGCCCCTAATCTGCCCCTAATATTTAGGGGCTGTCAAGGGATGTCGCGGGCTTCTGCGGGACGATGAAGCATGAGACTTCTTAGAAAATATCTGATTTTATTGGGTAAAAGTTCATATAGGGATGTAGCGGTACGCTAGTTATGCGGACCTTGGCTCCACCAAATTTTCTCTGATCTCAGACACACAGAACCGGTCAAGCCGAAGTTTCTTCTTCTTCCGCGGCTTTTGCACAGTCAATCCGGTTGCGTGTTGCGACATATGGCCTTGAGCGATGTGGACGCACAGGCCGTCACAGCCGTCCGTCGGGCTGCATGAAATGTCGCAGGCAGAGGCCCGGCCCCAGCGTGAGTTCAGGCCCAGACGCCTTGCTCACCAAACGCATCTTTTGCCCTCTGCCCGAAAGCCGTCGAGCCTCTCGCAGTGTTCCGCTCAGCGGTAATGCATCCCATCGGTGTTTGCTGCGAATTTCTTGCAACCTTAGGAAATCCTCCCCGAAAGCGTTTGACGTATACGGAAATTCGTTGCCAAATGCCGCGTCTCTCATCCGTTCGTCGGATGATATGAAAGCAAAATGGGAGTGAGGGAAAATGTTGAAATCCCTGGTACGGCCGCTGCTCGCGGGTACGATTCTGGTCTCGACGGCGATGGCAGCGTCCGCCGTGACCTATGTACGCGGCAATGACGGCGATCCGGAAACGCTGGACCAGCACAAGACGTCGCTTGTTGCCGAAGCCCACCTGATGCGCGATCTCTATGAAGGCCTGGTCGTCTATGACGCCAACGCCAAGATCATTCCGGGTGTGGCCGAGGAGTGGAGCGTGTCCGATGATGGCACCGTCTACACCTTCAACCTGCGCGACGATGCAAAATGGTCGAATGGCGACCCGGTGGTGGCTGAGGATTTTGTGTTCTCGCTGCGCCGTATCATGATGCCCGACACGGGCGCGAAATACGCCAACATCCTCTACCCGATCAAGAACGCCGAGGCGATCAACAAGGGTGAGATGGAAGCCGATCAGATGGGCGTGAAAGCCGTCGATGATCGCACGCTTGAGATTACGCTCGAGCAGCCGACCCCGTTCTTCCTGGAGCTTCTCACGCACCAGACCGGCCTGCCGGTGAACCCGAAGGCCGTCGAGGCGCATGGCACGGATTTCGTGCAGCCCGAAAACATCGTCACCAACGGCGCCTACAAGCTCGTTTCCTTCACGCCGGGCGACAAGATCGTCATGGAGAAGAACGAGAACTTCCATGACGCCGACAATGTCCAGATCGACACGATCGAGTACATTCCGTTCGAAGACCGCGCGACCTGCGTGCGCCGCTTCGAGGCCGGCGAGGTTCAAAGCTGCTCCGATCTTCCGACCGAGCAGATCAAGTCCATGAAGGAGCGTCTGGGCGATCAGGTTCGCATTTCGCCCTATCTCGGCACCTACTATTACTCGCTTAACATGAAGCGCGATGTCATGTCGGACCCGAAGGTGCGGCAGGCGCTCGCCATGGTCATCGACCGTGAGTTCCTGGGCGACGAGATCTGGGCCGGCGCGATGCTGCCCGCCTATTCGCTGGTTCCGCCCGGCATCGGCAATTATGAAGGCGGCGGTTCGCCGGCCGAGTGGGCCGACATGTCCCTGCTCGATCGCGAAGACAAGGCCATCGAGCTGATGACGGAAGCCGGCTACGGTCCGGACAATCCGGTCACGGTCGAGCTTGCCTACAACAACTCCGAGAACCACAAGAACACGGCAACTGCGATTGCCGACATGTGGAAGCCGCTCGGCGTCAATGTCGAATTCAATGTCCGCGACCTGTCCGCTCACTATGCGAACCTGCGCGACCAGAAGGATTTCGACGTGGCGCGCGCCGGCTGGATCGGCGACTACTCCGACCCGCAGAACTTCCTGTTCCTGGTCGAGAGCGACAACACCGGCTTCAACTACGCCCAGTATGAGAACCCGGACTATGACGCACTGATGGACAAGGCCGCTGCCGAGACCGATCTGGTCAAGCGCGCCGAGATCCTGCGCGAGGCAGAAGCGACGTTCATGGCAGACATGCCCTACATCCCGCTTCTGTTCTACTCGTCCCTGTCTCTGGTGTCGCCCAAGCTCAATGGCTGGGAAGACAACATCCAGAACGTCCATGGGACGCGCTTCATGAGCATCAGCGAGTAACAACAGCGTTCGATCTTTCCGCCCGGCCCCTTCGTGGGCCGGGCGGTTTCGAACACATATGAGAGTTGGTAGCGATGCTCGGTTATGCCGTGCGCCGTCTTCTTGGCGCTATTCCGACCCTGTTCCTCATTGTCACCTTCGCCTTCTTCCTCATGCGGGTGGCGCCGGGCGGTCCCTTCGACCGCGAGCGCACGCTGGAGGCCAAGGTCCTGGAAAACCTCAACCGCGTTTTCCACCTCGATAAGCCGCTTTGGGAACAGTATTTCTATTATCTCGGCAACCTCGCCCGTGGCGATCTGGGTCCGAGTTTCATCTATCGGGATTTCTCCGTTCAGCAATTGATCGGCAATGGTCTGCCCGTGTCCATCCAGCTCGGTGGCATGGCCCTGCTTGTTGCGCTGCTGATCGGTAGCGTGCTCGGCAGTATTGCCGCGCTGCGCCAGAATTCCTGGGTCGACTATTCGGTTATTGCGGTCGCCACTTTCGGCATCACCGTGCCGAACTTCGTCGTCGCCCCGCTTCTGTCGCTGATTTTCGGTGTCTGGCTCAGCCTGTTGCCGGCCGGCGGCTGGAGCAGTCCTGAATCCATGGTGCTGCCCGTCATCACGCTCGCCCTGCCGCAGGTGGCGATCATCGCCCGCCTGATACGCGGCTCCATGATCGAGGCGTTGCGTTCCGACCATGTGCGCACGGCGCGGGCCTATGGCCTGCCGACGCGCATGATCGTGGTCGTGCATGCGTTGCGGGCGGCCTGTCTGCCGGTGATTTCCTATCTCGGGCCTGCGGCTGCCGCGCTGCTGACAGGGTCCGTGGTGGTGGAAACCATTTTCGGCCTGCCGGGCATCGGCCGTTACTTCGTCCAGGGCGCCCTGAACCGCGATTACACGCTGGTCATGGGCACCGTCATCATCATCGCCGTCTTCGTGGTGGTCTTCAACCTGATCGTCGACCTCCTCTATGCGGCGCTGGATCCGAGAGTGCGTTATGACTGACATCGCCACCGGCCCAATGCCGCCAGAGGGCGAGCTGCCGACCACCAAGAGCCGTTCGGCCTGGGAGACGGCTTTCATGCGGCTGCGCAAGAACCGCGCAGCCATGGCCAGCCTGTTCGTTCTGATCCTGTTCGTTTTCGCGGGCATCTTCGGGCCGATGCTGGCGCCGCATCCCTATGCGCGCGTCTATTCGGACTTCGTGAAGGTGCCAGCGAGCCTCGAGCCCTATCCGCGTCAGGCAGAAATCGTGCCGCTGGCCGAGTCCGCCCTGTCGCGGGCGCGGCTTGAAACCAGTTCCATCGAGCTTGATGGCGACAGGGTGCGGATCGAAGCAACATCCAGCCGCGAGATCGATCCGCGCGTGACGCGCTATCTCGACCGCTCGGATCTGTTCTCGAACGCCCGTGTGGTCGAGCAGGCCGGCGACAACAAGTCGATCATCATGGAGGCAGACGTCCAGCGTCTGCGTTTCATATTCGGCACGGATGCAAACGGGCGCGACCTGTTTGCACGCGTGCTGATCTCGATCCGCATTTCGTTGATGATCGGCGCGCTCGCCACGGGCGTGGCGCTGTTGATCGGCGTGATCTACGGAGCCACCGCCGGCTTCCTGGGCGGGCGCATCGACAACGTGATGATGCGCATCGTCGACATACTGTACTCGCTGCCCTTCACCTTCTTCGCCATCCTTCTGGTGGTGTTCTTCGGGCGAAACGTGGTGCTGATGTTCATTGCCGTCGGCGCGGTCGAGTGGCTGGACATGGCGCGTATCGTGCGTGGCCAGACCATCGCGTTGAGAAGGCGTGAGTTCGTGCAGGCGGCCGAGGCGCTGGGTGTCGGCTCAAGCGGCATCCTGAAGCGGCACATCATCCCCAACACGCTCGGCCCGGTGATCATCTACATGACGCTGCTGGTGCCCAAGGTCATTCTTCTGGAGAGCTTCCTCTCCTTCCTCGGCCTGGGCGTGCAGGAGCCGCTGACCAGTCTGGGCGTGCTGATCTCCGAGGGCGCGCGCAACATGCGCGGGGCGGCCTACATGCTGCTCTATCCGTCGCTGGCGCTGACCGCGCTCCTGTTTGCGCTCAACTTCCTGGGCGATGGCCTGCGCGATGCGCTCGATCCGAAGGACCGCTGACATGAAGCAGCAGAACGAGGAACGCATCTTCGACATAAGCGACATTCGCGTCACCTTCGACACGCCCGATGGCGCAGTCGAGGCGGTGCGTGGTGTGGACATGCATGTGAACGCCGGCGAAACGGTCGCCGTCGTGGGCGAATCGGGGTCCGGCAAGAGCCAGATCATGATGGCGTCGATGGGGCTTCTGGCGTCCAACGGCTCCGTCTCCGGTTCCGTCAGCTATCGCGGGCAGGAACTCATCGGCCTGCCGCGCGCGAAGCTCAACAAGATCCGCGGCGCGAAGGTCACCATGATCTTCCAGGAGCCGATGACCTCGCTTGATCCGCTCTACACGATCGAGCGGCAGATCTGTGAGCCGATCCGGGTTCATGGCGGGCTTTCGGCCGGGGCGGCGCGCAAGCGCGCGCTGGAGCTTCTCAAGCTCGTCCACATTCCCGATCCCGAGCGACGGATGAAATCCTATCCGCACGAAATGTCCGGTGGCCAGCGTCAGCGCGTGATGATCGCCATGGCGCTCGCCAACGATCCGGACCTGTTGATCGCCGATGAACCGACGACGGCGCTCGACGTGACCATTCAGGCCGAGATCCTCGGCCTGCTGGCCGAACTGCAGAAAAAGCTCGGCATGGCCATTCTCTTCATCACGCATGATCTCGGCATCGTCGAAGCTTTTGCCGACCGGGTCTATGTGATGCAGAAGGGGCTCGTGGTGGAGACGGGCGAGACTGCAGACATTTTCGAGCGGCCGCAGGAGGACTACACCAGAATGCTGCTGGCGGCGGAGCCGGAAGGGCACAAGCCTCCGGTCGGCAACGACCAGCCCATCCTGCTCGATGCGAAGGATGTCTGCGTGACCTTCGTCGTGAAGGGCGGCTTCCTGTCCGGTCCGGGCTACGAGGTGAAGGCCGTGCAGAATGTCGGGCTGACGCTGCGCGCCGGCCAGACCATCGGCATTGTCGGCGAATCGGGGTCGGGCAAGTCCACGCTCGGCCGCGCGCTCCTGCAGCTTCTGCCGTCCGAGGGGCGGGTGGTCTATCAGGGCACGTCCATTCAGGGGTTTGACCGGGCGGCCATGCGGCCCTTCCGGCGCAATCTGCAAATGGTGTTCCAGGACCCCTATGGCTCGCTCAGCCCGCGCATGACGGTGGGCGAGATCATCACCGAGGGGCTGCTCGTTCATGAGCCGCAACTGTCCGCGCGCGAGCGCGACAAACGGGCCATTCAGGCGCTGGAGGAAGTCGGGCTCGACCCGTCCATGCGCAACCGCTTCCCGCACGAGTTTTCGGGCGGTCAGCGCCAGCGCATCGCCATCGCCCGCGCGGTGATCCTCAAGCCCACCGTGATCGTGCTGGACGAACCGACCTCGGCGCTTGACCGTTCGGTGCAGAAGCAGATCATCACCCTGCTCAGGCGTATCCAGGAAAGCCACAACCTGTCCTTCATCTTCATCAGCCACGATCTGTCCGTGGTGAAGGCGCTGTCCGACTACGCCATCGTGATGCGTTCGGGCCAGGTCGTGGAAGAGGGGCTCACCAGCGACGTCTTCGATAATCCACAGAGCGATTACACGAAGGACCTGATGGAAGCAGCGTTCAATCTCAGGGAAGTCTTGCATCGCCAGGCAGCAGCCCGCGCATAGTATAAAACAGGGCTGTCCGCAGGATTGCGGGCAGCCCGTCATCGGTTTTCACTCCCCTCAATTACAGCCGCAAATATAAAGTTTCCGATTTTTCGGGAACTTTATCTCCCGCCGTCGCTTCTGCTAATGGAAACAATCGATTGCACAATCGATTGACTCTGCCGTGCGTCTGTTTCACGCTGGCCGGGTCGAACGACGACTGGGAGCAAGGAGGCGCGCTTGAGCGCACCCCAAATGATCGGCGCGAACAATGATGAGGCCATGCCCCTGCGGTGTGGCCATCTGCGTTCGTTCTGCTGGCAGCAGGCGTATATCGTCGCTGTCATCATGAGCGCCGCATCTTTCCCCCTGCTTCTCGGGCGCAGCAAAAAGCGCCGTCGTAGATTCCCGGCAAAAGCGCGTTTGCGCGGAATTGCGACCGTACCGGGCTGGTTTCCAGCCAGTTGACGCCGTTCGCCTGAATACGATTTGCCTTTAGCCGACAACGGCTTCTGGCGCGGATTCCCTTTTTGCCTAAACCAAGTACGTCAAAGACAGAGGAGAACAGAATGCGTTCCATCAAGACCCGCTTAAAGGCAGGCCTCGCCGGCGTCGCGATCTTTGCGGCCGGTGTAACCGCTGCCCAGGCGGACACCTGGAAATACGCTTTCGAAGAAGCGATGACCGACGTTCAGGGCGTCTACGCCCAGAAGTTCAAGGAAGAGATCGAGGCCAATTCGGACCACGAGGTCCAGCTCTTCCCGTTCGGCACGCTTGGCGAGTCTGCCGACATCATGGAGCAGGCACAGGCCGGCATCCTGCAGTTCGTTGACCAGTCCCCGGGCTTCACCGGCGCGCTGATCCCCGAAGCGCAGGTCTTCTTCGTGCCTTACCTGCTTCCGGCAAAGTCCGAAGAACTGGGCGACTTCTTCCGCAACTCCAAGGCCATCAACGAGATGTTCCCGGAGCTCTACGCTCAGCAGGGCCTCGAGCTTCTCACCATGTTCCCCGAGGGCGAAGTGGTGATGAACACCAAGGATCCGGTGGAGAAGCCGGAAGACCTGAACGAAGTGAAGTTCCGCGTCATGACCAACCCGCTTCTGGTGGAAAGCTACAAGGCATTCGGCGCAACGCCGACGCCGCTTCCCTGGGGCGAGGTCTATGGCGGCCTGCAGACCAACATCATTCAGGGTCAGGAAAACCCGCTGTTCTGGGTCGAGTCCACGAAGATGTATGAAGTGACCGGCGCGATCACGCTTACCGGCCACAACAACTTCACCACCGCTGTGATGGCCAACAAGGAATTCTATGATGGCCTGAGCGACGAGGAGAAGAAGCTCGTCCAGGACGCGTCTTCCGCAGCATTCGAGCACATCCTCGAATACCAGAAGGGTCTGAGCGAGGAATCGCTTGCGAAGATCAAGGAAGCCAAGCCCGAGATGACCATCAGCGATCTCACCGAAGAGCAGCGCGCTCCCTTCAAGGAAGCCGCCGCGCAGGTTGAGGCCAAGTTCATCGAGATGACCGGCGACAGCGGCAAGAAGATTCTTGACCAGATGAAGGAAGACCTGAAGGCCGCGACGCAGTAGCCCGCTGCCCGCAGCAAAAACAAGAAGAGCCCTGCGGCCCCTTTTGGGTCGCGGGGTTCCGTCATCTCACTGAGGGGAATGAAGATGGGCAGTGACGACGAAACATCTGAACAGCACAGCGAAACATACGAATCCACACTGCCCGGTGTGATCGGCATGTTCGACAATGCCATCAGCCGCATCGAGTCGGTGATGCTCGCGCTCGGCGTCATGCTCATGGCGCTCAACACCATCGCCAATGTGGTCAGCCGGGGCATCGGCCACACAATCTTTTTCTCCGAGGAGCTCAACAGCATCCTCATCATTCTCATCACCTTCGCCGGCATCGGCTATGCCGCGCGTCACGGGCGTCACATCCGCATGTCCGCCCTTTACGACGCCCTGCCGCCCAAGACGCGCAAGGTGCTGATGATCGTCATCACGGTCATCACCGCGCTGACCATGTTCGCGCTCTGCTATTTCGCAATTGGTTACATCGGCAAGGTGGCCAAGTCCGGTCGCATCCTGCCGGCCATGCAGATCCCCGTTTACTGGATCTATCTCTGGGTCCCTGTCGGCTTCTTCATCACCGGTGTGCAGTACGCGCTCACCGCGCTGAAGAACGTCGTCCAGAAGGACATCTATCTCTCCACGCATGTTCTGGAGGGATACGAAGAAGACGAAATCGAGATCTGACCGGGGCCAGCGACCATGACACTCAAAATCTCCACCATCATGATCGTGTTGCTGCTCTTCGGCTTCCCGATGATGATTCCGCTCATTCTGGGCGCGGGCTACGGCTTCTATGGCCTGTTCGGCGGTTTCGACCGCATGGACTTTATGGTTCAGCAGATGCTGGCCGGCATTCGCCCGGCGTCGCTGATCGCCGTGCCCATGTTCATCCTCGCCGCAGACATCATGACCCGTGGCCAGTCGGCCGACCGTCTGATCGACATGGTCATGAAGTTCATCGGCCACATCAAGGGCGGCCTGGCCGTCTCCACCGCCACCGCCTGTACGCTGTTTGGCGCGGTGTCCGGTTCGACGCAGGCCACGGTCGTTGCTGTCGGCTCGCCGCTGCGCCCGCGCATGCTCAAGGCCGGCTACAATGATTCCTTCGTTCTGGCGCTGATCATCAACGCCAGTGACATCGCCTTCCTGATCCCGCCATCCATCGGCATGATCATCTATGGCGTCGTCTCCAAGACCTCGATTGCAGAACTCTTCATCGCCGGCATCGGGCCGGGCCTTCTGCTTCTGGTCCTGTTCTCCGCCTACTGCATCGTCTACGCGACCATCAAGGGCGTGCCGACGGAACCAAAAGCGCCGTGGGGCGAGCGGGTCGCAGCCGTGCGGGCGGCCATCTGGCCGCTGTTCTTCCCGGTCATCATCGTTGGCGGCATTTATGGCGGCATCGTCAGCCCCACCGAGGCCGCGGCCATCTGTGTGGCCTATGCGCTGTTCCTGGAGCTGGTGATCTTCCGGTCGCTTTCCATTGCCGACATCTACAAGATCTCCAAGTCGACCGGCCTCATCACTGCGGTGGTGTTCATTCTGGTTGCAGCGGGCACGGCCTTTTCCTGGGTCATCTCCTTTGCCCAGATCCCGCAGGAGATCCTCGGCGCCATCGGAATTGACGAGATGGGGCCGAAAATGGTCCTCGCGGTCATTTCGATCTCGTTCTTCGTCGGCTGCATGTTCGTGGACCCGATCGTGGTGATTCTCGTTCTGGTGCCGATCTTCGCGCCGGTGGTGGATTCGGTCGGTCTCGACAAGGTTCTGGTCGGCACGATCATCACGCTGCAGGTGGCCATCGGCTCTGCCACGCCGCCATTCGGGTGTGACATCTTCACGGCCATCGCCATCTTCAAGCGGCCCTATATGGACGTGATCCGTGGCATCCCGCCATTCACGCTCATCCTGCTTGGCGTGTCGGTGGCGCTGATCTTCATCCCGCAGATCGCCCTGTTCCTGCCCAGCCTGGCATTCGATTAGGAGACGCGTCATGTTCAAGAGAATACTTGTACCCGTCGACGGTTCGGAAAACGCGCTGAAGGCACTCGAGATGGGCGTTCAGATGCAGAAGACCACGGGCGCCGAGTTGATGACGCTCACCGTGTTCCGGCATCACAGCCTGCTTGAGGCGTCCATGTCGATGGTGCGGCCCGATGATCCGCAGAACATTGATGACGTGATGCGGGAGCATGCCAAGGAGATCGCCGATGCGGCCAAGAAGGCCGCATTGCAGATGGGGGCGGAAAACCCCCGCGCCTTCGTGAAGAACGGCCAGCCGGCGCGCACCATCGTCAAGTTCGCAAAGGAACGCGAGGTGGATCTGATCGTGCTCGGCAGCCGTGGACTGGGTGATCTGGAGGGGTATCTATTGGGCAGTGTGTCGCACAAGGTCACCAGTCTGGCCGGTTGCCCGGTCATGGTGGTCTAGTCAGTCTGCGGCCGGGCGGTTGCGCCCCAAGCGAAGCGTTCTGTGTCTGAATGCAATAAGGGCCGGTTCCCGCCATCGGGACCGGCCCTTATTCGTCGTGTTCCAAAAGCGATTCGGCGCTCTGCCCTGGCAGTCTCAAACCGGATCCGCTCCACCAATCGGCGGCGTGCCCGTGGGCTTGCGCCAGATGTGCCCGATACGCGTGCCAATTGCGGTCAGGGCATGCTTGAGGACCGCCGAACGGGCCTTGTTCGCCTGCCGCGCATAGCGCTGCATTTCAGGGCTGGAACCAACGCCCACCGTGTAGTGTGACATCAGAACCTCCTTGAGAGGGTTAGCAATGTAGAGAGTCTGCGGCGGTGTGCTGCCGGTTTCGGCCGGTCAACCCATCGCTACAGTTCCTATTTGGGGTCTATGGCCGTTTTACACAATAGAAATTATTCTTCCCGTTGTGTGCGTTTATGTTACGCTGCGGGCAGGGCCATTCCCCCCTCCCCCCGGGATCAAGGGCTTTGACGCAGCAGGTCGCCGGTCGATCGAGCGTCCATCGAACCGGCCCGGCGAGCATATCCGCGCAAATCAGGCCGACCATTGCGGCCATAGGAAGAGGTCCTGACCCCAAGTCATGCGCCAGCGTCTGCCCAATCTCAACGCCGTTCGGGCGTTCGATGCCGCCGCCCGGCACCAGAGCTTCTCGCGCGCCGCCGAAGAGCTTGGCGTCACCCATGCCTCCGTCAGCCGACACATCAAGAATCTCGAAGCCGATCTCGGCATGCCGCTGTTCGAGCGGCGGCACCGGCAGGTGGCGCTCACGCCGGGTGGCGCGCGCTATGCGGAAATCGTCGCCGATGCACTGATGCTCATCTCGCTGGATACGGGCACGCGCGCCACGCGAAACGCGAAGGGCAGGGTGGTGCTGGAATCCGATTCGGATCTGGCGGCCCTCTGGCTCATGCCGCTGCTCACCGACGAAGTTCTGGAAACGCTGGGCATCGAGCTGGAACTGCGCTCCTATCCCGAGCCGCCGCGCACCATCGCGCCCGACACGGATCTGGCGCTCACCTGGGGGCGGCTCGATGTGCCGGGCTATTCGCGCGAGCCATTTCTGGATTTCACGATCTTCCCCGTCTGCACGCCGGAGCGCGCAGAGCATGTGCGCACCCACGGGCTCATCGCCAACAAGCTGATCTACGACCGGGGCGTCAACACATGGGACGAGCTTCTGCGGCGTCAGGGGTCCAGCCTCAGCGCCGCATCGGGCCATCTCATCTTTCACCGCACGCAGCTTTGTCTTGAGGCTGCTGCGCGCGGGCTTGGCGTGGCGCTTGGCGATGACGTCACGGCGGCGGCCATGCTGCGCGACGGGCGTCTGGTGCGGCCCTGCGGCCCGTCCGTGCCCGGACGCAACAGCTATTATCTCTCCTCGGTGTCGCGCGGGCCTGTCAGCCCCTCCGTCATCGCCATGCGCACATGGCTTCTGGAAAAGGCGGAGGAGCATGTGCGCTGGGCGGAAGAGGCAGGCTATGCGCTGCCGAAGAGCCCCTAGAGCAATTTCGCTGAAACGCGAAAACACCCTGGCTCTTTGTTTTAACGCGATTCCGGACGGAAAACCGGTTCCCACTTTTCCTGGAATTTGCTTTAGCCGCATTCTTTCAGGCGCCGCGCTGTGATCATAAAAAAAGCCCGGGGCCTCTGTGGTCCCGGGCTTTTCAATGTCTGTCAGGCTGAGGCGCTTCAGGCGGCCTTTTCAGCCAGCCGCTTGCGGATGCTTTCCACATCGGCGCGCGGCGTCGCTGCAAAGAGCGACCGGGTGTATTCGTGCTGCGGGTCGGAGAACACCGCATCGCGGGTTCCGTACTCCACGGCTTCGCCGAAATACATCACCATCACCTCGTCTGCGATGTAGCGCACCACCGAAAGGTCGTGGCTGATGAAGACATAGGTGAGGCCGAACTCTTCCTGAAGGTCCGCCAGAAGGTTCAGCACCTGCGCCTGCACCGAAAGATCGAGCGCGGAAACCGGCTCGTCCAGCACCAGCAGGCGTGGTCGCAGCATCAGCGCGCGCGCGATGGCGATGCGCTGGCGCTGGCCGCCCGAGAACATGTGCGGATAGCGGTTGAAGTGTTCGGCCTGCAGGCCAACCTTCAAGAGCATCTCCATGGCGCGTTCGCGCCGTTCCTGGGCAGGAACCTTCTCGTTGATGATCAGCGGCTCCATCAGAACGTCACCGATCTTCTGGCGCGGGTTCAGCGAACCATAGGGGTTCTGGAAAACGATCTGCACCTTGCGGCGCATTTCGGGATCCACGCCCTTCTTGCCGATCTCAACCGGCTTGCCGTCGATCAGCAGTTCACCGGAGGTGGGCGCATCGATCATCGTCATGATGCGGGCGAGGGTGGATTTGCCACAGCCCGATTCGCCGACGATGGCCAGCGTCTTGCCCTTCTCGACCTTCAGGTCGACGCCTTTCAGCGCATGGACGGTGCGGCCTTTTCCAAAAAAGCCGCCGCCGATGTGATAGTCGCGCGTAATGCCGCGCGTCTCCAGGACGATCTCGCTCATGGGCGGGCTCCTGTCTGCGGCGCTTCATCGAACACGAAGTCGGAGACGGTCGGCAGGCGGTCGCCCGTCGCATTCTCCGGCAGGGCCGAAAGCAGCGCCTTGGTGTAAGGGTGCTGGGGCTTTTCAAACAGCGAAAGCACGTCGGCTTCCTCCATCTTCTTGCCCTTGTACTGCACGATCACACGGTCGGCCGTTTCCGCCACCACGCCCATGTCATGGGTGATCATGATCATGCCCATGTCCTTCTCGACCTGGATCGACACCAGAAGATCGAGAATCTGCTTCTGGATCGTCACGTCGAGCGCGGTGGTCGGCTCGTCGGCGATCAGAAGCTTGGGATCACAGGCAATCGCCATGGCGATCATCACGCGCTGGCACTGGCCGCCCGACATCTGGTGCGGATAGGCGCTCAGCCTATCGGCGGCGTTGGGCAGGCCCACGGCCTCGAAGAGTTCCACCGTCCGGTCGCGCCGCTGGCGGGACGTCAGGTTGGTGTGCATCTTCAGCGTTTCATCGATCTGGAAGCCGACCGTGAAGCACGGATTGAGGCTGGCGATCGGCTCCTGGAAGATCATGGCGATGTCCTTGCCGACGATCTTGCGTCGCTCGGCAGGAGACAGGTTCATGATGTCGCGGCCCTGGAAGAGCATCGCATCCGCCTTGACCTTCGCGGTCCAGGGCAGAAGCCCCATGACCGCAAGCATCGAAACGGATTTGCCCGAGCCCGATTCGCCGACGATGGCCAGCACCTCGCGCGCATCGACGGACAGCGAAACGCCATCCACCGCACGCAGGGTGCCACCCGCCGTTTCGAACTCGACGCTCAGATTGCGGATGTCGAGAAGAGCACCGTTCTTGTTACTCATGTCACGACCTCTTCAGCTTGGGATCGAGCGCATCGCGAAGACCGTCGCCCATCAGGTTGATGGCCAGAACGGTGATCAGGATGGCGAGACCCGGGAAGGTGACGACCCACCAGGCGCGCAGGATGAACTCGCGCGCTTCGGCCAGCATCGTGCCCCATTCGGGTGTGGGCGGCTGTGCGCCCATGCCCAGGAAGCCCAGCGCCGCCGCATCAAGGATCGCGGCCGAGAAGGAGAGGGCCGCCTGCACGATCAGCGGTGCGGTACAGTTCGGCAGGATGGTCTTGAACATCAGCCGGATGTTGCCCGCGCCGGCAACGCGTGCCGCCGTCACATAGTCGCGTCCCTTCTCCGACATCACCGCAGCGCGCGTCAGGCGCACATAGTGCGGCTGCTGCACAAGCGCGATGGCGATCATCGCGTTGACGAGGCCCGGGCCCAGAATGGCGACCAGAACCAGCGCCAGAAGCAGCGACGGGAAGGCGAGGATGATGTCCATCACGCGCATGATGACCGTGTCTACCGCGCCGCGGAAATAACCGGCGATGAGGCCGATCAGAATACCCACGGAGACGGCGACCGACACCACCACCACGCCGATGAACAGCGAGAAGCGCGCGCCATAGATCAGGCGTGAAAGCACGTCGCGGCCCACGGCGTCGGTGCCGAGGATGAACGACCAGTTGCCGCCCTCCTCCCAGACCGGCGGCAGCAGGAAGAAGCCGCGGTTCTGCATGGTCGGGCTGTGCGGTGCAAGCACCGGCGCGAAAATGGCGATCAGAACGATTGCGATGAAGACATAGAGGCCGATCACGGCGCCACGGTTCTGGCTGAAATAGTACCAGAACTCCGCAAGACGGGCGCGCCGTGAGACCGCGATGACCGTGCCGCCTTCGAGACCGACGGCGGCATTCGGGTCTTTTGTGTTTGTCGAGGTCATGGTCAGTGCCTGATTCTCGGATTGATCAGACCGTAGAGGACGTCCACGATCAGGTTCACGATCATGATGATGGCGGCAATGAGCAGAAGTCCGCCCTGCACCACCGCATAATCGCGCTTGAACACGCTATCGACCATCCACTTGCCGATGCCCGGCCAGGAGAAGATCGTCTCGGTCAGAATGGCGCCTGCGAGCAGCACACCCACCTGGAGACCAATGGTGGTCACCACGGGGATAAGAGCGTTGCGCAGCGCGTGCAGGCCGATCACCCGGCGGGGCGGAAGGCCCTTCGAGCGCGCCGTGCGCACATAGTCCTCGCCAAGCACTTCAAGCATGGCCGAGCGCGTCTGGCGGGCGATCACCGCAAGCGGGATCGTGGCCAGCACGATGGTCGGCAGGATGAGGTGCGAAACCGCCGATTTGAAGGCGCCGGGCTGGCCCGACAGAAGACTGTCGATCAGCATGAAGCCGGTCACGGGCGGGAAGAAGTAGAGCAGCGAGATACGGCCTGACACCGGCGTCCAGCCAAGAATGCCGGAGAACAGGATGATCAGCAGCAGACCCCACCAGAAGATCGGCATGGAATAGCCGACAAGGGCCGCACCCATCACCGTCTGGTCGAGCCAGGAGCCGCGCTTGACGGCGGCGATGACGCCGACGGGAACGCCGATGGCAATCGCCACGATGATCGCGGACAGCGACAGTTCCAGCGTGGCCGGGAACAGCGTCAGGAACTCCTGAAGCACCGGGCGCTTGGTGACGATGGAGGTGCCGAAATCACCCTGCAGCAGGTCCGTCATGTAATGGAAATACTGAACGAACAGCGGCTGGTCGAACCCGTAGAGCGACTGAAGCTGCTGGTAGCGCTCCTCGCTCATGCCGCGTTCGCCGGCGAGAAGCATGATCGGATCGCCTGGCAGGAGGCGGATGAAGGCAAAGGCAACAATGGAGACCCCGATGAATGTGGGGATCAGCAGCGCCAGCCGTGAAAGAAAGAAACGGAGCATCTAATACACGACCGGCGACAGCTCGCGCTGCCGCCGGTTCCTGTCTCTGTTGTGGGGCCTACTCGGCGAGGTCTACGCCTTCAAAGGCGTGGCCACCGAGCGGGTCCATCTTGTAGCCGGTGACTTCCTTGCGCATCGGCATGTGAACCACGGAGTGCGCAATGGTTGCCCAGGGTGCTTCGCGCTTGAAGACGACCTGGGCCTCTTCATAGAGCTTGGCGCGCTCGTCCTGCGAGGAAAGCGTCTTGGCCTTCTGGATCAGACCCTCGAACTCCTCGTTGCACCACTGGGCGCGGTTGGAGCCGCCAACACCGTCACAGCCGAGCAGCACGGCGAGGAAGTTGTCCGGATCGCCATTGTCGCCGGTCCAGCCGAGCAGCACTGCGCCGTCGCGGTCTTCCTCCTTGGAGCGCTCGAGATACTCACCCCATTCGAAGGAGACGATCTCGACATTGACGCCGACCTTGGAGAAGTCTTCCTGGATCAGCTCTGCCATGCGGCGTGCGTTCGGGTTGTACGGACGCTGAACGGGCATCGCCCAGATCTTCATGGAGAGATCCGTAACGCCTGCTTCCTCAAGCATCTTCTTCGATGCTTCCGGATCGTAGGCGTCGTCTTCAACGGCGTTGTTGTACGACCACATTGTCGGCGGGATCGGGTTCTTGGCTGCCTGACCGGCGCCCTGGAACACGGCGTCGAGAATGGCTTCCTTGTTGATCGCCGAGTTCAGCGCCTTGCGGACCTTCGCATTGTCGAAGGGCGCAACCTTGGTGTTGTAAGCCAGGTAGCCGACATTCAGGCCTTCCTGCTCGTCAACCTTCAGCGCATCGTTTGCCTTCAGGCTCTCGATGTCGGCCGGGTTCGGGTAAGGCGTGATGTGGCACTCGCCTGCGATCAGCTTCTGCTGGCGCACGGAGGCTTCGGTGGTGATGGCGAACACCAGATCGTCGATCGGCTGCTTGCCGTTCCAGTAGTCCGGATGCGCCTTGTAGCGGATCACGGCGTCGGGCTGGTAAGCCACGAACTGGAAGGGGCCGGTGCCGACGGGCTTCTGGTTCAGGTCAGACATGGTGCCGGCTTCTGCGAGCTGGTCAGCATATTCTTTCGAGAAGATGGAGGCGAAGTCCATGGCCAGGTTGGCGATGAACGGTGCTTCCGGGCGGTTCAGCACGAACTTGACCGTGTAGTCATCGACCTTGTCGATGGACTTGATCAGGTCCGGCATGGACATGCCGTTGAAGTATTCCCAGGACGCGCCCTCGACATAGGCGTTGTACGGGTGGTCCTTGCTGTACTGACGGTTGAAGGAGAACAGCACGTCGTCAGCGTTGAAGTCGCGGCTCGGCGTGAAGAAGTCCGTGGTGTGGAACTTGACGCCTTCGCGAAGCTTGAAGGTGACCTCAAGACCATCGTCGGAAACTTCCCAGCTCTCTGCAAGGCCCGGAACAGTCTTCGTCGTACCCGGCTCGAACTGCACGAGACGGTTGTAGACGGGCTTCGACGACGCGTCGAACGTGGTGCCTGCGGTGTAGAGCGCCGGATCAAAGCCTTCCGGGCTTCCTTCCGAGCAATAGACAAGCGTCTTGGCGCTGGCAGCGCCGCTCAGAACCGTGGCGGCAAGCAGCGCAGCCGCAAAGGTCGTTTTGGTTTTCATTGAGGTCTCCCTAACTCTCGCATGAGCCTGCTTATGAGGCCCTGGAAGCCGGCATATAAGCAAAGATCGAAAGGTGAGGGAACTCCCTCGATCACTTTCACGCCGCAAATGCAACTTTTTGTCGAATCAGTCTTGATGGGCGCAACAAATCTCCATCCAGGATATTGTAGTATAGGTCCCGCAAGGACCATATGCATAAGCATACCGTTATTTCGAGGAGAGAACCGCATGGGCGAAAACTGGCAAGACGAGGTTCTGGACTTCTGGTTCGGCACGCTGACGCCCAGGGACTGGTTCACCGTCAGTGAAGAGACGGACGCGCTGATCCGCGAGCGCTTCGGCGCGCTGCACGAACAGCTCGTGCAGAAGCTGCCTGAAAATGTGAAGACCGATCCAAAGGCCGCTCTGGCCGCCGTGATCGTACTCGATCAGTTCCCGCGCAACATCCATCGGCGTCAGCCCGGCGCGTTCTCCTCGGATGAACTCGCCATCGAGGTCGCAGCGCAGGCCATCGAGAAAGGCTTCGACGATGGGATGGACGAGCGCGAGCGGCAATTCCTCTACATGCCCTACATGCACTCCGAAGTGCTTGCGGATCAGGAGCGCGCGGTGATGCTGTTCCGTTCGCTCGGGCAGGAAGAGGCGCTGAAATTCGCCATCGAGCACCGCGACATCGTTGCGCGCTTTGGCCGGTTTCCGCATCGAAACCGGGTGCTTGGCCGCGAGAGCGGGCCGGAAGAGCTGGCGTTTCTCGAAGAGCATGAAGGCTATGGACAGTGATGCCGTCCCCCGCCTTGCTCCGGGCAGAGCCGCAGTGAAGCCGTGCGCCCGCCCTTTCTTTCAAATACGGTTGGCCTTTCAAAAACGCTTGGCGTTGCGTTTTTTGTTACGTGAACGTAAACGTTATAGCTGGGTTTTCTTTCTGGGAGGAACAGTTGTCTAAAAGCGCAAAGACGACCGCCAAGGGCGAGAAGACCGTCGCCCCCACGGCGGAGCCCGCCAAAAGCGCCAAAACGGCGGCCAAAAAGACAAAAAATACCGGGGCGGATTTTCCGCGCCCCTGGGTCGATCATTACCCCGAAGGCGTTCCCGCCGAGATGGGGGACTATCCGTTCGCGTCGCTGGGCGATCTTCTGGTCGATGCCTGCAAGGCCCATGGCGACCGTCCGGCTTTCACCTGCATGGGCAAGGCGCTCAGTTATCGCGCGCTTGATGCGCTGTCGGAGCGCTTCGCCGCCTATCTCCAGTCGCTTGGACTGAAGCCCGGCGCGCGCGTTGCGCTGATGATGCCCAATGTCCTGCAATATCCCGTCGCCATGATGGCGGTGCTGCGGGCCGGTTACGTGGTGGTCAACGTCAATCCGCTCTACACGCCGCGCGAGCTTGAGCATCAGCTCAACGACGCCGGGGCCGAGGCCATCGTCATCCTTGAGAATTTCGCCCACACGCTTCAGGCCGTCGCGGCAAGAACGACGGTCAAGCATGTGGTCGTGGCCTCGATGGGCGATCTTCTGGGGCTCAAGGGCTTCATCGTCAATCTGGTCGTGCGCCGGGTGAAGAAGATGGTGCCGGCCTGGTCGCTGCCGGGGCATGTTTCCTTCAACGATGCGCTGAAGCGCGGCGCATCAAAGGGCTTCAAGCCGGTCAATGTGACACTGTCCGACAATGCGTTCCTGCAATATACGGGGGGCACGACGGGCGTTTCCAAGGGCGCGACGCTGCTGCACAGCAATGTCATGGCCAATGTGATCCAGAACGAATTGTGGTTCCGCAGCGCCTATATCGGCAAGCCGAAGCCCGAAGCGCCGGTGCTCATCTGCGCGCTGCCGCTCTATCACATCTACGCGCTCACGGTGAACGCGCTGATGGGCATGAAGCTGGGCGGCAACAATGTGCTGATCCCCAATCCGCGTGATATCCCGGCCTTCGTGAAGGAGCTGCAGAGCTTCGACTTCCACATTTTCCCGGGCCTCAACACGCTGTTCAACGCGCTCCTCAACAATGAGGATTTCCGCAAGCTTCCCTTCAAGAGCCTTCTTGTCACCTTCGGCGGCGGCATGGCGGTGCAGCGCGGCGTTGCCGAACGCTGGCAGGAGCTGACGGGCTGTGTCATTTCACAGGGCTACGGCCTGTCGGAAACCTCTCCGGTCGCAACCGTCAACAGCTTCGACGCGAAGGAATTCACCGGAACGATCGGCTATCCGGTTCCCTCGACCGACATCACCATTCGCGATGACAACGGCAAGGATCTGCCCGGCGGCAAGGTCGGCGAGATCTGCATTCGCGGCCCGCAGGTCATGGCCGGTTACTGGAACCGCCCGGACGAGACCGCCAAGGTGATGACGGAGGATGGTTTCTTCCGGTCGGGCGACATGGGCACCATGGCCGAAGACGGTCAGGTCACCATTGTCGACCGCAAGAAGGACATGATCGTGGTGTCCGGCTTCAAGGTCTTCCCCAATGAGGTGGAAGAGGTGGTCGCTGGTCATCCCGGCGTTCTGGAAGCGGCCATTGTCGGGGTCGAGGACGAGCATTCGGGCGAGGTGCCCAAGCTCTTCGTTGTCCGCAAGGACGCAAACCTCACCGAGGCGGACCTGAAGAAGTTCTGCAAGGAAAACCTCACCGGCTACAAGCGTCCGAAATATGTCGAGTTCCGCGACGATCTGCCGAAATCCAATGTCGGCAAGATCCTGCGCAAGGAACTGCGCTGAACAGGATGGCCCGCGCCCGGTGCGCGGGCCTCGCTTCTTGAGGGCGGCATGCGGTGATTTCGTGGCAGCAGCGCTGTGCGTGGTTCGACAGGCTCACCATGAGGGAGGAACATACCTTGCGGAAAGGGGACTGTGTTTAGGTGCCCTCTTTTCCAAGGTGCCTGGATCAGGCATGCAGCCAGCGTCCTCCCTCATGGTGAGCCTGTCGAACCACGCACCGCGTTGATGCAACGCGGTTGTACGGTTCAACCCAACCGTGATGCGCCTAAAGCGCTGCCCGCCCCTCCGCCGCCCGGCGCGCCAGAATGATCGCGCCATCCACGGCGTCGCCATCGGCGGGTTTCAGCCGCCGGCGCACATCGGGCGAGAGCCAGGGTTCCAGCGGCCCCGAGAGACCACCCAGAAGCGTCACGCGCGGTGCGCCCTGATCGAAAAGCGTGCGCACCAGCATGTCGATCTGCGCCGCCGCATCCTGCACGATGCGCCGGGCTGCCGCGTCCCCCTGATCTGCGTGGCGCAGCACCATGGGCGCAAAGGTGGCGTAGTCGGTGGCGGTGGCCCGATCCATCCACGCGATAACCTCGGCGGGATCATCGTCAAACCGGCGCATGAGTTCCGTCAGCAGCGCGCTGTTGGGGATGCGCCCGTCATGCCCCTGAAGGGCTGCGCGCACGGCGTTGAGACCCATATCCGCGCCACTGCCTTCATCGGAAATCGGAAAGCCATAACCGCCGATGCGCAGCCGTCTTCCTTCCACGAGACCAAGCCCGACAGACCCGGTACCGGCAATCGCAATGGCCCCGTCGAGGCCCGAATGCGCACCCAGACAGGCCGTGTCGCTGTCGCTGGCGAAAACGATGCCGGCAAATGGATGCGGCAGCGCCTCAAAGGCTTCAACCGCGCCCTTGCGGCGCATGCCGGCAAGGCCGACGCCGGCATATGTGCGGGCAGTCTGCGCGTCGCCAAAACCCGCTTCCTCGATGGCGGCCTCGAAGGCGCGCCGCACCGAGGCCCAGGCCTCATTGACGCCAAGCCGGGTGGTTGCAGGGCCTGACAGGCCCTGTCCGAGCACCGCGCCCCGTGCATCCTCGATGCGCGCCCGACAACCCGTGCCGCCGCCATCGACGCCAAGATAAAAGCGCTCCTGCGCCTGCGATCCACTCATGCCCGCAACCGTTCGATATCCGCGCCGCACTGCGCCAGCTTGCGGTCGAGTTGTTCATAGCCCCGGTCGATATGGTAGACGCGGTTGATGACGGTTTCCCCTTCGGCTGCCAGCGCCGCCAGCACAAGGCAGACCGAGGCGCGCAGATCCGTCGCCATCACCTGTGCGCCCTTGAGCGGTCGCCCGCCGCGCACCACGGCGGTGGTGCCCTGAAGCGCGATGTCGGCCCCGAGCCGCGTCAGTTCCGGCACATGCATGAAGCGGTTTTCAAAGATCGTCTCGCGGAACAGCGAGGTGCCTTCCGCGCAGCAGGCAAGCGCCATGTACTGCGCCTGAAGATCGGTCGGAAAGCCGGGATAGGGTTCGGTGGTCAGGTCCGCCGTGCGCAGGGGCGCGTTTCTTGAAACGACCAGCCCCCGGTCGCTCGGCCACACATTCACCCCCATCACCTCCAGCGCCTGGATTACGGCAGCGAGGTTCTCCATGCGTGCATTGACCAGCTCCAGCGCTCCGCCGGTGATGGCCGCAGCCACCGCATAGGTGCCCGCCTCGATGCGGTCGGGAATGATGTGATGCGCCGCTGCGCGCCACGCCGTGTCGCCTTCAATGATGATGCGGTGCGTTCCCGCTCCCTCGATCTTCGCGCCCATGGCGTTCAGGCAGGCGGCGAGGTCGGCCACTTCCGGTTCGCGCGCAGCGTTCAGGATCTCCGTTTCGCCGCGCGCCGTGGTCGCCGCCATCATGGTGGTCTCGGTCGCGCCCACCGAGGGCGAGCTCAGGATCACGCGCGTGCCCTTGAGGCCGTCACTCGCGCGGGCGACGATCAGGCCGCCCTCCATGTCGATTTCCGCGCCGAGCATTTCAAGCGCCTTCAGATGCATGTCCACGGGCCGCGCGCCGATGGCGCAGCCACCCGGCAGCGAAACCCGCGCCACGCCGAAGCGCGCCAGAAGCGGTCCCAGAAACAGAACCGTGGCGCGCATCCTGCGCACGGTCTCATAGGAGACTTCGCGCGCCGCGATCTCTTTGGCGTCGATGGTGGCGCAATGCGCGTTGCGGGTCACCTTCGCGCCGTAGAGTTCTGCGACGCACAGCATGTTCTCCACGTCGGAAACCAGCGGCAGGTTTGAAAGCTCAACCGGGTGCGGGCTCAGAAGCGCCGCTGCGATCTGCGGCAGGGCTGCGTTTTTTGCCCCGGCAATGGCGACGGTGCCGTGAAGAGGCTTTCCGCCTGTTATTCTCAGTCTGTCCATGATTGCTGTTCCGGTAACACCGTGTGGCGAAGGGCCAGTCTCTACGGGCGAATTCCTTTGATCAAGCCCTCTTGGGAATATATTATTCCATACCGTAATTCCTTCGGGATTCCCCTGGCAGCGAAATTCATCTAGTTTCGCGCCCCAGTCTCATGCCCGGCCGCATTTCCGGCCCTGCGCCCACGAAAGGAAGCCATGTCCGTCCTGAAGATCATCGACGCGCAGCTTGAGACGATGGCTCCGGCCGATCGGCAGATCGGGCAGTTCATCATCGACAATCCCGACCGGGTGCTCAGGCTTTCATCGGCAGCCCTTGCCGAAGAGACGGGCCGCAGCCAGTCGAGCGTGGTGAAATTCAGTCAGAAGCTCGGGTTTTCCGGCTATCAGGATCTGAAGCTGGCCGTCAGCAAGGCCAAGGCGCAGGAATGGCAGGTGCCGCCGGGCATGATCCACTCGACCATCGAGATGGGCGACAGCCATGCCACGATTTCGCAGAAGCTGATCAGCAGCAAGCTTCTGTCAATGCAGCAGACGCTGGCCGCCAATCACGAGCCGGAGATCGTCCGGGCGCTTGATGCGCTCGACAGTGCGCGCCGCATCCACATTGCCGGCGTCGGCGCTTCGTCGCTGGTGGCGCGTGACTTCTCCTACAAGCTGCAAAAGCTTGGCCGCAACGCGCTGCATGACAGCGACAGCCATGTGCAGATGGCCAATGTCTCGACACTGCGCGAAGAGGATGTGCTGTTCGCGCTTTCCTATTCAGGAACCAGCATCGAGACCGTGCGCATTGCCGAACTCGCCAAAGCGCGTGGTGCGACCGTCATTTCCGTCACGGGTCTTCAGCAGAACCCGCTGATGCGCGCCGCCGACATTCGTCTGCACACGGTGGCCGATGAAGAGCGGGTGCGCTCCTCGGCCATCACTTCGCGCGATGCGCAGCTCACGCTGATGGATTTCCTGTTCATCCTGATCCTGCAGCGGCAGCCGGACGCGGCCGATTACGTTCACAACAGTGAGGCTTCGGTGTCCGCGCTGAAAATGCCGTAGGCAAAACAGGCCGTCAGTAAGCGGCGCGGCGCGCCGTGTCGCTGGGGCGTTCGCCGAATGTTTTTCTGTAGTCGGCGGCAAAGCGTCCGAGATGGGTGAAGCCCCAGTGCAGGGCCGTTTCCGTTACCGACACGTCGCCCTGCGCATTCTCCAGATCGAACCGCACACGGCACAGCCGTTCATGCGTCAGCGCATGCATGGGCGACATGCCGTGCGCGCGCTTGTAGGCAAGCTGCAGCGCCCGCGCTCCAACGCCGGAGGCGGCGGCAATCTCGGTCAGCGTGACCGGGCGGTGGGCATTGGCCCGGATGAAGTCGTCCGCGCGTTTCACCTGGCGGGGCGCTGCCTCCTGCGGCCTGTCGAAAAAGGGCGAGAGATTGTTGGGCTGGAGCCTGAGAAGCGCTTCGAGAATGCGCTGCTCGTTGAAGGCGGCGCACAGGCTGAAGGCCTTTTGCTCGCGCGCATCGGCGGCGCGAAACATGGCGTTGACCAGATAGCGCCAGGCGGAAAGCTCGGGCCGGGTGAAGTCGATCACCGGGTCAAACACGAGTGGCCCCGGCAGGCTGCGCTCGCACAGCTGCTCGGCGAAATCCATGAACGAGGCCTTGTGGATCTGCACCAGAACCTGCTCGCACCCCGCCCACCAGCGCATGGTGGTTTCGCGGTCGGCGTTGAGCAGCGAGGCGGTTTCGCCATCGGTCAGAAACTCCCGCCGGTTGTGCTTGATCGTGGCGCAGCCGGAGATCGGAAGCTGAATGAGATAGAAGGTTTCCAGCGCGCCGGGATCGATCAGCACATCGGCGCCATAGCTGATGTAGTTGAGTGAGATGAGGCGTCCGGGCTGGTGGTGATGCGCGGCGCGAAACTGCCCGCCACCGACCACTTCAAGCCGATGGTTGCAGAATTTCCGGGCGACCTTCTCCCGCGCGCAGTCCAAATCGTCCGATTGAAACAGGACGTGGCTGGACAACGGGTGGCCGCCCCACTCCTCCCGGGCGATCACCATTCCCGGAGTTTAGCAGGCGCTGCGGTTTCGCCAAGAACCGTCTCGTTTTCGGGAAAAATGCGGTCATTTTTTTTCGTTTTTCGGATATTCGCTGCGGTTTCCGGATATTCTTTCGCCCTCCCTCGGCGCACCATGAGCCTCTGTGATCAAGGGAGGAACATCATGGAAAAGGAACTCGAAAAGGGCGTCACCGCGAATGGCGAGGGCTATGCCGGCACGGAATGGAACATTCTGGGCCAGGTCTATTTCCCCAAGGCCACCTGCGATTCCACCTTCGCATTCGAAACCAACAGCGACCCGGGCCAGTTCGTGCCCGTTCACGTTCACCCCACCCAGGAAGAGTTCATTTTGGTGCAGGAGGGCGAGCTGGACCTGAAGCTTGACGGCAAGTGGATGAAGGCGAAGGCCGGCGACCTGGTGCGCATGCCGCGCGGCGTTCCGCATGGCTATTTCAACAAGTCCGACAAGCCGGCCCGCGCGCTCTTCTGGGTGTCGCCGGCGCGCAAACTCGAAGCCCTGTTCGAGAAGCTGCACAACATGACCGACCCGGAGGAAGTGGTGAAGGTCTCAGCGCTTCACGAAGTGGACTTCCTGCCGCCGGAAGCAAACGACTAGAGCGTTTCATTCCAGGCATTTGGCCGGCTCAGGGTTGGGCCGGCCCACAGACCCGATAACAATCGAACCGGCAATCGGATCTTCGGCGACGTGCGGGAACGCGGCGCGGGGAGATGCTCGTCCCGAATTTGCCGGACGGGAGGAACAACGCCATGACAACACGAAAGAAAGTCTGCGTGATCGGCGCAGGCGTCAGCGGCCTCGCCGCAGCCCGCTCCTTCAAGAAACGCGGCCACGCGGTCACGGTTCTGGAGCGCAGTCACGAACTGGGCGGGGTGTGGGAACCGTCACGCTCCTACCCGGATGTGCAGACGCAAAGCCCCAAGGATCTGTATCGCTACACCGACAAGGCGATGCCGAAGGATTTTCCCGAATGGCCCAAGGGGCCGCAGGTGTTTTCCTACCTCTCGGATTACGCGAACGACCACGGCCTGCGCCCGCTCATCCGCTTCAACACCGCCGTTTCCTCGATGCGCCGGCGGGCAGACGGCATGCCCGGCTGGGAACTCGATCTGGAAACCGCCGATGGCGGGAAGGTGAGCGAGAGCTTTGATTTCGTCGCCATCTGCACCGGGCAGTTCAGCGAGAAGAACATCCTCACCCATCCGGGGCAGGAGCAATTCGAGGAAGCGGGCGGAACGGTCATCCATTCCTCAGAATACACCGACCCCGCCATGGTGAAGGGCAAGAATGTCACCGTTCTGGGTTTTTCGAAATCCGCCACGGACATTGCCGTCAGTGCGGTCAGATCGGGCGCTGCCTCGGTCACCATCGTCTATCTGGAATCGGTCTGGCGCATTCCCTACTTCGTTGGCGGGCTGATCAACTTCAAACGCATCCTCTATATCCGCGCGCAGGAAAAGATGTTTCCCGGCTGGAGCCTCAGCGGTCTCGCGCGTTTCAACCATGCAGTTGCCCGTCCATTCGTCTGGGCGCACTGGCGCGCGCTCGAGGCGCTTTTGACCGTGCAGCTCAAGCTGAACAAGACCGGGCTGAAGCCGAAAGAGCCGATTGAGGGCGGGGTCAACTGCTCGGTGCCCATCGCCACGCCCGGCTTTTTCGAGATGGTGGCGGACGGGCGCATCAAGGCGGTGCAGGGCACGTTTCAAAGCTATGAGCCCGGCGCGATCCGGCTCACGGGCGGCGAGCGGATCAAGGCCGACATGGCCATTCTCGCAGTGGGCTGGAAACTGGGCGTGCCCTATTTGCCGGCCGAGTATCGCGAAAAGCTGGTGGAGCCGGACGGCCAGTACCGGCTTTATCGCCTGATCGCCAATCCGGACATTCCAGATCTGGGCTTTGTCGGTTTCAACTCGTCCTTCTGCACGGTGCTGTGCGCCGACCTCGCCTCCGAATGGCTGGTGCGTTACGCGGACGGCCAGCTGGCGAAGCAGCCGACGCCGGACGAGATGCGGGCCAATATGGACATGATGCTGAACTGGCGACGCAATGAACGCCCGGCGGCCAAGATCTATGGTGGCCTTTGCGTCGCGCCCTATCACTTCAAGCATTTCGATGAGCTGATCGACGATATGGGCGCGCGGGAGAAGCGGCGGAACCCGTTGGCCGAGAACCTCTCGCCGCCCGATGCCGATGCCTATGCGCGCTATCTGCGGTCTGCGCCCGACTATCAGGTGGCGTGAGGCTTTGCCGCGCCGCCTTCATCGACTGGCGGCGCTGCGCCCGCCCTTGAAATCCGGTGCGGCATGAGCGATTGAAAAGGGGCGCGCAGGTTCCATGCGCGCCCCGTTTGCTGTCAGGAGTATCCGTTCCGTGAAATCTCTCACCATCCGCCGCCCCGACGACTGGCATCTGCATCTGCGCGATGGCGCGGTTCTGGAGGCGGTGCTGCCGCATTCCTCCGACGACTTTGCCCGCGCGATCATCATGCCCAATCTGGTGCCGCCGGTGGTGACGGTGAAAGACGCGCTCGCCTATCGGGAGCGGATCATGGCGGCCAAGCCGGAAGGCCATGATTTCACGCCGCTGATGACACTCTATCTGACCGAGCAGACGGGTGCCGAGGATGTGGCTGCGGGCTATCGCGACGGACACATTACGGCGGTGAAGCTTTATCCGGCGGGCGCGACCACCAATTCGCAGAGCGGTGTGCGCGATCTTCTGAAGGTGCAGCCGGTGCTGGAGCGCATGGCTGAAATCGGTCTTCCGCTTTGCGTGCATGGCGAGGTGACGGATGCTTCCATCGACATTTTCGACCGTGAGGCCGTGTTCATCGAAACCGTGCTGCAGCCGCTGCGCGAGCGTCTGCCCGAGCTCAAGGTCATCATGGAGCATGTGACGACGAAGAATGGCGTCGACTATGTGCAGGATGCGGAGAAGAACCTCGCGGCATCGCTGACCACCCATCACCTGATCATCAACCGCAACGCCATTCTGGCCGGCGGCATTCGCCCGCATTACTACTGCCTGCCCGTCGCCAAGCGCGAAGAGCACCGGCTGGCGCTGCGCAAGGCGGCGACGTCGGGCGACAGCCGCTTCTTCCTCGGCACGGACTCGGCTCCGCATCTGGATCCTGCCAAGGAATCGGCCTGCGGCTGCGCTGGCATCTACACCTCCATCAACACCATGTCGTGCCTGGCGCATGTGTTTGAGGAAGAGGGGGCGCTGGACCGGCTGGAGGCCTTCGCCTCGCTCAACGGACCGGCCTATTACGGTCTGCCGGCCAATGAAGACACGATCACGCTCGAGCGTCGCGACGAACCGGTGGAGTTCCCGCACTCGGTCTACAGTTCGGACGGGACGATCACTGTTTTCGATCCGATGTTCCCGATCCACTGGGCCGTGGTGAAGTAAGCCGCGCCGGAGGTTGCGGCCGGTTTTCTGTTGCCTGTTCGCGCCGTCGGGACAATGCGCCTGACGGCATGATGAGCGGCCATATTAATGGGTCCTGACCCTGCATAAGTTCATCTTGCTTTGCGCATAAGGATGTATCCGTGTTGATGCCATTCGGTCTCGACAAGGGAGCGTCATTTCATGGGTCGCTACTGTCACTTCTTTCTGACAGTCTGGATTAGCCTTTTTCTCACCGCCTGCGGTGGTGGAGACGGGGAAAAGACGAGCAGTGTTCAACAGCCCGCGCCACCCGAGCCACCCGAGCCGCCGGTCTATACGGGCGATTACCCCGTTCTCGATCCGGTGGCGGCAGCGCAATACCGGGAGACGCTGGAGTTCAGACGTTCCGACCCTGGCGAAGGTGAGGAGAACCATATTCGCAGCCAGTTCGGCCAGCCGCAATTGTGTTCGAAGTCTGCCAATCCCGATTGTACGGGCACGTCCGCCTATGCCTTGCAGAACATCCATTTCGCCCATACGGCCACCGACTGGAGCGGCAGGCCCCTGACGGGCCATGGCCAGACGATTGCGATCTTCGACAATGGATATCGCCTGTCGCATCGAGAACTCGCGGGCAAGGATATCATCCGCTACACCGCGCCGGGCCGCACGATAGGGCGTGACAGCCATGGCACGGCGGTCGCCGCAATTGCAGCAGGGGCCGCCGATGGTGTCGGCGCGATGGGGGTGGCGCCCGATGCACGTCTTCATCTCTCTTCCTGGGAAGACGTGTCGGACGATGACGCCATGGCCCATATGGTGGCCGCAATTCGCGATGCAGCCAGGCACGGGGCTGTGGCGCAAAACAATTCCTGGGGTTGGCAAACGGAGAAGCAGGCCGATGCGGAGGCGCGGGATTTCGGGGCCTCGGGAACCACGGATTATGCGCGACATCTTGCTGACCGGCAGGGCGACGACCCTCAGACATGGCGTACGCTGTTTGCAGCATATAATGCGTTCCAGAGAGGCGGTGTTCTGGTTTTCACGAACTCCAACGACCGGACTCTGCATGATGCAACAGCCTGGGCTGCCCTGCCCGAGTTCGTTCCCGAACTCGCCGAGGCGTGGATCGCCGTGGGCAATGCGCTCTTCTCCGTCGACGGGAGGACGGGAGACATTCTCGACGCAGATCTCCTTTCAGCGCCATGTGGTATGGCGGCGCGCTATTGCGTCATTGCCGACGGGACGCTGCGTGTCGCGACAGATGTCGATGACCGGAGTTACCAGCTTGGCACGGGAACATCTTACGCCGCCCCACAGGTGGCGGGAGAGATAGCGCTTCTCGCGCAGGCGTTTCCGACCCTTTCGCCGGGGGAGTGGACCACGCGCCTGCTCGCCACGGCGCAGCGCGACTGGGACGGTTTTCAGAATTCGATCGCCGGGCATCAGAATTTTGCGCCGGGTGTCCGCCGCGCCTATTCGCATCTTTACGGCCATGGCGTGCCGGACATGAAGGCGGCGCTTTCGCCGGTGGGGGGGCTCTCAATCGCCTCGGGCGCAAGGGTGGGCGAGGGGCCGCAGACGCCGCTTTCAGCAGCCGCCACAAGCGCGCCACCGATTGTCGGCAACGCGGTTTCCAAGGCGCTTTCGGGCAGACGGATCATGGCGCTTGATGCGCTGGGCGGAGATTTTTATCTCGATGGCAGGGTGCTCGCGCCAGCAAACAGGATGCATGCGCCATCGGGCATCGGTGTGGCGCAGAGGCTCGCCGCGCAGCAGGAAAAGCTGGATTTCGCCTTTGCCTTTGCAAACCTGCCCTCATCCGAGTGGCAGAGCCTGCACAGCACCGCATCGGCCAAACTGTTCTTTTCACACGGCTTCACCGAGACACAGGACGGGCTGGTTCTCTCCCGCCTGATGCCGCTGGGGGCGGGGGACTACCTGCAATTTGCAGGCGGTATGGTGGAGCGGAATGAAAGCGCGGCGGTTCAGTTCGCGCTGTCGCGTTTGACAAGACGCGGGAGCATAACGAGCGAGGTCACGCTTTCGGGCGGGCACGGGCGCGGCCGGCTTTTTGGCATGTCGACGTCAAGCCCGTTCGCCCTTGCTGAAAGCAGCGGCCGGTTCTCCGCCGGCGCAACGCTGACGGCTCGGCTCGGCGGGGGCTGGTCCTTCTCGGGTTATGGCGAGGTGGGTCTGGCTCATGCGCAGGAAGGAGAGGAGGCGCTGATCGATTACGGCGCACTCACCTATGCGAGTGGCGGCCTGATGCTGGACAAGACCGGGCTTTTGCAGGCGGGGGACCGCGCAAGGTTCTATGCGGGCATGAAACCCAACCCGCTGGCGGGCCACACCACGCTGCGCGTGCCGGTGGCGCGCACAAAAGAGGGGCTGATCACATATGAAACCGTGGATGTGAACCTGGCGAGCGGCGATCTGCCCGCGCGCTTCGGTTTTTCCTATACGCATCGCACAGCGCGGAATTTCGATTTGAGCCTCAACGCCAATGCGGATCTCTTCATCACCGCGCCGGAGAGCGCGGTGACGGATGTCTCGATCAATTTAAGGAAGTCGTTTTGAGCATCGGACCGAAAAGTGGAACCCGGTTTTCGGATTGATCCGATGCTCCATTGATGACTCAGGCCGCCTTCGGACGGTTGATCTGCCCGGAGGCTTCCATGACCATGGGCGACAGGCCCATTCCGCCCTGCTCGATGATCTGGAACAGGTGCGTGCGCATGCGCGGCTCCCAGAACTTGTTGATGTGGTCGGCCACGCCCGCGACCTGCTCTTCCTTTGGCTGGGAAGTGAAGAAGGTGGCGATCTGGTTGGCCATGTAGACCAGGCGCTCGTCGCCGGATTTGAACTTATCGTCATGCGACATGTCTGGTCGCTCCAATCGTCACGCGTTCCGGATGGGTGAAAATGTCGAACTCCTCGCCCCGCACGAGGGCGACGAGGGTCATGCCGGCGGTTTCCGCCGTGCGGATGGCAAGTGCTGTCGGCGCGGAGACGGCGGCGATGAGCGGCGCGCCGATGGCCGCCGTTTTCTGCACCATCTCGACGGACACGCGAGAGGTAACGACGACCGCGCCGGAAGCGCCATCGATGCCCGCCTTCACCAGTGCGCCCGCCAGCTTGTCGAGCGCATTGTGCCGGCCCACATCCTCGCGAACGGCCACGATGCCCTTGCCGGCGACATAGAAGCCGGCGGCATGCACCGCGCCGGTGGCGTGATGCAGCTCCTGAAACTTGTGAAGCTCGCTGACCGCCCCGGTGAGATCGGCGGCGGTGAAGCGCGGCGATGCGGAAACCTCCGGCACGCTGCGCATCGCTTCCTCGATGCTTTCAATGCCGCACAGGCCGCAGCCGACCGGGCCGGCAAGACGCCTGCGCCGCGCCTCGAAGCGTCTGTTGGCGGTGTCGCGCAGGCGGATCTGCAGGTCGATGCCCGCACCCAGCTCCTGAACCGTGATCGTGTCGATCTCGTCGGCGCTGGCGATGATGCCTTCCGTGACGCTGAAGCCCAGGGCGAAGTCTTCGAGGTCCGCCGGCGTCGCCATCATCACGGCATGGGTTGTGCCACCATAGGAAAGCGCCACCGGCGTTTCCTCGGGCACCGTGCGCGCGCTGACCTTCGTCCCGCCGGTTCGGCGGGCCGTTCTGGTAACGCGGGCTGTGGCTGGAACACCGCTGCTCATGCTGGAACCGGCGGGGTTATTCCGCCGCCTCCACATGCACGATGCGACGGCTCTGGCGCGCGTGCTCCTCGTAGTCTTCCTGCCACTCGGACGGACCGTTGGACGGGGCAACCTGCACCGCCGTGACCTTGTATTCGGGGCAGTTGGTGGCCCAGTCGGAATACTCGGTCGTCACCACATTGGCCTGCGTGGCCGGGTGGTGGAAGGTGGTGTAGACGACGCCCGGCGCAACGCGCTCGGTGATGGTGGCGCGCAGGCTGGTCTCGCCGGAGCGGCTCTTGAGCTTCACCCAGTCGCCCTCGCGAACGCCACGGGTCTCGGCGTCGAAGGGATGGATCTCAAGCAGATCCTCCTCATGCCAGACCACATTCTCCGTGCGGCGCGTCTGTGCGCCGACATTGTATTGCGAGAGGATGCGGCCGGTGGTGAGCAGCAGCGGGAAGCGCGGACCGACCTTCTCGTCGGTGGCCACATAGGCGGTGCGCACGAACTTGCCCTTGCCGCGCACGAAGCCGTCGATATGCATGACGGGCGTGCCGGTGGGGGCCTTCTCGTTGCACGGCCACTGGACCGAGCCTTCCTTTTCCAGAAGCTCATAGGTCACGCCTGCGAAGCTTGGCGTGGTGGCCGCGATTTCGGCCATGATCTCGGAAGGATGCGTGTAGTTCCAGTCCTGACCCAGCGCACGGGCCATGTCCTGCGTGACCTCCCAGTCGGCATAGCCGTTCTTGGGTTCCATCACCTTGCGGACGCGGTTGATGCGGCGCTCGGCATTGGTGAAGGTGCCGTCCTTCTCAAGGAAGGTCGAACCCGGCAGGAATATGTGGGCGTAGTTGGCGGTCTCGTTCAGGAAGAGATCGTGAACGATGACGCATTCCATCGCTTCCAGACCGGCCGCCACATGATGCGTGTTGGGATCGGACTGGAGAATGTCTTCGCCCTGCACGTAAAGCGCCTTGAAGGTGCCTTCGACGGCGGCGTCGAGCATGTTGGGAATGCGCAGGCCCGGCTCATTGTCGAGCTTCACGCCCCACAGGCTCTCATAGATCGCGCGGGTCGCATCCTCGGAGATGTGGCGGTAGCCCGGCATCTCGTGAGGGAACGAGCCCATGTCGCAGGAGCCCTGCACGTTGTTCTGACCGCGCAGCGGGTTCACGCCCACGCCCGGCCGGCCGATATTGCCGGTGGCCATGGCGAGGTTGGCGATGGCCATGACGGTGGTGGAGCCCTGGCTGTGCTCGGTGACGCCGAGGCCGTAATAGATCGCGCCATTGCCGCCGGTGGCGTAAAGACGCGCCGCACCGCGGATCAGCTCCGCCGAAACGCCGGACATCTTTTCGATGGCTTCCGGGCTGTTTTCCGGCTGGAGAACGAAGCTCGCCCAGTCCTGGAACTCGTCCCAGTCGCAGCGCTCGCGGATGAACGCTTCGTTGAAGAGGCCTTCGGAGACGATCACATGGGCAAGCGCGGTCAGCACGGCAACGTTGGTGCCGGGCTTCAGCGGCAGATGGTAGCTCGCCTCCACATGGGGCGTGCGCACCAGCTCGATGCGGCGCGGGTCGATGACGATCAGCTTCGCGCCTTCGCGCAGGCGCTTCTTCAGGCGCGAGCCGAACACGGGGTGACCGTCGGTCGGGTTTGCGCCGATGACCAGAACCACGTCGGAATGCTCGACCGAATCGAAATCCTGCGTGCCGGCAGAGGTGCCGAAGGTGGTTTTCAGACCATAGCCGGTGGGCGAGTGGCAGACGCGGGCGCAGGTGTCGACATTGTTGTTGCCAAAGCCCTGACGCACCAGTTTCTGAACGAGATAGGTCTCTTCATTGGTGCAGCGCGACGAGGTGATGCCGCCGACGGCAGCCCTGCCGTATTTTTCCTGGATGCGGCCGATCTCGCTGCCGATATGGGCGTAGACCTCTTCCCAGGACACTTCGCGCCACGGGTCGGTGATCTTTTCGCGGATCATCGGGTTGAGGATGCGGTCCTTGTGGGTGGCGTAGCCATAGGCGAAGCGGCCCTTCACGCAGGAGTGGCCGCGATTGGCCTTGCCATCCTTGTAGGGCACCATGCGGACGACTTCCTCGCCCTTCATCTCTGCCTTGAACGAGCAGCCAACGCCGCAATAGGCGCAGGTGGTGACGGCGGAATGATCGGGCATGCCCATCTCGATGATGGACTTTTCCTGAAGCGCGCCGGTGGGGCAGGCCTGCACGCAGGCGCCACAGGAAACGCATTCCGACTGCAGGAAGGGCTCGTCCATGCCGGCGGTGATGCGGCTTTCGAAGCCACGGCCTTCCACTGTCAGGGCGAAGGTGCCCTGCTGCTCCTCACAGGCGCGAACGCACAGCGAGCAGACGATGCACTTGGACGGATCGTAAGCGAAATAGGGGTTGGAAACGTCCAGTTCCTTGAAGTTCACCCCATGCTCGCCGATCGGCGAGGGTTCGAGGTGATTTGCCCCTTCATCGCCATAGCGGTTCTGCTTCAGGCCGACGCTCTCGGCCATGTTGGCCATCTCGCAATTGCCCATGGCGCAGGCCGGGCAGTCTTCCGGATGGTCGGACATGTAGAGTTCCATCACGCCGCGGCGGATGGTGTTGAGGCGGTCGGTCTGCGTGTTGACGGCAATGCCGTCCATGGCCGGGGTGGTGCACGATGCCGGCGTGCCGCCCTTGCCCTCGATCTCGACGAGGCAGAGACGGCAGGAGCCGAAGCTCTTGACCATGTCGTTGGCGCACAGCTTGGGCACGGCGATGCCGGCCTCGCGCGCGGCGCGCATGATCGAGGTGCCTTCCGGAACGGTGACAGACTGGCCGTCGATGGTCAGCGTTACCGTCTTTTCAGAGCGTACAGCGGGTGTGCCGTAGTCGATTTCTTCTACGAAACGCTTGTCGGTTCCACGTTCTTGAGTTCCGCACATGGGTTTCCTCCTATTCCGCTGCTTCGCGCACGGGCGCGGGGCGGAAATCTTCCGGGAAATGGGTCAGTGCGCTCATGACAGGGTAAGGCGTGAAGCCACCCAGTGCGCACAGCGATCCGAACTTCATCGTGTTGCAGAGATCGGTCACGGTCTCGATCTGCTCTTCGGGCGCGATGCCCTGCTTCAGCCGGTCGAGCACTTCGACACCGCGCGTCGAGCCGATGCGGCAGGGTGTGCACTTGCCGCAGCTTTCCACGGCGCAGAACTCCATGGCGAAGCGCGCCTGCTTCAGGAGATCGACCGTATCGTCGAAGACCACGATGCCGGCATGGCCGATGAGGCCATCCTTGGCGGCGAACGCCTCGTAGTCGAAGGGCGTGTCGAACAGGTCGCGCGGCCAGTAAGCGCCGAGCGGACCGCCCACCTGCACGGCGCGCACGGGACGGCCCGTGGCGGTGCCGCCGCCGATATCGTCCACCAGCTCGCCGAGCGTCATGCCGAAGGCTGCCTCGAACAATCCGCCATGCTTCACATTGCCGGTGATCTGGATCGGAATGGTGCCACGCGAACGGCCCATGCCGAAATCGCGGTAATAGGCCCCGCCCTTGTCGAGAATGATCGGCACGGAGGCGAGCGAGATCACATTGTTGATGACGGTCGGCTTGCCGAACAGGCCTTCATGCGCCGGCAGCGGCGGCTTGGCGCGGACCTGGCCGCGCTTGCCTTCCAGACTGTCGAGCAGCGCCGTTTCCTCACCGCAGACATAAGCGCCGGCACCCACGCGCACTTCCATGTCGAAGGCGTATTTCGAGCCGAGCACGTTCTTGCCGAGCATGCCGGCGGCGCGGGCGGCGTCGATGGCCTCGTTCAGGATGCGGTGAACATTGGGATATTCCGAACGCAGATAGACATAGCCCCTGGTGGCGCCCGTCGCGATGCCGGCAATCGTCATGCCCTCGATGAGCACGAAGGGATCGCCTTCCATGATCATGCGATCGGAGAAGGTGCCCGAATCGCCTTCGTCGGCGTTGCAGACGATGTATTTCTGCGGGCCGTCGGTGTCGTGCACCGTCTTCCACTTGATGCCGGTCGGGAAGCCCGCTCCGCCACGGCCGCGAAGACCGGATTCGGTGACTTCCTCGACGATGCCGAGCGGCGTCTTTTCAAGCGCGTTGCGCAGGCCACGGAGGCCGCCATGCTTCTCGTAGTCCTCAAGCGAGACCGGATCGATGATGCCGCAACGGGCGAAGGTCAGCCGGGTCTGCTTTGCAAGGAAGGGGATTTCCTCGGGCTTGCCGAGGGAGAGGTCGTGCGCGCCGCCTTCGATCAGGCCTGCGTCGAACAGGCCCGCCACATCGCCGGGCTTCACCGGCCCATAGGCCACGCGGCCCTCGGCGGTTTCCACCTCGACCATGGGCTCAAGCCAGAACATGCCGCGCGAGCCATTGCGAACGATCTTCGCGTCGAGGCCGCGTTTCCCGATTTCCTCGCGCGCGGCGGCAGCGACTTTTTCGGCGCCCAGCGCCAGCGCACCGGCATCGCGCGGAATGTAGATGTTGATGGTCATGCTCGCACCTCTGCTGCGATTTCCTCGGCCCGCGCCTCATCCAGCCGGCCAATCACCTCGCCGTCGAGCATGGCGGAGGGCGCACAGGCGCACAGACCGAGGCAATAGACAGGCTCCAGCGTCACCGCGCCATCGGCGGAGGTCTCATGAAACTTGATGCCGAGCAGCTTCTGCAGCTTCTCGGCCACCGCATCGCCGCCCATCGACTGGCAGGCTTCGGCCCGGCACAGTTTCAGCACGTGACGGCCTGCCGGCTTCTCGCGGTAGTCGTGATAAAACGATACGACGCCATAAACTTCGGCGCGTGTCAGGTTGAGGGCCTCGGCGATGATGGGCAGGCTTTCACGCGGCACATGGCCGAGTTCCCGCTGAATCCCATTGAGAATGGGGAGTAACGGGCCCTCTTCGTTCTTCCAGCGGTCGATAATGACCTCGACGGCGGAAGTGATTTCGGTACGTGCTTGCTGCATCTCGCAGCGCCCTCCCTAACGATGCTCGTTCTGGAGGAGAAACAAATCCCGTGTGAAGGATCAATATAGCATATCCGTCAGACGATAGAAAATTTCTATCGATGCTCGCCGTATCGCTCGGCCAGAAGGCCCGCTTCATAGAGCAGGGCGGAGACGAGCGGCGTGTGCGGTTCACGCTTGACGGCGACCAGACCGACCAGGTGGCTGGCGTCGGGCTCGACGATGGGAATGGCGCGGATCGGCTCGGAGAAGCCGAGAACTTCGGCCAGGTTGAGCGGCATGATCGAGGCCCATCTCCCGGTGCGGATGTGGGAGAACAGCACGATCATCGAGTTCGATTCGAGCGTGGGGTGGGCCGTCGCCCCCACTTCTTCCAGGTGTTTGTTGATGATCCGGCGGTTCTGCATGTCCGGCGTCAAAAGGCAAAGCGGCAGGTCGGCCACCTCTTTCCAGGTCACGCTCTCGCGGTCGGACATCCGGCTCTTTGCGGCGGTGATGAGCTGGTAGCGCTCGGAGTAGAGCGGTACGGCAGCGACGTGGCCGAGCGGCTCATTGTCGAGATAGGTGATGCCGATGTCGATCTCGAAATTCTCCAGAAGCGAGAGAACTTCCAGCGAGGTGCGCGAGATGATCGAGAAGGTCACCTCGGGGTGTTTGTCGCGAAAGGGCGTGGTGAGTTCGGGCAGCATGGCGAGCGCGGTGGGGATCGCCGCGATGCGCACATGGCCGGCAAGACCGCGCCGCGCAGCCTTCATCTCGGCGCGCATGGTGCGCGTGTCGCCAACGATGCGACGCGCCCATTCCAGCACGCGCTGGCCTTCGGGCGTGAGGCCCTGAAAGCGTGATCCGCGCTGAACCAGCATGACGCCGAGCTGGTCTTCCAGCTGCTTGATGGCGGCTGAGAGCGTTGGCTGCGTGACGCCGAGCTCCGTTGCCGCCCGCCCGAAATGCTGCTCCCTGGCGAGCGCGATGAAGAATTCCAGCTTGTCGATCATGCGCCGACGCTACAGCGCAGCCGCGCTGCGGGCAATCCATCTTGCAGAGCGCCCATCTTGCAGGGCGTGACGGGGCGGTTTGGCAATGCTGCATTACGGGGTCGGTCGATTTGCCTCTCTTGGCCATCGAACCCATCTGCTTTATCTGGGAGAAAAAGCAAAGGCACGTGCACATGACTCTCGACAGACAGACCGTCATCGACCGCTTAAAGTCCGTGAAAGGGCCGAATCTGGAGGGCGACATTGTTTCGCTCGGGCTCGTCTCGGAGATTTTCATCGCCGACGGCAAGGTGTTCTTCTCGATCACCGTGCCATCGAGCCGCGCCCAGGAACTGGAGCCTCTGCGGCAGGCGGCGGAGAACGCCGTGAAGTCGCTGCCGGGCGTCAAGGGCGCCGTGGTGGCGCTGACAGCCGAGAAGCAGGGCGGCGGCATGGGCGCCACACCACCGCCGCGTCCGAAACCGGCACCCCAGCGTCCGATGCCGGGTGGCCCCGCCGCACAAGCCGGTCAGCAGCCGGCCAAGCAGGATGTGCCGGGCATCAAGGCCATCGTCGCCGTGGCCAGCGGCAAGGGCGGCGTCGGCAAATCCACCACCGCCGTCAACCTGGCGCTGGGGCTGAAGACGCTCGGGCTCAGGGTCGGCATTCTCGATGCGGATATTTACGGGCCTTCCATGCCGCGTCTGCTCGGCCTCACGGGAAAGCCGGAAACCGCCGATGGCAAGACGCTGAAGCCGATGGAGGCGTTCGGCGTGAAGGTCATGTCCATGGGGTTCCTTGTCGAGGAAGACACGCCGATGATCTGGCGCGGTCCGATGGTCGTTTCGGCGCTGCGGCAGATGTTGCGCGATGTCGCCTGGGGCGAACTGGACGTGCTTGTGGTCGACATGCCGCCCGGCACGGGCGACGCACAGCTGACCATGGCGCAGCAGGTGCCGCTGGCCGGCGCGGTAATCGTCTCGACGCCGCAGGACCTGGCGCTGATCGACGCGCGCAAGGGGCTGAACATGTTCCGCAAGGTGGATGTGCCGCTGCTCGGCATCGTCGAGAACATGAGCTACTTCCTCGCCCCCGATACGGGCGCACGCTACGACATCTTCGGTCATGGTGGCGCGAAAAACGAGGCGGAGCGGCTTGGCGTTCCGTTCCTTGGCGAAGTGCCGCTGACGATGGATGTGCGCGAAACCTCGGATGCGGGAACGCCCGTTGTGGCGTCGAACCCGGAGGGCGCGCAGGCGAAGGTCTACAGGGACATCGCCGCTAAGGTGCAGACGCAGCTGGCAGCGGCCATGCAGAGCGCGGCGGACGAGGCCCCGGCCATCGTCTTCGATTAATGCGTTAGGGGAATAATGCGTTACGGGCGATTGAACAAAGCGGTCGCCTGTGTAACGTAACCGCCATCAGGGAGCACCGCACGCCCGTTCGGGCGTGCGCGGGACGCTCTGCCAATCGCGTGCCATTTGCTCTGGAGGTTGAAGCATGAGCGTCGAAAACAACGAAACCATTCTCCATGAGCGCCTTGATGGCTGGCACCGGATCACGCTGAACCGGCCGGAAAAGCTCAACGCTTTCAACGAAGCGCAGCATGTGGCGCTGCGGGACGCGCTGGAAGCCTGTTCTGCGGATGAGGGCTGCCGTGCGGTGCTTCTGACGGGCGCGGGGCGCGGCTTCTGCGCCGGGCAGGATCTGGGCGATCGCGATCCGGCCAAGATGGAAAGCAAGCCGGACCTCGGCTATACGATCGAAAATTTCTATAATCCGCTGGTGCGCAAGCTGCGCGGCATGAACAAGCCCATCGTCTGTGCGGTGAACGGCGTTGCGGCCGGCGCCGGCGCGAACATCGCGCTGGCATGCGACATCGTGCTGGCGGCGAAATCGGCGAAGTTTATCCAGGCATTCGCCAAGATCGCGCTGGTGCCGGACTCCGGCGGCACATGGTTCCTGACGCGCATTCTGGGCGAGCCGCGCGCCAAGGCGCTGGCGCTGACGGGCGAGCCGCTCTCGGCGGAAGATGCTGCGAACTGGGGCCTGATCTGGCGTGCCGTGGAAGACGAAGCCCTGATGGAAGAGGCCGAAGCGCTGGTGACCAAGCTGGCGCACGGTCCGACGCAGGCCTATGGCCTGATCAAGAAGGCGATCCACGCCGCGCCGGGAAGCTCTCTCGACGCGCAGCTGGAGCTGGAGCGCGAGCTGCAGCGCGAGGCCGGCCGCTCGGACGATTACCGCGAAGGCGTCGCGGCGTTCCTCGAAAAGCGCAAGCCGGTGTTCAAGGGCTAGGGCATCTTGCAGTCAGTTGCCCGTGCCTGACATTTATTCATGCGCCCTTGCGTATTCAGGTGCAAAAGAGAAAGAGCGGGCAGCGTTTCACTGAAACGATGACCTGCTCGATCAGGAAATCTCCAGAACGAAAAAGCGTCCTCAGGCTGAGGGCGCTTCGGCTTCTTCCGTGTCGCCGCCGGTGACGCGGGTGTTGAAGTCGGAGAAGAACTGGCCGGCCAGCTTCTTGGAGGTCGACTGGATGAGGCGGCTGCCGAGCTGGGCCATCTTGCCGCCGACATCGGCCTTGGCGCTGTAGGTCAGGATGGTGGCGTCCGGGCCGTCTTCCTTGAGCGACACATCGGCGCCGCCCTTGGCGAAACCGGCCACGCCGCCCTTGCCCTCGCCGCTGATCGTGTAGGAGTGCGGCGGGTTGAGATTGGTGAGCTCAACCGCGCCGCTGAACTTGGCCTTGATCGGGCCGATCTTCAGGGCGACGATTGCCTCGAACTCGGTGTCCGACGTCTTTTCCAGTTCCTGACAGCCGGGAATGCAGTCTTTCAGCACATCCGGGTCGTTCAGCGCCTGCCAGACCGTTTCCACCGGCGCTTCGATGCGTTCTTCACCTTCGATGACCATGGCCATGGCGCGTCCCTCCTGAAATCATGTCTCAATCTGGCTAACCCACTGCTTGCGTCTTGTCCATCCGCGCGGGCGTCGGCAGTGTTGTCTTGCGGGTGACCAGTCTTGTCTTGCAGGTGACATGTGCCGCGATTATGCGACATCGAATCGGCCGAGACATCAGGTGGAACAATGAGCGACAGCGACGTGCGGGGCGGAACAGGGGCAGAGGCAAAGGGAACGGCGGGAGAGGTTTTCCGCGTCTTTCTCAAGCTCGGTGTGACCTCGTTCGGTGGCCCCATCGCGCATCTCGGCTATTTCCGCGACGCGCTGGTGGTGCGGCGCAAATGGCTGGACGAAAAGGCCTATGCGGACCTCGTTGCGCTGTGCCAGTTCCTGCCCGGCCCGGCGAGCAGCCAGGTGGGCTTTGCGCTGGGTTTCCTGCGGGCAGGCCCCATGGGGGCGGCAGCCGCGTGGGCGGCCTTCACCCTGCCTTCGGCCCTGCTTCTCTTTGCGTTCGCGCTTTTTGCGGGGGCGCTCGACAATCCGCTCGGCGCGGGGCTGCTGCACGGGCTGAAGATCGTGGCGGTGGCCGTGGTGGCGCAGGCGGTGTGGGGCATGGCGCGGTCGCTCTGCCCGGACCGCGAGCGCGCAGGCATCGCGCTTGCAGCGCTTGTTCTGGTGACGTTCGCGGCCAGCGCCTTCGCGCAGATTGCGGCCATTCTGTCTGGCGCGCTGCTTGGCTGGTGGCTGTGCCGGGATAAGGTTGGTGAGGCTGGGCAGACGGTGGCCTTCGGGCTGTCGAAGCGCGCCGGGATCATCTGCCTTTCCCTTTTCGCGTTTCTGCTGTTCGGTCTGCCGCTGGCAGGGCAGATGACGCAGGGGCTTGCCGTGTTCGACACCTTCTATCGTGCGGGCGCGCTGGTGTTTGGCGGCGGGCATGTGGTGCTGCCGCTTCTTGAGGCGGGCGTCGTCGAGCCCGGCTGGGTCCCGCAGGATGCGTTTCTTGCCGGCTATGGCGCGGCGCAGGCCGTGCCGGGACCGCTCTTCACATTCGCTGCCTATCTGGGCGCGGTTCTGGACATGCCGCCCACGGGCGTGGCCGGCGCTGCAATCGCGCTTGTCGCGATCTTCCTGCCGGGCTTCCTGCTTTTGATGGGCGTTGCGCCCTTCTGGGACCGTTTCCGCCAGTTCGATGCGGCGCGCGCGGCGATGATGGGCACGAATGCGGCGGTGGTCGGCATATTGGCGGCGGCTCTCTACGATCCGCTCTGGACCACGGCGATCCTTGCACCGGCAGACTTTGCGCTGGCGGCGGTCGGCTTTCTGCTTCTGACGGTGTGGAAGACCCCGCCATGGGTGGTGGTGGTGCTGTGCGCGCTGGCGGGAATGGCGCTGGCCGGCATTTAACGGGCTGGCCCGTCCCGGAAACCGGGAGGGGCCTTTGTCTGCGGTTATGCAGCGGCGCGTCGATGCTCTGCGGAAGCGGCTGCTGCGAGTTCGCGGATGCCGGGCTCGATCTGCTGGGCCGCGATGGACGAAATGCCAAGCCGCATGAACTGCGTCGCGCGCGGGCGGTCGATGAAGAAGCGCGCACCGGGCTCGATCAGAACGCTGCGCCGGGCCGCCGATTTGGCAAGGGCCACGGTGTCCAGTCCGGGCGGGCCTTCGAGCCAGAGCGAGGTGCCGCCGCGAATGTCGGCTGCGTTCCAGTCCGGCAGGATGTCGCCGACAGCCTGATAAAGCTTTTCACGCCGCTCCTCGAAAGCCGCAGAGATACGGCGCACCAGCGTGTCGTGATGGCCAAGCGACAGGAACAGCGCCACGGCCCGCTGGTTGTTGGCCGGCGGATGGCGCAGCATGAAGCGGCGTAAGGCGCGCAGTTCTGCGATCAGGTCAGCCGGGGCAACGATGTAGCCCATGCGCAGGCCCGGTGCGAGCGTCTTGGACATGGAGCCCAGATGCACAACGCGGCCCGTGCGGTCGAGCCCCTTGAGGGCTGCCTGCGGGCGCTCGTCGGCGAGCTGGCTGTCATAATCATCCTCGATGACGATCCAGTCATTGCGCTCCGCCCCTTCCAGAAGCGCCTCGCGGCGCGCCTGGCTGAGCGGCACCATCGTCGGGCAATGATGGCTCGGCGTGGCGAAAACGAAGTCTGCATCTTCCGGGATCTGCGCCACGTCGATGCCCTGCCGGTCGACGGGAACCGGTGCGATCTGTGCGCCGGCGAGCTGGAAGATGGAACGCGCGTCGGGATAGCCGGGGTTCTCGACAGCCACCTTCTTGCCACGACTCATGAGCAGCGTGGCGAGCATGTAAAGCGCGTGTTGCGATCCGAGCGTGATCAGGATTTCGTCGGGATTGGCGAAGATGCCGCGACGCGGAAGGAGCCGCGCCTGGATCTGCTCGATCAACAACGGGTCGTCACGGTCGACCATATCGGCCGCCCAGTTGCGAATCTCCAGAACGGCAAGCGCCATGCGGTTGCATTCGCGCCATTCGGCGGTCGGGAAAAGCCCCGGATCGAACTGCCCATAGACGAAAGGATAAGAGGCCTTCATCCAGTCTTCGTTCTTGCGCGGTTCGGGCATTTCGCTGGCCAGAATCTGGAACCGCTCGCCCCAGTTCACGCCATCCTTGCCACCCTGTTTGCGCGGCGGGCGCGGGGGCGCGGCCAGCACTTCCGGATTGACAAAGTGGCCGCGGCGCTCGCGCGCGATCAGGAAGCCCTGATCGACGAGCTGCTGGAAGGCCAGCACCACCGTACCACGCGCAACACCCAGCTTTTCCGCGAGAATGCGGCAGGATGGAAGCGGCATGGAAGGGGCGATCTGGCGATCGAGAATTGCCGACACGATGGCCTGGCGGATCTGTGCCTGGAGCGTCTGTCCCGATTCGGGGGAAATCTTGAACAGACCGGTCCAGAGGGCGGTGTCGTTTCTGGCTGACATATGGTTTTCCTCTCCGGGGCGGAGCGTAACCTTGGGGCAATGCATGTCAACCCTGGTACAATTGATTGTTCCAACAAAGAAATTGATGGATGCCAGCAACCCCCTGTGCCGCCTCATTTTGTCTGATAAAAGAGGCGCGTTTCTTTTTGCAGGAGGGCCCCCTTGGACACGGCATTCGAAACCGCGCTGGCTGCGCTTCAGGAGCATCGCGGGAAAACCGCGCCCATGGATATGCGCGCCGCCTTTGATTCCGACCCGAATCGTTTTGCCCGCTTCTCGCTCGCTCTCGACGATCTGACGCTGGATTATTCGCGCGCCGCAGTGGACGAGGAAACGGTGGGGCTGCTCCTCAAGCTTGCCGAGGCTGCCGGGCTGGAGCAGGCGCGGGACGATATGTTTGCCGGCAAACACATTAACGTCACCGAGGACCGCGCCGTGCTGCATACGGCTCTGCGCGCGCTCTCCGGCGGTGCTGTCTACAATGACGGCGATGACGTGATGCCGGATGTGCGCGCCGTGCTGGAGGCGATGGACGCTTTTGCCGACGGCGTGCGTTCGGGCGCGATCCATGGCGCGACCGGCAAGGCCTTCACCGATGTGGTGAACATCGGCATTGGCGGCTCGGACCTTGGCCCCGTCATGGTGACGCGGGCGCTCTCGCCCTATCATGACGGGCCGCGCCTTCATTATGTCTCCAACGTGGATGGCGCGCATATTGCCGACACGCTGTCGGGGCTCGATCCGGAGACCACGCTCTTCATCATCGCCTCGAAGACCTTCACGACCATCGAGACGATGACCAATGCCCGCACGGCGCAGAAATGGGTCGCCGCAAAGCTCGGGCAGTCGGCGACGGGCGATCATTTCGCCGCCGTTTCCACCGCGCTCGACAAGGTGGCGGAGTTCGGCATCGATCCGGCGCGCGTGTTCGGATTCTGGGACTGGGTCGGCGGGCGGTATTCGCTGTGGTCGGCCATTGGCCTGCCGATCATGATCGCGCTTGGTGCTGATGATTTCCGCCGTCTGCTCGCCGGTGCGGAAGCCATGGACCGGCATTTCAAATCCGCACCGCTCAGAGAAAATTTGCCGGCTATTCTTGGTCTCGTCGGCTACTGGCACCGGGTCGTGTGCGATTATCCGGCCCGCGCGATCATTCCCTATGACCAGCGCCTTGAGCGGCTGCCGGCCTATCTCCAGCAGCTCGATATGGAATCGAACGGCAAGGGCGTGCGGCTCGACGGTTCGCCGGTCATCACGCCCACCGGGCCGCTGGTGTGGGGCGAGCCGGGCACCAATGGCCAGCACGCTTTCTTCCAGCTTCTGCACCAGGGCACCGACATTATTCCGGTGGAGTTCATGCTGGCGGCGAAAGGCCATGAGGCTGGCCTGCAGCACCATCACGATTTGCTGGTGGCCAATTGTCTTGCGCAGGCTGAAGCCCTGATGAAGGGGCGCACGCTGGCCGAGGCCGAAGCGCAGCTTCTGGACAAGGGGTTCCCCGAAGACGAGATCAGGCGGATCGCGCCGCATCGGGTCTTCACCGGCAACCGGCCGTCGCTGACGGTTCTCTACCGCAAGCTTGATCCCTATGCGCTTGGCCGCCTGATCGCGCTCTATGAGCACCGGGTTTTCGTCGAGGCGCAGCTCTTCGGCATCAACGCTTTCGACCAATGGGGCGTGGAGCTGGGCAAGGAGCTTGCCACGGAACTCCTGCCCGTGGTCGAGGGCAAGGCGGACGCTGCCGATCGCGATGCCGCAACCGCAGGCATGGTGAAACGCATCACGGCGCTGCGCGAAGGCTGAATCGGACGCCGGCCTCCTCCTTCCGGGGGGTAGCGCCGGCACCCCGCCATCCTGTTTCCAGACGGTCATTTTGTACCTGAACCGGCGGACCAGCTCTCATGGGAGAGCCGGTCCGGTCGGGGTTTCTGCGCATCCAGTCAGGAATAGATTATTCCTGACTGTAATTGACTCTTGGAATTTTCAATCTTAACACTTCTGAAAGGCGAGTAGACCGGCGAAAGCGGTGAGACCGCGCGCCGGAAGGCGATTTCGGGAGACGTTATGAACGCGCAGACGCTTATGTCGGAGCTGGAAAAGCTCGTTTCGGAAGGACGCAACCCCGACACGATGCAGATCGATCTGCAGCCGACGACCGAAATCCTCAAACTCATCAATACGGCAGACAAGGACGTGCCGCTGGCGGTCGAAAAGGTGATCCCGGAGATCGCGGAAGCCGTCGACCGGATCGTCGAGGCGTTTCAGAACGGTGGCCGGCTCATCTATATGGGCGCTGGCACGAGCGGCCGGCTCGGCGTGCTCGACGCTTCGGAATGCCCGCCCACCTTCAGCGTGCCAGAAGACATGGTGACCGGGGTGATCGCCGGCGGCGACCATGCGCTGAGGCACGCCGTTGAAGGCGCGGAAGACGACCCGGAACAGGGTCGGCAGGCGCTTGTCGATCTGGCGCTCACCGACAGGGATGTCGTGGTGGGCATCGCGGTGAGCGGCCGCACGCCCTATGTGATCGGCGGCCTGAAATACGCCCGCGAGACCGGTGCGAAAACCGTTTCGCTTTCGTGCAACCCGGATTCGGCCATCGGCGCGATTGCCGATATCGCCATCGCGCCCGTGGTGGGGCCGGAAATCCTGACCGGCTCGACGCGGATGAAATCGGGTACGGCGCAGAAGCTCATACTCAACATGCTCTCCACGGCGAGCATGATCCGCATCGGCAAGATCTACCAGAACCTGATGGTGGACGTTAACATCAGCAACCAGAAGCTTCTGGCGCGTGCATCGCGCATTGTCATGGAGGCAACGGGCTGCTCGGCGGACGAGGCCGAGACGCTGCTGGGCCAGAGTGGCAATGATGTGAAACTCGCGATCTTCATCGCATTGACGGACATGGATGTGGAGGAGGCGCGCGCGGCGCTCGAGCAGGCTGGCGGCTTTCTGCGCAAGGCAATAAACGACAGGCAGGGCCAGACGGCCAGCAAGTGAAGCAGGCATTCATGCGGTCCGTCGAAAGGCCGCTGGCATCAATCGCTTTCGGAGGAAGATGATCATGGGAAAAACTTTGATGAAGAATTTCGCAGCGTCGGTGGCGCTCGCGGCAACGCTCGGCGCAACGACGGCAATTGCGCCGGCTGCGGCCGAGACGCTGCGCATGGCCTGGTCGCAGGACGCGACGGGTCTTGATCCGCACAAGCAGACGGCCTTCTCGTCGCTTCGGCTTCTGGAACTGGTCTATGAGCCGCTGGTGCGTCTCGACGCCGAGCTGCAGATCGTTCCCGCAGTGGCCGAGACCTGGGAGTTCTCCGAGGACGGCAAGAAGCTGACCTTCAAGCTGGATGGCGATGCGCAGTTCCAGAACGGCGAAAAGGTGACGTCGGCTGACGTAAAGGCTTCCTTCCAGCGCATTCTGGACGAAGCGACGGGCGCTGCCGCCCGCGCCAACTTCACCTCCATCGAGAGCATCGACACGCCGGACGAGACGACCGTTGTCTTCAACCTTTCGCAGCCGGACGTTCCGATGCTGACGGCGATGACGAGCATCAACGCTGCCGTTGCTCCGGCGAGCGAGATCGAGGCCGGCACGATCGGCACGAAGGCGATCGGCTCCGGCCCGTTCAAGCTGGACAGCTGGGAGCCGAACCAGAAAGAGGTTCTGAGCGCCAACCCGGACTGGGCCGGCGGCGAGGTGAAGGTCGACGGCATCAACATTTCCGTTCTGCCGGACGAGACCGCCATTCTGGCGGCGCTGCGCACCAAGCAGGTGGATTTCGCGCTGATCAACGATCCGCTCGTGGCCACGCTGGTGCCGAACGAGGCGAGCCTCGAACTGAGCCGCACGCCGGTTCTGGCCTATCACGTGCTGCAGCTGAACCCGTCGCGCGAGCCGATGACGGAGCTGGCCGTGCGTCAGGCGATCTCCTGCGCCATCGACCGTCAGGACGTGCTTGATACAGCGCTTCTGGGCGAGGGCGCCGTGACCGGCCCGCTGACCATGCCGGCCTACCGCTCGGACCCGGCTTCGCTGTTCTGCTATGAGCGCGATGTCGAGAAGGCCAAGGCGCTGATGGCCGAGGCCGGATATGCAGACGGCTTTTCCGCAACGGTGATCGCAGCCACGGGCGAGCCGCCCACAGCCGCTGCCGAAGCGCAGGTGATCCAGTCGCAGCTCGCCGAGATCGGCATCGATCTCGACATCAAGATGATGGAGCTCAACGTCTATGTGGACACCTGGCTGAAGGGGGATTTCGACATGGCGGTGGCTCTGAATGGCGGCCGCGCCGATCCGTTCTCCATGTACAATCGCTACTGGACCAAGGCAGGCAACCTGCAGCATGTCGCCAACTATATCGACGACACGCTGGACAGCCTGATGCAGGAAGGCCGTGAAGAGACCGACCCGGCGAAGCGCAAGGAGATCTTCTCCAGGTTCGAGACGCATCTCGCCGAGGTTTCGCCGTGGATCTGGCTCTACACGGGCTACACCTACACCGCACAGCAGAAGAATGTGGGCGGCTTCGTGCCTTCCCCGACCGGCACGCTGTTCGGCCTGACCGAGGTAACGGTCGGCGAGTGATTGCCAAATGGGGCCGCACGTTCAGGTGCGGCCCCGTTTGCGCCTGGCGCCCTGTCGCGCTTGAAACGTGAGAATTTGATGCGGCTCCGCCCAGCGCCCTCGTGGTTCGACAAGCTCACCATGAGGGCTATTGATGGCCCGTCACCCTGCAATGATCTGCAGGTCGGTACCGGAGGCGTATGAGATGTGTGGTGTTTGGTTCAAACCCTCAGAGTGCCGGGGCCAAGGTCCTCAATGTGAGAACTGATCCCCAGCCCTCATGGTGAGCTTGTCGAACCACGGGGGCGGCATGAAGGGCGCGGCCCTCAACCCCACGGCACAAGACGATTGCAGTTAGAAGGACACGGAGTGGAAGCTTCATGAATTACCTGGCCCGAAGGCTGATGACCTTTCCATTGGTCATGCTCGGGGTGTCCATCCTCGTCTTTGTTTCGATCCGGCTGGTGCCGGGCGACGCCATCACCGCCATGCTGGGAACGGAGGCCGGGCTTCTGACGCCCGATCAGCGCGCAGCGCTTGAGGCCTATTTCGGCATCGATCAGGGCTGGTTCACCCAGTACTGGCGCTGGCTTGCGGGTGCGGTTCAGGGCGATCTCGGCGTGTCCGTGACCTTCGGCAAGCCGGTGCTCGACGTGATTCTCGAACGCTTTCCGCTGACGCTGGAGCTGGCGCTTCTCTCCATGGTCATCGCGCTCGCCATCGGTCTTCCGGCGGGCATCTTCGCCGCCACGCGCAATGAAAAGCCCTCGGACCTCGCCGTGCGCATCTTCGCGATGATCGGCCAGTCGACGCCGAACTTCGTGTTCGCGCTTCTGGCGATCTATGTTCTGTCGGTGGGCTTCGGGGTGCTGCCGGCCATGGGCGAGTTCACGCCCTTCCTTGAAAATCCGCTGCGCAATCTGGGGCAGATGATCCTGCCGGCGCTGACGCTGGGCTTTGCCTTCGCCGCCGCCGTGACGCGCATTTCGCGTTCGGCCATGCTCGACATTCTGAGCGACGATTACATCCGCACCGCGCGCGCCAAGGGCGTGCCGGCGCGCAAGGTGATCTGGCGGCATGCGCTGCCCAACGCGCTGATCCCGGTGGTGACGCTGAGCGGCGTCGAGTTCGGCTATCTCCTGGGCGGCGCGGTGATCGTGGAACAGATTTTTGCGCTGCCGGGCCTCGGGCGCATGGTGCTCGACGCCATCCTCCAGCGCGACTACGCGCTGGTGCAGGGCTCGGTCCTGTTCATCGCGCTCAACTTCATGATCGTGAATCTTCTGGTCGATCTCGCCTATGCGGTGCTCGACCCACGCATTCGGCTGGGGGGCAAGTGATGCAGTTGCTGCGCGCCATTTTCAGCCATTCGAGCGGCCGCATCGGCGGCGCCATCGTTGGCCTTTACATCATCATCGCCATTCTCGGGCTTCTCGGCATTACGCCGCATGACCCGCTGATGCAGTTCCGCGTCGACCGTCTGCATGCGCCCGACGCGACCTACTGGATGGGCACGGACCTGTTCGGCCGCGATGTGGCGAGCCGGTTGATGCTGGGCATCAGCCAGTCCTTCATCGTCGCTTTCGCCTCGGTGGCGCTGGCGGCTGTGGCGGGCATTGTGCTCGGTCTTGCGGCCGCGTGGTTCGGCGGCTGGTGGGACGGCACGATCATGCGCTTCATGGACGTGCTTCTGGCTTTCCCGGCGATCCTTCTTGCGCTGCTCATCATCGCAATCGTGGGGCCGGGCACCTGGACCAGCGTGATGGCCATCGCCATCGTCTACACGCCGATCTTCACCCGTGTGGTGCGCGGGCCGGCGCTCTCCCTGAAGACGCGCGACTTCGTGGACGCCGCGCGCACCTTCGGTTCGAGCCGCAACTACATTCTGACGCGCCATCTGATGCTGAACCTCGTCGCGCCGCTGACGGTGCAGGTGACGCTGGCGCTCGCATGGGGCCTTTTGACGGAGGCGGGCCTGAGCTTTCTCGGCCTCGGCACGCAGCCGCCGGCCTCGTCGCTTGGCCTGATGCTCGCCGACAGCCGCAATCTGATGGAGATGGCGCCCTGGCTCCTGATCTTCCCGGGCATTGCGATCATGATCGGCATTCTCGGGTTCAATCTTCTGGGGGATGCGCTGCGCGACATTCTCGATCCCAAGACGCGGAGGTCGGTCGCATGACATCGCTTCTGTCCGTTTCAAACCTGCGCGTCGGTTTTGGCCGCAAGCCAGAAGACAATGAAATCGTCCATGGCGTGAGCTTCGATCTCGCTGCCGGCGAGACGCTGGCCATTGTCGGCGAAAGCGGTTCGGGCAAATCCGTCACCGCGCTGTCGATCAACCGGCTGGTGGATTTCGGCGGTGGCCGCATCATCGACGGGTCTATCCGGTTCCGGCGCGAGGACGGCAGCACGCTCGATCTGGCAGCAGCCGGCGAGCAGGAGCTGACGAAGATCCGCGGCGGCGAGATCGGCATGATCTTCCAGGAGCCGATGACCTCGCTCAATCCGGTTCTGACCATTGGCGAGCAGATTGAGGAATCGTTCCGCCTGCATCGTGGCCTGACCGGCCGGCAGGCGCGGGAAGCGGCGAAGGACGCGCTCGACCGCGTGCGCATTCCCGATGCCGCGCGCCGGCTGAAATATTGTCCGCACCAGCTTTCCGGCGGCATGCTCCAGCGCGTGATGATCGCCACGGCCCTGTCGTGCAATCCGCGTCTCCTGATCGCGGATGAGCCCACCACGGCGCTCGACGTGACGGTGCAGGCGCAGATCATGGCGCTTCTCGCCGAGCTGAAGCGCGAGACCGGCATGGGCATGATCTTCATCACCCATGACATCGGGCTGGTGGCCGGCATCGCCGACAAGGTGATGGTGATGCAGAATGGCGAGGCGGTGGAGCAGGGACCGCTCGACGCGGTGCTTGATGCGCCGCAGCATCCCTATACGAAGCATCTTCTGAGCGCCGTGCCGCATTTCGAGGCCGGGCGCGCCACGCGCACCGACTATCGCCGGGCCGACGAGCCAAGCGCCGCGCCGGCGCTTAAAGTGGAAGGGCTGACGGTTCGCTTTCCGGTGACCGGTGGTCTCCTGCGCCGGCAGACCGGTGCGGTTCATGCGGTGGACGGGGTCGATTTCGACCTGATGCCGGGCGAGACGCTGGGCATTGTCGGCGAAAGCGGCTCGGGCAAATCGACCACGGCGCGCGCCATTCTGGGGCTGGTCGAGCCGACGCGCGGCACATTCTCCGCGAACACGAATGGCGCGGCGCGGCAGAGCAGCAAGCCGGTGCAGATGGTGTTCCAGAACCCCTATGCCTCGCTCAATCCGCGGCTTCGGGTGGACAGCATTCTGGCCGAGCCGGTGATTGCCGCCGGCGGCGGGCTGAACGGTGAAACGCAGGCGCGCATGCGCATGCTGCTCGACCGGGTGGGCCTGCCGGAGAATGCGCTGGAGCGCTATCCGCACGAGTTTTCCGGCGGCCAGCGGCAGCGCCTTTGCATCGCCCGCGCGCTGATGCTCAACCCGTCCGTGGTGGTGCTGGACGAGGCCGTCTCGGCGCTCGACGTTTCGGTGCAGGCCAAGGTGCTGGAACTCCTGGTGGACCTGCAGCGCGAGTTCGGCCTCGCCTATCTCTTCGTCTCGCACGACATGGCGGTGGTGGAGCGCATCGCGCACCGCATCGCGGTGGTCTATGCGGGGCAGATCGTCGAGATCGGTGATGCGGCGTCGGTTCTTTCCGATCCGAAACACGCCTATACGAAACGGCTGATCTCGGCGGTGCCGAGCGTCGACCGGCGCAAAGAGACCTTTGAGGTGGACACGCGGCAGGTGCCGTCGCTGGTGCGGCCGCTGGGCTTCGAGCCGGAGCCGGCCAACTGGCAGAGTTTTGGTCCCGACCACATGGCGCGGGCGGAGGCATGAGCATGACGGACACGCCTGCCTTTGCGCCGCGCTTCGAGTGCGCCTTTGCCCTGCTGAACGCTTCGGTGGAGGCGGGGCGCATTCCCGGCGGGGTGCTCGGTGTGATCGACCGGGATGGCGGGCGCATGGTGCGCGCCACCGGTTATGCGCAGCGTGTGCCGCATGAGCGTGAAATGCGCACCGACACTTGGTTCGATCTTGCATCGCTGACCAAGGTAATCTTCACCACCACGCGCATTCTGGAACTGGCGAAAGAGGGCGTGATCGATCTCGATGCGCGGCTCACCACGCTTCTGCCGGATCTGCGCCAGTATGATCCGGGCGCATGGGAACGACAGGTGACATTTCGCCAGTGCCTCGGCCACCAGACGCCGTTCCCGGCGGTGGAGCCGATCTACACCTATGGCCGCGATGCTGACCTGCTGCGCGCCTTCATTCTCCAGCGGCGCTGGGAAAAAGGCCCGTCGGTCTATTCCGACATCAACTTTATTCTGCTCGGCGTCGCGCTGGAGCGGCTTGAGGGCAAGCGGCTGCGGGCATTCGATCCGGGGCCGGGCTTCGCCTTTGCCGCCGATCCGGAAAAGACGGCGGCGACCGAGGACTGCACATGGCGGCACCGGGTGCTTTGCGGCGAGGTGCATGACGACAATTGTTCAGCGCTTGAGGGCGCGGGGCATGCCGGACTGTTCGGCACGGCCGACGCCGTGCTCGATTTCGCGGCAGGGCTTTTTGCAGGCGACGCCGATGGGGATGAGACGGTGGCGCTGATGCGCACGCCGCTTTCCGAAAAACGCACCCATGGCTGGGAACGGCCATATGAAAACTGGCCCGGCGGGGCGCTGGCCAGCGCCGGCACGATCGGGCATACGGGTTTCACGGGAACAGGGCTGTGGGTCGATTTCGACAATGGCCTTGCGTGGACCCTTCTCACCAACCGCATACATCCGACCCGGCATTTCGACAGCGGCATCGCTGCGCTGCGACAGGCGGTCGGCGATTGCATGAACGCAGGATAGGAACGCACATGGCTGAAGGATTTGAGCCTGTCTGGGCCGTCGGCCTGATGACCGGCACCGTACTCGACGGAAACATCGACGTGGCGCTTCTGAAAACGGATGGCGAGCGCATCGAAGCGTTCGGCGCTTACGCGCTGGCGCCCTATCCGCAATCGACGCGCGACCTTCTGGAAGAGACGTTGCAGCAGGCGCGGGCCTGGAATTTCGAGGGCGATGAACCGGCGATCTTCGCCGAGGCGGAAGAGGTTCTGACGCGCGCGCAGGCGCACGCTGTGCGAGAGCTGGTGGAGAGCCATGGCCTGACCATGGCCGATATCGGCGCGGTCGGTTTCCACGGGCAGACGGTGTTGCACCGTGCGCCGCAGGAAGGGCGTCTCGGCGAGACGCGGCAGCTCGGCGACGGCGATCTGATGCATTCCATTCTGGGCTGTCCGGTGGTCTATGATTTCCGCTCGGCCGACATGCGCGCCGGCGGGCAGGGGGCACCGCTTTCGGCAGCCTATCATGCAGCTCTCTTGCGGGACGTGGACACGGACGGCGAGACGGGGGTGCTCAATCTGGGTGGCGTGGCCAATGTGAGCTGGTGGGACGGTGCGGACCGGCTTATCGCTTTCGACACCGGCCCGGCCAATGCGCCGATCAATGATTTCGTCAAGGCGCAGGGGCTTGGCGACATGGATCGCGACGGTGCGCTGGCGGCTTCGGGCACGGTGGACGAGGCGCGGCTGGCGGAGCTTTTGAAGCATCCCTACCTCACCGCGCCCTATCCGAAATCGCTCGACCGTTTCGACTTCGGTGCGTCCATGGCCGATGGTCTCGACGCCAGCACGGGTGCGGCGACGCTGACGGCCTTCACCGCATCGGCGGTTGGCAAGGCGCTCGATCTTTTGCCGGTTCGGCCAAACCGGCTGATCGTGTGCGGTGGTGGCCGGCACAACCCGACCATCATGAAGATGCTGGGCGAACGCGCCGGCGTGGAAGCAGCCCCCGCCGAAACGGTTGGCTGGCGTGGCGACGCCATCGAGGCCGAGTGCTTCGCTTTCCTTGCGGTGCGCGTGCTGCGCGATCTGCCGATCAGCTTCCCGACGACGACGGGCGCGCCCGAGCCGCTGCGCGGCGGGAAGATTGCCCGCTAAATTTTTGTGTGAGACGAGGGCAGCCGCTTCTGGAGAAAGATGCGGCTGCGCCCGATCGGGAAATTCTCAAGCCGTCCGAATTCCACATAGCCCTGACGGGTATACGCCTTCTCGGCGCTGGGATTGAACGTGTCGATCAGCGCGGAGTGGCAACCGCGCCGCTCTGCCTCTTCTTCTGCCGCCGCAAGCATGCGCCCGGCCATGCCCTGCCCGCGCAGGCTGTCATCCACCCACAGTTTCTGAATGTAGAGCCAGCCCCAGGCGGTGTAGCCGGAGATGCCGGCCAGCACAGCGCCGTTCTCATCGCGCACGATGATGGCGAGCGTGGCCTTTTCGGACGGGCCGACATCGGCGTCGTTGAATGCAGCGAGCTCCGTCTCCACCCGCGCCAGCGCCGCCTTGTCCGGCGTTTCGGTAACTTCGATTGTGACGCTCACGGCCATTCCATCCTTGTTCAAAACGGTTTCGAGCGTTCTATCCTTCCTGCGGGGAACGGCAAGAGGCGGGGAGAAGGTGGGCCGTATCGGCAGGTTCATTTCGACAGGGCGCGAAAAATTTTTCATGGTGTTGTCGAATCCGGCTGCCGCCAGACGACCATGGGCGTTCGAAGCGCTCATATAAGGAGAGACACCATGCGCTATGCCTGCCTGATCTATTACAATCCGAAAGAGCTGTTCGGCGGTAGCCCGGAAGCGAATGCGGCGCTGGCCGAGTGCGCTGGCTATGACGAGAAGCTGAAGGAGACCGGCCACTTCGTCATGGGCGAGGCGCTGGAGTTGCCGGAAAACGCCATGACCGTGCAGATGCGCGACGGGAAGATGTCGGCGGTGGACGGCCCCTTCATGGAGACGAAGGACATGCTTGGCGGCATCGTGCTCGTCGAAGCGCCCGACCTGAACGATGCGGTGCGCGCGATCAGCGGTCATCCGCTGGCGAAGATCGGTTCCATCGAAGTGCGTCCGCTGGTCGACTTCTCGAGCCCGCCGCCGCAGCTGTGAGCGGGGCCGACGCACGCGCTGCCGTCGAGGCGGTCTATCGCCGCGAGAAGCGGCGCGTGCTCGCAACACTGATCCGCCTTCTGGGCGGGTTCGATGCGGCGGAGGAAGCGCTCCATGAAGCCTTCGCCGCCGCAGCGGACCGATGGCCACGCGAAGGCGTGCCGGCCAATCCCTATTCGTGGCTGGTGTCGACCGGCCGTTTCAAAATGGTGGATCGCTGGCGTCGGCAGGCGCGGCTTGCCGGCGCGCTGCCGCAACTTGCAGCGCTGGCCGATCCGGCTTCGGAACCGGCTATTCCCGAACATATCCGCGATGACGAACTGCGGCTGATCTTCACCTGCTGCCACCCGGACCTGCCTGCCGATGCCAGCATTGCGCTGACACTGCGCGAAGTCGGCGGGCTGACCACGGAAGAGATCGCGCGGGCTTATCTGACCCGACCGCCGACGATTGCTCAACGGATCGTGCGCGCCAAGGCGAAGATCCGCGACGAGGCGATCCCCTTCGAGATACCCGCACGGGCGGAGCTGCCGGGACGGATCGAGAGCGTCCTGCGCGTGATCTATCTCATCTTCAATGAGGGGTATGCCGCGACCGACGGGCCGGCGCTGACGCGCGCCGACCTTTCCGGTGAGGCGATCCGGCTCGGCCGGTTGATGGTGGGGCTGATGGACGATCCGGAAGTGGCGGGCCTTCTGGCGCTGATGCTTCTGCACGAGGCGCGGCGCGAAAGCCGGGTGGACGCGGCAGGCGACATCGTTCTGCTGGAAGATCAGGACCGCTCGCGCTGGGACCGCGCCCTGATCGATGAGGCGCGGGCGTTGATCGATCACGCGCTGCAGGCGGGACGGCTTGGCCCCTATCTTTTGCAGGCGGCGATTGCAGGGGAGCACGGCGCGGCGGCGCGCACGGATGAAACGAACTGGCGGCAGGTCGTGTCGCTCTACGACATTCTGGCGATGGTGGACCCGTCGCCGGTTGTGGCGCTCAACCGGGCTGCGGCGCTCAGCATGCGCGACGGTGCGGAAGCGGGGCTTGCGGCCATTGATGCAGCGATGGCCGATGGAAGGCTCGGCGCCTATCATCTGGCCCATGCGGCCCGCGCCGACATGCTGCGCCGGCTGGGACGCATCGACGTGGCGCGGGATGCCTATCGCACGGCGCTGGAGCTGGCCCGCCAGCCGGCGGAGCGCCGGTTTCTGGAGCGGCGGCTGGCCGCGCTCTGATCAGCGGCCAACCTGCCGGAGCGGGACGCCCTTCAGCACGTTCTCCTCGATGGCCTCGAGCGAGCGGCCCTTGGTCTCGGGCAGCCAGATGATCGAGATCACCAGTGCGAACAGGCAGATCAGGGCGAAGAACATGAACACGGTCGAGAGACCGAACTGCGTTACGCCGGTCAGGAAGAACAGCGCGACCAGCGCGTTGAACAGCCATGAGGTTGCGGACGCAGCGGAGAGGCCCGCCTCACGCAGGCTGGAAGGCATGAGTTCGGCCATCAGCACATAGGGCAGTGGCCCGAGGCTGAGGGCGAAGGCGGCGATGTAGACGCACAGGCCGGCGAGGCCGAGAAACGGCATGTCCCACAGATGCGCGGCGACCACGGCGGAGAGGCCGAGGATCATGACCAGCGATCCGTAGATCGCCAGCGGGCGGCGGCCAAGCCTATCGACGGTCAGGATGGCGATGACGGTGGCGATCACATTGATGAGGCCAAGGCCGAAGGTTGCGCCCAGCGCTGCGAGCCCCGGCGGAAAGCCAAGCTCGGTGAAAATGGTGGGCGCATAATAGAGAATGCCGTCAATGCCGCTCAGGTTCTGCAGAATGAAGAGACCGCAGCACAGGGCGAGGACGGCCAAGGTCGCGCCGGTGCGCAGCGAGAGCGAAGGCCGCGCGTGCCCGGCGGTGGACGGCGCGGCGTGCGGGGTGGGCACGCCAAGCACACCGGCTGCTGCGCGGGCGGCGGCGTCGCCGCGCGTGGCGATGAGCCAGCTCGGGCTTTCCGGCACGGCGACAAGCATGAGGAGCCCGGCGAGCGGGATGACCATGCCGCCGCCAATGGCGAGCGGCCATGCGGAATGATCGAGCAGGATGAGCGGCACGGCATAGGCGGCGAGAATGCCGAGCGTGACGGCGAGCTGAAACAGCGCCACCACGCCGCCGCGCCGGTCTGCCGGGGTGGCCTCGCCCGCATACATGGGCGCGACCATGGAGGAGATGCCGACGGCAAGCCCGATCAGGACGCGCGCAAAGACCAGCAGGGAGAGGGACGGTTCGGTGAGAACCACGCCATAGCCGGCGGCAGCCAGAACGAATGCGCCGGCCAAAGCCATGCGCCGGCCAAAACGGCGGGCAAGCGGTGCGGCTGCAACCGCGCCGAAGAAGCAGGAGATGACCAGCGAGACGGTGAGATATTCCTGCCCGCGAACGGTGAGGCTGAACACTGCCGCGATGGGCTCCAGCCAGTCGGCGATGCTGGCCGTGCTGTAGCCGAACAGCAGCCCGCTGCAGGCTGTCAGTGCGGCGACCCGCGCAACCGCGAAGGCGGCGGGTCTGCCGGGAATGGCGGCATCGCTCATTGCGCCGCCACGAGCTCGCGCTGTTCCAGATCTTCAAGGCTTACGCCCTTGGTCTCCGGCGCATAGAGCCAGGCGACCACCGCGCCCAGAACGCAGAAGGCGCAGAACACGGCGAAGGTTGCCGCCGCACCGGCATAGCTGACAAGCACCGGGAACATGAAGACCACGAGGAAGTTGCACGACCAGTTGGCGACCGAGGCCATGGCCATGCCGCGGCTGCGCATGGCGAGCGGGAAAAGCTCGGACATGTAAAGCCAGGGAAGCGGCCCGAGACTGACGGCGAAGAAGGCGATGTAGGCAAACAGCCCGATCAGCGCCAGTGTCGCAAGCTCGGAACCCTGTCCGTTCATCGCATAGGCGATCACGGCGAGGCTCACGGCAGAACCGATGAAACCCAGAATGAAGAGCGGTCGGCGACCGAGCCTGTCGACGAAGAGCATCGCAACAACGGTCATCACGACATTGACGAGGCCGATGCCCACCGTGGCGGTGAGCTGGGTGCTCGAACCATCGAAGCCGGCATGGCCGAGAATGGTCGGCGCATAATAGATGACGGCGTTGATGCCGCTGACCTGCTGAAGCAGGAAGGCGGCGATGGCGAAGATCGCCAGCGGGCGGATGTGATCCGACAGGAAGTCCGACCACGGGGCTGTGCGCGGTTCGCCTGCATGCGTTGCGGCGATGTCGCCGACAATGTGGTCCACTTCCTTGCGGTCGAGGTCCGGCTGGATGGCGGCGATGACCGAGCCGGCCTCTTCGCGGCGGCCGCGCATGACGAGCCAGCGCGGGCTTTCCGGCGAGAGCGCGATGCCGATCAGCGAGACGAAGGCGGGCACCGCGCCAAGCGCCAGCATCCAGCGCCATGCGCCGAGCGGCTCCAGCGCCAGGTCGATCAGATAGGACACCAGAATGCCAATCGTGATCATGAGCTGGAAGGCAGAGACGATCGCGCCGCGATGCCGCGCCGGCGCAAGTTCGGCGAGGAACATGGGGGCGGCGAGCGCCGACGCGCCGATGGCGATGCCGAGCAGAAGGCGCGCAAGGATGAGCGCGATTTCTTCCTGCGCCAGACCGCTGGCGATTGCACCGATGCCGAACAGAACCGAACACATGATGAGCACCTTGCGGCGGCCCAGACTGTCGGCCCACAGCGCGGCGAGGATCGCGCCACCCACCGCGCCAAGCGGCACGGAGGCGGTGACGAGGCCTTCACCGGAGGCGGAGATTTCGAAGGTCGAAGTAATGAGCGGCAGAGCGCCGGCAATCACGCCTTCATCGAACCCGAAGAGAAAGCCGAACAGGGCGGCCAGTATCACCAGTCGGATCAGCATGGATCAGTTCTCCTCCCCAAGCAGCTCGGCCACGCCTTCTGCATGACGAAGCGACCAGGCCGTGATGGTCAGGTAGCTGTTGGCCGAACCCTGTGAAGGCCACGCTGCGGAATCGGCAACGGACAGATTGGGCAGAGCCCAGAACCGGCCATGGGTGTCGGTGACGCCGACGCCCGGCTCCGCCGACATGCGCAGGCCGCCGATTTCATGCAGGGCCGCGCCGGGCGGGTTGATCTGGCTGCGCACCAGCTCCGCGCCCATGCCTTCCGCCACCTGCGGAAGGAAGGCGTTCATCTCGTCGAGAATGCGCAGGTCGTTTTCGGTGCGTCCGTTGAGGACTGCATAGCGGCCCATATTGCCGGGGCCGTCGCCGCATTGTCCGGTCAGCTGTAACTCGTTGCTCTTGGCCGCTTCGCCGACGCCGAAGCAATAGGCGAGGAGGTACAGCCCCTGGGGATCGCAGTCGAGCCACACGGTTGCGTGATAGGGCGAATACCAGGTCTCGTCGAACGGTCCCTGGATCTGGATGTGGTAGGGACGGTCCTTGCCGGCGGGAATGAAGGTGTAGATCGGCTCGTTGAGCGGCGCCTTCAGACGGAACAGGCCCTGAATGAACAGGTGGTCGGCGATGTGGGTGCCGACCAGCGGGTGAATGTCGCGCAGACCGGAATCGAGCGCCAGCCGCGTCGACTGGATCGCGCCACCGGCCAGACTGTAATGACGGGCGACAAGGCGGAAGCGGCGGTCGCTCTGCGCACCGCGCGCGACGATGCCGGTCACCTGCCGGCCATTGTTCTCGATGCTCTCGGCAATGGTGTCGGGAACCAGCACGATGCGTCCGCGCGCCACTTCTCTTGAGAGAAGGCCGCTGCGCAGCAGGCGGTCGGCAGCAGAATCGAAGCCGCGCGGCACATAGCCATTGCGCGATTCCTGCGTGTCGACACCGAGTGCGGCGTGTTCGGCATCGATGCCGGCCTTGTGGAGGCGGTCCAGAATCGTGTCCTGCGCCTTGCCGCGGAAGAAGGGCGGGCGCTCCTCCGAGCGGCCGGAGACATGCATGATGCGCTCGGCGCGGTCGTAATAGCTGGCGAACTCTTCATAAGAGAACGGCCAGTCGTCAAAATCCCATTCCGAAAAGCGCGGCGTGCAGCCGCCCCAGAAAAGCGTGCGTCCGCCGACAGCCGACCATGCATCATTGTTGAGCGGTGAGGCGACGCCATCGCTGAAGTGCTCATGGTCGGTCCAGGCGGTGCGGTAGCGCACCAGATTGTGGATCTGCGGGGTGATGTCCTCGCGGCTGCGGAAAGGGGTGGAGCCCACATGGCTTGGCAGCAGGAAAGGGCCGGCCTCCAGGATCACCACGGAAAGACCCTTGCGCGCCAGTTCGATGGCGCTGGTGACGCCGGCCGTTCCGGAGCCGATCACCAGCACGTCAATGCCGGTGGTCGCCTTGGAGATGGAAAAGGGATCGGAGGTCAGGAGAGAAGAGAGTGTCGGCATCGGTGCGGCGGTCTCAGCGATTGAAGAGGGCATTGGCGACTTTTCTGAATGCGGTGATGATGTCGGTGACGTCGTCGTCGGTGAGTTTGGAAGCGATGGCGAGGAGCGCACCGCGCTCGCTGAGCGCATCGCAATTGGGCAGCGCGCCGCGGCGATAATCGATCTCGCCGGCAAAGGCGTTGAGCGGATGCGTCCACGGGAAGCCGTCACGGCTGTTGGATCGCTTCTCGGTGAGGCTCGGAATGTTGAAATACCAGTGCAGTCCCCATTCGCGCATGGTGATGCAGCTCAGCGAACCTGCCGGGCCGCGAATGCCCTCGGCGCGCAGTGCCTCGGTGAAGGCCTGACAGGTCTCGGCGTCACGATAGAGCGTGACAAGGAAGGGGCCGCTGTCGCCGGATGGATCCGGCACGGTGCGGAAATCGATCTGCGGAATGTCGGACAGCGCTTCGCGGATGCGCCATTTGGCCGTGCGCATGGCGCCGGTGATCTGGCCGAGCTTGCGAGACTGGGCAAGCGCCATGGCGCCGGCCAGATCCGACATGCGTGCGCCAAAACCCCAGAGCTGGCAGGTCTCGTCGGATGTGTCGAGCCGCCCTTCTTCATTGCGCGCAAAGCCCAGATCGTGGAGCGCGGTGATGCGGCGGAAGATGGCGTCGTCCTGACAGACGATCATGCCGCCATCGCCGGCGGTCATGTTCTTGTTGAGCTGGAAGCTGAAGGTGGCGATGTCGCCGAAGCGGCCAACCGGCGTGCCGCCGGAACTTGCGCCGGCAGCCTGCGCGCAATCCTCGATGAGAGCGAGGCCGTTCTCCTTCGCGATCCCTGCGATCTCGGCCACATGGCCGGGCGCACCACTCATATGCACCAGAAGGATGGCGCGGGCGCGCGGCGTGATCTTGCGGCGCAGATCCGCCGGATCCATGCAGAAGGTCTCGTCAATATCGACCAGCCGGGGGATCGCGCCGCTGCGCACGATGGCGGACACGCAGCTCACCCACATATATCCGGCGATCAGAACCTCGTCGCCCGGCCCGATGTCGAGCGCCGAAATGGCGATGGAAAGGGCGGCCGTGCCGGAGGAAACGCCAAGCGCATGGCGATGGCCATAGGCGGCGCGCCACTCCTGTTCCAGCGTGTCGACCATGTGCTGCGGGTCGGGACCGTAAAACCGGAAGGGGCTCTGCGCGTCGATCACCCGGTCGACCAGCTCGCGCTCCTCCTTGCCGATCCAGTGTGCGCCGGGCAGTTCCCAGGGCAGGGGCGCGGTGCGCACGGGCGTGCCGCCTTCAAGCGCCAGGCGATTGGCCAGCACGGTTGGGCTTTGCTCGGTCATGAAGCGTTCCTTGGTATGCGGTGTGTTGCGGTATGTCGTTTGTCGGGGTTTCCGGACACGATGCCTGCCGGCTGCTCGAAGAGCGCCTTTGCGAACGCATTCCGCACAAGAAGGTCGCCGGAACGCCTCCGGCCTTCTTTCATCCCCCTTGAAAACGAAACGCATCCGCCCGCCGCGCGGTGAAATACCGGCGCACGGTCACGGAAGGTTCCTGATTTGCAATGCTACACAGCGAAACGCCGGCTAAGTCTTACAAGGGTTGTGGTGAATTGCTTTTTGTTATCATTATTTGCAGCGCCGCTTCGTCATATATGGGTGGCGGCTGCGTGTGCTTGGGGGAGCGTTTCAAATGTCTATGGCAGGGTCTTTCGAGAAACCGACCGTTGAAGTGAAACTTGAAGCGGAGGGTGGCGAGCGCCATGCCGGTTCGGCCTATGACAGCGAGGCGATGTCCGCCCTGCCATTCGGGACCTGTGAACTCGAACGGTTTGAACTGAATGACGGGGTGATCCTGCATCTGACCCGCATGCATTTCCGCGAAGAGACGGAAATGGAAATCGGCAACACCCAGCCGCCGGGAACGGTCAGTTTCATGGGGTGCGCCTCCGGCGTCGTTCACTACGATCTCAATGGCTGTGACGGGGTGTTCACGAACCGCGATAATCTAGCCATGCATCTGCCCGAGCATCGGGGCACTTTCCGGGTCATGCCGGGCAAGGCGGTCTGCGCCGCCGGCATCTGCCTGCGCGAGGAGATGATCGAGAGCCGGCTTGGCTTTGCACCGCCCAAGGCCATGCACCGTCTCTTTCATATGGAAGAGCGTACGGTGCAGCATTTCGAGACCCGTCCCGAGGTGCGCTTTCTCTGCGCGATGATGAATGACTCGCAGCTTGGCGGAGAAACCCGTCGCCTGCATCTGGAAGGCACGGTCAATGCGCTTCTGGCAATCTATTGTGATGTGATCAGGCAAAGCGGCCTCAAGGAAGATGAGCGCGCGATCAGCGAGCATGATCGGTCCACGGCCTGCGCGGCGCAGGATATTGTTCTTTCGCGGCTGGCGGATGCGCCGGGGCTGGAAGATCTCTCCAAAGAAGTGGGCATGGCGCCGCGGCGTCTGAATGAGGTCTTTCGCCAGGCGTTCGGCGAGACCGTTGCGGAGTTCACCCGAAATGCCCGGCTGGATGAGGCCGCCCGGCGGATAAAGCTGGAGCGCGTCTCCATTAAACGGGCTGCCTGGGATGCCGGATATCGGCATGTGGCGAATTTCAGCCGGGCGTTTCAGTCCCGTTTCGGCTGTACGCCGGGTGATCATTCCCGACGTCCCTAGAAGAGGTCTCCGGATCGGCTCACACCTTATAGAGGGAGAAGCGGTCCCCGCCCGGGACGGTATGACGGTAAAAGTCAGGGTGCCGTAAGGGCAGTTTTACATGTCAGAATGCGACATGGTTTTTGCGGGCTAGAGTTTTGCCGGCAAGAATGGCTGAAAAGGCCGGAAATGCGCGGTTTGGCAAGTTTTCTGCCCTGTTTGTCGTTTTTTATTATCGTTTAGAATCAGTGGGTTGGGTGTGATTTCTTTCGGTTTTTAGGTTGGAATACGAAGAAAAACGAAAAACTTGAAAAAAGCGCGTTGA
>NZ_CM178970.1:0-60000 GCF_058725515.1 Nitratireductor sp. WH36-1 | reverse complement strand
AGATCTCGAGAAGCTGGTCTTTTCTGCCAGTGTCGTCTGGAGCAATCCGGATGAGCATTGGCAATGAGAATGATCAAGTGTCTTAAGGGCAATTGGTGGATGCCTTGGCATGCACAGGCGATGAAGGACGTGATACGCTGCGAAAAGCTACGGGGAGGTGCGAATACCCTTTGATCCGTAGATATCCGAATGGGGAAACCCACCTTAGATACTTGGGAAATCATTTGGGCTGGATCGTTTGCCTCAGGGTGATCGAGAGAGCTTAAGTGGTTTCCAAGTATCGTTATAAGGTATCTTATTCTGAATACATAGGGATAAGAAGCGAACGCGGGGAACTGAAACATCTAAGTACCCGTAGGAAAGGACATCAACCGAGACTCCGCTAGTAGTGGCGAGCGAACGCGGACCAGGCCAGTGGCTATCGTTAGACAAGCAGAACCTTCTGGAAAGTTGGGCCAAAGCGGGTGACAGCCCCGTATGCGTAATGCGAACGATAGTCCTTGAGTAGGGCGGGACACGTGAAATCCTGTCTGAACATGGGGGGACCACCCTCCAAGCCTAAGTACTCGTGCATGACCGATAGCGAACTAGTACCGTGAGGGAAAGGTGAAAAGCACCCCGACGAGGGGAGTGAAAGAGTACCTGAAACCGGTTGCCTACAAACAGTGGGAGCACGCAAGTGTGACCACGTACCTTTTGTATAATGGGTCAGCGACTTAATGTAACGTGCAAGCTTAAGCCGGTAGGTGTAGGCGTAGCGAAAGCGAGTCTTAATAGGGCGCTCAGTACGTTGCATTAGACCCGAAACCGAGTGATCTAGCCATGAGCAGGTTGAAGGTAAGGTAACACTTACTGGAGGACCGAACCCATATCTGTTGCAATAGATCGGGATGACTTGTGGCTAGGGGTGAAAGGCCAATCAAACTCGGAAATAGCTGGTTCTCCGCGAAATCTATTTAGGTAGAGCGTCGACCGAATACCCTCGGGGGTAGAGCACTGGATGGGCTAGGGGTCCTCACCGGATTACCAAACCTAACCAAACTCCGAATACCGAGGAGTACTAGTCGGCAGACACACGGCGGGTGCTAACGTCCGTCGTGGAGAGGGAAACAACCCTGACCAACAGCTAAGGTCCCCAAGTTATGGCTAAGTGGGAAAGGATGTGAGACTCCCAAAACAACCAGGATGTTGGCTTAGAAGCAGCCATCATTTAAAGAAAGCGTAACAGCTCACTGGTCTAATTAAGGGGTTTTGCGCCGAAAATGTACCGGGGCTAAAGCCATACACCGAAGCTTTGGGCTTGCTTTGCAAGCGGTAGCGGAGCGTTCCGTAGGCTGATGAAGGGAGACCCGTGAGGGCTCCTGGAGGTATCGGAAGTGCGAATGCTGACATGAGTAACGATAAAGGGGGTGAGAGACCCCCTCGCCGAAAGTCCAAGGGTTCCTGCTTAAAGTTAATCTGAGCAGGGTTAGCCGGCCCCTAAGGCGAGGCCGAAAGGCGTAGTCGATGGGAACCACGTTAATATTCGTGGGCCTGGAGGTAGTGACGGATCGTGGACGTTGTCTTTCCTTACTGGATTGGGAAGGCAGCCAAGTGGTCCCAGGAAATAGCTCCTCCATATAGACCGTACCCGAAACCGACACAGGTGGACTGGTAGAGTATACCAAGGCGCTTGAGAGAACTCTGCTGAAGGAACTCGGCAAAATGCACGCGTAACTTCGGGATAAGCGTGACCCTTCTTCGGGCAACCGGAGGGGGGTGGCACAGACCAGGGGGTAGCGACTGTTTATCAAAAACACAGGGCTCTGCGAAGTCGCAAGACGACGTATAGGGTCTGACGCCTGCCCGGTGCCGGAAGGTTAAAAGGAGGAGTGCAAGCTCTGAATTGAAGCCCCGGTAAACGGCGGCCGTAACTATAACGGTCCTAAGGTAGCGAAATTCCTTGTCGGGTAAGTTCCGACCTGCACGAATGGCGTAACGACTTCCCCGCTGTCTCCAGCAGAGACTCAGTGAAATTGAATTCCCCGTGAAGATGCGGGGTTCCTGCGGTTAGACGGAAAGACCCCGTGCACCTTTACTATAGCTTTACACTGGCATTCGTGTCGGCATGTGTAGGATAGGTGGTAGGCTTTGAAGTTCGGGCGCCAGCCTGGATGGAGCCATCCTTGAAATACCACCCTTATCTACATGGATGTCTAACCGCGGTCCGTTATCCGGATCCGGGACAGTGTATGGTGGGTAGTTTGACTGGGGCGGTCGCCTCCTAAAGAGTAACGGAGGCGCGCGATGGTGGGCTCAGAACGGTCGGAAATCGTTCGCTGAGTGCAATGGCATAAGCCTGCCTGACTGCAAGACTGACAAGTCGAGCAGAGACGAAAGTCGGTCATAGTGATCCGGTGGTCCCGCGTGGAAGGGCCATCGCTCAACGGATAAAAGGTACGCCGGGGATAACAGGCTGATGACCCCCAAGAGTCCATATCGACGGGGTTGTTTGGCACCTCGATGTCGACTCATCGCATCCTGGGGCTGGAGCAGGTCCCAAGGGTATGGCTGTTCGCCATTTAAAGCGGTACGTGAGTTGGGTTCAGAACGTCGTGAGACAGTTCGGTCCCTATCTGCCGTGGGTGTAGGAATATTGACAGGATCTGTCCCTAGTACGAGAGGACCGGGATGGACGTATCTCTGGTGGACCTGTTGTGGCGCCAGCCGCATAGCAGGGTAGCTATATACGGAACGGATAACCGCTGAAGGCATCTAAGCGGGAAACCGACCTGGAAACGAGTATTCCCTGAGAGTCGTGGGAGACCACCACGTTGATAGGCCGGGTGTGGAAGTGCGGCAACGCATGGAGCTTACCGGTACTAATAACTCGATAGGCTTGAATCATTCTCATTGCTTATGCTCATCAAGAGCGACAAAATACTGGCCAAAAGGCCAACCAGCTTCTCGATTACATGCGCTTTGCCGACCTGGTGGTCATGGCGGGGCGGCTGCACCCGTTCCCTTTCCGAACACGGCCGTGAAACGCCCCAGCGCCGATGGTACTTCGTCTTAAGACGCGGGAGAGTAGGTCGCTGCCAGGTCTGCCAAACGCATGTAAGCTTCTCGACACAAACCAAAAACAAAAGGCCGCAAGCGCGGCCTTTTGGCATGCAAAAAGAACACAAAAGTTGACGCGGGGTGGAGCAGCCCGGTAGCTCGTCAGGCTCATAACCTGAAGGTCGCAGGTTCAAATCCTGCCCCCGCAACCAAATCAACGAACAAACCCCGCTGCACACGCCGCGGGGTTTTTGCGTTCTAACGCTCCAGAAAACCGACCAGATTCCCAGAAACCGCCCGGCTTCCCAGAAACCCAAAGGCGCGGGCACAGCTGACATGCGTTGCCCCGTCGCTCAGAGACGCTCCCGGGACGCTGAACCGCGCCTGTCCTCACCAAGCCCCGGACCACCCCGGTAAAGACGCTGAAGCGTCGAAACCATCTCCTCGAAACTCTTGTCCAGCTCAACGCAGCTCCGGCGCGTCGGAACAAGATGCGTCGAACGCCCGCTGCGCACACGCTCCAGAAATCCAGAAGCCTCAAGCTCAAGGATCTTCCGGTGCGTCGTCGAAAGCGGAAGACCCAACGTCATCGAAAGCGAAGAAAGATCGTAAAATCGACCCTCAATCTTACCCGTGATGATCGTACGAACAATCAAAGCATCCAAAGGACCGCCCCACAAACCAGTCTCAATCGCATAGAAACGGTTGAGACATTCGATGATCTGGGCCTGAACGACCTGGCGGATTTCCGTTTCCTGCATGCGCGTTTCCCCCGCCATATCGAACCTTTCCATTCTGGAAACATCCGCCGGCGCTGCCTTTCTCCCGCATGCTAATCCTCTGAGATGACGGATCAAGATATCTGCGCCAGCTAAGTGAAAGCAGGGAGGTTAGCGTTGACCAAACATATACTTATCGTGGGAGGCGGCATCGGTGGCACGATGACGGCCAACAGCATCGTCGCCAAGATGTATCCCGAAATCGCACGGGGAGAAATCAAGGTCACGCTCCTGTCCGATTCCCCGTGGCACTATTACAAGCCGGCCTTCATGTATGTCGCCTTCGACATGTTCTTTGAAGGCGAGTTACGGCGCAAACAGCGCACGCTCCTGCGCCCCGAGATCACCTTCGAGGTGGACAAGGTGGTGCATTTCGACTTTGCAGGCTCCTCCGTGAAGACGCAGAGCGGAAAGACGATTGGCTACGACTACATCGTCGTTTCGACTGGCTGCCTGCCCGCACCCGAGCGCATTCCGGGGCTCAAGGAAGGCGGCGACTATTTCTATCAGTATGGCCCCGCGCGCCAGCTCGCCGAGAAGCTGCGCAATTTCGAGAAGGGACGGATCTTCATCACCGTCAACTTCCCGAAGACGCCGAATGTGCCGCATCAGTGCGGCATCGCGCCGATGGAAACCACGCTGATGGTGGATGAATATCTGCGCCGCAAGGGCGTGCGCGAGCAGTGCGAGATCGTCTACACCTACCCGACGGTTTCGCAGCTTCTGCGCAACTGCCTGTTCCTGCAGCAGGAAGTGTGTGAGGTGCTGCCGCCGGTGTTCGAAGCCAAGGGCATCAAGTATCAGCGCGGCTTCACGCTAGACTCCGTGGACGCGGGCAAGAAGATCGCCCACTCGGAAGAGGGCGGTGAAGAGGCGTTCGATCTTCTCATGTGCACGCCGCCGATCCGCGCGGTCGATGCGGTTCTGGAAAGCGGCATTTCGCAGGCTCCGAACAATGAGGGCTGGCTGCCCACCGACCGCCAGACGCTGCAGCTCGAAGGCCACCCCAATGCCTACATCATGGGTGACACGGTCGATCTGCCGATCTCCAAGGCCGGCGGTTCCTGTCACAACCAGTGCCCGGTGATCGCCAACAACATCGCCGGCGACATCCGGCTTGGCCGCACGGTCGATGCCTATGACGGCAAGGTTCAGGCCGTGGCGCAGATGGGTCTCGAGGCCGGCATGCCGCTCTGGTACGACTATGACGAGGACGTGCATCCCACCCCGCCGACCAAGGTCGGGGGACTGCTCCGCAAGGCCTTCAATCGCGGGATCTACTGGTCCGTCGCGCGCGGCATCATCTGACATCGGCATCCGGAGGAAAACAATGAACGATACAGTCATGGACACGCCCGAAGCCGCTGCCGGAGCACCGAAAGCGCTCGCCGCAATGGATGGAGCCACCGAGCGCGGGCTCGTGGAGCTTCTCGAGAAGCTTGCACCGCTCCTGCAGGGCCGCCGTCTTCACAATCTGGTCGATCTCGCATCGCTTGCATCCGACGGCGTCGACATGTTCGACGACGCGATGGTGCAGAAACTGATGAAGGCCTATGAGGAAAGCGTGGGCGCTGCGTGGAACGTCGGCAATGCCGCGCGCTATGCCGCGACACAGACCGCACAGGCCCAGGTGCCATCCCTTCTCGGCCTGCTGCGCGTGGCCGGCAATGAGGATGTGCGGCGCGGGCTTTATTTTGCGCTGACCTTTCTGTCGGTTCTCGGCCGGCAGATGAAGGATGACGGCGTCGAATGAGCGCCGATGCGGACCTGGCCGCGCTCTATCAGCGCGGCCTGCGGGATCTGGCCGCCGGGGTTCGCAATGACAGGCGGCTTGTCCCGGCGGATGCCTCAATCACCCGGACGAGCCGCACCTGCGGCAGCACGGTAACGCTTGATGTGCAGTGGCGGGGCGATGCGATTGGCGCGCTTGGATGGCGCACGCGCGCCTGCACACTCGGCATGGCGTCTACCGCCATCGTCGTGCGCCATGCCACTGGAGAGACCTGCGCCGGCGTCGGTGAGATTGCCGGTCTGCTGCACCGCCTTCTGGCGGGAGAAGCGGTCACTTTTCCCGAACCCTGGCGGGATCTCGCCATGTTCGAGGCGGCGCGGGCGTTTCCAAGCCGTTTCGGATCGATCCTGCTGCCGTTCGAGGCAGTCGCCGGCGCATGTGCCGAGCGGGGGCAGCCCGGCACCGCGCTTTGACACGTTCAGAAGGCATGGGTTTTCCAAAGCCCGTTGTGCGGGGGAGGCCTCGGTCAGGCTGCCGTGCTCTGTGTCGGGTATGACGAATGGATCAGCGTTCTGGCGGCCTGTCCGGCGGATTCTGCATAGTCTGCGTCGCGGTGCACCAGAAGCGTTGAGAATACGCCGTCGAGCAGAACCACAATCTGGCGGGCGATCGCCGCAGGATTGTCGATCCCGCTTTCGGCGAGTTCGCCTGAAAGCCAGTTCTCGAATTTCTTCTTGTGGCTCGCGCCGATCACCATGGCTGGGTGTCCCGGCAGATTGGCCAGCTCGGCTGCGGTGCGCAGGAAGCCGCAGCCGCGCCATGCGGGATGGCGCGCGGATCGGGCGACGCCCGTGAAAATCGCCTCAACCCGGTCCGCCACATCGCCTTCAGCACTCCTGAACCAGCTTTCGAACAGATCGAGATTTGGCTGGTCGCGGGAACTGAGATACTCGGCGACGAGGTCATCCTTGCTTCTGAAATGATAGTAGAAGGTCTTCTTGGTTACGCCCGCTTCCTCTGCAACGGCATCGACGCTGACGGCGCGAATCCCTTCCCGATAGAACAGCTTGCTTGCTGCATCGACGACCCGTTCGCGGGCCGGTTTGGGCTTGTGCTGTTTCGTGTTCATCGGATGCCGCAACCATGTATACTAACCAGTGAGTTTCCATGCAGCGTGCCCGGTCCTAGCCTTTCTGTCAATTCAACTGGAGAGGCAGGAAAATGCAGAACACCGTGCTTTGCGAAAGGAAGGGGCGTATCGCGCTTCTGACGCTGAACCGCCCGTCGAAACTGAACGCTCTGAACTACGCGACCAATGATCGGCTGCTGTCGCTGCTCGATGAGATCGAGGCGGATGAGGCAATCGGCGCCGTGGTGGTGACAGGGGCGGGGGATCGGGCGTTTTCGGCTGGCGGAGACATACATGAATTCGCCGAGAGCATAAGGCAGGGCGCAGAAGAAGCGGTGCGCGCCTTCTGTCGTCGCGGCCAGCAGATGACGGCGCGCTTCGAGGCGTTTCCCAAGCCGGTGATTGCGGCGGTCAATGGCATCGCCTTCGGGGGCGGCTGCGAGATCACCGAAGCGGTGCATCTGGCGGTTGCCTCCGAGCAGGCGATTTTCGCGAAACCGGAGATCAATATCGGCATTCCGCCGACATTTGGCGGCACGCAGCGCCTGTCGCGACTGGCGGGGCGAAAGCGCGCGCTGGAACTGCTCCTGACGGGAGATACGTTCGGGCCGCAGCGCGCCCATGAGCTGGGGCTGGTGAACAGGGTGGTGCCTGCGGAAGATCTGCTTCCTGCGGCGTTTGAGCTGGCGGAGCGCATCCTGCAGCATTCGCCACTGGCGGCCGCCCGGATCATATCGGCCGTGACGCGGGGCATAAACACGACGATTGAAGAGGGGCTTCTGATCGAGCGCGAACAGTTTGCCCGCATGTGCGCGACGGCAGATGTGCATGAAGGGCTCGACGCATGGATCGAACGGCGTACGCCCGTCTATCAGGGAAGGTGAAGCAGATGACGCGTTACACCGGTTTCACCAAGGAGATCTGGGAGGCGTTTCGGGCGGATGCACGGCCGGGGCCGGTCCAGATGCTCAATCTCATCAAGCTGCGTGAGCGGGCGGATTATCCGGATGGCCGGGTGGCAAGCGGTCGGGACGCCTATGCGGAATACAGCCGGATCAGCGCGCCCGTTCTGGAACGGCTGGGCGGGCGCATCGTCTGGCGGGGCGGTTTCGAGCTGATGCTGATCGGCCCGCAGGCAGAGGCGTGGGACATCTGCTTCATTGCCGAATATCCATCGGTCGGCGCGTTTGCGCAGATGATGCGCGACCCGGCCTACCATGAAGCGCTGCCGCATCGTCAGGCCGGCGTTACGGACAGTCGGCTCATCCGCTTCGCCCCGCAGCCCGGCGGTGTGAATTTCGCCGGGGGCTGAAGGCGACTTCCGGTTGCTAGAGCCCTGATCCTAGAGCAGTTTGTAGAACTTCTCGAAGGCGAGATAGGTCGACTTCACGTGCTGCCGGGCAAGCCATGATCGAGGCGCTCTCCTCATCGCTTGCGCGAATGGTGGCCTTGGCGAACCGGTGCATGTTGCGGCAAGCCAGCTGCGCGTCGGCCGTTCTTTCGCGCAAACGCCATTCGCGGTTGCGTCGCGGTTCCTTCGCGGATAGGGTCGCCGCCGCATGCGGTTCCGCCTTTCGCGGATGAAAAGGGAACCCGGTGCGGTCTGCCTGACAGACCAATTCCGGGACTGCCCTCGCAACTGTAAGCGGCAAGTTCTTTCCAATGCCACTGGCGAAAGCCGGGAAGGCGGACCGAACGTTCGAGCCGCGAGTCAGGAGACCTGCCTCATGCATAGACCATGAACGCCGGACGAGGTGCGCCGGCAGGAGGCCCAGAATGCATGCAGGCGCTTTGCCGGCAACGAGTCCGTCTATCGAGACGTCACGTCTCCGATCCGTTTCCCGATTTCCTTCGGCGCAGGCCGAATTCATTCGACTGATCCCGGGCAGCGTCACGCCTGACCGCGAGACCCGCCATGCGCGTTGATCTGGCAGGCTTTGCCCGCGAAGGCGCGCTTGGCGACCACCGGGCGCTGATGCGCCTTGTCGAACGGGCGGACGCGCTTGGTTTCGGCGGCATCTGGTTCAACGAATTTCATTTCGGTCGCGAAACGCTGCCCTATCCGTCCACATTGCTGCTTGGCGCGGAGGTGCTGGCGCGCACGGAGAGGCTGCGGTTCGGCACGTCGATCCTCGTTTTGCCGCTCTATCATCCGCTGCTGCTTGCCGAGCAGATCGCGCAGCTCGATTTTCAGAGCGGCGGGCGTATGGATGTGGGGATCGGGCGCGGCACCGAGCCCGGCACATTCACCGCGCTCGAGATTTCGCGCGATGACGCATCAAGGCGGTTTGCCGAAGCGCTGAGGATCATGATCGACGCCTGGACGAAGCCACATTGTTCGGCGGATGGCGGGCCGTGGCATTTTTCCAACGTCTCCGTCGGGCCGCCGCCGGTGCAAAAGCCGCATCCGCCGATCTATGTCGCCGGCGTCTCGGAAGAGACGGTCGACATCGCCGCCGGGAACGGTTTTCCGCTTCTTTTGAGCCTTGAACCCAATGAAGCACGGCAATTGCCCGTGTTTCATGCAGCACTTGATCGCCATGGTGGATCGCGCGCGCCGCTCGTTGCTTCATCGCTGTCGCGTTATGTGATGATCGCGCCGACCCGGGCGGAGGCCATGGAGCGGGTCGATGCGCTTCTGGAAAAGCTCAATGCACGGCGCACGGCACGGGCGCTGGAGCGTGGAATGCAGCCGCCTGCGCCGCGTGATCGCGCTGCCATGCTGGCGGATTTCACCATCGCCGGAACGCCCGAGGATTGCCTTGCGCAATTGCGCGCGCTCTCGGCGGAGACCGGCGCGAACAGCATTCGCTGCCTGTTCAGCGCCAACGGTCTGATTGCCAACGATGTGGCGCTCGCCGGCATGGAACTGTTTGCAGCGGAGGTCATGCCAGCGCTCGGCCAGCCAGACCGATCCCTATCCCAAGTTGAAAGCGCCGGCGGCATGCCGGCCATACAAGGAGTGAATTGATGTCGCGATTAACCGGTCTGCGCGGGCTTGCGGTCGCAGGTTTCGTTCTGGTGTCTGCGCCCGCCTTTGCCGATGAGGCGGGCTTTCCCTACACGGATGAGAATTGCGGCTACACCACCACCTATGACGCGCCGCCGGCGCGGGCGGTGACGGTGAGCAACAACGCCACGGAGATGATGCTGGCGCTTGGTCTGGAAGACCGCATGGCCGGGACCTCCTATATGGCGAACCTCAAGATCAGCCCCCAATACGAGGCGGCGTACAACACGGTTCCCGTGCTTTCACCGCTGGTCGCCACCACCGAACAGCTGATCGAGGCGGAGGCCGATTTCGTCTATGCCGGTTATCCGGACGGGTTCAGCGAAAGCCGCCACACGCGCGATCAGCTTCACGATCTGGGCATGAAAACCCGCCTCAACACCGAGGGCTGCAATCTCGGCAAGTTCGGGTTTGAAGAGCTCTATGCGGAAATCCGCTCCATGTCGGCAATCTTCGGCGTGCGCGAGCGCGGCGAGGCTTTGATCGCCGACATCGAGGAGCGCCTTTCCGAGGTGGAAGCAAAGCTCGATGGCGTTGAGGCCATGCCGGTTTTCATCTTCAATGGCGGCGAATCCGCACCGCGCGCCGTGCTCGGCAACACCATGCTTTCGCATGTGGTCGAGCGGGCCGGCGGGGCGAATATCTTTGGCGACGTGGCAAACCGCTATGGCCAGGTCTCCTGGGAGCAGATCGCCGAACGCGCGCCTGAATACATCGTTGTCTATTATTCAGGCACGGCCGGTGGCCAGGTGGTCGGCGATCCGGCCGGTGAGCTGGGGCAGGCGCGCATCGAGATCCTGAAGGCCAACCCGACGGTGGAGAATGTGCCCGGCATTGCGGGCGAGAAATTCGTCACCATCGATTCCGTCTGGGGACAGCCGGGGCCGAGCTCCATCGATGCGGTGGAAAAGCTCGCACGGGCATTCCATCCCGACCGGATCGAAAAGTAGCCGGCTTAGATACGGTTTCTAACGATGCATGCACCGGCCTCCAGAAAGGAAAAGGCGAACAGCCATGAAGCGCTGATCGCCATCCTCCAGTCCGCGCCGCCCGCGCGGGGCGGGGCCGTGCAGCATGGTCTTGAGGGTGTGGCGTCGCGGCGTGGCGTTACCGGCTATGCGCTGGTCATCGTCCTGATGGTTGCGCTGCTTCTCGGCGTTTCTCTTGCCGGGCTGATGCTTGGCTCGGTGCATATTCCCGGCGGCACGGCGCTTGCCATTCTCGCCAATCTCGTGCTCGGCGACGGGCTTGTCGAACCGGACTGGCGCACGGCTTACGAAACCATCGTCGTTCAGACGCGCATGCCGCGCGTTTTCCTTGCGGCTCTTGTCGGGGCGAGCCTTGGCGTGACGGGCATGACGATCCAGTCCATCGTTCGCAACCCGCTGGCGGGGCCGAGCATTCTGGGCGTTTCGTCCGGTGCGGCCACCGGTGCTGTGGTGGTGATGCGCTGGGGGCTTCTGGGGTTCGGCGCGTTCACGCTGCATATTTCGGCCTTTCTGGGCGGGCTCGTCACGCTGTTCGTGGTGTTCTGGGTGGCGCGCACCAGCGGCCAGATGACCCCGACACGGCTTGTGCTCGCGGGCGTGGCGATGAGCGCCATTCTGAGCGCGCTGACGAGCCTGATCGTGCTGACATCGCCCGATCCGCAGCTTGCCTCCCGCGTCCTGTTCTGGACACTGGGCGGTTTCGGTACGGCGCAATGGAAGCTCATTCCCATACCGCTTGCCGCCCTTGCGCTCGGGCTTGGCGTGATGCTGGTGCAGGCGCGCCGGCTGAACCTGCTGATGGCCGGAGATGAGAGCGCGGTGGCGCTCGGCCTCAATGTGCAGCGCTTTCGCCAGAGCATGTTCGTGCTGGCGGCAGCGCTCACCGGCATCACCGTGGCGGTGTCCGGTGTGATCGGCTTTGTCGGGCTCATCATGCCGCACATCGTGCGTTTCCTTGTCGGCGCGGATCATCGCCGCGCATTGCCGGCGGTGGCGCTTCTGGGGGCGAGCTTCACCATTGGCGCGGACCTCGTGGCGCGCACGGTCATCGCGCCGCTGGAGCTGCCGGTGGGCATCGTCACCGCGCTGGTGGGCGGGCCGTTCTTCATCTGGCTGCTGCGGCGCGATGCGCGCGCGCTGGGCGGTGCGCGATGAGCATGGAACCGGGAACGCTCGACCTGCGCTCGGTCACGTTTCGCGCGGGCGACAGGGTGCTTGTCGATGATGTGTCGATCAGCGTTCGAAAGGGCGAGATGGTCGCTCTTTTGGGGCCGAACGGCGCCGGAAAATCGAGCCTTCTGCGCACAATCTATCGCATCAACCGGCCGTCATCCGGCTCGGTTTTCGTCGATGGCGAGGATGCCTGGCGGCAGCCGACCGAATGGGTGGCGCGCAATGTGGGCGCGGTGCTGCAGGACATGCCGGCGGAATTTCCGCTGACCGTGCGCGACGTGGTGGCCATGGGGCGCTCCGCGCACAAGCGGCTTCTGGAGGCAGACACGGCGCATGATCACGCGCTGATCGCGGCAGCGCTCGAACTCTTGGGGCTGACGGCGATGCAGGAGCGCGCGTTCCGCACGCTGTCGGGCGGCGAGCGGCAGCGCGTGCTCGTCGCGCGGGCGCTGGTGCAGCAGCCACGGCTTCTCGTTCTTGATGAGCCGACGAACCATCTCGACATTCACCACCAGCTCCAGCTTCTGCGTTTCATGCGCGGGCTGGGCACCACGGTGGTTGCCGCGCTGCACGATCTCAATCTGGCGGCCATGTTCTGCGACCGGCTGTGCGTTCTGGATCATGGCAGGCTGGTTGCGGCGGGCACGCCGGACGCGGTGCTCACACCGGCGCTTCTGAAGCGGGTCTACCGGATCGACGCGACGATAGGGCGGCATCCCGAAACGGGCACGGTGTGGGTGATGCCATCCGCCGCGCCGCCCATCGGCGCAAACGGCGTGGATCATAATTAACGCAGCCTTAAGCGGCGTGGCGCTTTATGGGGCAAGCGCAACAGGTTCTGATCCCGGTATGGCGAGCAACCCCGAACTTTCCCGATTGGCAGCCGTGACCTCCCAGGGGTCGCGCGGCAGCGGGCGCGGGTAGGCCATGAGCAGCACATATTCAGGGCCCTACGGGGCGGATGATTACGGTGCAGGCGCGCATCGCGCGGAGGCCAGCCGGAAGAAGCCCTCCTTCATCACGCGGATGGTTGCGACGGGGCAGCCCTCCACGGTCATCGCGGCGGTGCTCCTCACCATTCTGATGATCTCCTTCCGCCCGTTCCAGCCATCCGGGCCGCAGCTGAGCGGCAGCGGCGGCGACATCGTCAATCAGCTTGGCTTTGGCGGGCTGGGTGCGGTGGCGCTGGCCTCGCTGCTGATGCTCGTTGACCGGCGGGTGCTGGTTGCCCTCCTGAGCCCGTGGTGGCTTCTTCTGCTTGGCTTCCTCGCCATTGCTACGCTCAACACGCCGGTGCCCACCGACACGATGCGCACCGTGGCGTTTTCCCTCATCGGCATCCTGACCGTTGCGGCCATTCTGACACTGCCGCGCGATGCGGACGCGTTTTCGCGCGTGCTTGTCTTCGCCGGTTTCGTGATCCTCGGGCTTTCCTATTTCGGGGTCGTCGCCCTGCGCGATGTGGCGGTTCACCAGGCCTATGATGTCGAAGCGCAGCATGCGGGCCTGTGGCGCGGCGTCTTCACGCACAAGAACATTGCCGGTCCGGTCATGGCCGGGCTCTCCTTCGCCGGGCTCTATCTGTGGCGGCGCGGCTGGCGCTGGTCGGGCGGGGCGATTGCCGTTCTGGCGATGATCTTCGTCTTCCACACCGGCTCCAAGACCACCACGGCCACGGTGCCGCTGGCCGGCATGCTGGTGGCGCTGCCCGGTCTCTTCGGGCTGCGCTCGCTGGTGCCGGTTCTGGTGATCGCGGCGGTGGCAACGCTTGCCGTGGCCACGCTCGGCATTGTCTATATCGGGCCGGTGAAGGACCTTGCGGCAACGCTCGCGCCGGATCTCACCTATACCGGCCGCACGCCGATCTGGGATTATGCCGGAGACATGATCGCGAAGAAGCCATTGTTCGGATACGGGTTCGAGAACTTCTGGCTCACGCAGACCGTGTTTTCCTCCGACCACCCGTTTGACCGTTCGTGGGATATCCGCGGCACGGTTCACGGGCACAATGGCTATGTCGACATGGCGCTCGGCATGGGACTTCTGGCGCTCTGCACGGCCATCATCACCTTTCTCTTCGTGCCGTTGCGCGACTTTGCGCGCACCCCGCCCTATCGCGAGAACATCTTTCTCGCCGATCTCTTCATGATGATCGTGACATTCAGCCTGTTCAACGCGTTTCTGGAGAGCTTCTTCTTCCGCCGCACGGACCCGGTCTGGATGCTCTTCGTCATGTCCGTTCTAGGCCTGCGTCTCGTGGCGCGGTTCAGGGTGCCGACGCGCATAGAGCGCTGAGTTTTCCTTTCCGGTCAAAAGCTGACGTCCAGCCGACATGTCGGCGCGCTATGAAGGCGTGACGGCAATGGGCGCGCAGTCCCTGCTGCATAACGGCGCACCGTGTGCGGCAGGCTTGCGTTCGGAACGGCAGGGTTCTACACAAATTTCAGAAATTACTGAAATCAATGTCAGGTGTGTTCATCATGAACCTCCCGCCACTTTTGCAGTCCTTCGTGCTGCATTTTGGAGAAATGGGCAGCCGCTGGGGCATCAACCGCACGGTCGGGCAGATCTATGCACTGCTCTATGCTTCATCGAAGCCGCTCTGCGCGGATGACATTGTCGACGCGCTTTCCATTTCGCGCTCGAATGTCTCGATGAGCCTGCGCGAGCTTCAGGCTTGGAATCTCGTTCTTCTGAAACATATTCCAGGAGACCGGCGCGATTACTTCACGACGCCGGACGATGTCTGGCAAATTCTGCGCACACTCGCCGAGGAGCGCAAGAAGCGCGAAGTCGACCCCACGCTTTCGGTGCTGCGCGAGCTTCTGATGCAGTCTCCGGGCAGCGAGGAAGAGCGTCATGCACAGGCCAAGCTGGCGGAAATGCAGACGCTCATTGAGCAACTGACGAAATGGTATGACGATGTGAAACATCTCGAGACGGAGCAGCTTGCGACATTGCTGAACCTCGGCTCCAAAGTGACGAAACTGATCGACACCAAGGACCGGATTGTTTCGCTCGGCCGCAAGCGCAAGGGATCGAAGACGTCATGACGAGTGTTGACGCGGCCCTTGAAGAGCGCTCCGCGCCCGCAGCCGGTCGCGCGGTTTCGCGCGCGCATCCGGCAGGACGGCAAGGCGACGCCGCGCAGGCAGAAAAGGGTGTCAGCCGCGCGGCGGTTCTTTTGCAGGTGACGGCTTCTCTCCTGTGGCTCCCGCAGGCGGCGCTTCTGGCCATGGCGGTTGGCGGCATTGCGGCGGGTGAGGGCGCATCGGCGGCATGGCTTCCCGCCCTTGGCATTCTTGTTCTCGGTGTGGCCCGGTCGGTGGCCGATGGCGCTGGCAGTCGTCTCGCCTTCCGGCAGGCGCGCAGCCAGCTGAGCGCATTGCGCGTTCAGGCGGTGGCGGCGCTTTGCGAAACCTCGCCGCTCGATACGACGCGGCCCTCGTCGGGCCTGGCCGCCAGCACGCTTGCGGAGCAGGCGGAAGCCATCGTTCCCTATGTGGCGCGTTTTCGCCCGGCCCGTCTGAAGGCGGCAATCGTGCCGCTTGCCATTCTCGCCTGCGTGTTCGTTTACTCCTGGGTGGCCGGGCTGGTGCTTTTGCTCGCCGCTCCGCTTATTCCCATCTTCATGGCGCTGGTCGGCTGGCGCGCCAAGCAGGCGAGCGAGGAACAGCTTGCCGAAATGGGCAGCATGAACGCGTTCCTGATGGACCGGCTGCGCGGCCTGACCACCATCCGCAGTTTCGACGCCGTGGATCGCACCGCCAACCGGCTGCGCGCCAGCGCCGAAGATCTGCGCCGCCGCACCATGGCGGTGCTGCGCATTGCCTTCCTGTCGTCTGCAGTGCTGGAACTCTTTGCCGCGCTCGGTGTGGCAATGGTCGCCGTCTATGTGGGGTTCCACCTGCTGGGCGAACTGAATTTCGGCGCATGGGGCGGCAAGCTGACCCTGGCCGAAGGGCTCTTCATCCTGCTTCTGGCCCCGTCCTTTTTCGAGCCGCTGCGCGATCTCTCCGCTGTCTGGCATGACCGGGCGTCCGGGCAGGCCGCGTTCGAGGCGCTGGAAAAACTGGCGCAGTCGGGCCGGCATCTGGTGGGCGCGTCCGCCTCGCCGACATCTTTGCGGGAGGGGCAGTCGGGTGCGCTCTCGCTTTCGGTCGAGGATCTGCGCTTCAGCCACACGGCCGAAGGCGCGCCGGTCTTCTCCGGTTTCGATCTCCATATCCAGCCCGGCGAACGGGTCGCGCTGATGGCTCCAAGCGGCGAGGGCAAGTCGACGCTCCTCGCCCTTATTGCGGGCCTGATTGCGCCAGATGGCGGGACGATCCGCATCAATGGACGCACACTGGACGATGCCGGTGCGGCAGATCTGCGTAGGGCCATCGCCTGGATCGGGCAGGATCCGCACATTTTTCCCGGCACGATCTCCAGCAATGTCGCGCTGGGCCGCGAAGGCGTGGGACCGAAGCAGGTTTCCCATGCGCTTGAGGCGGTCAGCCTGTCGCGGCTTGCCGCTGCGCGTGGTCCGGCCATGATCGGCGAAGGCGGTTTCGGCCTGTCGGGCGGTGAGGCGCTGCGGCTCGCGCTGGCGCGCGCGGCGGCAACGCCCGAGACCGGCCTCGTGCTCGCCGACGAACCGACAGCGCATCTCGACCGGGAAACGGCGCAAGAGATTGCCGACAGCCTTCTGCGCATCAGCGCGGGCAAGACGCTGGTGGTCGCCACGCACGATCCGGTGCTGGCGAGCCGCATGGATCGCGTGATCACGCTGCAGACGCCGCAGACTGCCGGAGGCGCGTTATGATCCGCAGCCGCAATCTTCGCGCGGTGGCCGCGCTTTTCTGGGCGGGCAACCGCAACAAGCTTCTCGCCGGCGCGCTGCTGTCGCTCGCCACGGTTCTGTGCGGCATCGCGCTTCTCGGCCTGTCGGGCTGGTTCATCGCTGCCACAGCCATTGCCGGGCTTTCCGTGGCGACTGCGCTCGCCTTTGACGTTTTTGCGCCCTCCGCCGGCATTCGCTTTCTCGCACTTGCGCGCACCGCATCGCGTTATGGCGAGCGGATCGTCACCCATGACGCGACGCTGGAAGTGCTTGCCGAACTGCGCGAGAGACTGTTTCGCGGCTGGGCCGTTGCGGGCGCCGCCCGCGCCATGATGGCGCGTCCCGCGCGTCTGCTGTTCCGGCTGACCATCGATATCGACGCACTGGACTCGCTCTATCTCAGGGTGATGGTGCCGCTGTTTTCCGCCGCGGGCGCTGCGCTTGTCGCGGGGCTTGCGCTCGGCTTCATCGATGTTCGCCTCGGCCTCGGCGTGGCGCTGTTCCTTCTCGCGGTCGGGCTTGGTGTGCCGGCTTTTGCCGCGCGTCATGCGGAACGCCCGGCGCGCCGGCGGGCCCATGCACTCGAGGTTCTACGCGCGCGCAGCATTGATCTCGTGCGCGGTCAGGGCGAGCTTGTCATGGCAGGCCGCCTCGACGCCCAGAGCATGTCCATTGCCGAAGCGGATGCACGGCTTGCCGATGCCGACGACGCCATGAACCGCACGGAAACCGGCGTCAGTGTCGCGCTCGGCGTGGCCGGGGCCGTCTTGCTGGCGGCAGTCCTTCTCGTCGTCGCGACGCTGGCCGAGGCCGGCCAGATCGGCGCGCCGGTCGCAGCGCTGGCGCTTCTGGTCGCGCTGACGGCAACCGAGCCCTTCACGGCCCTGCGGCGTGGCGCAGTGGAACTTGGCCGAACGCTGATGGCCGTGCGCCGTGTCGGCCCGCGCCTCAATGGCGAAGAAAATGCGCCGGTAAATAAAATCCCGCAGGATGCCGGCATTGCCATTCGTCTGGAAGGCGTGACCGCACGCCATCCGGGCGCTGCGGAGGTTGCGCTTGCGGATGTATCGCTGCGCATCGACCGTGGCGAGCGCATCGCGCTGGTGGGGCAGAGCGGGGCAGGCAAGTCCTCCCTTCTTTCGGTGATCGCCGGCGAGTTGGCAGCCGATCAGGGCGATGTGGCCAGCCTGCCGGCCACGCTGTTCACCCAGCGCACGGAACTCTTTCACGACACGCTGCGCGGCAATCTCGCGCTCGCCAATCCGGTTGCGGATGACGACGCCATGCTGGCGGCGCTGGGGGCTGCGGGTCTTTCACGTCACCTCGCGAACCTGCCTGCCGGGCTCGACACGTGGCTTGGTGAAGGCGGTGCGGGCTTCTCTTCCGGTCAGGCGCGCCGGCTTGCCATGGCGCGGCTGGTGCTGCGCGATGCGCCGGTCTGGCTCCTTGATGAGCCGACAGAAGGGCTTGATCGTGAGACAGCAAACGACGTGATCGCGCGGGTTGGCAATTATGCCTCGGGCAAGACCCTGATGGTATCGACGCATATACGGCGCGAAGCAGAAGGGGCGGATCGCATCCTTCACATGAACAATGGCCGGATCGTTGCCGATGTGCGGTGCGGCACGGCCGAATATGAAAGTCTGCTCGACGGTCTGAGACCGGATTGAGCGCTTCCCCCGAAGACCAAAGGAGCCGGAAAGCCGGATGAAACAATGGAACTGAACATCGTTGATCTCTCGCGGTTGCAGTTTGCAATTACCGCGCTCTATCACTTTCTGTTCGTCCCGCTGACGCTTGGGCTGTCGGTGCTGATCGCCATCATGGAGACTGTCTACGTGATGACCGGCCGCACCATCTGGCGGCAGATGACAAAGTTCTGGGGCACGCTTTTCGGCATCAACTTCGTGCTGGGCGTCGCCACCGGTATCGTGATGGAATTCCAGTTCGGCATGAACTGGAGCTATTACAGCCACTATGTGGGCGACATCTTCGGCGCGCCGCTTGCCATCGAGGGCCTGATGGCTTTCTTCCTGGAAGCGACCTTTGTCGGGTTGTTCTTCTTCGGCTGGGACAAGCTTTCAAAGCTCGGGCACCTGGCCGCCACCTGGGCGGTGGCCATCGGCTCAAACTTCTCGGCGCTGTGGATCCTCATCGCCAATGGCTGGATGCAGAACCCGGTCGGCTCTGCCTTCAACCCGCAGACCATGCGCATGGAAGTAACCGACTTCTTCGCGGTACTCACCAACCCGGTGGCGCAGGCGAAATTCGTTCACACGGTCTCCGCCGGCTATGTCACGGCTTCCGTTTTTGTGCTCGGCGTGTCCGCCTGGTACCTGCTCAAGGACCGGCACAGGGATCTGGCCAAGCGCTCGATGACGGTGGCGGCCTCGTTCGGTCTCGCCTCCGCGCTGTCGGTCGTGGTTCTGGGCGATGAGAGCGGCTATCTCGAAGGCGAGCATCAGAAGATGAAGCTCGCAGCCATTGAGGCCATGTGGGAGACGGAGCCCGCACCGGCATCCTTCACCGCTTTCGGCTTCCCCGATCAGGAGGCCCGCAAGACGCATTACGCCGTTCACATTCCATGGGTGATGGGCATCATCGCGACGCGTTCGCTCACCACCGAAATCCCCGGTATCGTGGAACTGGTGGAGCATGCCGAGGAGCGCATCAGAAAGGGCATCATCGCCTATGACGCGCTACAGGACATTCGCGCGGCAGGCAGCACGGCCGCCATCCCGGATGAAGCCCGCGAGGCGTTTGAGGAGAATGGCGGGAACCTCGGCTACGCGCTGCTCCTGAAGCCCTATGTGGACGATCCGCGCGAGGCCACGGATGCACAGATCGCACAGGCGGCGAATGACACGGTTCCAAACGTGCCGACGCTGTTCTGGACCTTCCGCATCATGGTCGGGCTCGGCTTCTCCTTCATCGCGTTGATGGGCGTGTTCTTCTACCTGTCCGCACGTCACAGGCTGGATCGCTATCCGTTCCTGCTGCGCCTTGCGGTGATCGCGATCCCGATGCCGTGGATCGCTGCCGAATGCGGCTGGATCGTCGCGGAGTTTGGCCGTCAGCCGTGGATCATCGAGGGCATCCTGCCCACCGCCGCCGCCGTGTCGAACCTTGGCGCTTCGACGGTGCTGATGACGATCATCGGCTTCTCGGCAATCTACACCGTGCTCTTCATTGTCGAGATGACGCTCATGCTGCGCGCCATCCGGAAGGGCCCCGAACCCGATGATGAGCCGGAGGCCGCGTTCGGTCCCCGCGCCTTCGTTCCGGCGGAGTAAAGATCATGATCCTTCACACGCTTATCGACTATGAAACCCTGCGCGTGATCTGGTGGCTGCTGCTCGGCGTGCTGCTGATCGGCTTCGCCGTCACTGACGGTTTCGACCTGGGAACGGGGGCGCTTCTGCCCTTCGTCGCCAAGACGGACACGGAGCGCCGTGTTGTCATCAATGCGGTCGGCCCGGTCTGGGAAGGCAACCAGGTCTGGCTGATCCTGGGCGGCGGCGCGATCTTCGCCGCCTGGCCGCCGCTCTATGCGGTGTCCTTCTCGGGCTTCTATCTCGCCATGTTCGCCATCCTGTTCGCGCTCATCCTGCGTCCGGTCGCCTTCAAGTACCGGTCCAAGCGCGAAAACCCGACCTGGCGGGCGACCTGGGACTGGGCGCTGTTCATCGGCGGTTTCGTGCCGTCGCTGATCTTCGGTGTGGCCGTGGGCAATGTCCTGCAGGGCGTGCCGTTCCGGCTCGAAAACGATCTGCGCATTTTCTATGAGGGCACGACGCTCATCGAGCTGCTCAACCCGTTTGCGCTTCTTTGCGGCCTTCTGTCGGTTTCGATGCTGGTCATGCATGGCGCGTCCTGGCTGATGGTCAAGACGTCTGGTCCGATTGCCGATCGCGCCCGCGCCTTCGGCAGCATCGCTGCGGTCGCGACCATCGTGCTGTTCGCGCTCGGCGGGCTGTGGCTGTGGGCCGGCATCGACGGATACCGCATCACCAGCGCCATCGTCACGGACGGTCCGTCCAACCCGCTCGCCAAAACGGTGGAGCAGGCAGGCGGCGCATGGTTTGCCAATTATGCCGCGCATCCATGGATGATGGCCGCGCCCGCGTTCGGCTTCCTCGGCGCAGCGCTCGCCCTGATCCTGTTCCGCGCACGGCGCGAGGTGACGACGCTTCTTTCCAGTGCGCTGTCGGTGCTGGGCATCATCTCCACCGTTGGTGTGTCGATGTTTCCCTTCATCCTGCCGTCCTCCATCGCACCGGGTGCGAGCCTGACGGTGTGGGACGCCTCGTCCAGCCACCTCACCCTGTTCATCATGCTGGTGGTGACGGGCATCTTCGTGCCGCTGATCGTTGCCTATACGAGCTGGGTCTACAAGGTGCTGTGGGGCAAGGTCGACGAAGAGGAAATTCGCGAAGGCAAGGGCCACGCTTACTGAGCGGGCCGCGCGACAAAGACAAGGAGATCAGGACATGTGGTATTTCGCATGGTTGCTCGGACTTCCCCTCGCTGCGGCTTTCGCCGTGCTGAACGCGATGTGGTACGAGCTGATGGACGATGCAGCGAAGAAGAAGGAAGCCGGAGAGTAATCTTCGCGCCCTTTGCATCACGGATGAACATCGAAACGCCGGCCCCGCGCCGGCGTTTTGCTTTTCAGGCTCAGTCCCCGGTGGCGGGTCTCGCAGGACCGGTCGGAGGCTGCTTCATGATCACCTCGCGGTGCGGATAGGGGATCTCGATGCCGTTTTCCTTCAGCGTGTCCCACAGCGCGAGCAGCACCTTGCCGCGCACATTGGTCAGGCCCTGCTGCGGGTCGCGGATCCAGAACCGCAGAACGAAGTCGAGTGAGGAATCGCCAAAACCGGTGAGCCAGCAGACGGGCCGGCGGTCGGCATCCACGCGCCCCACGCTGATCGCCGCTTCGATGGCAAGCGCGGAAACCTGATGCGGATCGGCCTCGTAGGAAACGCCGAACGGCACGTCGAGGCGCACCATCTCGTCGCTGAACGACCAGTTGATGACCTGCTGCGTGATGAAGTCCTCATTGGGGATCAGATATTCGCGCCCGTCGCGGGTGATGACGGAGACGAAACGCGCCCTCAGTTCGCGGATCCAACCGAATGTGTCGCCGAGCGTGATCGTGTCGCCCGGTTTGATGGACTTGTCGAGCAGGATGATGATGCCCGAAATGAAATTGGAGACGACCTTTTGCAGACCGAAGCCGAGGCCCACGCCAATGGCGCCGGAAAACACGGTGAGCGCCGTCAGGTCCACGCCGACGGAGGAAAGGGCGATGCCGCCGGCGGCGATCACCAGCCCGATCTTGACCAGCTTGCCGAGCAGGACGCGGATCGACGGCGTGAGTTCGTCGGAGCGCTGGACACGCTCATCGAAATAATTGCCAATGACGATGGCGAGCCAGACGGTGGCGGTGAGAAGCACTGCCGCCTTCAGAAGAACCAGCGCGCTCAGCCGCGTCTTGCCGAGCGGCAGGGCCAGCGTGTCGAGAAAGGCGGCGGCCTCGTCATTGACGCCCAGAATGACGATGGCCGCGTAGGTCCAGGCGATCCAGCCGATGGTCCGGGCAAGCAGGCGGTTGCGGATGATGCGCGAGACGACCGAGGTGAACAGCCAGGCAAGCGACAGCGACAGCGTCAGCGAGATCAGAACGGTGCGGCTTGGCCAGGTGCTGGCGCGCAGCACGGTCAGCACGATGAAAAGCAGTATGACGAAGAGAATCCAGTCCGTGCGCCGCATCAGCGCGATGATCACGCGCAGAAGCCCCTGATGCCCCTTGATGCGCCGGGCGCGGGCCTCCAGCCGGTTCTCCAGTCCCTGCGAAGAGAGCTTCGCGACAATGAACAGGATCGCAATGATTGCGAGCTGGTAGAAGGTCCAGGGGTTGGCGAGATTGATGAGCTCGGTCCGCACCCAGTTCGCAATCTCGATCAGGATATCCACGAACGCCATGGCCAACAGTAGAGCATTTTTCTTCGCTGCGGAATGCTCGCCTCCGGTGTCGGGCGGATCGGTCGTTCGGCAAAAGAGTGGCTCAACCTTGCTTCACGTTGAAACTTCTTCTCCATCCGGCGAATTGACCGCGTGACGCTGGCGTGGTGAAAGCAGTGCATCATTTCTGACATCGGGAAGAGGAGTGTCTGCCAAATGGAAAATCGCGTTGAGCTTCATGGGTTGAAGGTTGCGGAAGAGCTGCGTGATTTCGCCGTAAAAGAGGCACTGCCCGGCACGGGCATCGAGCCCGACAGGTTCTGGAAAGCGCTGGCGGAGATCGTGAACGATCTCGCCCCGAAGAACCGCGCGCTGCTGGCCAGGCGCGACGCGCTGCAGGAAAAGATCGACGCCTGGTACAGGGAAAATGGCGCGCCCGCCGATCAGGAAGCCTATCAGGCGTTCCTGCGCGAGATCGGTTATCTGCTGCCGGAAGGCGAGGCCTTCTCGGTCTCCACGGAGAATGTCGATCCGGAAATCGCCACCGTCGCCGGGCCGCAGCTCGTCGTGCCGGTGATGAATGCGCGCTATGCGCTCAACGCGGCCAATGCACGCTGGGGCTCGCTTTACGATGCGCTTTACGGCACGGACGCCATCGCCGACGATGATGGCGCGGAGAAGGGCAAGGGCTACAATCCGAAGCGCGGCGAAAAGGTCATCGCCTGGGCGCGCGCCTTCCTCGATGGCAGCGCGCCGCTCGATGGTGTTTCCTGGACGGAAATTACCGGGCTTTCGGTTGTCGACGGTCAGCTCGTGGCGAAAACCGCGGGTGGTGAAGCGCGCCTGAAGGACGCGGCGAAATTCACCGGTTATCGCGGCGCAGCCGATCAGCCGACCGCCGTTCTGCTCGCCACCAATGGCATGCATGCGGACGTCGTGATCGACCGCACGCACCCGATCGGCAAGACCGATGCGGCGGGCATTGCCGATGTGGTGCTGGAATCGGCGCTGACCACGATCCAGGATTGCGAGGATTCCGTCGCCGCCGTGGACGCGGAAGACAAAATTGTCGTCTACCGCAACTGGCTCGGCCTGATGAAAGGCGACCTCGAAGAACAGGTGACGAAGGGCGACAAGACCTTCACCCGCCGCCTGAACCCGGACCGCGAATACACCGCGCCCGATGGCGGCACGCTCACGCTGCCCGGCCGTTCGCTGATGCTGGTGCGCAATGTCGGCCACCTGATGACCAATCCGGCCATTCTCGACGCCGATGGCAATGAAGTGCCGGAAGGCATTATGGATGCGCTGTTCACCGCAGCCATCGCGCTGCACGATGTCGGCGCAGACGGTCGCCGCATGAACAGCCGCGCGGGCTCCATGTATGTGGTGAAGCCGAAGATGCACGGCCCTGAAGAAGTGGCCTTCGCGGTGGAACTGTTCGGTCGCGCCGAGGAAGCGCTCGGCATGGCGCCGAACACCATGAAAATGGGCATCATGGATGAGGAGCGCCGCACCACGATCAATCTGAAGGAGTGCATCCGCGCCGCGCGCGAGCGGGTGGTCTTCATCAACACCGGCTTCCTCGACCGCACCGGCGACGAGATCCACACCTCCATGGAAGCCGGCCCGATGATCCGCAAGGGCGACATGAAGCAGGCGGCCTGGATCGCGGCCTATGAGAACTGGAATGTCGATATCGGTCTGGAATGCGGCCTTTCCGGTCACGCACAGATCGGCAAGGGCATGTGGGCCATGCCGGATCTGATGGCGGAAATGCTGGTGCAGAAGATCGGCCATCCGAAGGCCGGTGCAAACACCGCCTGGGTGCCGTCGCCAACGGCAGCCACGCTCCACGCCACGCATTACCACACGGTTGATGTGCATGCGGTGCAGGCCGAATTGAAGAACCGCAGGCGCGCAGCGCTTTCCGATATCCTTTCGGTGCCGGTCGCCACGCGGCCCAACTGGACGCCGGAGGAAATCCAGAAGGAGCTCGACAACAACGCGCAGGGCATTCTGGGCTATGTGGTGCGCTGGATCGATCAGGGCGTCGGCTGCTCCAAGGTGCCGGACATCAACGATGTGGGCCTGATGGAAGACCGCGCAACGCTGCGGATTTCCGCACAGCACATGGCAAACTGGTTACACCATGGTGTCGCCAGCGAAGCGCAGGTGATGGAAACGATGAAGCGCATGGCGGCTGTCGTTGACCGGCAGAATGAAGGCGATCCGCTCTATCGCCCGATGGCTTCGGATTTCGATGGTTCCATCGCTTTCCAGGCGGCCTGCGACCTTGTGTTCAAGGGACGGGATCAGCCCAATGGCTACACCGAGCCGGTTCTGCATGCGCGCCGTCTTGAACTCAAGGCGGCGGACAGGGCAAATAGGGCTTCCTGACCCGCTGATGGCGCATCGGATTCGCCGGCGGTTTGAAACGAAAAGGACGCCGGGCTGACGTCTCGATGAACATTCTTGCAATCGACACTGCGGCGGCGCTCTGCGCCGCCTGCGTTTATGACACCGATAAGGACCGCGAACTCGGCCGGCATGTGCTGGATCTGGGCAAGGGACATGCGGAACATGTCATGTCCGTGATCGAGCAGACGCTTGCGAGCGCGGGCCTTGGCTATGACGCGCTTGGGGCGGTGGCCGTTTCGGTCGGGCCGGGCTCGTTCACCGGTGTGCGCGTGGGCGTTTCGGCAGCGCGCGGGCTGGCGCTGGCGCTCAAGGTTCCGGCCATCGGCGTTTCCACGCTGGAGGCGCTTGGAGCCGAGGCGCATGCAGCCATTCCCGGCCGTCCCGTTCTGGTGGCGCTGGGGCAGCGGGTGCAGAATTTGTTTGCCGCCGGTTACGACAGCGAAGGCCGCGCCGTTTTGGCGCCGGAAAGCCTGCCGGTGGAGGCGCTTGCCGAATGGGCGCTGCGCGAAAACGCCGTCGTCTATGGCGCTGCGGCGGCGCTGGTCGCCGAAGCCGCGCCATCCGCACTCGACATTCATTCTGCCGGAGCAACGGCTGACATTGCCACCTTTGCCCGTCTGGCGGCGGCCAAGGGGCCGGGCAGCGAGCCGCCCAGGCCGCTTTACCTGCGCGCGCCGGAAGCGGCTCCCCAGCAGAATTTCGCCCTGCCGCGAAAGGAAGGCTGATGGCGCTCTTTCCAAGACGGCGTGAGTTCGTCGTGCGGCCGCTGGAAGTGGCCGACAGTCTGGTTCTGGCTGACATGCATGCGGAGGGCTACGCCCGCCCGTGGAGCGATGCCGAGTTTGAATCGCTCCTCACGCAGGAGGGCGTGTTCGGTTTTGCGGTCGTGGAAGTGGGGCGCAAGCCCGGGCAGATGGCCGGCTTCGTGCTTGCGCGTCAGGCAGCGGATGAAGGCGAGATCCTCACGATACTCGTGACGCGCAGTCACAGGCGCCAGGGCCTTGGCCGGCAACTGATGGATGCGGTTCTGTTCAGGCTGCATGGCGACCGTGTGTCGGCGCTCTTCCTCGAAGTGGACGAAACCAACACAGCGGCAATCGCGCTTTACCGCCGGCTCGGTTTCCTGCAGGTGGGCGGCCGACCGGACTATTACCGCGATGCGAGCGGCAAGCGCACCAGCGCGCTGGTGATGCGCCGTGATCTTTAGACGGTTTCTGCCAGCGCGGTGTTTCCCCCCGGCGGAGAAATGCTGTAAGCGTCCATCCCTCGCAAGGGGGCCGCATTGGGCCGCAGAGAGGGGCTGATCAAGGGCTGATGTTCAGCACGTTTCGTTTCGTCATCGCGATCCTGGTGATCGCGCTCTACACGCTTCCGCTCATGGTGGTGCAGGAAATCGCGCTGCGCACACCGCTCCTCAGCGACCGCATCGTGCCGCGCCTGTGGCACCGGCTCACCCTGCGCATGCTTGGCGTTCGGGTGTGCATGGAAGGCAGCCCGGCGAAAGACCGGCCGTTGATGATCGTCGCCAACCATGTGTCATGGCTCGACATTCTGGTGCTTGGTTCGCTTGATGGCGTGCACTTCATCGCCAAGTCGGAAATGCGCAAATGGCCGATCCTCGGCACGTTCGCCAGGCAGCAGCGCTCCGTTTTTGTCGAGCGTGAGCGCCGTCGCTCCTCGCCGGAACAGGCGCGCGAGATCGCCGAACGGTTGGCCGATGGCGATCCGATGGTGCTTTTTGCCGAGGGCACGACCGGCGACGGAAACCGGGTGCTGCCCTTCAAGAGCACGCTGTTTGGCGCGGCACAACTGGCACTTGCCAGCGACAGGGCCGACAGCGTCACGCTGCAGCCGGTGGCGCTCATCTATGTGAGCAAGGGCGGGCTCCGGCTCGACCGGCGCGAGCGGGCGGCCATTTCGTGGATCGGCGACACCGACCTTCTGCCCAATCTGATCACGCTCTGGCAGTCGCGACCTATCGATATCGCTGTGCGCTATGGCGATCCGATCCCGTTTCTGGCAAAAGGCGACCGCAAGACCGTCACGCGGGAAGCCGAGGCGCAGGTGCGCGCCATGCTTACGGCAGGCTTACGCGGCACCGAAATTTGACGGATTCATCACACAGCGAAGAATCGTCTGTTTTTTGACATGCAAAAACGTTAGGAAACCGGCATGGAAGAGAATATCGCGCCGGAAATTGGCGGCACCGAAAACACTGGCAACGCATCCGAAATGCGCCCCGCCGACAAGAAGGTTTTCGTAAAAACCTACGGCTGCCAGATGAATGTCTACGATTCGCAGCGCATGTCTGATGCGCTGGCGGCGGATGGCTATGCGCCAACGGACCAGATCGAAGAGGCGGACCTCGTTCTCCTCAACACCTGCCATATCCGCGAAAAGGCGGCGGAAAAGGTGTATTCGGAGCTGGGTCGTCTGCGCGTGCTCAAGGAAGAGCGCAGCCAGGCTGGCCGCGAAACGGTGATCGGCGTTGCCGGTTGCGTTGCGCAGGCCGAGGGGCAGGAAATCCTGCGCCGCGCGCCCGCCGTCGATCTGGTGATCGGGCCGCAGACCTATCATCGCCTGCCCAAGGTGGTGAAACGCGCGCTCGGCGGTGAGAAGGTCGTCGAGACCGAATACGCCATCGAAGACAAGTTCGAGCATCTGCCGCAGCCGCAGAAGCGCGTGGTGCGCAATCGTGGCGTGACGGCGTTTCTGACCGTGCAGGAAGGCTGCGACAAGTTCTGCACCTTCTGCGTCGTGCCCTATACGCGCGGTTCGGAAGTGTCGCGACCGGTGGCGCAGATCGTTGCCGAGGCGGAGCGCCTTGCCGAGGGCGGCGTGCGCGAAGTCACGCTGCTTGGCCAGAACGTCAACGCCTGGCATGGCGAGGGCGCGGATGGCCGCGAATGGGGGCTCGGCGAGCTTCTGTTCCGGCTGGCGGAAATCCCCGGTCTTGACCGGCTTCGCTACACGACAAGCCATCCGCGCGACATGGATGATGCGCTGATCGCGGCCCATCGCGATCTGCCCAAGCTGATGCCCTATCTGCATTTGCCGGTTCAGTCGGGCTCCGACCGCATCCTCAAGGCCATGAACCGCAAGCACACGGGCGATGATTACCGCCGCCTGATCGACCGCATTCGTGCAGCGCGTCCCGATATCGCCATGTCGGGCGATTTCATCGTCGGCTTCCCCGGCGAGACGGATCAGGATTTCGAGGACACGATGCAGCTCGTGCGCGACGTGACCTATGCGCAGGCCTTTTCGTTCAAATATTCGCCGCGGCCGGGAACGCCGGGTGCGGATCTTGGCGATCAGGTGCCGGAGGCGGTCAAGGACGAGCGGCTTCAGGCGCTTCAGGCGCTGCTCATCGAGCAGCAGCGCGGTTTTGCCAAAAGCCTGATCGGTCGTGAGATGGACGTGCTTCTGGAGAAGCCCGGCCGTCAGCCCGGTCAGCGCGTCGGGCGTTCGCCATGGCTCCAGCCTGTGATTGTTGATGAAAAGGCCGGCGAAATCGGCGACATTGTTTCTGTTAGAATCACGGAAGCGGGACCGAACAGCCTGTTTGCCGAACCGGTGTTGTAAAGGAGGGGCGCTTGACCGCCAGCACTGAGTTGAAGAACCAGCCCTCCGGGGCGTCGGACATGGCGCACATCGTGCTGACCTTCGATGACAACAAGCTGGCCAGCGCCCTTTACGGGCCTTTCGACGAGAATCTGGCCCAGATCGAGCAGCGGCTTGGCGTCGACATTCGCTCCAAGGGCAATGAGCTCTCGGTGAAGGGAGACAGCGTTGCAACGGCGCAGGCGCGCCGTGCGCTCGACTATCTCTATGATCTTCTCCAGAAGGGCACGGAGCTTGCTCCATCCGACGTGGACGGGGCCGTGCGCCTCGCCATTGCCGCCGATGAGCAGCTGACCCTTCCGACGATGGAGGCAAAGGGAAAGCTCGCCGCGGCGCAGATTTCCACGCGCAAGCGCACCGTGTACGCCCGCTCGGCCAATCAGGACGCCTATATGCGCGCTCTGGAGCGTTCGGAGCTGGTGTTCGGCATCGGGCCGGCCGGCACGGGCAAGACCTTCCTTGCCGTCGCCTATGCCGCAATGCTTCTGGAGCGCGGTGTTGTGGATCGCATCATCCTCTCGCGCCCGGCGGTTGAGGCGGGTGAGCGGCTGGGCTTCCTGCCCGGCGACATGCGTGAGAAGGTCGATCCCTATCTGCGCCCGCTCTATGACGCGCTTTACGACATGATACCGGCGGAAAAGGTGGAGCGCGCGCTGGCAGCGGACGTGATCGAGATCGCGCCGCTCGCCTTCATGCGCGGCCGCACGCTGGCCAATTCGGTGGTCATCCTCGATGAGGCGCAGAACACCACGCCGATGCAGATGAAAATGTTCCTGACGCGGCTTGGCGAGAATGCGCGCATGATCGTGACCGGCGATCCGAGCCAGATCGACCTGCCGCCCAACACCAAGTCGGGCCTGGTCGAAGCACTTGAGGTTCTGGGCGACGTGCCTGGCATCGTTACGGTTCGCTTCGGAGAGAAGGATGTGGTGCGCCATCCGCTGGTGGCAGCCATTGTCCGGGCCTACGACAAGAAGACGCGGGACTGATCCGCACAAGCCGATGACTGAAGTTTCCCCTGCCGGTGATATGCCGGCAATCGACATTGAAATCACCGTTGAAGCCGGTGACTGGGCGCCTGAGGCCGCGCTTCAGGCGCTGGCCGAGCGCGCCATCGGGGCTGCGGCCGCGACAATCGCGCTTCAGCCCGACGAGAGTGGCGCGGTGAGCCTGCTGTTTACGGGCGACGCCGAGATCCGCGTTCTCAATCGCGAATGGCGCGGCAAGGACAAGCCGACCAACGTGCTTTCGTTTCCGGCCCCCGACATGATCAATCCGGGACCGGAACTGCCGCCTCTCGGCGACATCATCATCGCCCATGAAACCGTTGCGCGCGAAGCTGCGGAAGAGGCGAAAACGTTCGATCATCACCTCACCCACCTCATCATTCACGGTTTTTTGCATATCATGGGATATGATCATGAGACCGATGAAGAGGCGGAAGAGATGGAAGATCTGGAACGCAAAGCGTTGCAGACCCTTGCCATTGATGATCCCTATGCCTAACTGAAGGTCTCAATTGAACAAACGGCCATGACAGAAAACACGATGATCGCAACGGGCGACGCGCCTGGAGGCGAGACGAGATCCCCCGAGGAGGGGGAAGAGGGGTCTAGTAGACCTCCCCCGCGAAGCTCCGGAAGCCGCCTGTCCCTCTGGGAGAGAATGATGGCTGCACTTGGCATTCGAAACGGATCTTCGATCCGCGAAGACCTTGCAGACGCGCTCGACGAGCAGACCCACGACACTGCTGCCTTCTCGCCCGGCGAACGGGCGATGCTCAAGAACATCCTGAGGCTGCGCGAACTACGCGTCGAGGATGTGATGGTGCCGCGCGCCGATATCGAAGCCATCGAACTCGGCACCACGCTTGGCGAACTGCTCAACGCGTTTGAGAAGTCCGGACATTCCCGCATGCCGGTCTATGGCGAGACGCTGGATGATCCGCGCGGCATGGTGCACATTCGTGATGTGGTCAGCCACATCACCAAGACCGCGCGTGCGAAGAGAAGCCGCAGCCGCAAAACCCCGGAACCGGTGGCTTTTGACCTCGCAAAGGTGGATCTGGATCGCACGATCGGCGATCTCAGCCTTCTGCGCTCGATCCTGTTCGTCCCGCCGTCCATGCTGGCGTCCGACCTGATGGCGCGCATGCAGGCCTCCCGCACGCAGATGGCGCTCGTCATCGATGAGTATGGCGGCACCGACGGTCTCGTATCGCTGGAAGACATTGTCGAAATGGTTGTCGGCGATATCGAGGACGAGCACGATGACGACGCCCCGCTGATCGAGCAGATCGGCGAGGATGCGTTTGTCGTGGACGCCAAGGCGGAGATCGAGGACGTCGCGGAGGTGATCGGCGACGAGTTCCACGCCGAGGAGCACTCCGAGGACGTGGACACGATTGGCGGTGTGATCTTCAACACGCTGGGCCGCGTGCCCGCGCGTGGCGAAGTCGTGCAGGCCATCCCGGGCTTTGAATTCCAGGTGCTCGATGCCGATCCGCGCCGCGTCAAACGTGTCCGTATTGTACACAATCGGGCGGCTGAGCGGCGTCGGCGTGCCACGCGCGCGCCCGAAAACGGGGTGGATCAGGCCTCCTGACCACCGCGTTTACCCCCTGAAACAGGCCCTTATGCACACGAAACAGTTTGCCGAAACGGTTTCAAACCTCGGCAATCTGTAGATACTTCAGCTACGTATGATTCGTGTTGCGCGGGTGGTTTGATGGAAAGCGTCGCCGGACGGCTGATTTTGCTTAGCGGATGGCGGCGCTATTTTGTCGCACTTTTGGCCGGCGGGCTGGCTGCATTTGCGCAGCCGCCGTTTGATTTTTTCGCCGCCTGCTTTGTTTCTTTCCCGATTCTTGTCTGGCTTCTCGATGGCGCGGTTGGCGACGGTCGGGGGCTTCTGGCGCGGCTGCTACCGGCATTCAAAATCGGTTGGTGGTTCGGCTTCGGCTATTTTCTGTTCGGGCTCTGGTGGATCGGCAATGCATTGCTGGTCGAAGCAGAGAACTTTGCCTGGCTCTTGCCGTTTGCTGTCGTCGGACTGCCGGCAGTTCTTGCTGTCTTTTACGGATTGGCTGCAGCGCTTGCGCGATCATTCTGGTCGGACGGAATTTTCAGGCTCGTTGCTCTCGCCTTTGCTTTCGGCGTCATCGAATGGATTAGAAGCGTCGTCCTGACGGGCTTTCCGTGGCATGCAATTGGTTATGCCGCCATGCCGACTTTGCTGACGATGCAATCGGCTAAGCTGGTCGGATTAGCCGGGATGAATTTTCTTTCAGTCCTTGTATTTTCCATGCCCGCATTGCTTGGCACGCGACGTCATCTCTTCGTCGGAATGAGTATTGCGATTGGTCTTGTCGCTATGCATTTGGTCTATGGATACATAAGTCTTTCTACTGCCAGTGATGCCGAGAAGACCATCGCCGTTCGCATGGTCCAGCCGTCAATAATGCAGACCGAGAAATGGGACGCCGAGGAGCAGGCGCGCATCTTCGATCTGCTGCTGAGCCTGTCCCGTCAGCCTGCAATCGACGGTGCGCCAAAGCCAAGCGTCATCATCTGGCCCGAGACCGCGGTGCCTTTCCTGTTCACCGATCGCCCCGAAGCGCTGGCGGAACTGGGCGACCTTCTGGACGAGGGGCAGATGCTGATCACGGGGGCGGTGCGCTCGGAGCCGGGCGAAACGCTGGCCGCGACGCGTTACTACAATTCAGTGGTGGCGATCGGGCCGGACGGTTCGATCCTCGATGCGGTCGACAAGGTCCATCTGGTGCCGTTCGGCGAGTATGTGCCGCTCGCCAACTTGTTGAATAAGCTTGGAATTGAAGAGCTCGTGCAGTCGGCAGGGCCGTTTACCGCCGGCGGATCCCGGCACGCGATCTCGCTCAATTCGGATGTTAATGCTTTACCTTTTGTTTGCTATGAAATCATTTTTCCGTGGCTTGTCGATGGCGCTGCAGAGAAGGCGGATGTCCTTCTGAACGTCACCAATGATGCATGGTTCGGCGTGTCGCCGGGGCCCTATCAGCACTTCCGCCAGGCACGCCTGCGCGCCATCGAAAACGGCGTTCCCCTGGTGCGTTCAGCCAATTCAGGCATCTCGGCCGTGGTGGATTCAACGGGCCGTATAGTCGATGCATTCGACCTCAATGTCGTCGGTGTTATGGACGTCGCGGTCCCCCTCGATAGAAATAATCAATTTAAATTTTTAAAGCCGGGAACCAACTGGCTGTTTATCGCGTTTGGTTTTGGGTTCGTGCTTTTGATGTCAAGTATTGTTCGACGGCTGAGGGCGAATTGACATCGCCCCTTCCAGCTACGCATAGTGGATAAGCCGACTACATCGTAGTTCGATTTTCGCAGGCTTGGGGCTCTGTGAATTGGGCTTGTACGTCGGTCAATGGCAACCCCGTGCCGGATGGCGAGGGAAGTGATGAACAAAAACAAGAAAAAACCGAATCCGATCGATATTCATGTTGGTGGTCGGATCAGGCTTCGTAGAAACATGCTTGGTATGAGTCAGGAGAAACTTGGCGAGAGTCTGGGCATAACGTTTCAACAAATTCAGAAATACGAGAAGGGCACAAACCGCGTCGGCGCCAGCCGGCTTCAGGCCATTGCTTCGGTCTTAAGCGCGCCGGTGTCGTTTTTCTTTGAGGGCGCACCGGGCGAAGACACAGAGTCCGCGAAGGGCATGGGCGAGGAGAGCGCCGACTTCGTTGTAGACTTCCTCAACAGCAGCGAAGGCGTTCAGCTGAATCGTGCTTTCGTGAAAATTTCGGACCCCAAGGTCCGCCGGCGGGTCATTGACCTCGTCAAGGTTCTGGCCACCGAAAACCAGGATTGAGCCAGGCTCGATCTCATCCATTCAAACAGTTCGATGGATTGATCACGACCCAGGTGCGGGGAGTGGGCGTATGTCCACTTCCCGTTTTGACTCGTGTGACCGCCGTTTTGCTTGACGTTTGAGGCAGAGCTTGGCTAACAGGGGGCGCCTGTTGCCGGCATATTGACCGGCTTCTTCTCAGAGGGGATACCCGTGGCGCGCAAGAACTATCTCTTTACAAGTGAATCCGTTTCCGAAGGCCATCCGGACAAGGTGTGTGATCGCATCTCGGACGAGATCGTCGATCTGGTCTATCGGGAAGCCAAGAAGTGCGGCATGGATCCGTGGAAGGTCCGTGTTGCGTGCGAAACGCTGGCCACGACCAACCGCGTCGTGATCGCCGGTGAGGTTCGCGTCCCCGAGACGCTGCTCAAGCGGGACAAGCAGACCGGCGAGATCGCCACGGATTCCCAGGGCAATCCGCTGATCAACCCGTCGCGCTTCCGTTCGGCTGCGCGCCGCGCAATCCGCGCCATTGGCTATGAGCAGGACGGTTTTCACTGGAAGACCGCGAAGATCGACGTGCTGCTGCACGGCCAGTCTCCCGACATCGGCCAGGGCGTCGACAATGCCGCCGACCGTCAGGGCGAAGAAGGCGCTGGCGACCAGGGCATCATGTTCGGTTACGCCTGCCGCGAGACGCCGGACCTGATGCCGGCGCCGATCTACTATTCGCACAAGATCCTTCAGCTTCTGGCCGATGCCCGCAAGGCGGGTGAAGGCGATGCCGGCAAGCTTGGCCCGGATGCGAAGGCGCAGGTTACCGTCCGTTACGTGGATGGCATGCCCAAGGAAGTGACGGAAATCGTTCTGTCCACCCAGCATCTCGATCCTTCCTGGAACAGCGCCAAGGTGCGTGAAGTCGTCGAGCCTTACATTCATGAGGCGCTTTCTTCCGGCGGCATCGAGATTGCGGCTGACTGCAACTGGTACATCAACCCGACCGGCAAGTTCGTCATTGGCGGCCCGGACGGCGATGCAGGTCTCACCGGCCGCAAGATCATCGTCGACACCTATGGCGGCGCAGCGCCCCATGGCGGCGGCGCGTTCTCCGGCAAGGACACCACCAAGGTGGACCGTTCCGCAGCTTACGCCGCGCGTTACCTGGCGAAGAATGTCGTTGCGGCCAATCTTGCCGAGCGTTGCACCATCCAGCTTTCCTACGCCATCGGCGTTGCCCAGCCCCTGTCGGTCTATGTGGACCTGCATGGCACAGGCCGCGTCTCCGAGGAGGAGCTGGAAGTGGCAATCCGTGAGGTGATGGATCTGTCGCCGAGCGGCATTCGCCGTCATCTCGACCTGAACCGCCCGATCTACGCCAAGACCGCAGCCTATGGCCATTTCGGTCGCAAGGCAGGGCGTGACGGTTCGTTCTCCTGGGAGCGCACCGATCTGGTGAAGGCTCTCAAGCAGGCAGTCGCAAAAGCCGCTTAAGGCGGCTTTTGCTGGATTTTTCGGAACGACACATGGCTGAAGAACGGCGCACACGATCAACGGAAGCCTTTTTCGGCCGTCGTCACGGAAAGCGGCTGCGTCCCAGGCAGGACGCAGCCCTTGCCGCCCTTCTGGACGGCGCATTGATCGATCTGGGTGAGGCGGCGCCTGCCGATGTGCGGGCGCTGTTTCCCGGTTCGGTCGAAAATGTGCGGCTGGAGATCGGTTTCGGCGGTGGCGAGCACCTGCTTAGCGAGCTGGCGCGTCATCCGCAGAGCGGTTTCATCGGTGTGGAGCCCTTCGTCAACGGCATGGCCAAGCTGGCCTCGGCGGTCGATGAGGCCGGCGGCGTACCGTCCAATCTGCGGATTTACAATGATGACGCGACGGAGCTTCTGGACTGGCTTCCCGAGGCGTCCATAAGCGGGATCGATCTGCTTTATCCCGACCCGTGGCCGAAGAAGAAGCACTGGAAGCGGCGGTTCGTGAACCCGCTCAATCTGGACCGGTTCGCACGCGTGCTGAAACCCGGTGGCCGGTTCCGGTTTGCGTCCGATATCGACACCTATGTCGACTGGACCTTGCTGCACTGCGATGCGCATCCGGCTTTCACCTGGCTGGCGCAGAGTGCGGATGACTGGCGCGAGCCCTATGAAGGCTGGCCGGGAACGCGTTACGAGGCGAAAGCCATCCGTGAGGGCAGAACGCCTGCCTATCTCACTTTTCTCAGGGTCTAGGCTGGGCCATTCTCAGGCCCGTGAGCATTGTGCCGTCAGGTGGTGTCGCCTGACCGGCAGCAATTCCAGGAAAAGTGGGAACCGGTTTTCCGTCCGGAATTGCGTAAAGACAATGAGTCAGGGCATTTTCGCGTTTCAACAAAAAGCGGAAATGCTCTAGCAGAAGGTAACAGGCCTGAACGGCCGCATTCTTAACGGTTGCGCGTGGCGTAAAACTGCTCGGGATCAATGCCGAGACGGCGCAAATCGGCATCCGGTGCGCGACGGCGATTGCGGACTGCGGACGACACGGCGACCGCGCTTTCAATAACGCCGAAAAATTCACCGATTCCAGACACGAAGCTGCGTGCGGACATCTCTCTGCTCCTTCAATTGTGCGATGCAGCATAGTTAGGCCGCAGCCGGAGATTTGGGAACCGACGTTACGGCAGGGCTGCTATGCATTTGTGCGGCGCAACAATTGCGCGCCGGGTTGCCAGCAGCGCGCCGGCAAATGCAGCGCGGGCCTTGAAAAGAAGCAGCGTCTCGGCTATATGAAATTCAAATTCTTGGTCGATATGACGGAGAGTGGGTCCCGCCGGTCCCGCTCTTTTTTGTTAGATACGACCGTCCGGAGGTTGGATGACGGCAATTTCAGAAGACAGGAACGACGATGATCGGCTGATCCGCGAAAGCGGAATCGAGGCGCGCGTTGCTGCGATCATCATCCCTGTTCTTGGGGCAATCGGCTATCGTCTGGTGCGCGTCCGCATGACCGCGCAGGACGGTGCGACGCTGCAGATCATGGCCGAGCGGCCCGACGGCACGATGACCGTCGAGGATTGCGAGGAAGTCAGCCGGGCGCTTTCGCCCGTGCTTGATGTGGAAGATCCCATCGATACGGCCTATCAGCTTGAGATCTCTTCGCCGGGCATCGACCGCCCGCTGGTGCGCAAGGAAGATTTCGCTTCGGGTGAAGGGCATCTGGTCAAAATCGAAACCTCGATCCTGCTCGACGGGCGCAAGCGCTTCCGCGGCTTCATCGTCGAGAACGACGAGGAAACCGTGACGATCGAGCCGGAAACGGTCGAGGAAGATGGGGACGAGGATGTCCTCTTTGGTATCCCCTTTGAGGCGATTGCCGAGGCACGGCTTGTCCTGACGGACGATCTGGTGCGCGACGCCCTGAAGCAGGAAAAGGAAGAGCGCCGCGAGCGCAAGCGCAATCGCCGCCCTTCCGCATCGGAAAGGGCCGCGCAGCGGTCCGCCAAACAAGACGCAACTGAGCCGGCCGGGGACGAAGAACCCGGAACCCACGCCGAAGGAGAGTGATATGGCAGTCAGTGCGAACAGGCTGGAGCTTCTCCAGATCGCCGACGCGGTGGCCCGCGAGAAGTCCATCGACAAGCAGATCGTCATCGCCGCCATGGCCGATGCCATCCAGAAGGCCGCGCGGTCGCGCTATGGTCAGGAGACCAATATCCGCGCCGACATCAACCCGCAGACGGGTGAGATGAAGCTGCAGCGCCTGATGGAAGTCGTCGAGAATGTCGAAGAGCCGGCACGCGAGATTTCCATGCGCGATGCCCGCACGCGCAATCCGGACGCACAGCCCGGCGATTTCCTCGCCGAGCAGCTTCCGCCCATGGATTTCGGCCGCATCGCCGCACAGTCCGCCAAGCAGGTGATCGTGCAGAAGGTGCGCGAGGCCGAGCGCGACCGTCAGTATGACGAGTACAAGGATCGCATCGGCGAGATCGTCAACGGCACCGTCAAGCGCGTCGAATATGGCAATGTCATCGTCGATCTGGGCCGTGGCGAAGCGATCATCCGTCGCGACGAGCTGATCCCCCGCGAAATCTTCAAATATGGCGACCGCGTCCGCGCCTATGTCTATGACGTGCGGCGCGAGCAGCGCGGCCCGCAGATCTTCCTGTCGCGCACGCATCCGCAGTTCATGGCGAAGCTCTTCACCATGGAAGTGCCGGAAATCTACGACGGCATCATCGAGATCCGTTCGGTGGCCCGCGATCCGGGCTCGCGCGCGAAGATCGCGGTCATCAGCCACGATTCCTCGATCGATCCGGTCGGCGCCTGTGTGGGTATGCGTGGTAGCCGCGTTCAGGCGGTTGTCGGCGAGCTTCAGGGCGAGAAGATCGATATCATTCCGTGGAACGAGAACGCCGCTTCCTTCATCGTCAACGCACTGCAGCCGGCCGAAGTCGCCAAGGTGGTGCTGGATGAGGACGCAGAGCGCATCGAGGTTGTGGTGCCGGACGACCAGCTTTCGCTGGCCATTGGCCGCCGCGGTCAGAACGTGCGCCTGGCGTCGCAGCTCACCGGCTGGGACATCGACATCCTGACCGAGGAAGAAGAGTCGGGCCGTCGCCAGAAGGAATTCACCGAGCGTTCGTCGCTCTTCATGGATGCGCTCAACGTCGACGAGATGGTTGGCCAGGTGCTCGCTTCCGAAGGCTTCAGCAGCGTCGAGGAAGTGGCTTACGTGGACTCCGGCGAGATTGCCTCCATCGATGGCTTCGATGAGGAAACAGCCGAAGAGATCCAGATGCGCGCCCGCGAATATCTCGAGCGCATCGAGGCCGAGTTCGACGCCAAGCGCAAGGAGCTGGGCGTTGAGGACGAGCTGCGGGAGATCCCGGGCATCACCACCGCGATGATGGTTGCCGTCGGCGAAGACGACGTGAAGACCATCGAGGACTTCGCAGGCTACGCCGTCGACGATCTGGTTGGCTGGAAAGAGCGTAAGGACGGCGAGACCAAATTCGAGCCGGGCGTTCTGTCCAAGTTCGACGTTTCGCGCGCCGAGGCCGAGCAGATGGTTGTGGCCGCCCGTCTGAAGATGGGCTGGATTTCCGAGGAAGACCTCGTGACCGAGGCTGAGGAAGAGGCAGAAGCCTCTGCTGAGGTTGAGGCCGAGGCAGTGGAAGGCGCTGAAGAAGCTGCCGTCGAGGGTGCGGAAGCGCCCGAGAAGGCAGAAGGCGCAGAGGCCTGATATGATGGCTGCAGAGCGCGTGACGGTCCCCGTGACACATGCAGCGCGCTCTGCAAACCTGTTTGATCGTGGTCCTGTGGAGCCGCGCTGCGATGCGCGTTAGCAGGATGTTCTGGAGATATCGTGGAAGACATGAACGACCGCAAATGCATTGTCTCGCGCGAGGCGCGACCTGCGGAGGACCTGATCCGGTTCGTCGCGGGCCCGGACGGCATGGTCGTTCCCGATCTGAAGCGCAATCTACCGGGACGCGGGTGCTGGGTCACTGCTGACCGCGCCCATGTCGACAAGGCAGCGGAGAAGAACCTTTTCGCCCGCGCCTTGAAAACTTCGGTCAGACCGCCAGATAATCTCGGCGCTCTGGTCGATGAATTGCTCTCAAAAGCCGCTCTCGGCTCTCTTGGGCTTGCGCGCAAGGCCGGAGCCGTGGCATTGGGTGCGGCGAAGGTTGAGGCTTCGGTGCGCAGTGGCAAGGCCTATGGCGTGTTGCATGCCCGCGAAGGCTCGCATGACGGGGTTCGCAAGATCACCGCTGCCCGACGCGCGGTGGTTCATATGGGCGGACCAGCGATACCGGCTTACAAACTCTTTTCCGAAGAAGAAATGAGTTTGGCATTGGGAGCCACAAATGTGATACATGCTGCCGTGTTCGGGCGGGACGCGGGCAAGGCGGCGCTGAAACGCGTAAATGCGCTCGGGACTTTTCGAGGCGAAAGCGCGGACAAACCGGCAGCGGTTGCACTGGGCACCGCAGAGGATGTGGAATGACGGATACGAAAACCGGTGACGACAAGACGCTGAGCGTCGAGAAGAAGAAAACACTGACGCTGAAGCGGCCCTCCGTTGAGCAGGGCACCGTGCGCCAGAGCTTCTCGCATGGACGCTCCAAGTCTGTCGTCGTCGAGACGAAGAAGCGAAAGTTCTCGCGGCCTGACGAACGCGGCGAGGCGGCTCCGGCGCCGACACCCGCACCGGCCCCGACTCCGGCGGCGGCAAAGCCGAAGCCGGCTGCGCCCAAGCCTGCGCCGCAGCGCCATCGTGAGCGTCCGCGTCCGCCGCAGGGCGGCAACCGTTCCGGTGTGGTTCTGAACGAACTCTCCAAGGAAGAGCTGGAAGCGCGCCGTCGCGCCCTTCAGGATTCCAAGGTTCGTGAGGCCGAGGAGCGCAAGCGCGCTGCCGAGGACGCCAAGCGCCGGGCAGAAGAAGAAGAGCGCCGTGAGCGCGAGCGGGCAGAGTCCGCACGCCGCCAGGCCGAAGAAGAAGAGCGTCTCAAGGCCGAAGCCGAAGCGCGTCGTCGCGCAGAGGAAGAAGCCAGCCGCCGCGCACCGCCGGCTCCCGCCGCAGAGGCGACGCCCGCCCCCGCGCCGAGCGACGATGGCGACGCCCGCTCCAAGAGCAAGGGCACGCCGATCAAGCGCGCCGCGCCCAAGGTTGAGGCTCCGCGCACGCCTGCAAAGCCGCGCACCGACGATCAGCGCCGTCGTGGCAAGCTCACGCTCAATCGCGCGCTTTCCGACGATGGCGAGACGCGCGGACGTTCGCTCTCCTCGATGCGTCGCCGCCAGGAGAAGTTCAAGCGCGCCCAGCATCAGGAGCCGCGTGAGAAGATTGCCCGCGAGGTGGTTGTTCCCGAGACGATCACCATTCAGGAACTCGCCCAGCGTATGGCCGAGCGCGCCGTGGACGTGATCAAGTTCTTCATGAAGCAGGGCCAGATGTTGAAGCCCGGCGACGTGATCGACGCTGACACCGCCGAGCTGGTGGCCGAGGAGTTTGGCCACACCGTGAAGCGCGTTGCCGAGTCCGATGTGGAAGAGGGCCTCTTCAACATTGAGGACAAGACCGAGGACCTGAAGTCGCGTCCGCCGGTCGTGACCATCATGGGCCACGTCGACCACGGCAAGACCTCGCTTCTCGACGCGATCCGCAAGGCGAACGTCGTTTCGGGCGAAGCCGGTGGCATCACCCAGCATATCGGCGCATACCAGGTCGAGCAGGACGGTCAGAAGATCACCTTCATCGATACGCCCGGTCACGCCGCCTTTACCGCGATGCGCGCCCGTGGTGCGGAAGCCACCGACATCGCCATCCTCGTGGTGGCGGCTGACGACAGCGTGATGCCGCAGACCATCGAGTCCATCAATCACGCCAAGGCTGCCGGCGTTCCGATCATTGTTGCCATCAACAAGGTCGACAAGCCGGAAGCAGACCCGAACAAGGTCCGCACCGAGCTGCTGCAGCACGAGGTGTTCGTGGAATCCATGGGTGGTGAAGTCCTCGATGTCGAGGTCTCCGCCGTCAAGGGAACCAACCTCGACAAGCTGCTCGAAGCCGTTCTGCTGCAGTCCGAGGTTCTGGAACTCAAGGCCAACCCGGATCGCTCCGCCGAAGGCGTCGTCATCGAAGCCAAGCTCGACCGCGGTCGTGGCTCGGTCGCCACCGTGCTGGTGCAGGCCGGCACGCTCAAGACCGGCGACATCATTGTTGCCGGCAATGAGTGGGGCCGTGTGCGTGCGCTGATCGACGATCATGGCGACCAGGTGAAGGAAGCTCCGCCCTCCATGCCGGTTGAGGTTCTGGGGCTTCAGGGCCCGCCGCAGGCCGGTGACCGCATTGCGGTTGTCGAGAGCGAAGCCCGCGCCCGCGAGATCTCCGAATACCGCCAGCGTCTGGCGCGCGAGAAGTCCGTTGCCCGCCAGGCGGGTCAGCGCGGTTCGCTCGAGCAGATGATGTCGCAGCTGCAGGACACGGGCCTGAAAGAGTTCCCGCTCATCGTCAAGGGCGACGTGCAGGGCTCCATCGAAGCCATTGCCGGCGCGCTCGACAAGCTGGGCACCGACGAGGTTCGCGCACGCATCGTTCACTCGGGTGCCGGCGCGATCACGGAAAGCGACGTGTCGCTGGCCGAGACCTCGGGCGCCGCGATCATCGGCTTCAACGTTCGCGCCAACAAGCAGGCGCGCGACGCAGCCGAGGATGCAGGCATCGAGATCCGCTACTACAACATCATCTACGACCTCGTGGATGACATCAAAGCGGCCATGTCCGGCCTTCTGTCGCCGGAGCGTCGCGAGACCTTCCTCGGCAACGCCGAGATCCTGGAAACCTTCAACGTCACGAAGGTCGGCAAGGTTGCCGGTTGCCGTGTCACCGAAGGCAAGGTCGAGCGTGGCGCCGGCGTGCGTCTCATCCGCGACAGCGTGGTGATCCACGAAGGCAAGCTGAAGACGCTCAAGCGCTTCAAGGACGAGGTTTCCGAAGTGCCTGCCGGTCAGGAATGCGGCATGGCGTTCGAGAACTACGAAGACATTCGCCCCGGCGATGTCATCGAGGCCTATCGCGTCGAGATGGTCACGCGCTCGCTCTAGGTCGTCGTGCGTCCATCCGGACGCACAAAGGACGATCCGGATTGTTGATGGAGCATCGGAACTGCCGAAAACCGGTTTTCACTTTTCGGTCCGATGCTCTGGTGCGCGTACGTTTGGAACGTGGAAGATGGGGCACTTGATGCCCCATCTCTCATTCCGGCGTCTGACGTTCCGCTTTCATAATTTGCCGATATCCGCGATGCGGATACAATAGGGCTTTCCCCGCAAGAAGGTGCTCCATGCCGTCTTCCGCTCCCTCACAACGCCAGCTCCGCGTCGGCGAGCAGGTCCGTCATGCAATCTCGCAGGCGCTGCAACGCGGCGATGTCAGCGACGATGCGCTCGCCAATACGGTGATTTCGGTTTCCGAGGTGCGCATGTCGCCGGACCTCAAGATCGCCACGGCCTATGTTTCGCCGCTGGGCGCTGCCGACAAGGATGTGGTCGTCGCGGCGCTCAACCGCCATGCGCGCTACATTCGCGGCCGTATCACCCCGGCCCTGCGGCAGATGAAATACATGCCGGAGCTGCGGTTCCGGGTGGATGACAGTTTCGAGAATTTCAACAAGATCGATCGCCTTCTGAAGTCGCCGGAAGTGGCCCGCGACCTGGGGGACGACGACGGCAATGAGGATGATCTTTGATGGCGCGACGCGGTAAGCGAAAGGGACGTCGTATCAATGGCTGGCTGATCCTGGACAAGACAGCCAATATGGGGTCCACCAACGCCGTTTCGAAGATCAAGTGGTTGTTCAATGCGGAGAAAGCGGGCCATGCAGGCACGCTCGATCCGCTGGCTTCCGGCATGCTGCCCATCGCGCTTGGCGATGCGACCAAGACCGTTCCCTTCGTCATGGACGGCGCGAAGGTCTATCGCTTCAAGGTTGCCTGGGGCGAGGAGCGCTCCACCGACGATCTTGAGGGTCCGGTCACCCAGACATCCGACGAGCGCCCGACCGAAGAGGCCGTGCGCGCGCTTCTGCCGAACTACACCGGCATCATCATGCAGACGCCGCCTCAATATTCCGCAGTGAAGATCGGCGGCGAGCGTGCTTACGATCTTGCCCGCGAAGGCGAGACGGTGGAAATCGCCGCGCGCGAAATCGAGATCGGCCGGCTGGACCTGGTTTCGTTCACGCCGGATGAGGCGGTTTTCGAGGTCGAATGCGGCAAGGGCACCTATGTGCGCAGCCTCGCACGCGACATGGGGCGCGATCTGGGTTGCTACGGCCACATCGCCGAACTGCGCCGTACCGAGGTCTATCCGTTCGTGGACGAACAGCTCGTCACGCTGGAAGCTCTTGAGGAAGCGCTGGAAGACTGCGACCGCGAGGCTGGCGACTTTGCAGCGCTCGACGCCTATCTTCTCGACATTGCAACGGCGCTCGAAGGGCTGCCGGAAGTTGCCGTCACGGATGACGCCGCAGCGCGTCTCAGGCTCGGCAATCCGGTGATCGTGCGCGGACGCGATGCGCCGGTGGAAGCGCCCGAAGCCTGGGCAAGCGCCCGCGGACGCCTTGTGGCGCTTGGCGCCGTCGAGGCCGGCATGTTCAAGCCGAAGCGCGTTTTCGCCGCCTGAAGCTGTCGGGGCCCGACCACGCCGATCTCAATCCGGCAACAGAACGATTTCTGCAATTCGCCGCGCAACCCTTGGCCGTTTCGTGCATTGTGTACACAAACAAGGCTAGGGTCGGGCGAATTGCATGCAGTCAACGGATAGCGCGTCTCGGGGAACACTGTCTGAGCGCATAGGGGCGTTTGTCTCAGGTCCCAAACCAATCAGCTTCTTTCTGTTCCTCCTGATCGCGGTCACCATCATCCCCGCGATCGGGGTTTCGGTCGTTCTGCTTCAACGCAACAATGAAGCACAGCGCGAAGTGGTGACGACACTGGCCGAAGCCATGGCCGGTTCCATCGCCGAGGCGGTGGACCGCGAATTGAGCGGTATGAACACCACGCTGCGCGTCCTCTCCACCACGCCGTCGCTGACCGAGGGCGACATGGAGGACTTTTACTACCGCGCCAAGCTTGCCCTGGCGGGCAGTGGCTCCAACCTGCGCGTGCTGGACGAAAACTTCAAACCACTCCTCAACACGAATGTGCCGTTTGGCGAGGCTTTGCAGCCCTTTGATGATCCTCTGGTCGCCGAGGCGGCATTGAAGGGCAAGGCCACGGTCACCTCGGGCGTTCTGTTCGGCAAGCTCGCCGGCAAGTGGAGCTTCAAGGTGGTCAAGCCGTTCTTTCCCGATTCCGGACCACCGCGCACGCTCGTCATGACGCGCTATGCGGATACGCTGACGGACGTGCTGTCCCAGCAGATGCTGCGTGGCGGCTGGAACGCCTCGGTGGTGGACAAGAACAACACCGTGGTCGCTTCGTCCTTCATGTCTTCGGAGGTCGGGAAGCCGTTCTTCCTGGATCTGGAGGGCGATGGCATCTACCGCGAGGCGGAGCCAGCAGAGGGCCGGGAGGGCGGCACCTATATCACGATCATCGATGAATCGGGCTTCAGCGGCTGGAAATCCGTGGTCTGGGCCTCCACCACGACGATCGAGGAGCCCATGCGCTATTCGCTGCGCATGCTTCTGGCTGGCGGTCTTCTGGTCATCGCCATCGGCGCATTCGCGGCATGGCTTCTCGGTCGGCAGATCGCCGGGCCGGTGCGCCGGCTTGCGCGTGATGCGCGACGGCTGGGGGCGGGCGAACCGGTCCACGCCATCGAATATCCGATTGCCGAGGTCGCAACCGTGTCCTCCGCACTTGCCGAAGCCGCGCTTGACCGAGAGCAGGCGGAAAACGAGATCCGTCTTCTCATGCGCGAGGTGGCGCATCGCTCGAAGAACCAGCTCACCGTGGTTTCGTCCATGGCCAAGCAGACGGCGCGCAGTTCGCGCACCTTCGCCGGTTTCCAGGATGCGTTCCAGAAGCGCCTGTACGGTCTGGCGCGCTCCACCGATCTGCTCATCGCCGGCGGTGCGGCCGGCGTGGAACTCCATGAACTTCTGTCGGTGCAGGTCGATCCGTTCCGCCCCGACAGCCCTGATCGCCTGACGATGAACGGTCCGAAATTCCGTCTCGCAAACCAGCCGGCCCAGACTATTGGTCTTGCCGTGCACGAACTGGCGACCAACGCCGCCAAGTATGGTGCGTTTTCGAACAATGACGGGCGTCTCGACATCACCTGGAAAATCAGGGACGACATGCTGGTCATCAACTGGCGTGAACATGTGGCGCGGGCGCGCCGGCGCACAAACCGTCGCGGTTTCGGCACGGAGATCATCGATCGCATGGTGGGCGGTACGCTGGACGCGGAGATTTCACGTGTCTTCCACCGTGACGGGCTGGAATGCGTGTTCAAGATTCCGGTCGACAGGCTCGAGCCGGATCTCACCAAAGCGGCGCGCGGCGAGGAGCCCCAGGGCTGAGCGGCGGGCTGAGCGGCGGCGCAACGGACAATGTTTGGGCTGGTAATCGCATGCGATTTCGCCTATATGCCAGCCATCATTGCGCCTTGAGTGCGCATTGTTGAATGGCCCCGGCTGGACGACATCCCGGCTGAGGGCGACCCTTTTCCCTAAATTCCAGAAAGGAAGCCGATGTCGATTACTGCAGAGCGCAAACAGGATTTGCTGAAAGAATTTGCCACCGTTCAGGGCGACACGGGTTCTCCGGAAGTCCAGGTCGCTATTCTGACCGAGCGGATCAAGAACCTCACCGAGCACTTCAAGGACCACAAGAAGGACAACCACTCCCGTCGTGGCCTCCTGAAGCTCGTCTCCCAGCGTCGCCGTCTTCTGGACTATCTGAAGAAGAAGGACGAAGGCCGCTACAAGACGCTGATCGAGAAGCTCGGACTGCGGCGCTAAGCTGATTTGGCCGGCGGATACCAAGGGGTGTCCGCCGGTCTCATTTGGGCATGCGAAAGATTTGCATGTCTCACGGCTCCGGCCAGGCATGATTGCGACGGCGGCTTTGCCGCCATCTCATGCCTGCAAGACCGGATAGCCGAGGCCCTAATGGACAGGTCATGGGGCAGGATTGCAGGATGCTTGCGGCACAGAGCCGGCCAAACCCAAGCCTCCCGTTGTCTTGCCCGTGGCTCGTCCGACAACGAAGCAGAGCCGGAGAGACGCGCAGCCAGGCGTTGGCGCACCCTTCGGCGCAAAAGGACAAGATATGTTCAAGCACCACAAAGTTGAGATCGAATGGGGCGGTCGTCCGCTCATTCTTGAGACCGGCCAGATTGCCCGTCAGGCAGACGGCGCAGTGCTCGCCACCTATGGCGAGACCGTTGTTCTCGCAACCGTCGTTTCCGCGAAAGAGCCGAAGCCGGGCTTCGACTTCTTCCCGCTGACCGTCAACTATCAGGAAAAGACCTTTGCCGCCGGCAAGATCCCGGGTGGCTACTTCAAGCGCGAAGGCCGTCCGAGCGAGAAGGAGACGCTGGTCTCCCGTCTGATCGACCGCCCGATCCGCCCGCTCTTCGTCGATGGCTACAAGAACGACACGCAGGTCATCGCCACCGTGCTGCAGCACGATCTGGAGAATGATCCGGACATCGTCGCCATGGTTGCCGTTTCCGCAGCGCTCACGCTCTCCGGCGTTCCCTTCATGGGCCCGATCGGCGCAGCGCGCGTTGGCTACATCGGTGGTGAGTACGTCCTCAACCCGCATGTCGACGAGATGGAAGAGACCAAGCTCGACCTCGTCGTCGCCGGTACGGGCGATGCCGTTCTGATGGTGGAATCGGAAGCTCAGCAGCTCCCCGAGGACGTCATGCTCGGCGCCGTCATGTTCGGCCACAAGAACTTCCAGCCGGTCATCGACGCGGTCATCAAGCTCGCCGAAGTTGCAGCCAAGGAACCCCGCGACTTCACGCCGCCGGATCTCTCCGAGCTCGAAGGCGAGATGCTCAAGATCGTCGAAAGCGATCTGCGCGAAGCCTACAAGATCACCGACAAGCAGAAGCGCTACGACGCCGTTGACGCCGCCAAGGCGAAGGTGAAAGAGACGCTCCTGCCGGAAGGCGAGGAAGAGACCAAGTGGTCGGCCGAGCAGGTCAACACGGTCTTCAAGAGCCTGCAGGGCAAGATCGTTCGCTGGAACATCCTCGACACCGGCGGCCGCATCGACGGACGCGACCTGAAGACGGTTCGCCCGATCGCAGCCCAGGCAGGTCTTCTGCCGCGCACGCACGGTTCCGCGCTCTTCACCCGTGGTGAGACGCAGGCCCTCGTGGTTGCAACGCTGGGCACCGGCGAAGACGAGCAGTTCATCGACTCGCTCACCGGCACCTACAAGGAGGCTTTCCTCCTGCACTACAACTTCCCGCCCTACTCCGTGGGTGAGACGGGCCGCATGGGTTCGCCCGGCCGTCGTGAGATCGGTCATGGCAAGCTCGCATGGCGCGCCATCCACCCGATGCTGCCGGAAGCGGACCAGTTCCCCTACACGCTGCGCGTCGTTTCCGAGGTCACCGAGTCCAACGGTTCGTCCTCCATGGCAACCGTCTGCGGCACCTCGCTGGCCCTCATGGACGCCGGCGTGCCGCTGGCAAAGCCGGTTGCCGGCATCGCCATGGGCCTGATCAAGGAAGACGAGCGCTTCGCCGTTCTCTCCGACATCCTGGGTGACGAAGATCACCTCGGCGACATGGACTTCAAGGTCGCCGGCACGGATGAGGGCATCACCTCGCTCCAGATGGACATCAAGATCGATGGCATCACCGAGGAGATCATGCAGATCGCCCTCGACCAGGCCAAGGACGGCCGTCTGCACATTCTCGGCGAGATGGCCAAGGCCCTTTCCGAGAGCCGTGGTGAGCTGGGTGAATTCGCGCCGCGCATCGAGGTCATGCAGATCCCGACCGACAAGATCCGCGACGTGATCGGTTCCGGCGGCAAGGTGATCCGCGAGATCGTCGAGAAGACCGGCGCCAAGATCAACATCGAGGACGACGGCACCGTGAAGATCGCTTCTTCCAACGCCAAGGAAATCGAAGCAGCGAAGAAGTGGATCCACTCCATCACGGCAGAGCCGGAAGTGGGCGAGATCTACGAAGGCACGGTCGTCAAGACCGCCGACTTCGGCGCATTCGTGAACTTCTTCGGTCCGCGCGACGGTCTGGTGCACATCTCGCAGCTCGCGCAGGAGCGCGTTGGCAAGACCACCGATGTCGTCAAGGAAGGCGACAAGGTGTTCGTGAAGCTGATGGGCTTCGATGAGCGCGGCAAGGTTCGCCTCTCCATGAAGGTCGTCGACCAGGAGACGGGCAAGGAAATCGTCCGCGAGAAGAAGAAGGAAGAGGCCGAGGACGCCGAGGGCTGATCCCGCTTCCCTTCTGAACCAACATGCGGGCGCGGCCATTGAGGTCGCGCCCGTTTTCATATCCGGAACCGCATCCATGACCGACACACCGCTTGCCACCCTTCTGTTTCCATTCGAGCGCGGGCTGATCGATCCGCCGGGCGAGGGGGAGCGTGTGCTTTTTCTGGGCGCACCGGGCGGCCTGTTGCTGCCATCCGACTTCTCGGGAAGTCTCACGGCCATTCAGGGCTATCGGCCCGACTATCTGGCGCTCAGCCAGGCTGGTGTGACCGTGGAGCCGGAGCCGGTGGGCGAGGGCTATGACATGGCGCTTGTCCTGCTTGGCAGGCACCGGCGTGAGAACGAACAGCGCCTTGCCGAGGCTTTGAACCGGACGCGCGCCGGCGCGCTCATCATTGCGGCCTGCGCCAAGAAAGACGGGGGCGGCAGCGTGCGCAAGCGCATGGCGTCGCTGGTGGAGCTTGAGGATCATGCCTCCAAGCATCATGGTGTCGTGTTCTGGTTGCGCCGGCCTGAGCGGCTGGAGCCTGCGCTGATGGCCGAGCTGAGCGCCGGCGACAGCGAGGCGGACGGTTTCGCCACCGCAGCCGGCGGCTTTTCCGATGACGGCATTGATCCGGGCTCGGCGCTTCTCGTTGAATGCCTGCCGGACAATCTGTCAGGCGCGATAGCTGATTTCGCGGCCGGCTGGGGCTATCTTTCCGTTGCCGCGGCCGAGCGCGCACCGGAGGTGAAGAGTATCGATCTCTATGAGGCGCATCACGCGTCTCTGGAGGCGGCCCGCCGCAACATGGCCGCAAGGGCGCCGCAGATGCCGGCGCGCTTCTTCTGGCAGGACCTTCTGGGAGAGCCGGTGAACGAGCGCTATGACGTGATCCTGATGAACCCGCCTTTCCATCGCAGCCGGGCTGCGGAGCCCGATATGGGCCATGCGATGATCGCGGCGGCGGCAAAGGCGCTCAAGCCGCGCGGGCGGCTGTTCCTCGTCGCCAACAGGCAGCTCCCCTATGAAGAGAGCCTCCAAAAGCATTTCGCGGCACAGGGTGAGCTGCGCCGCGATACGGTGTTCAAGGTTTTGTGGGCCCGCAAGTAGCGGGCCGGTCTGATCCGGTTCAGTCGTCGCCGGTGGCGGCGCTGATCCGCTTCAGCTCTTCCATGGTGGGCATGGAAACGGTGTTGTAGCCGGAATCCACATAGTGGATTTCGCCGGTCACGCCGGACGACAGGTCGGACAGGAGGTAAAGCGCCGATCCGCCGATCTCGTCGATCACCACAGTGCGCCGCAGCGGCGCATTGCGCTGCTGGTAGGAGAACATGTAGCGGGCGTCGGAGATGCCGGCACCGGCCAGGGTGCGCACCGGGCCTGCCGAGATCGCGTTGACGCGGATGTTGCGCGGGCCGTAGTCGCTCGCCAGATACCGCACGCTTGCCTCAAGACCGGCCTTGGCCACGCCCATCACGTTGTAATTGGGCATGACGCGGGTGGAACCCGCATAGGTCAGCGTCAGCATCTGCCCGCCATTGTCCATCATTTCAGCCGCCTTGCGGGCAACTTCCGTGAAGGAATAGCAGGAGATCACCATGGTGCGCACGAAGTTCTCGCGCGTGGTGTTGGCGTAGAGGCCCTTCAGCTCGTTGCGGTCGGAGAAACCGATCGCGTGAACGATGAAGTCGAGAGAACCCCACTCTTCCTTCAGACCGTCGAAGACGGAATTGATGGAAGCGCTGTCTTCCACGTCGCACGGGAAGAGCAGCTTGGAGTTCACTTTCTCGGCCAGCGGCTTCACACGGCGGCCAAAAGCATCGCCCTGATAGGTGAAGGCAAGCTCCGCGCCCTGTTCGGCAAGCTTCTTGGCAATGCCCCAGGCAATCGAATGGTCGTTGGCGACCCCCATAATGAGGCCGCGCTTACCCTTCATCAAACCGTCCATGGACCTTATCTCAACCTGCGTAGCGCTGGAAAACCAGCGTGGCGTTGGTGCCGCCAAAGCCGAAGGAGTTGGAAAGCACAGTGTCGATCTTGGCGTTGTCGATGCGCTTGCGCACGATCGGCGCACCCTCGAACTCGGGGTCGAGCTCGGTGATGTGCGCGCTCTCGCCGATGAAGCCTGCCTGCATCATCAGGATGGAATAGATCGATTCCTGTGCGCCTGCGCCGCCGAGCGAGTGACCGGTCAGCGACTTGGTCGATGCGATGTGCGGGATCTTGTCGCCGAACACCTGGCGGATCGCTTCGATCTCGCGGGAATCGCCCACCGGCGTCGCCGTGCCATGCGTGTTGATGTAATCGACATCGCCGGTCACCGTGGAGAGCGCCTGCTTCATGCAGCGCACCGCGCCTTCACCCGAAGGAGCAACCATGTCGAAACCGTCGGAGGTCGCGCCATAGCCGGTCAGCTCGGCATAGATCTTCGCACCGCGCGCCTTGGCGTGCTCGAGCTCTTCCAGAACCAGAACGCCCGCGCCGCCAGCGATGACGAAGCCGTCACGCGTCGCGTCATAGGCACGCGAGGCCGTGGCCGGCGTGTCGTTGTGCTTGGAGGACATGGCGCCCATGGCGTCGAAGAGGTTCGACATGGTCCAGTCGAGATCTTCGTGGCCGCCGGCGAACATGATGTCCTGCTTGCCCCACTGGATCAATTCCGCCGCATTGCCGATGCAGTGTGCGGAGGTCGAGCAGGCCGACGAGATCGAGTAGTTCACGCCGTGGATCTTGAACCAGGTGGCGAGCGTCGCCGACGCCGTGGAAGACATGGCCTTCGGCACGGCGAACGGCCCGATGCGCTTGGGCGAGCCCTTTTCGATGGTCGTCTGCGCGGCTTCAAAGATGGTGCGGGTGGACGGACCGCCCGAACCCATGATGATGCCGGTGCGCTCGTTGGTGATGTCGCCTTCCTCGAGGCCGGAGTCGGCAATCGCCTGCTCCATGGCCACGTGGTTCCATGCGCCGCCCTTCGAGAGGAAGCGCATGGCGCGGCGGTCGACGACCTCAGCCGGATCGAGCGTCGGTGCGCCCCATACCTGGCAACGGAAGCCGTGTTCGGCGAAATCTTCCGAGAACGAAATGCCCGATTTCGCATCGCGCAGCGAGGCGGTTACCTCGTCTGCGTCGTTGCCAATCGAGGATACGATTCCGAGACCGGTGACGACGACACGTCTCATGATGCTCTCCTTGGGCCGAACGTCGGCCGCCAGTCAGTGATTGAAAATCAGGCTTCCTGCTTGGCCAGGCCGACGCGCAGGTCGGTTGCCTTGTAGATCTGTTCGCCATCGGCCTTGAGCCAGCCATCAGCGATGCCGAGCACGAGGCGGCCCTTCATCACCCGCTTGAAGTCGATGCCGTATTCGACCTTCTTCACGTCAGGCGTGACCATGCCCTTGAACTTCACTTCACCGGTGGAGAGCGCCATGCCCTTGCCGGGTAAGCCAAGCCAGCCGAGGTAGAAGCCGGTCAGCTGCCACATGGCGTCGAGGCCAAGGCAGCCAGGCATCACCGGGTTGCCGATGAAGTGGCAGGGGAAGAACCAGAGGTCCGGCTTGATGTCGAACTCGGCGCGGGCATAGCCCTTTCCGAACTCACCGCCCTCTTCCTGAATGTCGGTGATGCGGTCGAACATCAACATGGGCGGAGCAGGCAACTGGGCGTTGCCGGGTCCAAAAAGTTCACCCCGGCCGCAGGCCAGGAGATCTTCGTAGTCGTAGCTGTTCTTCGTTTGCGCCATCAAAAGCCATCCCGTCCATGGTCCGGTCGTGCCGAAACCTTTCTTGTCATTGTGCGCTCTCCCTATCACAGCTTGTTTCTTGCTGGAAACAGCCGTTGTGGGAATTTGCAAAACCGGCCATGACTGCCCCCGAAAAACTGCCGCTATTGATCGCTTTGAATGGAGCGAATATATGTCGGATGAAGAAAATGCTGCAGCCAGAGCCGGGAAATACAATCCGGGGCTCATGCAACAGGAAAGACGGACGGTTTCATTGTCTATCTCGAACGAAGGACAGAACGTCACGCTGGAAGAGCGTTTGAGGAATGCGGGCCTGCGCCCGACACGCCAGCGCATCGCGCTTGCCGATCTCCTCTTCGCCTCCGGTGACCGCCATGTCTCGGCCGAGGCGCTGCATGAGGAAGCCCAGCATGCCGGCTTCTCCGTTTCGCTTGCCACCGTCTACAACACGCTGCACCAGTTCACCGAGGCGGGCATGCTGCGCATCGTTCAGGTGGAAGGCGCACGCACCTATTTCGACACCAATGTGTCCGATCACCATCACTTCTTCTTCGAGGAAGACGAGACGGTGTTCGACATTCCCTCGCGTGGCGTCGAGGTCCGCAACCTTCCCGAACCGCCGGAAGGTATGGAAATCGCGAATGTCGATATCGTTGTGAGACTGCGCCGCAAGCGCCACTAGAGCAATTCCAGGAAAAGTGGGAACCGGTTTTCCGTCCGGAATTGCGCAAAAACAAAACACTCGAGCGTTTTTGCAATTTCAGGAAGAGCGGGAACGCTCTGGATCGCCGTGCATCCAGCCGGATGCACGAAGGACGCGCCAGCCCCCCCTGCGTTTACTTTTCAGTCCGATATTCTGAGGCTGCGGCTTTCGCCGCCCGCGATCAATCCTTGATCGTTTCGCCGGGATAGGCGCCCCAGATCTGCGACTGGTTCACCCAGCCCGAATAACCGGCGAATTCCATTTCGCACCAGTCTCCGTTGCAGAGCTTGATGGAGCCGATCGCGCCGGGCTCGATATGGGCCACGAGGCGCGCGTCTTCCTGCGGGTCGGCGCGCAGTTCGATATCGGCTTCCTTGCCCTTGAACCACGGGGCCGCGATGGCCGTGCGGCGGCCTGAAAGCAGCGCCTGGTTGATCCAGCCTTCCGCGCCATCGGCGTCGCGCACGCGCCGCCAGTTGTCGTATTCCTGGATGATCTCCATCGGCAGACCGGACTTCATGTACATCCAGTTCACCGCGTAGCTCAGCCCGGGGCCGACGCGCATGTTCACGCGGCTCGATTTCAGGCTGACGAAACGGGGCAGGGGCAGCCCGCTCGGGCCGACCTTCTCATTCGGTTCAGTGTTTGCCTGTGCATGTGTCGTCATTGGCGTCGCAACCAGCATGGCGACGGCAAGGGCTGCAAACAGTGAACGGAATGGCGCGTTGGCCGGCATTGCGGAACTCCCGGTAACCTTGTTCTGGCGGAACGAGCGCTTCCACCCTTTTTCTTTGTCTTGGCCGCCACCGCTTGATAGAGAGAAGGCAGCCCGGCTCGGCATTGCAGTGTCGCGTATCTTGGTTAAAGAGGTATCAACAGGGCGTTATTTTGGAGACCATATGACCGTCAGGAAGAAGCCTCTCGTCGTCATCACCCGCAAGCTGCCGGATCAGGTCGAAACGCGCATGCGCGAACTGTTCGACGCGCGCCTCAATCTCGACGACAGGCGGATGACGCAGCCCGAACTGGTGGCTGCGGTCAAGGAAGCCGACGTTCTTGTTCCCACGATCACGGACCGGATCGACGCCGCCCTCATCGCGCAGGCCGGCGACCAGCTCAAGCTGATCGCCAATTTCGGCAATGGCGTCGACAATGTCGATGTGGTGGCCGCCGCCAGGAAGGGCATCACCGTCACCAACACGCCCAATGTTCTCAACGAAGACACGGCCGACATGACCATGGCGCTCATGCTCGCCGTGCCGCGCCGCCTGACCGAGGGCGCAGAGGTTCTGCGCAGCGGCGGCAAGTGGGATGGCTGGTCGCCCACATGGATGCTGGGGCACCGCATCTGGGGCAAGCGTCTCGGCATTGTCGGCATGGGTCGCGTCGGCACCGCCGTGGCGCGGCGCGCAAAGGCGTTCGGTCTGTCGATCCATTATCACAACCGTCAGCGGGTTTCCCCGGCCATCGAAGACGAACTGGAGGCAACCTATTGGGACAGCCTCGACCAGATGCTGGCCCGCATGGACATCATCTCCGTCAACTGCCCTTCAACGCCTGCAACCTTCCATCTCCTGTCGGCGCGCCGGCTGGAGCTGATGCAGCCGCGCGCCTATCTGGTGAACACGGCCCGCGGCGATGTGGTGGATGAGGATGCGCTGATCCGCCTGGTCGAAGAGGGCAAGCTGGCAGGCGCAGGGCTCGACGTCTTCGAGCATGAGCCGTCGGTCAATCCCAAGCTTCTCAAGCTCGCGAAGAAGAACAAGATCGTGATTCTGCCGCATATGGGCTCGGCGACCATCGAGGGTCGCATCGACATGGGCGAGAAGGTCATCATCAACATCCGCACCTTCTTCGATGGTCACCGCCCGCCGGACCGGGTTCTGCCGAAAAACGTCTGAGCAGACGACTCATTGCCTTGTGGGCTTGATCACTGCGTGGTGCTCGCCGCGCAGCGATTTCGTTTGCCCAAGGTTTCCTGACCGTCGCGTGGTGCGTGGTTCGACAAGCTCACCATGAGGGACGGGTGTGCCTTGCAGGAAACCTGGTTCGGAGGCTCGGGGAACTCTACCGCCCCTCTATACAGCCCCCGTCCCTCATGGTGAGCTTGTCGAACCACGCAGGGCATCAATGCAGCATTGCAACGGGTAAGCGGTAATCTCAGCCCGCACGCCGCCGGTATTTTACGGTTTCAAAACGGGCTGCCAGCGCATCGTAAAGCAGCAGGCGGCCGATCAGCGGTTCACCCGCTCCGGTGATCAGCTTGATCACCTCCATCGCCTCCAGCGTTCCCATCACGCCGGTCAGCGCGCCGACAATGCCGGCTTCCGCGCAGCCTGGCACCAGTCCCGCCGGCGGCGGTTCGGGAAAGAGGTCGCGATAGCCCGGCAGCGGGTTGCCGTCGCCGTCCCGCTCGAAGGGCTTGAGCACGGTCAGCGACCCGTCGAAGCGGCCCACCGCCGCCGTCACGAGCGGGCGTTCCACCGCCGCGCATGTGTCGGCCAGAAGGTAGCGCGTGGCGAAATTGTCCGAGCCGTCCACCACGATGTCATAGGCGGCGATGATGCCGGCGGCATTCTCCGCATCAAGCCGCTTCACATGCGTTTCGACCGTCACATGCGGGTTGATGCGAAGAATGCTTGCCCGGGCGCTCTCCACCTTCTCCATGCCGACACTGCCCGTGTCGTGGATCACCTGACGCTGCAGGTTGGAGAGCGACACTGTGTCGTCGTCGATCACCCCCAGCGTGCCGATGCCGGCAGCCGCCAGATAGCTCAGAACCGGTGCGCCGAGCCCACCTGCGCCGATCACCAGAACCCGTGCCTTCTTGAGCTTCTGCTGCCCGGCGCCGCCGATCTCCGGCAGAACGATATGGCGGGCATAGCGCTCCAGCTCGGTGTCGGAAAGGGCGGCGGAGGATGTGGTTGTCTCGGTCATGCGGCGATCTTATCCGGCAGGAGAGAGGGTGTCAGCGTGGTTCGTGGATCGCGCCGGCCGATACGGAGAAAAACTGCGCGCGGCCTTCGATGGCCGAGAACAGGCTTGCCTCCGTGCCGGTCATGAAGGCCTGACAGTTCAGCTCTTCCAGAATCGAGAAGAGCGCTGCCCGCCGGTCCGGGTCGAAATGCGCGGAGATCTCGTCCAGCAGAAGGATGGGCGCGCTGCCCGAAAGCTCGCCGGTCAGGCGCGCATGAGCGAGAATCAGCCCCACGAGAAGCGCCTTCTGCTCGCCGGTGGAACAGCGTGCGGCGGGCATGTCCTTGGGGACGTGGCGCACCAGAAGCTCGCTGCGGTGCGGGCCTTCCAGCGTGCGCCCGGCAGCGCGGTCGCGCGGGCGGTGGTCGCGCAGGAGCCGGCGGAACATTTCCTCGACATCCACGGCGGCGTTCCGGCCGATCTCCGCATCAATCGTGCCTTCGAGCGCAATCTCGGCGGTGGGGAAGGGGCCATCGGCGGGCAGGCGCTCATTCATCGCCGCCAGAAGGCGCACCATCTCGGCGCGGGCCGCTGCAATCGCCACGCCGGTTTCGGCCATCTGGGTCTCGATGGCGTCGAACCAGCCGGCATCGCGCGAATCCTCCGACAGAAGGCGATTGCGCGCGCGCATTGCCTTCTCATAGTCGAGCGCGCGACGGCCATGGGCCGGGTCGATGGCCAGAACGAGACGGTCGAGAAAGCGGCGGCGGTCGCCGGCAGGCCCGGTGAACAGCGCATCCATGGCCGGTGTCAGCCACAGAACGCGCACCCATTCGAGCATGGCGTCGGCGGTTCGCGCGGTTTCGCCATTGATGCGCAGGCGGCGGCCGGTTTCAGCGCCCGGCTGCATTCCGGCAGTGCCGGTGCCGATCTCGCATTCGCCGAAAGGCCCTTCAAGCCTTGCATGGATGGCAAAGCCCGTTTCAGCGCCCACGCGCGCAACATCGTCGAACTTGGCGCGGCGCAGGCCACGGCCGGGGGAGAGGAAGGAAACGGCTTCGAGCAGGTTCGTCTTGCCGGCGCCGTTCTCGCCGGTCAAAACCACGGCGCCCGGCGCGAGATCCAGCGCCAGGGCGTGATAATTGCGGAAGTCGGTCAGGCTGAGCCTGGTTACGTGAACCTGGGCTACGGGCTGCCTGCCGGATGTCTGCTCGACCAAGGGAGAGCCATCGACGCCTAGACGCGCATCGGCATCAGAACGTAGAGCGTGCTTTCGTCGCCTTCATCCTGCACGAGGGTCGGCGAACCGGCATCGGCCAGGAGGAAGCGTGCATTGCCACCCGAAAGCTGCGCCGCCACATCCAGAAGATAGCGGGCGTTGAAGCCGATCTCGATGGGGTCGGATTCGTAATCCGCCGCCAGCTCTTCCGTTGCCGAGCCCGAATCCGGGTTGTTGACGGTGAGCGTCACCTGGCCCTCGGCGATGGTCAGCTTCACGGCGCGGCCGCGCTCGGATGAGATGGTCGAAACGCGGTCCACGGCAGAAGCGAAGGTCTGGCGGTCGATCACCAGCTGCTTGTCATTGCCGGTCGGGATCACGCGCTGATAGTCGGGGAAGGTGCCGTCGATCAGCTTCGAAGTCAGGATCACGCTGCCGATTGTGAAGCGGATCTTCGTGTCCGAAAGCTCAACCGTCACGGCCACGTCAGGCGCGTCCACCAGCTTCTGCAGCTCACCCACGGTCTTGCGCGGGATGATGATGCCCGGCATGCCTTCGGAGCCGGCCGGCGCTTCCATCTCGGCGCGTGCAAGGCGGTGTCCGTCGGTTGCCACGGAGCGCAGCTTGAGGCTGCCCTCGGACTCGATCGTGTGCAGGAAGATACCGTTCAGATAATAGCGCGTCTCCTCGGTGGAGATGGCGAACTGCGTCTTCTCGATCAGCGCCTTCAGATCCGCCGAGTCGAGGCGGAAGATGTGCGAGAAATTGCCGGCGGAAAGCTCGGGGAAGTCAGACTGCGGCAGGCACTGGAGGCGGAAGCTGGAACGTCCGGCCATCACCGACATGGCATTGCCGTCTTCGTCCGTCTTCAGCATCACCTCTGCGCCGTCCGGCAGCTTGCGCACGATGTCGTAGAGCAGGTGCGCGGGCACGGTCGTCGCGCCGGCCTGCTCGATTGTCGCGCTCGCAGCCTCGGTCACTTCGAGGTCGAGGTCGGTCGCCTTCAATTGCAGGCTCGCGCCGTCAGCGCTCAGAAGCACGTTGGACAGAATCGGGATGGTGTTGCGGCGCTCCACCACGCGATGAACATGGTTCAGGGACTTCAAAAGGGTGGAGCGTTCCAGAATAACACGCATGACCAATCAATCTCACTTGAATGAAGAATAGCCCGGCAAACATGACGCATGTCCAGGACAGCCGTGAACAGGCTTGATTTGACCCAAAATGACAGGAAATCAACGGGAAACGCAAGCCTGTCATGGGCTTACGCGCTCGTTCGCCGCGCATTCTGGGGAAAAGAAGGCTCCTGGCGGCGTTGCGCCGCGCCGCCCTGGCTGCGATGCGCCCCCTGCCGGGAACAAAAGAGCGCCTTCCCGGCTGGCGGCGGCGCTCCAAAAGGAAAATGCCGGCAGGCTCGAAAACCTGCCGGCCTGTCCGGTTAAGCCTGGTCGCTGATCAGGCGCTTCAGGAGTTCGATCTCCTGTGCAAGCTGCCTGTCGCCATCGGTCAGACCCTCGATCTTGCGCACCGCATGCAGCACCGTCGTGTGGTCACGCCCGCCGAAGCGGCGGCCGATCTCGGGCAGCGAGCGCGGCGTCATGACCTTGGAGAGGTACATGGCCACCTGGCGCGGTTTCACGATGGTCCGCGTGCGGCGGTTGGACAGAAGCTCCGTCTTCGACACGTTGTAGTGCCGTGCGACGATGCGCTGGATGTCCTCGATGCGCACACGCTTGGGCTCGCCTGCACGGCACACATGGCCGAGGATCTCGTCGATCCGGTCAATGGTGATCTGCGGCTCGAAGGAGTGGCGGAACAGAAGCTGGTTGAACGCGCCTTCCAGTTCGCGGCCGCTGCCGGTCACGGAACGTGCGACATGGACCAGTATCTCCTCCGGGATATCCAGCGATGCGTCCTCGGCCTGCGCGCTCTCAAGGCGCTGCTTCAGGATCGAAAGGCGCATGGCGAAATCCGGTGCGCCAATCTCCAGCGAAACGCCGCCATTGAGGCGCGACTTCACGCGCGGCTCAAGCGATTCCAGCTCTGAGGGCGGCCGGTCTGCGGCCACCACCACCTGACGGGCGCTGTCGAGCAGCATGTTCAGGAGATGGCAGAACTCGTTCTGGATCGACTTGCCCTGCAGGAACTGCATGTCATCGATGATGAGAAGATCGATGTCGCGCAGCTGCTCCTTCAGGGTCAGCGCATTGTTGTCGCGGATCGCGGTTGCGAAGCGCCACATGAAGTATTCCGCCGTCAGGTAGACGACACGGGCCTGCGGCTTGCGGCGCAGCGATTCTGCGGCGATTGCCTGCAGCATGTGCGTCTTGCCGAGGCCGACGGATGCGTGGAGAAACAGCGGGTTGAAGCGAACTGCATTGGAATCGGATTCCGCAACAGTGCGCGCCGCCGCGCATGCCACGCGGTTGGATGTGCCCTCGATGAGGGATTCAAACGTGTACCGGCTATCGAGAGGAGACCCCAGAATGTTGGAGCGTCCCTCAAGGTCCGGCATCTGCGCGGGAGCGGACCGTGCGGCCGGGTTCGCCGAAAGCGTTCCCGTGGCCAGTGCGGTCTGCGGCCGGGTCGAAACCTTGCGCGCTGCCGCCGGCTTGCTGTCCTGGGAGGTGCGTACATTGCGCGTTGCCGTGCGTACGACGATCTCCACCTTCAGCGTGTCTGGCGATTCTTTCTTCCAGAGCTCGGTAATGAGGTCCAGATAATGCCCGTTGATCCAAGAGCGCAGGAAGGCGGTCGGCACCGAGATGCGCACGGAGCCCTTGGAGGCTTCCATGAGCTTCATACGACCGAACCAGCTGGAGTAGACCTCACTGCCCAGACGTGCACGGAGCTGCGTTTTAACGCGCTCGAATACTGCGTCGGAAGGTCCTGCCTTGCTGTCGCTGTTGCCTGCTTCTTTGGTCTCAGTGTCCTTCTGAGACATCTGCTCTTGAAAAGAAAATCCCCCCGAAACTTCCCTTTCAGCGCCGCTTTGCAT